>NZ_JBHJYN010000005.1:0-549927 GCF_042270185.1 Streptomyces sp. NPDC055962
CGCCCGGTTACATTCCGAACCCGGAAGCTAAGCCTTTCAGCGCCGATGGTACTGCAGGGGGGACCCTGTGGGAGAGTAGGACGCCGCCGAACAATCTTTCAGGGCCCTTGGTCCCAGCGTTCATGCTGGGGCCGAGGGCCCTTTTTGTTTTTCCGAAGCGCGTCGGATGGTCGGCTGCGCGAGAATGTCTGTGGTACCCGATGACAGGAGTCACCCCCATGTCCACCAACTCTTCCGACGACCGTCCGGAGCGCGAGCCGCGTCGCCGGGACGGCGGTGACAGGGGCGGCTTCCGAGGCGGCCGTGACGACCGGGCCGGTGCACCGCGACGCGACAACGACCGCGGCGCACCCCGCCGCGACGACCGTGACCGTGGCCCTCGTCGTGATGACAACCGTGGTGCCGGCACCGGCGGCGGTTTCCGTCGCGATGACCGTGCTCCGCGTCGGGACGATGACCGCGGTGGGTACCGCGGTGGCCAGCGTGACGACCGTGGTGGCCGTCCGGGCGGTGGCTTCGAGCGTCGTGACGACCGTCCGCGTGGTCCGCGCCGTGACGACGACCGTCCCGGCGGCTTCCGCCGCGACGACCGGGGTGGCAGCGGTTCCGGCGGTGGTTTCCGTCGTGACGACAGCCGGGGTGGCAGCGCCGGCGGTGGTTTCCGTCGTGACGACCGTGACCGTGCTCCCCGTCGTGATGACGACCGGTCGGGCAGCTTCCGTCGCGATGACCGTGCTCCGCGTCGGGACGATGACCGCGGTGGGTACCGCGGTGGCCAGCGTGATGACCGTGGTGGTCGTCCCGGCGGTGGCTTCGAGCGTCGTGATGACCGTGGTGGCCGTCCGGGCGGTGGCTTCGAGCGTCGTGACGACCGTGGTGGCCGTCCGGGCGGTGGCTTCGAGCGTCGTGACGACCGTGGCGGCCGTCCGAGTGGTGGCTTCGAGCGTCGTGACGACCGTCCGCGTGGTCCGCGCCGTGACGACGACCGTCCCGGCGGCTTCCGCCGTGACGACAGCCGCGGCGGCAGCACCGGCGGCGGCTTCCGCCGCGACGACCGTGGTCCGCGCCGTGACGATGACCGGTCGAGCAGCTTCCGCCGTGACGACCGTGGCGGCCGTCCGGGCGGCGGTTTCGAGCGTCGTGACGACCGTCCCCGCCGTGACGACGACCGTCCCGGCGGCTTCCGCCGTGACGACAGCCGCGGCGGCAGCACCGGCGGCGGCTTCCGCCGCGACGACCGTGGCGGTAGCGGTTCCGGCGGTGGTTTCCGTCGTGACGACCGTGACCGTGCTCCCCGTCGTGATGACGACCGGTCGGGCAGCTTCCGTCGCGATGACCGTGCTCCGCGTCGGGACGATGACCGCGGTGGGTACCGCGGTGGCCAGCGTGACGACCGTGGTGGCCGTCCCGGTGGCGGTTTCGAGCGTCGTGACGACCGTGGTGGCCGTCCGAGTGGTGGCTTCGAGCGTCGTGACGACCGTCCGCGTGGTCCGCGCCGTGACGACGACCGTCCCGGCGGCTTCCGCCGTGACGACAGCCGCGGCGGCAGCACCGGCGGCGGCTTCCGCCGCGACGACCGGGGCGGCGACCGCGACCGTGGTCCGCGCCGTGACAACGACCGCGGTGGCTACCGTGGCCGCGACGACCGTGGCGGTTACCAGGGGCGGGACGACCGGGACCGTGAGCCCGTCAAGCGGCTTCCCATTCCCGACGACGTCACCGGCGACGAGATCGACAAGGACGTGCGGCAGGAGCTGATGAGCCTGCCGAAGACCCTCGCCGAGGACGTCGCACGGAACCTCGTCATGGTGGCCCGTCTGATCGACGAGGACCCCGAGCAGGCGTACGCGTACTCGCGTATCGCTCTTCGGCTGGCGTCGAGGGTCGCCGCGGTGCGCGAGGCGGCGGGCTTCGCCGCGTACGCCACGCAGAAGTACGCCGAAGCGCTGGCCGAGTTCCGGGCGTCGCGCCGGATGACCGGCTCCGTGGAACTGTGGCCCGTGATGGCCGACTGCGAGCGCGGGCTGGGTCGTCCGGAGCGTGCGATGGCCATGGCCGGTGAGCCCGAGGTGCAGAAGCTGGACAAGGCCGGACAGGTCGAGATGCGTCTGGTCGCCGCGGGAGCCCGCAGGGACATGGGGCAGATCGACGCCGCGATCGTCACGCTGCAGAGCCCTGAACTCGCCTCCAACGCCGTCCACTCGTGGACGCCGCGTCTCCGTTACGCGTACGCCGACGCGCTCCTGGAAGCAGGCCGCGAGGACGAGGCCCGCGAGTGGTTCGGCAAGGCGCTGGAGGCCGACAAGGACGGCGCGACCGACGCTTCCGACCGGCTCGCCCAGCTCGACGGTGTCGAGTTCGTCGATGCGCTCGGTGAGGACGACGAGCCGGCCGGTGCGCCTGCGGAGGTCGGCGAGCAGGACGACGCCGACGACACGGACGCGGAACACCTCGACGAGGACGACGACGAGGACGACGACGAGGGCGACGAGGACGACGACGCCCGGGGCGACGACGTGGACGGGTCCACGAAGGCCTGACGTCCGCTCGACGAGCTCGGCATGAGGAAGGGGCGGTACCCGGTCGGGTACCGCCCCTTCTGCGGTCAGGGCCGCGCCCTCAGCTGATGTCCAGGCTCCGCAGGACCAGGCCCGTGGCCGGCTTCGGGCCGAACGAGGTCGACTTGCGGGGCATCGTGACACCCTGCCGCGCGAGGTCCCGTACGACGTCCTCGCGCACCGGATGCATCAGGACCGCCGTGGCGCCGTGCCGTTCGGCCTGCTCGACCGCGGCAGCCGTGTCGTGGATGTAGGCGATGTGTTCCGGGGCGTCGGGAATGTTCCAGACCGCGTCCAGAAGCGTGGAGTGCAGCACCGTCGCGTCGAGCGCGCGCCAGGCGGCCGGGCGGTCGGCGGGGACGGTGCGGGCCAGCAGGTGTCCGTCGGGACGGTCGACCAGGTGGAAACCGCCGTCCCCCGCGAGGAGGAAGGCGTTGCCCTCCGAGGCGGCCTCGGCGAGCTCGTCGAGCGCATGCGGCAGCGGTCCGTCGACGGACCGGACGCGGAAGAGACCGTCGAGGGCGCTGAGGGCCTCCGGGACGGGGAGGCGGTGCAGCAGCCGGTGGATGGCGCGCACCCGCAGCGGATAGCGGGCCGTGTCGACGAGCAGGACGAGCCCGAAGTCCCACGGACCAGGAGCGGACTGTTCCTTCTGGAGCCTGAGATAGGTGGCCCAGCGGTGGTGGCCGTCGGCGATGAGCGCCTGGCGCCGGGACAGATCCGACTCGATCTCCGCCCGTTCCGCGGGATCCGTCACGGCCCAGAGGCGGTGGCTGAAGCCGTCCTCGGTCGTCGTGGTGAGGAGCGGGAGACGCTCCGCCACCCGCTCGATGACGGCCGTCGCGCCGTCGGGCCCGCCGTCACCGGCGTAGCTGAGGAGCAGTGGTTCGAGATGGGCGGCGGCGGTGCGCATCAGGTCGGCGCGGTCCTCCACGACGTCGGCCATGACGTCCTCGTGCGGCAGAACGATGCCCTCCGAGGCGGGGGAGAGGGCCAGCGCCCCGATCACACCGCGCTGGAGGACGTCGCCGGCCCGCTGCTCGTAGACGTAGAGCACCGGCTCCGGGTCCGGGGCGAGGACGCCCTCGGTGAGCCAGCGCTTCAGGGTGTCGGCCGCCTGCCGGTGGCGCTCGGCGGCCGTGCCGGCCTGCGGCAGGATGAGCCGCACGATGTTGTGCGGGTCCGAGGACTCCAGGTGGTGCAGTCCGTCGGGCCGTACCACGACGTCGTACGGGGGTGAGGTCACCGCCGCCAGGCTGCCGACCTGCTCGGGGACGTACCGCAGTCCGCGGAAGGGGGTCAGCCGCAGTCCCCGGCTGACGGCGGGCCCGGTTGTGTTCATTCGGGCATCGTATGTGCGCTCCCGCGATGCGCGATGATCGGGGGAGAAGCATGGAAAGAGGAGCGCAGGCATATGAGTGAGCAGTACAGGTCCCGGCCGCTCGGGAGCGGCGTGGCGCTGAGCGAGGCGTACGACACGGCTCTGCTCGACCTCGACGGTGTGGTGTACGCCGGCGGGCACGCGATCGTCCACGCTGTCGAGTCGCTGTCCACCGCCCGTGAGGGCGGGATGCATCTGGCCTACGTGACGAACAACGCGCTGCGTACGCCGGACGCGGTGGCCGGGCATCTGACGGAGCTCGGGATTCCGGCCGATCCCTCCGACGTGATCACGTCGGCGCAGGCGGTGGCCCGGCTGATGGCCGATCAGCTGCCCGCCGGGGCGAAGGTGCTCGTGATCGGCGGGGAAGGGCTGCGGGTCGCCCTGCGCGAGCGCGGTCTCGTGCCGGTGGAGTCGGCGGACGACGACCCGGCCGCCGTGGCACAGGGATTCGGCGGACTCGATCTCCCGTGGGGCCGGTTCGCCGAGGCGGCGTACGCGATCAGGCGCGGAGCGGTGTGGTTCGCGTCCAACACGGACCTGACGATCCCGGGCGCCCGGGGCATCGCGCCGGGCAACGGCGCGGCCGTGGAGGTCGTGCGGATCGCGACCGGTGCCGAGCCGCAGGTCGCGGGCAAGCCGCTGCCGCCGATGCACCGCGAGACGGTGCTGCGGACCGGGGCGAAGCGGCCCCTGGTCGTCGGGGACCGGCTGGACACGGACATCGAGGGCGCGTACAACGGCGGCGTGGACTCGCTGCTCGTGCTCACCGGGGTGACCGACGCGGCACAGCTGATCGCGGCGGAGCCCAAGTACCGCCCGACCTACGTGGACCGGGACCTGCGGGGGCTCCTCACCGGGCAGCCCGAGGTGTCGGAGGAGGACGGCGGATTCCGGTGCGGCGGCTGGACGGCCGCGGTGCGCGGGGACGCGCTCGTGCTGGAGGGCGAAGGCGACGCGATCGACGGACTGCGGGCCCTGTGCGGAGCGGCGTGGACACACGCCGGGGACGGCGCGTGCGCGCTCGACGCGGCGAAGGCCGTGGCCGGACTGGACCTGTAGGGCAGCGGACCGCCTGCCGTACGGGGAAGTTGAGATGATACGAGGATAGGCTAACCTAACCACGTGTTGGTCCAGAGTCCCCCCGAATCGAGTCCCGGTCCCGAGCCCGTGCCGGACACCTCTGCGCGCGCAGGGCGCCACGCGGTACGTGCCGCGGGGCTGCTGGTCGCCGCGAGCGTGCTGGTGCTGGTGTGCCTCGCGAGTGTCGCGATCGGAGCCAAGGCCCTCCCGCTCTCCGAGGTGTGGCACGGGCTGTTCCACTACTCGGGCACCAACGGCGACGTCCTCGTACGGGACGTGCGGATCCCGCGCACCGTGCTCGGGCTGATCGTCGGGGCCGCCCTGGGGCTGGCGGGCGCGGTGATGCAGGCGCTGACCCGCAACCCGCTGGCCGAGCCCGGTCTGCTGGGCGTCAACGCGGGGGCCGCGGCCGCCGTCGTCTCGGCCATCTCCTTCCTCGGCGTCACCTCGCTGACCGGGTACGTCTGGTTCGCGTTCGGCGGCGCCGCGATCGTGTCCGTGGCCGTATACCTGCTCGGCGGGAGCCGTTCCGCGAACCCCGTACGGCTGGCACTCGCCGGCACGGCGGTCACCGCGGCGCTGTTCGGCTACGTCAACGCCGTACAGCTGCTCGACGCGGCGGCGCTGGACCGGCTGCGCTTCTGGACCGTGGGATCGCTGGCCTCCGCCAACCCGGAGACCGTCGGCAAGGTGTGGCCGTTCATCGCGGCCGGCGTGCTCCTGTCCCTGCTGATCGCCCGGCCGCTCAACGCCCTGGAGATGGGCGACGACACCGCCAAGGCGCTCGGCGCGCACCTGACCCGTACCCGCGTCCTCGCGATGGTGGCCGTCACCCTGCTGTGCGGGGCGGCGACCGCCGCCTGCGGGCCGATCGTCTTCATCGGGCTGATGATCCCGCACCTGGTCCGCACGATCACCGGCCCCGACCTGCGCTGGATCCTGCCGTACGCGGCCGTGCTCGCCCCTGTGCTGCTGCTCGGCGCCGACGTGGTGGGCAGAGTCGTCGCCCGCCCCGCCGAGCTGCAGGTGGGCATCGTCACCGCGCTGCTCGGCGGGCCCGTCTTCATCCACCTCGTACGACGCAAGAGGATGGCCCAGCTGTGAAGGCCGCACAGGACACCACGAAGACGGTCCGCGGCGCGGAGGACCCCGCCGGCACGGGCCGCGCCGCGCAGGACACCACGAGGACGGTCCGTGCCGTACGGACCTCCGGCGGACTCTCCTTCCGGGTGGACGCCCGGGCGTCGGCCGTGATTGCGCTGCTCGTCGCCGCGGCAGCCTTCGCCGCCGTGGTCCTGATCGGCAGCGGCGACTACTCCATGTCACCCGGTCAGGTCGTCACCACGCTCTTCGGCAACGGCACCTTCCAGCAGGAGTTCATCGTCACGGAACTGCGGCTGCCCCGGGTCCTGGTCGGGCTCCTCGTCGGCGCCGCGCTCGGTGTCGGAGGAGCCGTCTTCCAGAGCGTCTCCCGCAACCCGCTCGGCAGCCCCGACGTCCTCGGCTTCGGCCAGGGGTCCGCGGTCGGCGCCCTCACCGTGATCGTGCTCTTCCACGGCGGTCCCACCGCGGTCGCCGCCGGAGCCGTCGTCGGGGGCCTGCTGACCGGCGCCGCCGTCTATCTGCTGGCCTGGAAGCGCGGAGTGCACGGCTACCGGCTCGTCCTCGTCGGCATCGGCGCCGCCGCGATGCTCACCGCCGCGACCCATTACCTGATCACCAAGGCCAACCTGGTCGACGCCACCCGCGCGGTCGTCTGGATGACCGGCTCGCTCGACGGCAGGGACTGGGCCCAGGTCTGGCCGCTGCTGGCCGTCTGCTGCGTGCTGCTGCCCCTGGTCCTCGGCCACGGACGGGCGCTGCGCATGATCGAGATGGGTGACGACGCCGCCCACGCCCTGGGCGTACGGGTGGAACGCACCCGGCTCGTCCTGCTCAGCAGCGCCGTCCTCCTCGTCGCCGTCGCCACCGCCGCCGCCGGCCCCATCGTCTTCGTGTCGCTGAGCGCCCCGCAGGTCGCCCGCCGGCTGACCCGCGCGCCCGGCCCCAACCTGGCCGCCGCGGCCGCCATGGGCGCGGCCCTGCTCCTCGTCGCCGACTGGACGGCCATGAACGCCTTCGGGGACCGTCAGCTCCCGGTGGGCGTGGTCACCGGAGTGCTCGGCGGCTGCTACCTGCTGTGGCTCCTGGTCTCCGAGCGCAGAGCGGGACGCATATGAGGCCCGGGCCGCCGGACAGCTCCGAGACCACCCCCACAGACCCCGGGAGTACGACCATGCAGCGCCTCACCGCCGAATCGGTGACCCTCGGCTACGACCAGCGGATCATCGCCGAGAACCTCTCGGTCGAGATCCCCGACCACTCCTTCACGGTCATCGTCGGCCCCAACGCCTGCGGCAAGTCGACCCTGCTGCGCGCGCTCTCCCGGATGCTGAAGCCGAGCGGCGGCGACGTCCTGCTGGACGGGCAGTCCATCCACCGCCTGCCCGCGAAGAAGGTCGCCAGGACGCTCGGCCTGCTGCCGCAGTCCTCCATCGCCCCGGACGGCATCACCGTCGCCGACCTCGTCTCGCGCGGCCGCTACCCGCACCAGGGGCTGCTGCGTCAGTGGTCGCCCGAGGACGAGCGGATCGTGAAGGAGTCCATGGCGTCGACCGGCGTCGGCGAACTCGCCGAACGCTACGTCGACGAACTCTCCGGCGGCCAGCGCCAGCGGGTCTGGATCGCCATGGCCCTCGCCCAGCAGACCCCGCTGCTGCTGCTCGACGAGCCGACGACGTACCTGGACATCCAGCACCAGATCGACGTGCTCGACCTCTGCGCCGAGCTGCACGAGACGCAGGGCCGCACGCTGGTCGCCGTGCTGCACGACCTCAATCACGCCGCCCGGTACGCCACGCACCTCATCGCCATGCGCGAGGGCGCGGTCATCGCCGAGGGCGCGCCCGGCGACGTCGTCACGGCGGAGCTCGTCGAGGAGGTCTTCGGGATGCGCTGCCAGGTCATCGACGACCCCGAGACGGGGACCCCGCTCGTCGTCCCCGCTTCCCGCAGGAGGCGCTCGGAGGCCGCCCTGCAGGGCGCCGGGGTCACAACAGGGACTTGAGCTTCAGCAGATCGCGGAAGCCCGCCTCCAGCCGGACCCGGCCCGAGGCCCAGGCCTTCGCGAAGTTCAGCTCGCCGTCGACCATGGCCACCAGGTCGTCCCCGGTCATCGCGAGCCGGATCTCGGCCTTCTCGCGGGGCGGGCCGTCGTGCGTGTCCAGCACCCGGATCCGGCCGTTCGCCAGCCGTCCGGTGAACGTCGCGTCGAGATCCCTGATGTGGCAGCTCAGCGAGCGGTCGAGGTCGGCGGCGCCGCGCACGTCGCCGTCCGCCCCCGCCAGATTGTCGGAAAGTGTGTCGAGTGCGCTGCGGCACTCCGCCATGGTCGCCATCGTCACCGACGGTACACCGGCCGTTCGGGGTAGCGTTCCCGCATGAGCGACTGGACGCCGGGACCGGACACGGAGCAGCGGGACGAGGCGGGCGGGACGGCCGCCGGACCGCCCGCCGCGCCTCCCGCACCCTCCTTCGACTCCGCCCCGCCCGCGCCGCTCGGCGTCGCGCGCACCCCCACCGGGCACGCCGGGGTCGACGCGCGGCTGGAGCGGCTGGCCGACGCGGACCACCTCGCGGCCGACGGCCACACCGAGGTGTACGAGGATGTACACCGTGGGCTGCGCGACGAGCTGACCGCGCTGGACGCACGGCCCGCACCCGCACCGACGCCCACGCACGACAACAGGAGCTGAACCGAACGTGGCAGGAGTGGCACGTCGCCGCCTCGACGCCGAGCTGGTACGCCGCAAGCTCGCCCGCTCGCGCGAGCACGCGAGCCAGCTGATCGCGGCCGGGCGGGTGACGGTCGGCGGGAACACCGCGACCAAGGCCGCCACCCAGGTCGAGACCAGCGCCGCCGTCGTCGTCGTCAAGGACGACAGCGACCCCGAGTACGTCTCGCGCGGCGGGCACAAACTGGCGGGCGCCATCGCCGCCTTCGCGCCCCTGGGGCTGAAGGTCGAAGGGCGGCGGGCGCTGGACGCCGGGGCCTCGACGGGTGGCTTCACCGATGTGCTGCTGCGGGCCGGAGCACGCCACGTCGTCGCCGTGGACGTCGGCTACGGGCAGCTCGCCTGGTCCCTCCAGTCCGATGAACGCGTCACCGTCAAGGACCGTACCAACGTACGTGAGTTGACGGTGGAGCAGATCGACGGCGAGGAGGTGGACCTGGTGGTCGGCGACCTGTCGTTCATCCCGCTCGGCCTGGTCCTCCCCGCCCTCGCGCGCTGCGCCGCACCGGACGCCGACCTGGTGCTCATGGTGAAGCCGCAGTTCGAGGTGGGCAAGGAGCGCCTCGGCAGCGGGGGTGTGGTCCGCAGCCCCGAGCTGCGGGCCGAGGCCGTACGGGAGGTGGCGCGCCGGGCCGGCCTGCTGGGCCTCGGCGTCCAGGGCGTCACGGCGAGCCCGCTGCCCGGCCCGTCGGGCAATGTCGAGTACTTTCTGTGGCTGCGGGCCGGCGCACCTGAGCTGGATCCCGCGGACGTCGACCGTGCAGTGGCGGAGGGGCCCCGTTGACGACGCATGCGGCACAACCAGGGAACGCGGAACGCACTGTCTTCCTGCTGGCGCACACCGGCCGCCCGGCCGCGATCCGCAGCGCGGAGCTCGTCGTCCAGGGCCTGCTGAAGAGCGGCCTCGGCGTCCGGGTGCTGGCCGTGGAGGCGGAGGACCTGCCGCTGCCTGCGTCGGTGGTGACCGTCACGGACGCGACGCCGGCTGCCGTGGACGGCTGCGAACTGCTGATCGTGCTCGGCGGGGACGGGACGCTGCTGCGCGGCGCCGAGATCTCCCGCGCCTCGGGCGTGCCGATGCTCGGCGTCAACCTCGGCAGGGTGGGATTCCTCGCCGAGGCCGAGCGTGACGACCTGGACAAGGTCGTCGACCGCGTCGTCACACGCGCCTACCAGGTCGAGGAGCGGATGACGCTCGACGTCCTCGTGCACAGCAACGGCGAGGTCGTCCACTCCGACTGGGCGCTCAACGAGGCAGCCGTGCAGAAGGTCTCCCCCGAGCGGATGCTCGAGGTCGTGCTGGAGATCGACGGCCGCCCGGTCACCGGTTTCGGATGCGACGGGATCGTCTGCGCCACCCCGACCGGCTCGACCGCGTACGCCTTCTCGGCCGGCGGGCCCGTCGTCTGGCCGGAGGTCGAGGCGCTGCTGATGGTGCCGATCAGCGCCCACGCCCTGTTCGCGAAGCCGCTGGTGACCTCGCCCGACTCGGTGCTGGCCGTGGAGGTCCAGCCCCACACCCCGCACGGGGTGCTCTGGTGCGACGGCCGCCGGACGGTCGAGCTGCCCGCCGGGGCCAGGGTCGAGGTGCGGCGCGGGGCGGTCCCGGTACGCCTCGCACGGCTGCACCAGGCCTCCTTCACCGACCGTCTCGTGGCCAAGTTCGCGCTGCCCGTGCAGGGCTGGCGGGGTGCTCCGCACTGACTCCCCGGGGCGCTGCTCACACCCGCGTGAGTGAACCGGTCACCGGGGTCCGTCGCACACCGGGCCCCGGACCTCGTAAGGTCATGTCCGTGTTGGAGGAGATGCGGATACGGTCGCTCGGAGTCATCGACGACGCGGTGGTGGAGCTGTCACCCGGTTTCACCGCGGTGACGGGTGAGACCGGCGCGGGCAAGACCATGGTCGTCACGAGCCTCGGGCTGCTGCTCGGAGGGCGCGCGGACCCCGCCCTGGTGCGGGTCGGCGCCAAGGCCGCGGTCGTCGAGGGGCGGATCACCGTGTCCCCGGGCGACGCGGTGGCGCTGCGGGCCGAGGAGGCGGGCGGCGAGGTCGAGGACGGTGCGCTGATCGTCAGCCGGACCGTGTCGGCGGAAGGGCGCTCGCGGGCCCATCTCGGGGGCAGATCCGTGCCCGTGGGGGTGCTCGCGGAGCTCGCCGACGAACTCGTCGCCGTGCACGGCCAGACCGACCAGCAGGGACTCCTCAAGCCCGCAAGGCAGCGCCAGGCACTGGACCGCTACGCGGGTGGCGCTGTCGAGGGCCCGCACACCGCGTACGCGGCGGCCTACCGGCGGCTGCGCGCGGTCGTCACGGAGCTCGACGAGCTGACCACCCGCGCCAGGGAGCGCGCCCAGGAGGCCGATCTGCTGCGCTTCGGCCTCGACGAGGTCGCCGCGGTGGAGCCGCTGCCGGGAGAGGACACCGAACTCGCCGCGGAGGCCGAGCGGCTCGGCCACGCCGAGGCACTCGCGTCGGCGGCGGCCCTCGCCCACGCCGCGCTCACGGGCGATCCCGAGGACCAGGAAGGGGTCGACGCCACCACGGTGGTCGCCGCCGCCGGACGGTCCCTGGACGCCGTACGGGCGCACGACCCGGCGCTGGCCGCGCTCGCCGACCGGATCGGCGAGATCTCGATCCTGCTCGCCGACGTGGGCGGGGAGCTCGCCGGATACGCCGACCAGCTGGACGCGGACCCGCTGCGGCTCGCGGCGGTGGAGGAGCGGCGCGCCGCGCTCACCGCGCTCGTCCGCAAGTACGGCCAGGCCGGCCAGGACACCGCCTCCGTGCTCGCCTGGGCCGAGGAGGGCGCCTCCCGGCTGACCGAGCTGGAGGGCGACGACGAGCGGATCGGCGAGCTGACGGCGGAACGCGACGCGCTGCGCGGTGAGCTCTCCGCCCTCGGCCAGCAGCTGACCGACGCCCGGACGGAGGCGGCCGCCCGTTTCGCCGCGGACGTCACACAGGAGCTGGCCTCGCTCGCCATGCCGCACGCCCGGGTCTCGTTCGCCATCCGGCAGACCGACGCCCCGGACGAGGCGTCCGGCATCGACATCGGCGGCCGGAGCGTGCTCTACGGCCCCTCCGGCGCCGACGAGGTGGAGCTCCTGCTGGCGCCGCACCCCGGTGCCCAGCCCCGGCCGATCGCCAAGGGCGCGTCCGGAGGCGAGCTGTCCCGGGTGATGCTCGCCGTGGAGGTCGTCTTCGCAGGCTCGGACCCCGTGCCGACGTACCTCTTCGACGAGGTCGACGCGGGCGTCGGCGGCAAGGCCGCCGTCGAGGTCGGCCGGCGGCTGGCGAAGCTCGCCAGGTCCGCGCAGGTCGTCGTGGTCACCCACCTGCCGCAGGTGGCAGCCTTCGCCGACCGGCAACTGCTGGTCGAGAAGACGGTGGACGGATCGGTCACCAGGAGCGGTGTCACGGTCCTGGAGGGCGAGGACCGGGTGCGGGAGCTCTCCCGGATGCTCGCCGGCCAGGAGGACTCGGAGACCGCCCGGGCGCACGCCGAGGAACTGCTGGAGACCGCGCGGGTCGACGGATAGCGGCCCACCCGCGTCAACTCCGCGCCGCCCGCCTCACTCGTGCGAGTGAGGCGGGCCGTCTCGCCTCCGACGGACCGACGGGAACAACGTTTCGTCTGTCCCGGAACGTGCGTACGGACTGGCATCCTTGGCGCTGTACCCCTCACCGACTCGGGAGCCCCGGGAGCCGATCAACGTGTCACAGCTGCGTACGGTCCAAGTCCTGGACGGCGGTGCCGGAAGCAGCGCTCATGTCAGCTCGCTCGCCGCGGGCCTGGTCGCCCGCGGCGTCCAGGTCACCGTCTGCGCCCCCGCCGGTTCCGGCCGTGCCCACGGACTGCCCGGCAGCGGGGCCCGCTTCGTCGCCGTGCCCCGGCGCAGCGACCCCGCGGCCGTCGCCGCCCTCCGGACCGCCTGCACCGGCGCGGACATCGTCCATGCGCACGGTCTGCACGCCGCCCTGCGCGCCGGGATCGCGCTCAGCGGCCGGGGCACCCCGCTGGTCATGACCTGGCACACCCGAGTCCATGCCGAAGGCGCGCGCGGCCGGCTGCTGCGGTTCCTGGAGCGGCGGGCGGCCCGCGCGGCCGCCGTCGTGCTGGGGACCTCCTGGGAGCTGGTCGACCGGGCGCGCCGCAGGGGCGCCCGGGACGCCCGGCTCGCCCCCGCGCCGATCCCCGCGAGCCGCTTCGCCGGCACCCCCGACGACGGCAAGGCGCGCGCCGAACTGGGCGCGACGGGAAGGCCGTTGCTGGTGTCGGTGGCGCAGCACGGCCAGGACGCCCTGCTGGACGCCGCCCGTGCATGGCGCACGCTGGACCCCGTACCCCTGCTGGCCGTCGTGGGGGAGGGCGACCGGGCCGGTGCCCTGCGGCGCCGGATCGCGGCGGAGGGGCTGCCCGTCGTCCTCGCCGACGACGCGGACGGCATCGACGACCTCCTCGCGGCCGCCGACCTCGCCGTGCTCTGCGGCCACGGTGAGGGCGGGCCGCTGCTCGCCAGGGAGGCGCTGCGGCTCGGCGTCCCCCTCGTCGCCGCCCGGACCGACGGCCTGCCCGAGCTCGTCGGCGACGCGGCCGCGCTGGTCCCGTACGGGGACGCGGAGGCGCTGGCCGGCGCCGTCGTCGGCCTCCTCGACGACCCCGCGCGGCGGGAGCGGCTCGCCGACTCCGGGCGCGTCCGGGCAGCGGGCTGGCCGACCGAGGAGGACACGATCGCCCATGTGCTCTCCGTCTACGACGAGCTGGCGCAGCCGCCGGCGGGGGACCGCGCCTAGCCGGGGCAACTCTTCCCGATCCCGCCGGGCGCGCGTGGCCGGCCCGTCCGGCGTTGCGCGAGGTCCCGCGGGGTCAGCGGGTGTGGCGGCGGGCCCGCAGGGCCAGGCTCAGCGCGAGCACCGACTGCGGGTCGTCGAGGTCCGTGCCGAGCACCTCACCGATGCGCGCCAGCCTGTTGTAGAGCGTCTGACGGTTGAGGTGCAGGTCGCGCGCGGCCTCGGCCTTGCGGCCCGCGTGCGCGAGGTACGCCTCGAGCGTGGGCAGCAACGCCGGACGCGAGGTGCGGTCGTGCTCACGCAGCGGCCCGATCGCCCGGTCCACGAAGGACTCCAGATCCGGATGGTCCCGAAGCCGCCACAGCAGCAGATCGATGTCCAGCCGGCGGGCGTCGTACCAGGGGCGCTCCTCCAGCCCCTGCGCGGCGGAGGCGGCTTCGGCCGCGTGCCGCAGCCCCGCTCCCGCCGTCGCCCAGCCGCCCTCGGCCCCGACCACCACGACGACCGGCGTGCGCTCGCCGGCCCGCTCCAGGCCCGCCCGCTCCGCCCCGGCCCGCAGTGCCGCCGCCACCCGGTCGGCGAGGGCCGTGCGTGTCGTCCCCGGCCGCAGAGCCAGCAGCAGCAGGACCCTGCCCTCCACCGGACGCACCCCCACCAGCACCGGCGCCCCCACCGCGGCGAGCTCCTCCGTCACGGTCCGGGCGGGCAGGGCCCAGCTGCCCGAGGAGGCCGGTCCGGGGGCGAGCCGCATCACCACGGGCAGCAGCGGATGGCCGCCGGGCCTGAACCCCAGCACCCCGGCCTGCGCGGGAGCGTCCTCGGGGGAGATCCGGCCCTCGGCCAGATCCGTGAGGAAGTCACCGCGTCCCCGGGCCGCCACCTCCTCCTCCTGCCGGGCCTGCATGAGCACGACCGCCAGAATGCCCGCCGCGCGCTCGGCCGCCATCCGGTGGACCGTCACCAGCGGGCCCGACACGGCGAGCAGGACCAGCCTGGCCCGCACGGAACCGGTTCCCGGCCCGCCACCCGGCACCTCCACCAGGACCGCTCCGGCCGGCGGGGCCTCGCGGGCCGCGCGAGCCCCGCGCAGTCCTTCCCAGACCTGTAGCGGGTCGGCACCCACCGGCCCCGTCCCGGTGCCCGCGGCGAACAGCAGCCTGCCGTCCGGGGTCTCCAGGAAGACCGGATTCGCGGCGAAGTCGGCCAGGATGCCCAGGACCTGCGGCACCCCGCCACCGCCGAGGACCGCCTGTGTGCACTGCCGGTGGACCTCCTCCGCGCGCTGGAGCAGGGCGTAGTGGCCGTTGACGATCTCGGTGTGGATCTCCTCGGTCACCGCCACGAACGGCACCTCGCGGTGGAGCTGCACGAGCGGCAGACCCGCCGTGCGTGCCGCCTCCACGATCGCCGTGGGCAGCCGGCTGAAGCGCGGACCGAGCTCCACGACGAGGGCGGCGATGGACCGGTCGGCCAGCTTCCGGACGAAGACGCGCTGGTCGGAGGGGCGGGATCCGAGGCCGAGCCCCGTCGTCAGCAGCAGTTCCCCGCCCTTGAGGAGAGCGGGGATGTTCGGGGCCTCGCCCGCGTGCACCCAGCGCACCACCCGGTCCAGCCGGTCCTCGCAGGTCAGCACCTCCGGAAGCCCGCCGCGCAGCCCCGGCAGCTCCAGCGCCCGCCGTACGGTGATCCCGCCTTCTGTCTCCACCGGATCCGGCCTCGTGCTTCCCGTCGTGCGCGTCCGCGCGCGTGCCCTCGTGTACGCGGGACGCGAACGCCCCGGTCAGGAAGGTACCGGCCCGCACCGGGGCGCGTCACACCTCGGCCACGGCCGGTCTGACGTTGTGGTTCAGGTGGAAGACGTTGTCGGGGTCGTAGCGGGCCTTGACGCGGGACAGCCGTTCGTAGGCCTGCTCCCCGAAACCGGAGACGACCCGCTCCTGGCCCTCGCGTCCGATGAAGTTGAGGTAGACCGCACCGCTCGCCCACGGCAGGAAGGCGCCCCGGACCCGGCGCACCCACTGCTTGGCCTCCTCGTCGTCGGCCGCGTCCTCCCACACACCGAACGGATGCACGGCCCACGGGGAGGCGCGCCAGGGCAGCGGGTAGTCGGCGGGCCCCCTGGCCACCGCACCGCCCATCGGGAACAGGACGTGCTGCGAGCCGGAGGGCACCGGCAGGGTGGAGGCGCAGGCGCAGAAGGCCGCGGCGGCGTCGTCGGGCAGACCGTCCAGGTACTCCGCCGACCAGTAGTTCCGCATGCCGGGCGGGTCGTCGAGCATGCACTGCAGATCGGCGTAGGGGATGTCGGTGATGACCTCCGCCTCGCGCTCCAGCGCCAGGAGTGGCGCCGCCACCTCGCGCAGCTCCGCCTCCGTCCCGGCGTAGGTGACCAGGACAGCGCACACGAGCCGCCCGACCATGGCCTCGGGCACCCACTCCTCGGGCGGCCCGGTGATGTAGATGCCGGCCCCGCCCGCCGCGTCCGGGGCGGACTCCATCACGTCCCGGTAGGTGCGGACCGCTTCAGGCCCGTTCTCCGGACGGAACAGGAGCAGCGCGATGCTCATCGCCGGCAGGTCGTGCAGCCGTAGTGTCAGCGAGGTGACCACCCCGAAGTTGCCGCCGCCGCCGTGCAGGGCCCAGAAGAGCTCCGGGTGCTCGTGCGCGCTCGTGCGGACGGTGCCACCGTCCGCCGTCACCACGTCGGCTGCCAGCAGGTTGTCGCAGGCCAGCCCGAACGCGCGCTCCAGCCACCCGGACCCGCCGCCCAGCGTGAAGCCTCCGACACCGGTGGTGGAGACCCGTCCGCCCGTGGTCGCCAGGGCGTACGGCTGGGTGGCCCGGTCCAGGTCCCCCATGGTGGCTCCGCCCCCGACGCGGGCCGACCGGGCCTCGCGGTCGACGTCCACCGCGTGCATCCGCCGCAGGTCGATCACCAGACCGCCCTCGCTCAGGGCCATGCCCGCGACACTGTGCCCGCCGCCGCGTACGGCGACCTCCAGCCCTTCGTCCCGGGCGAAACGCAACGCCCGCGCTACGTCCGCCTCGGAGGCGCACTGGGCCACCACCGCGGGTCTGCGGTCGATCATGCTGTTGAAGACGGTCCGGGCCTCGTCGTACCCCGGGTCGCCGGGAACGTGGATCTCACCGGCGAAACCGGACCCGAGGCGGGCCGGCGCGGCGTCCGCCGCAGTGCGGGGCGTCATGTGGAGCCCCCTTCGCAGGGCGTGGCAGGACCCTTCCATCGTAGGCCCGGCCGGGGTGATCGGCCGTTCCTGAGGGGCCCTGCCACGCCCCGCGGATCAGCCCACGTACGCTCCGCTGGCCGTCAGCCGCAGTGCCGTGTCGATCAGAGGCACATGGCTGAACGCCTGGGGGAAGTTCCCCACCTGGCGCTGGAGGCCGGAGTCCCACTCCTCGGCCAGGAGGCCCAGGTCGTTGCGGAGGGACAGCAGCTTCTCGAACAGCCGCCGGGCCTCGTCGACCCGTCCGATCATCGCCAGGTCGTCCGCCAGCCAGAACGAGCAGGCCAGGAACGCGCCCTCGTCACCCTCCAGGCCGTCCACGCCCGCGTCGTCGCCCTCGGTGGGGTAGCGCAGGACGAAGCCGTCCTCCGTGGACAGCTCCCGCTGGATCGCCTCGATCGTGCCGATGACCCGCTTGTCGTCGGGGGGCAGGAACCCCATCTGCGGAATCAGCAGGAGGGAGGCGTCCAGCTCCTTCGACCCGTAGGACTGGGTGAACGTGTTGCGTTCGGGGTCGTAGCCGCGCTCGCAGACGTCCCGGTGGATGTCGTCGCGCAGCTGGTGCCACCGCTCCAGCGGTCCCTCGGCGTCCCCGGACTCGATGAGCTTGATCGTCCGGTCGACGGCGACCCAGGCCATCACCTTGGAGTGCACGAAGTGCCGGCGCGGCCCGCGTACCTCCCAGATGCCCTCGTCCGGCTCGTCCCAGTGCTTCTCCAGGTAGCTGATCAGCTTGAGCTGGAGGCCCATCGCGTAGTCGTTGCGGGTCAGCCCCGTCATGTGCGCCAGGTGCAGCGCCTCGGTGACCTCGCCGTAGACGTCGAGCTGGAGCTGGTTCGCCGCGCCGTTGCCGACACGCACGGGCCCGGAGTTCTCGTAGCCCGGCAGCCAGTCCAGCTCCGCCTCGCCGAGCTCCCGCTCACCGGCGATGCCGTACATGATCTGGAGGTTCTCAGGGTCGCCCGCGACGGCCCGCAGCAGCCACTCGCGCCATGCGCGGGCCTCCTCGCGGTACCCCGTGCGGAGCAGGGAGGAGAGCGTGATCGCCGCGTCCCGCAGCCAGGTGTACCGGTAGTCCCAGTTGCGCGAGCCGCCGATGTCCTCCGGCAGGGAGGTGGTCGGGGCCGCCACGATGCCGCCGGTCGGCGCGTAGGTCAGCGCCTTGAGCGTGATCAGCGAGCGGACGACGGCCTCCCGGTAGGGGCCGTGGTACGTGCACTGCTCGACCCACTCGCGCCAGAAGCTCTCCGTCGCCTCCAGCGACGACTCCGGCTCCGGCACCCCGGGCGGCTCGTGGTGCGAGGGCTGCCAGCTGATCGTGAAGGCGATCCGGTCGCCCGGAGCCACGGTGAAGTCGGAGTACGTGGTCAGATTCTGGCCATACGTCTCCGCGTCCGTGTCCAGCCACACCGAGTCGGGGCCCGCGACCGCGACCGTACGGCCGTCGACCTTGTGCACCCACGGGGTGACCCGTCCGTAGCTGAAGCGCATCCGCAGTTCGGAGCGCATCGGGACCCGGCCGCTCACACCCTCCACGATGCGGATGAGCTGGGGCGCACCGTCACGCGGCGGCATGAAATCGGTCACGCGGACCGTGCCGCGGGGTGTGTCCCACTCCGATTCCAGGATGAGCGAGTCGCCGCGATAGCGGCGCCGGTCGGCCGCCGGGGCCTGGGCCCCCTCCGCGCGGGCGGGTCCCAGCCGCCAGAAGCCGTGCTCCTCGGTACCGAGAAGTCCGGCGAAAATCGCGTGTGAATCGAAACGGGGCAGGCACAGCCAGTCCGCTGTGCCGTCCCGGCAGACCAGGGCTGCGGTCTGCATGTCTCCGATGAGTGCGTAATCCTCGATGCGCCCGGCCACGTGCGTCTCCAGTCGAACGGCCATGTCGCCCCGCAGGGCGCTTACTGCTGGTCAAGGGGTCGTTGTAGTAGAACCGACGAGCTCTTGCGCGGGTGAGCGGGCTGGGGTGGAGCCGCTGGGCCGGCCAACTCGGCAGCGTGGTCCGAGCAGGATACGACGCACCCGGGAGATCCGCGCGACTGTCCACAAGTTGTCCGTCGCCTGTCACGGGCGAATGGGTGGGACCTGAAACGGAGGTGTCGATCTTGTGTCCGCCGTGCGGGAGACCATGCCTCCGGCATGAGGCGGCATGGCCGGAAGCGACCTCTCCTCGTCGCTGTTACCCTGGTAGCCCGTGGACCGGTGGTCGTCCCGACAGTGGACGAGGCCCCCGAACCGCAGCGACGGCGCCTCCGGAAATCTCCGTACGGCATGCCGGCACGCACCTCACGATCGCGACCACGGGAGCCCCCTTTGGCTATGCAGCCCACATCCACGACGACCAAGCACATCTTCGTCACCGGGGGTGTCGCCTCCTCCCTCGGCAAGGGTCTGACTGCCTCCAGCCTGGGTGCCCTGCTCAAGGCACGTGGCCTGCGGGTCACCATGCAGAAGCTCGACCCCTACCTCAACGTCGACCCCGGCACGATGAACCCCTTCCAGCACGGTGAGGTCTTCGTCACGAACGACGGGGCCGAGACCGACCTGGACATCGGCCACTACGAGCGCTTCCTCGACGTCGACCTCGACGGCTCGGCCAACGTCACGACCGGCCAGGTCTACAACACCGTGATCGCCAAGGAGCGCCGAGGCGAGTACCTCGGTGACACCGTCCAGGTCATCCCGCACATCACCAACGAGATCAAGCACCGCATCCGCCGCATGGCGACCGACGACGTGGACGTCGTCATCACCGAGGTCGGCGGCACGGTCGGCGACATCGAGTCGCTGCCGTTCCTGGAGACGGTCCGCCAGGTCCGCCACGAGGTCGGCCGCGACAACGTCTTCGTCGTGCACATCTCGCTGCTGCCCTACATCGGCCCGTCCGGCGAGCTGAAGACCAAGCCCACCCAGCACTCCGTCGCCGCGCTGCGCAACATCGGCATCCAGCCGGACGCCATCGTCCTGCGTGCCGACCGCGACGTCCCGACCGCCATCAAGCGCAAGATCTCGCTGATGTGCGACGTCGACGAGACCGCCGTGGTGGCCTGCAAGGACGCCAGGTCGATCTACGACATCCCGAAGGTGCTGCACACCGAGGGCCTGGACGCCTACGTCGTCCGCAAGCTGGACCTGCCGTTCCGCGACGTCGACTGGACCACCTGGGACGACCTGCTGGACCGGGTCCACAACCCCGACCACGAGGTCACCGTCGCCCTGGTCGGCAAGTACATCGACCTGCCCGACGCCTACCTCTCGGTCACCGAGGCCATCCGGGCCGGCGGCTTCGCGAACAAGGCGCGGGTCAAGGTCAAGTGGGTCGCCTCCGACGACTGCAAGACCCCGGCCGGCGCGCAGAAGCAGCTCGGTGACGTCGATGCCGTCTGCATCCCCGGCGGCTTCGGCGAGCGCGGTGTGGTCGGCAAGGTCGGCGCCATCCAGTACGCCCGCGAGAACAAGGTGCCGCTGCTCGGCCTCTGCCTCGGCCTCCAGTGCATCGTGATCGAGGCCGCGCGGAACCTCGCCGGGATCACCGACGCCAACTCCACCGAGTTCGACGCCGCCACCGGCCACCCCGTCATCTCGACGATGGAGGAGCAGCTCGCGTACGTCGAGGGCGCGGGCGACCTGGGCGGCACCATGCGCCTCGGCATGTACCCGGCGAAGCTCGCCGAGGGCTCCCTCGTCCGCGAGGCGTACGCCGGCGAGCCGTACGTCGAGGAGCGCCACCGCCACCGCTACGAGGTCAACAACGGCTACCGCGCCGAGCTCGAGAAGAAGGCCGGACTGGTCTTCTCCGGAACCTCCCCGGACAACAAGCTCGTCGAGTACGTCGAGTACCCGCGTGAGGTCCACCCCTACCTGGTCGCCACCCAGGCGCACCCGGAGCTGCGCTCCCGCCCGACCCGCCCCCACCCGCTCTTCGCCGGTCTGGTGAAGGCCGCCGTGGAGCGCAAGGTCGCGGCGCACGGGACGGGCGCCGACGCGTAAGGCGATACGGTTGACCGGGGTTCGGATCCTTGACGGGATGCGTGCCCCGGTTTCTGTTTGTTCGTGGGAGGACGTACATGGGTTTCCAGGACACGCCCGAGGAGTGGCAGGTCACCGCGACGGTGACCCCGTTCACCGGTAACAAGACCAGCGTCCGTACCGACGACGTCGTGATGCCCGACGGCAGCGTCCACAGCCGCGACTACCAGGTCCACCCCGGGTCCGTCGCCGTGCTCGCGCTCGACGACGACGGCCGGGTCCTCGTCCTGCGGCAGTACCGGCACCCGGTGCGCCACAAGCTGTGGGAGATCCCGGCGGGGCTGCTCGACATCCCCGGCGAGAACCCGCTGCACGCCGCGCAGCGCGAGCTGTACGAGGAGGCCCACGTCAAGGCCGAGGACTGGCGGGTGCTGACCGACGTCTACACCACGCCCGGCGGCTGCGACGAAGCCGTGCGCATCTTCCTCGCCCGGGACCTCTCCGAGGCCGAGGGCGAGCGCTTCGAGGTCGCCGAGGAGGAGGCCGACATGGAGCAGGCCAGGGTGCCCCTGGAGGAGCTCGTACGGGGTGTCCTCGCCGGGGATCTGCACAACAACTGCCTGGTCGTGGGCGTCCTGTCGCTGACCGCGGTCCTCGCGGGCGACGGTGTGGACGCGCTGCGGCCCGCCGAGGCGCCCTGGCCGGCCCGCCCCTTCGAGGCCTGACGGTCCGTCGGCTCCGGTCCGCCCTCACCGGGGCCGGCCGGGGCACGGCAGAACGGGGGCGACACGACGGGCCGCGGCCGAACGGGGCCTGTGGGTGTGCGGCCGAACGGGCCTTCGGACCCGTGAGCCGAGGGTGGCGATCGTACGAAAAGCTGATCCGATCGAGGGACCTCACCGCCGCGCTCGGCCGTGATCGCACGCACCACTGAACTACGCTCGAAAGGTCCCGCCCGGAGTTCCGGCGGGCAACCGCGTGCAGTGAAGTGGAGCGTGGCCCGTGACCGATCAGGCGGTGGACACCAACGGCCCGGCCGGAGCGGCGGGGACGGCGGGAGCCAAGGAACCGCCTGTCGCCTCGCCAGCCCAATTCTTCGGCCGCGAACGCGAGTTGAAAGCCCTTCAGGAAGACGTCGGGCGAGCGGGTCTGGATACTCTCGCGGGCCGCAAGGCAGCCCGCGCCCGGGTCCTGCTCATCGCCGGGCGGCCCGGATCCGGACGCACCGCCCTCGCCTCCGAACTCGTCCGCCGCCTCGCCGAACCCGGCGACTACCCCGACGGGGTCTTCCGGGTCCCGCTCACCGAACCCGGGGGTGAGCGCGTCCCCCCGGAGCGCACCGCACGCGGGCTCCTGGACCTCCTCTCCGTCACCGCCCCGCCGGGGGCCGACGAGGACGAACTCTCCGGGATGGTCCGCGAGGCGTTCGCCGCGCGCCGCGCCCTGATCGTGCTCGACGACGCGATCGACGCCGAACAGGTCGATCCGCTGCTGCCGGACAACCCGGACTGCCTGGTCGTCGCCACTGCGACCGGCCCTCTCACCGGCATCCCCGGCGTCCGCCCCTGCACTCTGGGCGGACTCGACGCGGGCTCCGCCGTCCAGCTGCTCGCCCGCACGATCGGGCAGGTCCGCATCACCGTCGACCCGCGGACCGCGGAGACGCTCACGGAGGAGTGCGAGGGGCAGCCCGCCGCACTGACCCTGGTCGCGGGCTGGCTCGCCGCCCGCCCCGGCGCGTCGGTCGCGGACGTCGCCAAGCAGCTGCGCGACCAGCAGCACGACGCCGACCAGCCCGTCGGCGCCCGGCCGCTGGCCCGCGCCTTCCGGCTCGTCCACGACTCGCTGCCACCGGCCGCCGCCGGGACACTGCGGCTGCTCGCCCTCGCCCCCGCCGGACTCGCCGACGCCCACACCGCCTCCGCACTGGCCGGGTGCTCGGTGTCGGCCGCCCGGACCACCCTGGACGACTTCGTCCGGCTCGGGCTGCTCAGGTCCAACGGGGCGGAGCAGCCGCTGTACGAGGTGCCCGGCTGCCTGGTCCCGCTGGTGCGTGCAGTGCTGGAGGAGCGGGAGCGTCCCGCCGAGATCCAGCTGGCCAGGGCGAGGATGCTGGAGCGGACCGTGCGCAGGCTCCAGGCCTGCCGTGCGATCACCGACCCCGAGGACTCCCCGGCCCGCCGCAGGCTGGCGGGGCTGCCGCGCTCCCTGCGCTTTCCCCACCCCGAGTCCGCCGCCGAGTGGCTGCGGAGCCGGGAGCCGGCGCTGCTGGCCGCCGCGCGCTCCGCGGTGCGGGAGGGGGACCTGGACACGCTCGCCCGCCGGCTGGTGGCCGCGCTCGTCCGGGCCTTCGCCGTGCACCGGGGGACGGAGGAGGCCGCCCCCGTGCTGTACGGGCTGCACGGCCTGGTCCTCGATGTGGCGGAGCGCCGCGACCTGCCCCGCGAGAAGGCCGCCGCCCTGCTCAACCTCGCCGACCTGGACGCCAGGACCGGCCGTACCCGGGAGGCGCTGGCCCGCTACCGGGCCGCGCTGGACGCCGGGCGCGCGGCGAACGACCTCTACGCCACCGGCCGTGCGATGGAATCCGCAGGCGGCGCCTACGCCGAGCTGGGGGACTTCAACCGGGCCTCCGACTGGTACGGCCGGGCCCTCGCGCAGCGCCTCGGCCAGGGGGAGCGGGCCGACGAGGCCCGGCTGTACGGACGGCTGGGAGCCGTCCACACGTATGCCGGGCGCTACGGCGAGGCCCTGCGCAACTGGCGGGCGGCGGCCGCCGGCCACCGCAGGCTCGGGGACCTGCCGGCCCAGGCGCGCGCGCTCAGCGAGGCCGCGCGCGTGCAGGAGTACGCGGGGCGCCCGCAGGAGTCGCTGCACACCTGCCGGGAGGCGGTCGACCTGGCGCGCCGGGCCGGTGACGTGCGTCTTCAGGCCGCACTGGAGCTCCGGCTGGCCGACACCCTGGACCGGCTCGGGGACCCGGCGGCGGCCCGGCTGCACCGGGCGGCGGCCGACAGGTTGCTGGAGGAGTAGGGCCCGGCCTACGAAATCCGTAGTGCTTTCGCCAAAACTTAATGCTTTGTAAGGCTGGACAGCGGGAAGCCCTTCATTAATGATGGCTCTGCCGCGTATCTCTGCGGTGTCTCCCCCTATGCTTGGTTCATACGGGTACGTCCCGTCATGCCCGAGCACATCTCCGAGCCAAGGACCGTGATCGACGTGAAGGTCGGCATCCCCCGCGAAGTCAAGAACAACGAGTTCCGGGTGGCGATCACCCCTGCCGGAGTGCATGAGCTCGTCCGTCACGGCCACCAGGTCCTCGTCGAGCAGCACGCCGGTGAGGGGTCCTCCATCCCGGACGCGGAGTACGTCGCCGCCGGTGCGGCGATCCTCCCGACCGCCGACGAGGTCTGGGCCGCCGCGGACCTGCTGCTCAAGGTCAAGGAGCCGGTCGCCGAGGAGTACCACCGCCTGCGCAAGGGTCAGACGCTCTTCACGTACCTGCACCTCGCCGCCTCCCGTGCGTGCACGGACGCGCTGCTGGAGTCGGGCACGACCGCCATCGCGTACGAGACGGTCGAGACCGCGACCCGCGCGCTGCCGCTGCTCGCCCCCATGTCCGAGGTGGCCGGCCGGCTCGCCCCGCAGGTCGGCGCCTACCACCTGATGCGCTCGGTCGGCGGGCGCGGTGTGCTCCCCGGCGGCGTCCCCGGTACGGGCTCGGCCAGGGCCGTCGTGATCGGCGGCGGGGTCTCCGGCTGGAACGCCACGCAGATCGCCGTCGGGCTCGGCTTCCACGTGACGCTGCTCGACAAGGACATCAACAAGCTGCGCGAGGCGGACAAGGTCTTCGGCACCAAGGTGCGGACCGTCGTCTCCAACGCCCTCGAGCTGGAGAAGGCCGTCGTCGAGGCGGACCTCGTCGTGGGCGCCGTGCTCATCCCCGGTGCGAAGGCGCCGAAGCTGGTCACCAACGAGCTGGTCGCCAAGATGAAGCCCGGAAGTGTTCTTGTCGACATCGCGATCGACCAGGGCGGCTGCTTCGAGGACTCGTATCCGACCACGCACGCCGAACCGACCTTCATGGTCCACAACTCGGTCTTCTACTGTGTCGCGAACATGCCGGGTGCCGTGCCGAACACCTCCACGTACGCCCTCACCAACGCCACGCTGCCCTACATCCTGGAGCTCGCGAACCGCGGCTGGGCCGACGCCCTGCGCCGTGACGCCGCTCTCGCCAAGGGTCTCAACACCCATGACGGCCAGGTGGTTTACCGCGGAGTGGCCGAGGCGCACGGTCTCGACCACGTCGAGCTGAGCACCCTTCTCGGCTGAGCGGGTCAACCCGCTCCGTCAACCTCGCGCGTCCGGCCGGACCTTGCCCAGCAAGGTCCGGCCGGACGCATGAGAGGCTCCGGAGCAACTCGCCGGAGACGTAACCCTCGACCCGTTTTGCACCCCCGCGAAAGGTGCGCCCCGGGCGCTCCGTGCTCTTGACAGAGGGGTGTTCGATTGCCGACACATCGGGCCGGGTCCGGCGGATTGTGTTGCTGCGAACCGGTGACACGCCATAGAGTCGCCAATCGTCGGCATGGTGCCACGCTGACCTATCGATAAGTTTCCTGGTCACATCCAAGGAGGTAAGACGACTTGTGAATGAGTCGACAATTACTCCTGGGGGTGGTCAACCAGGGATGCCCGCACGGGGTCTGAGCCCGATCGGGCTCGAAGCTGTCGGCTCCGTCGCTGTCCGCACCTTCGCCACCCACCAGCACATGACGACAGCCCCCCAGATGATGGACGGCCTACACGTGAACGCCATGGCCGGCAACGAAAGTGGCCGGGAGACCGCCCACTTCGCCGACTTCGCCGAGGTGCCCGAGGGGCACTTCTACGACCCCGATGCCGAATACGAGCCCGATCCGGAGTACGCGGCCACGCTCGCGCCCGACGCGGCCCGCCAGCGCCGCGAGCGGATCGGCCCGACCGGCCGGCCGCTGCCGTACTTCCCGATTCCCGGTCCGCTGACCGACCACGGTCCCGCGAAGATCATCGCGATGTGCAACCAGAAGGGCGGCGTCGGCAAGACCACGTCGACCATCAACCTGGGTGCCGCGCTCGCCGAGTACGGCCGGCGCGTCCTGCTCGTCGACTTCGACCCGCAGGGAGCCCTGTCGGTCGGCCTCGGGGTCAACCCGATGGAGCTCGACCTCACCGTCTACAACCTGCTCATGGAGCGGGGCATGGCGGCCGACGAGGTCCTGCTGAAGACGGCCGTGCCCAACATGGACCTGCTCCCGAGCAACATCGACCTCTCGGCCGCCGAGGTGCAGCTGGTGAGCGAGGTGGCCCGGGAGTCGACGCTGCAGCGCGCCCTCAAGCCGCTGATGGCCGACTACGACTACATCGTGATCGACTGTCAGCCCTCGCTCGGTCTGCTCACCGTGAACGCCCTGACGGCAGCTCACAAGGTGATAGTCCCGCTCGAGTGCGAGTTCTTCGCGCTGCGCGGTGTCGCGCTGCTCACCGAGACCATCGAGAAGGTCCAGGAGAGGCTCAACCCCGAGCTCGAGCTGGACGGCATCCTCGCCACCATGTACGACTCCCGTACGGTGCACAGCCGTGAGGTGCTCGCACGTGTCGTCGAGGCCTTCGACGACCACGTCTACCACACCGTCATCGGACGCACCGTGCGCTTCCCGGAGACCACGGTCGCCGGTGAACCCATCACCACGTACGCGTCGAACTCCGTCGGTGCCGCCGCCTACCGCCAGCTCGCCAGGGAGGTGCTCGCCCGGTGTCACGCCGAGTGAGTCTGCCGGGGGCCGACGAGTTGTTCCGTACCACCGGGGGCATGGGCCTGCAGGCCTCGTCCCCCGCCGAGCGGCGACGCAAGGCGAACGGCGAGGCGCGGGTCCCCGCACCTGCCGGAGGCGGCGATCCGGCGGCGGACGCCGGGCAGGGCGGCGCGCCGGCACACGGTGACACGTCCGCCGGGGCGTCCGGCGAGGAGCACTCCGCGGCGGACGCCGACGGCGGCGGCTCCCGCAGCCGCGCCGACGGGGACGGCCAAGGAGCACCGGCGCCGCCCCGGGCCCGTACGGCGCCGCCCCAGGAGGCGGCTCCCACCGTCCAGCCGCAGCGCGGACGCGGCGGCGGGGGCGGCCGGGGCGCGAACCGGCGGCCCAGTGGCCGGGAGCGCCACGACGAGAAGATCACCGTCTACGTGTCGGCCGAGGAACTGATGGACCTCGAGCACGCACGCCTCGTCCTGCGCGGCGAGCACGGGCTGGCGGTCGACCGCGGGCGCATCGTCAGGGAGGCCGTCGCCGTCGTCCTGGCCGACCTGGAGTCGCGCGGCGACGCGAGCATCCTCGTACGGAGGCTGCGGGGCCGCTGACCGGCCCCGCGCCGGTAGCCTGCCGGGGGAGGGCCGCCGTACGCGGTCCCGCCCCCGGGGCCCACCGCCCGCCTCCCGCCGCACTCCTGGACCCCAGCACATGCCGACTGCCGACGACCCGCCCCGCCCGACCCGCCGCGCCCTCGGCCGCGGCCCGGGGACACGGGCCGCTGACGTTCCGGCGACTCCTGAGACCCCTGAGGCCCCTGAGACCCCTGCGGCTCCTGAGGCCCCTGCGGCCTCTGCGGCCCCTCGGGAGGCCCAAGCGGCTCCCTCGGCCCCGTCCGGCGCCGAGGCGGCCACGGAGGCCCCTGAGGCCGTCCCGGACGCCGTCGGCCCCCTCGGGAGCCCTCCCGCCCCTCCGGGCGCCCCTGCACCCGCCGAGCCCGGTGAACCACGGGAGGCCGCCCCCGAGGCCGGTGACGACCGGCGGTTCACCGTGCGGCTGGTCAACTTCGAGGGCCCCTTCGACCTTCTCCTCCAGCTGATCTCCAAGCACAAGCTCGATGTGACCGAGGTCGCGCTGTCGAAGGTCACCGACGAGTTCATGGGCCACATCCGCGCCATGGGGCCTGACTGGGACCTCGACCAGACCACCGAGTTCCTCGTCGTCGCGGCGACGCTGCTCGACCTCAAGGCCGCCCGGCTCCTTCCCACGGCCGAGGTGGAGGACGAGGCGGACCTCGCCCTCCTGGAGGCGCGGGACCTGCTCTTCGCGCGGCTGCTCCAGTACCGCGCGTACAAACGGATCGCCGAGATCTTCAGCGACCGCCTGGAGTCCGAGTCCCGCCGCCACCCCCGCACCGTCGGCCTGGAGCCCCAGTACGCCGAGCTGCTGCCCGAGGTCGTGATCAGCATCGGCCCCGAGGGCTTCGCCCGGCTCGCCGTGAAGGCGATGCAGCCGAAGCCGAAGCCGCAGGTCTACGTCGACCACATCCACGCGCCCCTGGTGAGCGTGCGCGAGCAGGCGGAGATCGTGGTGGCGCGACTGCGCACGGAGGGTGAGATCAGCTTCCGGGCGCTCACCGAGGACGCGGCGGACACCCTCACGGTCGTCGCCCGGTTCCTGGCGCTCCTGGAGCTCTACCGGGAGAAGGCGGTCGCACTCGACCAGGAGGAGGCCCTCGGCGAGCTCCTGGTCCGCTGGGCCGGGGGCGAAGGGGTGGAACCGGTGGTCACGGACGAGTTCGACCAGGAGACGCGCGAGCCGCAGGAGGACGTACAGGCATGAGCACGGACGACGACGGACGCGACGCCGCGGTCGCGGGGCTCGACCTCAAGCCCGCCCTGGAGGCGGTCCTCATGGTCGTCGACGAGCCCGCGACCGAGGAACACCTCGCCAAGGTCCTCCAGCGGCCCCGCAGGGCCGTCGCGGACGCCCTGCGGGAACTGGCCGACGAGTACACCGTCCAGCGCCGCGGGTTCGACCTCAGGCTCGTCGCCGGAGGCTGGCGCTTCTACACCCGCCCGGAGTACGCGGAGGCGGTCGAGGGCTTCGTCCTGGACGGCCAGCACGCCCGGCTCACCCAGGCGGCGCTGGAGACGCTCGCGGTGGTCGCGTACCGTCAGCCGGTCAGCAGGTCGAGGGTCTCGGCGGTGCGCGGGGTGAACTGCGACGGCGTCATGCGGACCCTGCTCCAGAGGGGTCTCGTCGGGGAGGCGGGCGCGGAACCCGAAACAGGTGCGATCCTGTACAGGACGACGAACTACTTTCTGGAGCGCATGGGCCTGCGAGGCCTGGACGAGCTCCCGGAGCTCGCGCCCTTCCTCCCGGAGGCGGACGCGATCGAGGCTGAGACGCTAGAGGGTGTGCCGTCGTTCGATCCGGACGCACCGGACACCCCGGATACTCACGCACACGACAAGACGGATTTTTGATGCGAAGCAGTGGCAGGAACAGCGGAAGCGGCAGCGGCGGCGGCAACAGCGGCGGCGGCCGGAGCGGTGGCGGCGGCAGGAGCGGCGGCAGCGGCGGCGGCTGGAGCGGCAACAGGAACAACACCGGCACCGGCAGGAACAGCAACCCGAACCCCCGGGTCTCCCGCTCCGAGCGTGACGACAAGCAGCAGGAGCAGCGCCCCCGCAGGCCCCGCCCCGAGGAGCGCCGCTACGACGTCGGCTCCGACAAGCCGGGCGGCGACGGCGGCCCCCGCAAGGGCCGCGGCGCCGCGGCCCGCGGCGGGGCCAAGGGCGGCCCGAAGCCCTCGCAGAACGTGAGCAAGGGCGGACGCCGTGTGGGCGCCCCGTCCCGTCCCCGCGAGCTCGACGCCAAGATCGAGCAGCGCAACCGCGACCGTTACGCGGACAAGCCCGAGATCAGGACGCCCAAGACGCACCCGGGCGCCGAGCAGGAGGGCGAGCGGCTGCAGAAGATCCTCGCCCGCGCCGGCATGGGCTCCCGCCGGGCGTGCGAGGAGCTGATCGAGCAGGCCCGGGTCGAGGTCAACGGCGAGATCGTCCTGGAGCAGGGCATGCGCGTCGACCCGCAGCACGACGAGATCAAGGTCGACGGCCTGACGGTCGCGACCCAGTCGTACCTCTTCTTCGCGCTGAACAAGCCGGCCGGTGTCGTCTCCACCATGGGGGACCCGGACGGCCGCCAGAACCTCGGCGACTACGTCACCAACCGCGAGACCCGGCTGTTCCACGTCGGCCGTCTCGACACCGAGACCGAGGGCATCATCCTGCTCACCAACCACGGCGAGCTGGCCCACCGTCTGACGCACCCCAAGTACGGCGTGAAGAAGACCTACCTGGCCGCCATCCAGGGGCCGCTCCCGCGCGACCTGGGCAAGCGGCTCAAGGACGGCATCCAGCTGGAGGACGGGTACGCCCGCGCCGACCACTTCCGGGTCGTCGAGAACACCGGCAAGAACTACCTCGTCGAGGTCACCCTCCACGAGGGCCGCAAGCACATCGTCCGCCGGATGCTGGCCGAGGCCGGCTTCCCCGTCGACCGCCTGGTGCGGACGTCCTTCGGGCCGATCCCGCTGGGCGACCAGAAGTCGGGCTGGCTGCGCCGCCTCACCAACACCGAGGTGGGCATGCTGATGCGCGAGGTCGGTCTCTAGACCGCTCGCCCTCCCGAACGGCCCGCGGCCGGTTCCTCGTTCATTTTCGAACAGGAACCGGCCGCGGGCCTTTTGCTGCCGCCGTTCCCCCTTTATAGTCAGAGTGACCATTAAGAAGGAGGCGGCGTGACGCTCGCGGACGTACTCGATCCCCTGCAGCAGCCCCTGGTGACCGTCCTGGACACCCCGGTCAGCTGGACCGAGGTGCTGGGTTTCGGCAGCGGCGCGCTGTGCGTCTGGCTCGTGGCCCGCCAGCACCTCGCCAACTGGCCGATCGGCATCGCCAACAACCTGTTCTTCATCCTGCTGTTCGCCCAGTCCGGTCTGTACGCCGACGCCGGCCTGCAGATCGTCTTCATCTCCCTCGCCGCGTACGGCTGGTGGACCTGGACCCACGGGGGTGGACCAGGTGCGACGGTCCTGCCGGTGCGGAGCACCACCCGCGCCGAGTGGACCTGGCTGCTCGCGGCGGGGGCGGCGGGGACCGCCGGTCTCACCCTGCTGCTGTCCCGGGCCACGGACTCGACCGTGCCGTTCTGGGACGCCCTCACCACCTCGCTCTCGCTCATGGCGACGTATGGGCAGTGCCGCAAGCGCGTCGAGTCCTGGTGGCTGTGGATCGCCGCCGACGTCGTCTACATCCCGCTCTACGCGTACAAGGAGCTCTATCTGACCTCCCTGCTCTACGCCGGTTTCCTCACGCTCTGCCTCTTCGGGCTGCGCAGCTGGAACAAGGACCTGGTCGTGTACCGGCGCGAGGGCGCGGTGGTGCCGGTATGAAGCGCCACGGGCACGGCCTCGTCCTCGGGAAGTTCTACCCGCCGCACGCCGGCCACCACCACCTCGTCCGCACCGCGCGGGACCGCTGCGAGCGGCTCACCGTCCTCGTCTGCGCCGCCTCCGTGGAGTCCGTACCGCTCGCCGACCGGGTCGCCTGGATGAAGGAGGCCCACCCCGACGTACGAGTGGTGGGCACCGTCGACGACCACCCCATGGACGTCACGGACGAGGCCGTCTGGGACGCGCACATGGAGGTCTTCAGCGCTGCCGTGCCCGAACGGGTCGACGCCGTCTTCACCTCGGAGGCCTACGGCGCGGAACTGGCCCGCCGCTTCGGCGCCGAGTCCGTCCTCGTCGACCCCGGCCGCACCCTGTTCCCCGTCTCCGGCACCGCCGTACGCGCCGACCCCGTCCGCTGCTGGGACTACCTGGAGCCGCCCGTGCGCGCGGCGCTCGCCCGCCGGATCGTCGTCCTCGGCGCCGAGTCCACCGGCACCACGACCCTGGCCCGTGCCCTGGCCGACCACTACCGGAAGCGCGGCGGCGTATGGGCGGGGACCCGCTGCGTCGCCGAGTACGGACGGGAGTTCAGCGAGGCGAAACTCGCCGCCCTGCGCGAGCGGTGGCCGGGCGCCCAGTGGGAGGACGTCACCTTCACCACCGACGACTTCCCCCTCGTCGCCGAGACCCAGAACGCCCGGGAGGAGGCCGCCGCGCGGGTGGGATCCCCGGTGCTGATCTGCGACACCGACTCCTTCGCCACCACGGTCTGGCACGAGCGCTACATCGGCGGACGCAACCCGCTCGTCGAGAAGACCGCCGACCGGGTCGCCCACCACCTGTGGCTCCTCACCGACCACGACGGAGTCGCCTTCGAGGACGACGGGCTGCGCGACGGCGAGGAGCTGAGGCCCTGGATGACGGACCGCTTCCGCGCGGAACTCACCCGCACGGGAAGGACGTTCATCGAGATCACCGGGGACCGCGACGAGCGCCTCGCCACGGCGGTCGCCGCCGTGGACCGACTGCTCGCCGACGGCTGGCACTTCACCGCGCCGCTGCCGGAGATCCGATGAGCAGCGCCCCCGAGGGGTACGACCCCCATGCCTTCGCCCCCTTCGCCGTCACCGTCGACCTCGCCGTCTTCACCGTCCGCGAAGCACGGCTCCACGTCCTGCTCGTGGAGCGAGGCCAGGACCCCTACAAGGGGCGGTGGGCGCTGCCCGGCGGATTCGTCCTGCCCCGGGAGTCCGCCGAGGAGGCGGCCCGCCGCGAACTCGCCGAGGAGACCGGGCTCACCCAGAAGTCCGTGTGCGGCTTCCACCTCGAACAGCTGCGCACCTACACCGACCCGGACCGCGACCCCAGGATGCGGGTCGTCTCCGTCGCCTACGCGGCGCTCGTGCCCGACCTCCCGGAACCCCGGGGCGGCGGGGACGCGGCCCACGCGCAGTGGTGGGACGCGGGCGGCACCGGACCGCTCGCCTTCGACCACGACCGCATCCTGGCCGACGCGCACGACCGGATCGGGGCGCGCCTCGAATACTCCTGTCTGGCCACCGCGTTCTGCCCCGCCCAGTTCACCCTCGGCGAGCTCCAGCAGGTCTACGAGACCGTCTGGGGCGTCGAGCTCGACCGGCCCAACTTCCGGCGCAAGGTCCTCACCACGCCCGGCTTCGTCCAGGCTGTGGACGGACCGCCGCGCCGCACCGGCGGACGGGGAAAGCCGGCCGCCCTCTACCGGGCGGGTGCCGCCACCGCCCTGCACCCTCCACTGCTGCGCCCGGAAGGACGCCCGGAAGGACGGACATCATGATCCCGACAAGGATTCTCACGAAACAGGCGGCCACGGGCGCGCTGACCGGGCTCGCGCTCGGCGACGCGCTGGGCTTCCCCACCGAGTTCGACAACGTCCCCGCGATCCTCGCCAAGTGCGGGCCCTGGCGCCGGATGCGGCTGCCGAAGCCCGCCTTCGTCACCGACGACACCCAGATGACGCTCGCCCTGGGCCGCGGCATACGCACTGCCATGGACCGGGGACTGCTCACCCCGCTGCGGCTGGTGCGCCCCGTCCGCGAGGAGTTCGTCGACTGGTACCACTCGCCCGACAACAACCGCGCCCCCGGCCGCACCTGCATGACCGCCTGCCGCCTGCTCGACGGCGACCGTCCCTGGCAGGAGGCCAGCCAGACCGGCTCCAAGGGCTGCGGGGCGAACATGCGCGTCGCACCCGTCGGTCTCGTGCCGGGTCTCAGCGAGGAACAGCGCGCCGGCGCCGCCCAGCTCCAGGCCGCACTGACCCACGGCCACCCCACCGCGCTGGCCGCCTCCGACCTGATGGCACGCGCGGTGTTCCTGCTGGCCCAGGGCGCGGAACCGATGGGCCTGGTGGGCCAGTTGCGCAGCTACGCCTACGAGAACAGTGGCCGCTACCCGGAGCGCTGGCTCGGCGACCTCTGGCGGTTCGCGGGCGACCCCTCGCCCGAGGCGTACATCCGGCGCGGCTGGGACGAGTGCCTCACCGCCCTCGCCCGGGTCCAGGACGCCCTGCGGGCCCCGTCCCCCGAGACCGACCCCTGCGAGGCCACCGGAGACGGCTGGGTCGCCGAGGAGGCCCTCGCGACGGCCCTGCACTGCTTTCTCCTCTTCCCCGAGGAACCGGTCACCGCGCTGCGCCGGGCCGCCTGCACCCGCGGTGACTCCGACTCCCTGGGCTGCCTGACGGGCGCGCTCGCCGGCGCGCACCTGGGGGCGGGCGCCTGGCCCAAGGAGTGGTCGGAGCGGATCGAGTACCGCAGCGACCTGCTGTCCCTGGCGGCGCTCTGGGACGCTTGACCCATGCACAGCGACACGACGCTCCTGCGACGGGCCGGGCTGCCGGTCACCGACCTGGCCCCGGTCCTCGCCGAGGAGCCCTGCCCGCTCCTGTTCGCCACGGTCTCGGGCGCCCATCTGTACGGCTTCCCCTCGCGGGACTCGGACGTGGACCTGCGGGGGGTCCACGTCCTGCCCGCGGAGGATCTCGTCGGCCTCCGTGAGCCGGAGGAGACGCGCTCGCGGATGTGGGACCACGACGGGACCGAGATGGACCTCGTCACCCACGACCTCCGCACATTCGTCCGCCTCATGCTGAAGCCCAACGGAAACGTGCTGGAGCAGCTGCTCTCGCCGCTGGTGGTGCACACCACGCCCCTCCACGCGGAACTCGCCTCCCTGGCCCCGCTGGTGGTGACCCGCAACCACGCCCACCACTACCGGGGGTTCGCCGGCACGCAGTGGCGCCTGTTCGAGCGGTCCGGCGAGCTGAAGCCGCTCCTCTACACGTTCCGCGCGCTCCTCACCGGCATCCACCTGATGCGGACCGGCAGGCTGGTGGCCCACCTGCCGGCCCTGCTGGACGAGGTGACCGGGCCGCACTACCTGCCCGAACTGATCGAGGCGAAGGCCGGCGCCGAGCACGGACCGGCGTCGACGGTGGACCGGCCGTCGGCCGCGCGCGACGTCGAGGCGCTCCACGCCGTCCTCGACGAGGCGCAGGCCCGGTCGGGGCTCGCGGAGTCCCCCTCGGGCTTCGACGCGCTGCACGACCTGGTCGTACGCGTGCGGCTGCGCGAGGCCCCCTGACGGCCGGACCTCCTGACGGCCGGACGGCCGCGCTCTCAGGCGTCCTCGCGCAGATGGGAGCGGCGGCCGTCCCGGTCGAAGATGCCGAGGACGTCGGCCGGGCCGCCGACGGCGCCCAGCGCGTGCGGCAGCATCGTGCTGAACTCGGCGGCCTGCCCCTCCACCAGGCGCAGCCGCCGTTCGCCCAGGACCAGCAGGACCGTGCCGGACAGCACCGTGAACCACTCGCGGCCGGGATGGGCCTTCAGCGCCGCCGGGCCCTCGGGCGGGGGATCGGTCAGCCGCATCCTGGCCACGGTGACACCGGGATCGGCGCGCATCGCCCACTGCGTCAGCCCTCGTGCGGGATTGTGCGAGGGGTTGATGACGACGTCGTCAGCGGCCGTCTCGACGAGCTGGTCGAGCGAGGTGCCCAGCGCCCGGGCGAGCGCGGTCAGCTGGTCGAGCGCGATCCTGCGGTGCCCCGTCTCGATCCGGCTGAGCGTGGAAGGGCTGAGGTGGCAGCGGGCGGCGAGGTCGTCGAGCGACCAGCCGTGGGCGGCCCGCAGAGCCCGGACCCGTTTGCGTACGAGGCCGTCGAGATCACTGCCTTCTTGCGTCATGGGCAAGAGAGTATGCGCTGCGCGCAAATCTCCGTAGGCTCGGTCCCATGACACGTTCCACACCCCACGCCCCCACCCCGGAGCCGCACGGCACCGCCCACCACCACGGCCACGGCGGGAACCACGGCCACGGAGGCGGCCACGAGCACGGCGGGAACCACGGCCACGCGCACGGGCACACCGCCCAGGACGACGCCCTCCTCGTCGCCGTGCTCGACCTCGACGCCGAGCTCTTCGCCCCGTACCTCACCGCGGTGACCAGCGGGATCGCCGAGCTCGCCGGTGACGGCGTCTCGCACATCGTCGACCTCGGGGCGGGCACGGGGACCGGCACGTTCGCCCTCCTGGAACGCTTCCCCGCCGCGCGCGTCACCGCCGTCGACAGCTCTCCCTCGATGCTCGCCCTGCTCACCGAGAGGGCGCGGGCGAAGGGCCTGGGCGACCGGGTCCGCACCCTGGAGACGGACGCCGGCACCGGGCTCGCCGGCATCACGGACGCCGACCTCGTCTGGGCCTCGGCCTCGCTCCACCACGTCGACGACCCGGCCGCCGCCCTCGCCGGGGTCCACGCCGCGCTGCGCCCCGGCGGACTCGTCGCCGTGGCGGAGATGGACGGGATGCCGCGCTTCCTCCCCGAGGACGCCGTCGCGGACCGTCCCGGCCTGGAGGCCCGCTGCCGCGAGGCCCTCGGCGCGGTCAACGCCGAGCAGGTGCCGCACATGGGCGCCGACTGGGGCACCCTGCTGACCGCGGCGGGACTTGCCGTCGCATACGAGCGCACGGAGCCGCTGGAGCTGCGGGCCCCGCTGCCGGCCCAGGCCGGTGCCTACGCACACCTCGTCCTCGACCGCATCCGTGGCGCGCTCGAAGGCCGGATCGACCCCGCGGACCTCGACGCCCTCGCCGCCCTGCTCGACGGCGGTCCTGGCGACGTGCGCCACCGCGAGGACCTGGTCGTGCGGTCCACCCGTGAGCTCTGGGTGGCCCGCCGCCCGGCGGACACCCCCTGAGCCGGCCGCCCGCCGGGACACGACGAGCCACCCGCCCGCCGGGCCCGGGCGGGCACACCGCCTAACCGCACGCCGATGCCCGCCGGGCCCGGACCAGGAACGCCTCCACCCGTTCCCGGTCCGGCTCCGGCGGGAGCGGGGAGCGGGCCGCCGCCTCCTCGTTCTCGCCGGCCAGGCGCGCCATCCGGCGCTCCACCTCGGCCCACGGGACCTCGCCCCGCTTCACCGACAGCAGATCCTCACGCGCGTCCCCCACCTCGATCCGCAGCTCGCCCGTCCGCAGCAGGTCCCGGCCGACCGCGAGCAGCCGCAGCAGGTGCATGGCGTGCTTCCACCGCGGGCTGCCGTGCACGCGGACATCGGCCTCCAGCTTCCGGCGCTGTCCCAGGGCGTAGCGCGCGAACGTCCCGTGGGCCTGCCGGGACAGGAAGGCGTCGCGCAGCCCGAGGAGCTCCTCGCCCGTGGCGTCGACCCGCTCCACGAGCGGGGAGTGCAGGCACTCCAGCACGTTGGGGTTGGCCCGCAGAGCCAGCTCGCAGAAGCGTTCCAGTTCCCAGGAGAACTGCTCGTCGGCGGGCCCCTCGACATGGGAGGGCGGCTTCGCGAAGCCCCAGAACAGCGGGGTCGGTGCGAGGAAGACCCCGCGCCGGTCGGTGTCGCTGTCCTCGGTGGCCAGCCCGAACGCGCGGGAGCCCATCACACACGCGTAGACGGTGTGCTCCCGCACGAGCCGCACGCCATCGGGGGTGATCATGCGCGCGAGGCTACGCGCCCGTCCCGAGCCGGATGCTGTCGCCCTCGACGGTGATCCTCTCGGCCGGCAGGGGCCGCGTGGCCGGGCCGTGCTCGACGGCCCCGTCCTCGATGCTGAACCGGCTGCCGTGGCAGGCGCAGTCGATGGTGCCGTCGGTGACCGAGGCGACGATGCACCCGGCGTGGGTGCAGACCGCGGAGAAGGCCTTGAACTCCCCGGCGACCGGCTGGGTCACCACGATCTTGCGCTCCTTGAAGATCTTCCCGCCCCCGGCCGGGATCTCGGAGACCGTCGCCAGCTCCGCGCCCCCGGAGGCGGCCGGGGAACTCGCGCCGCCGGAAGCGGCGGGGGAGCTCTCCTCACCGCCGTCCCCGCCGCCGGACGAGCCGCAGCCGGTCGCCAGTGCCGCCGCTCCCGCGGTCAGGACCGTCCTTCGCCGTGCGTTCATGCTTCTCCTCGCCGGGGGGTCGTGCAGGGCCGATGACAGGCATCGTGACCCCGCCCGGCGCCCGGGTCCCGCAACCGGGCGGTGGATGCGCCCGACCGGGTGGGCAGCGGGGAGGCGTCCCCCTCCCGCGTCTCACGGACAGGGCACCGGTGACCGGCCCACCCGTCGCCCCTCTAGGCTGAAAGGGCACACAGAACGAGGCGACGAGGGGTACGACGTGGCGGTACGAGCAGTCCGTGGAGCCGTCCAGCTGGAGCAGGACGAGGCCGCTCACATGGACGAGCGGGTGAGCGAGCTCCTCACCGCGGTCCTGGAGCGCAACCAGCTCGTCCCCGACGACCTGATCAGCGTCTGGTTCACCGCCACCCCCGACCTGCACAGCGACTTCCCGGCAGCCGCCGCCCGCGGCCTCGGCATCGTCGACGTACCGCTGATCTGCGCCCAGGAGCTGGACATCGACGGGGCCATGCCCCGTGTCGTCCGCATACTCGCCCACGTGGAGACGTATCTCTCCAAGGCCGAGATCAGCCACGTCTACCTCGGCGCCACCGGCGCCCTCCGCAAGGACATCGCCCAGTGAGAACAGCCCTCGTCATCGGAACGGGCCTGGTCGGCACCTCGGCGGCCCTCGCCCTCGCCGGGCGCGGCGTCCAGGTCCACCTGGCCGACCGTGACACGTCCTCGGCGCAGACAGCCGCCGCGCTCGGCGCCGGCACGGACGAGGCGCCCGAAGGCCCCGTCGACCTGGCGATCGTCGCCGTGCCGCCCGCCCACACCGCCTCCGTGCTCGCCGCGGCCATGCGGGACGGGATCGCCCGCGCCTACCTCGACGTGGCCAGCGTCAAGGGCGGCCCGCGCCGCGAGCTGGAGGCGCTCGGCGCCGACCTCACGCCGTACATCGGCACGCACCCCATGGCCGGCAAGGAGCGCTCGGGGCCCCTCGCGGCCACCGCCGACCTCTTCGAGGGCCGTCCCTGGGTCCTCACCCCGACCCGGGAGACCGACACCGAGGTCCTCAACCTCGCCCTGGAACTGGTCGCGCTCTGCCGGGCCGTCCCGGTGGTCATGGACGCCGACGCCCACGACCGCGCCGTCGCCCTGGTCTCCCACACCCCGCAGCTGATCTCCTCGATGGTCGCCGCCCGGCTGGAGGAGGCGGACGAGACCGCCGTACGCCTGTGCGGCCAGGGGATCAGGGACGTCACGCGCATCGCGGCCTCCGACCCCCGGATGTGGGTGGAGATCCTCTCCGCCAACCCCGGCCCGGTGGCCGACGTCCTGGCGGGCGTCGCCACCGACCTGCACGAGACGGTCCGGGCGCTGCGCGGTCTCCAGTCCGCCGACGAGGTCGAGCGCCGCACGGGCACCGAGGGCATCGAGGACGTCCTGCGACGGGGCAACGCCGGCCGCGTCAGGGTCCCCGGCAAGCACGGGGCAGCCCCGGCGTCGTACGAGGTCGTCGCCGTGCTCATCAGCGACCGGCCGGGCGAACTGGCCGCGATCTTCGCCGACGCGGGGAAGGCCGGTGTCAACATCGAGGACGTGCGCATCGAGCACGCCACCGGTCAGCAGGCCGGACTGGTCCAGCTGATGGTCGAGCCGAGCGCCGCACCCGCGCTGAGCACCGCCCTCAGCGAGCGCGGCTGGTCGATCAGGCACTGAGGACCGTCCCGGAGACAGGGGTACAAACGTGCTTCCGGTACTCGGTAACCTTGGGGGAGGCCGCCCTCAGTCTGCCCTGCCCCGCTCCACCCACCCCCGTGTACCAGGAAGGTGTCCACCACCGTGGAAACCGTAAGCGCCGCCGCCCGGACCGCCCCGGCCGCAGTGATCGTCGCCATCGACGGCCCCTCCGGCACCGGCAAGTCGAGCACCTCCAAGGCCGTCGCCGCCCAGCTCGGCCTGAGCTACCTGGACACGGGCGCCCAGTACCGGGCGATCACGTGGTGGATGCTGAACAACGGCATCGACGTGACGGACGCCGCCGAGATCGCCACGGCCGCCGCGAAGCCGGTCATCGTCTCCGGGACGGACCCGTCCGCCCCGACGATCACCGTCGACGGCGAGGACGCCTCGGGTCCGATCCGCACCCAGGAGGTCACCTCCAAGGTCAGCGCGGTCAGCGCCGTGCCCGAGGTGCGCGCCCTGATCACCGAGCTGCAGCGCACCATCGCCGCCGAGGCCGAGCGGGGCATCGTCGTCGAGGGCCGTGACATCGGCACCACCGTGCTGCCCGACGCCGACATCAAGATCTTCCTGACCGCCTCTCCCGAGGCGCGCGCCGCCCGCCGCAGCGGCGAGGTCAAGGGTTCCGACCTCGCAGCCACCCAGGAGGCGCTGGTCAAGCGGGACGCCGCCGACTCCGGCCGCAAGACCTCGCCGCTGGCCAAGGCCGGCGACGCCGTCGAGGTGGACACGACCGACCTGACCCTCACGCAGGTCATCGAGTGCGTCGTCACCCTCGTCGGGGAGAAGCAGGCCGTGAAGTGACCGAAGCCACTGCCGCGCCGACGCTGCGCGGGGCGGCCGTCGGGCGCGGGATCGGCATCGGGCTCATGTACGGGCTGTTCAAGCCCCGCGTGCTGGGTGCGTGGCGGGTCCCGACCACGGGACCCGTCATACTCGCGGTGAACCACGCGCACAACCTCGACGGGCCGATGCTGATGGGCACCGCGCCCCGGCCCGTCCACTTCCTGATCAAGAAGGAGGCGTTCGTCGGCCCCCTCGACCCGTTCCTGCGCGGAATCGGTCAGCTCAAGGTGGATCGCACGACCGTCGACCGCACCGCCATCACGCAGGCACTCGGCGTACTGGACGACGGCGGTGTCCTCGGGATCTTTCCCGAGGGGACCAGGGGCGAAGGCGACTTCGCCTCCCTGCGTGCGGGGCTCGCGTACTTCGCGGTGCGCGGCGGGGCGCCCATCGTCCCCGTCGCGGTCCTGGGAAGCACGGAGCGCCGTGGACGGTTGATACGGGCGCTGCCCCCGCTGCGCAGCCGGGTCGACGTCGTCTTCGGCGACGCCTTCCAGGCCGGTGACGGCAGCGGGCGGCGCACCAGGAAGGCGCTGGACGAGGCGACCCTGCGGATCCAGGCCGAGCTGACCGCCCACCTGGAAAACGCCAGGCGTCTCACCGGGCGCCCTGTTAAGACTTGAGTAGTGGGCCGCGCGATCGTGGCCCATCGATGATGATGCAAAGAGGAACGGACTTCATGAACGACCAGATTCACTCCGGCGGCTCGGACCACGAGCACGGAGCACTTGGCGATGCCGAGTACGCGGAGTTCATGGAGCTCGCCGCGCAGGAGGGGTTCGACCCCGAGGACGTCGAGGGCGCGATCGGCGAGGCCGGTCACGGACCGCTTCCCGCGCTCGCCATCGTCGGCCGCCCGAACGTCGGCAAGTCGACCCTGGTGAACCGGATCATCGGCCGCCGCGAGGCCGTCGTCCAGGACAAGCCCGGCGTCACCCGTGACCGCGTCAGCTACGAGGCCGAGTGGGCCGGCCGCCGCTTCAAGGTCATCGACACCGGCGGCTGGGAGCAGGACGTACTCGGCCTCGACGCCTCCGTCGCCGCCCAGGCCGAGTACGCCATCGAGACGGCCGACGCGGTCGTCTTCGTGGTCGACGCCACCGTCGGCGCCACCGACACCGACGAGGCCGTCGTCAAGCTCCTGCGCCGCGCCGGGAAGCCCGTGGTCCTGTGCGCCAACAAGGTCGACGGACAGAGCGGCGAGGCCGACGCCACCGCGCTCTGGTCGCTGGGCCTCGGCGAGCCGCACCCGGTCTCCTCCCTGCACGGCCGAGGCACCGGCGACATGCTGGACGCCGTGCTGGAGGCCCTGCCCGAGGCCCCGGCGCAGTCCTTCGGCGCCGCGCTCGGCGGCCCGCGCCGCATCGCGCTCATCGGCCGTCCCAACGTCGGCAAGTCCTCGCTCCTCAACAAGGTGGCCAACGAGGACCGCGTCGTCGTCAACCCGCTCGCCGGCACCACGCGCGACCCGGTCGACGAGCTGATCGAGCTCGGCGGGATCACCTGGAAGTTCATCGACACGGCCGGCATCCGCCGCAAGGTCCACCTCCAGGAGGGCGCGGACTACTACGCCTCGCTGCGCACCGCGGCCGCCGTGGAGAAGGCCGAGGTCGCCGTCATCCTGATCGACTCGAGCGAGTCCATCAGCGTCCAGGACCAGCGGATCGTGACCATGGCCGTGGAGGCGGGGCGCGCGATCGTGCTCGCCTTCAACAAGTGGGACACCCTCGACGAGGAGCGCCGCTACTACCTGGAGCGCGAGATCGAGACGGAGCTCGCGCAGGTCGCCTGGGCGCCCCGCGTCAACGTCTCGGCCGTCACGGGCCGCCACATGGAGAAGCTGGTCCCGGCGATCGAGACCGCGATCGAGGGCTGGGAGACCCGTGTCCCCACCGGCAGGCTGAACGCCTTCCTCGGTGAGATCGTCGCCTCCCACCCGCACCCGGTGCGCGGCGGCAAGCAGCCCCGCATCCTCTTCGGCACCCAGGCGGGCACCAAGCCGCCCCGGTTCGTGCTGTTCGCGTCCGGCTTCCTGGAGCACGGCTACCGACGCTTCGTCGAACGCCGGCTGCGCGAGGAGTTCGGCTTCGAGGGCACGCCGCTGCACATCTCGGTGCGGGTGCGCGAGAAGCGCGGCCGCAAGAAGTGAGGTAGCGCCACGACGAAGCCCCTGACCATCCGTGCGGAGCGGATGGTCAGGGGCTTCGTCGTGGCGTCAGGACTCCGTCGACCCGGGCGGCAGCGCCGCCGGCCGGGCGCGGCCGGCGTGGCGTCCGACCCGCTGCCAGGAACCCGGGTTGGAACCGCCGGCACTGTGGCTTCCCTGGGCGTTCGCCGCCGTACGGCCGCTCAGCGGTGCACGGCTGCCGAACATCCCGATGCCGAAGGTTCTGAAGCCGAGATTCTCCTCACCCGTGCGGTCCCCGGGAAGCGCCCGGAACGATCGCCTGTACTCGGAGTACAGGGCGTCGTAGATCGGGGTGGGGGACTTCCCGCCCGAGGGGTCCTGCGACGGGCGCATGGCCGGAATCGGGGTCTGCTGATGGCGAGGAGGGTCGTATGAGTGCACGTAGGTGCCAACGACCTCACCGCCCGTCGGATGCGGGCCGGACGGAGAAATCGCTGTTCGGCGGGGAGGCGAGAGTTCCCCGGGCATGCTCAGGTCCCGGCCAGCGGCATCGTCGCAGCGACCAGCAGGCCGTTGACCGCGGCCTTGTCCAGCGCGTCGCGGAGCAGGTCCTCGCGCGGCTGCTGGCCGATGGAACCCGCGGGCGCGGCGAAGACCAGCACGCTCTGCGACTTGTTCGCGGCCGCACGCCAGCCGTCGGTGACCTGGAGCGGCTGATGGGCCTGCCACCAGGCGACCGGGTTGCCTCCGCCCGCACCCGGCTGCAGCACGGCGTGCAGCTGGCCCATGGCGAGGAGGACGGACCAGCCGGGGAGGACGCCCGGCAGCCGGTTGAGGTGGGGCGTGGGGAGGAAGCCCTGCTCCAGCAGCAGCTGGAGGAACTGGTCCCCGCCGCTGCCGTCCGTGCCGGGACGGGCGATCGGCCCCGTCGGTTCGACGACCAGGGCCGGGCGGAGGTCGTCCTCGATCAGGACGAGACCGCTGGTGATGCCGAGGACGGCCTGTTCGGGCATGAGGCCCTCCGGATTCTGTGGCTCGCTGCCGGTGATGGACCGCACGGCGCCCTGGAGCTGGTCCTCCGCGACCTGGACGACCTGCGAGGGGATGCAGGTCGCGTGGGCGAACGCGAGCACCGCGGTCTCCTCGCCCACGAAGAGCACCGTGCTGGTGCGCTCCTGGTCGGAGTCGCCGGGAGTGCGGCACGAGGTGCAGTCGTAGCTGCCTGGGGCACTGTCGCCGACGAGCAGCCGTTCGGCTTCGGCATCGCCGATCTCGGCGCGTACGTCCTCGCTGACGTCGAGCATGCGCGGCACGGGTGGCTCCTCGAACTCGGTGCGTGGGCCGGGCGGTTCCCGGCTCATGAAGAGACAACGGAAGACCCGGGGCCGGGGTCACGCTGGAATCGGGAGATTCAGCGGCCGAGTCGGAAGCCCGGTCGAGCCGGAAGATCGCACACATGATCCGGAGTCACACGCTCCGATCCGAGGCCTCCGGGATACGCGCGTCCGTTCGGAACGTCACGGGTCTGTACGACTCCTGTGCGAACGCCGTGCCGTCACCTGACGGCACGTAAGGTCCGTCGCAGACCAGTCGACCAGGGGAAACGACTACGTGATGCACATTTCATTCCTGCTCCACAACGCGTACGGCATCGGGGGAACGATCCGTACCACCTTCACGCTCGCCAGGACCTTGGCGGAGCGGCACGACGTCGAGATCGTCTCCGTCTTCCGGCACCGCGACGACCCGAAGCTCGGCGCACCCGACGGAGTGCGGATGAGTCACCTCGTCGACCTGCGGAAGTCGGGCCCGGGGTACGAGGGGGAGTCGGCCGAGCACAAGATGCCGGCGTCGGTGTTCCCGCGGGGCGACACCCGGTACCGGCAGTACAGCAGGCTCACCGACCGGCGTATCGCGGCTCATCTGGGCGGGCTGGAGGCCGACGTCGTCGTCGGTACGCGCCCCGGTCTCAACGTCCACATCAGCAGGCAGGCGCGCCGCGGGCCGGTGCGTGTCGGCCAGGAGCACCTGACCCTGGAGAGCCACGGCCACCGGCTGCGCCGGGAGCTGAGCCACCGCTACAGACTGCTCGACGCCGTCACGACCGTGACCGGTGCCGACGCCCGCGACTACCGCGCCAGGCTGCGGCTGCCCGGTGTACGGATCGAGGCCATCCCGAACGGCGTGCCCGAGCCGGCCGGCCCGCCCGCCGACTGCGACGCCAAGTGGATCGTGGCGGCGGGCCGGCTGCACCGGGTCAAGCGGTACGACGTGCTGGTCCGGGCCTTCGCCGAGATCGCCGCGGTGCGCCCGGAGTGGCGGCTGCGGATCTACGGCGCCGGCGACGCGTCCGGGAACGAGCAGCAGCCCCTGCGGGCACTCGTGGACGAGCTGGGCCTCAGGGAGCGGGTGTTCCTCATGGGATCGGTCGACCCGATGGAGGCGGAGTGGCCCCGGAGCTCCATCGCCGCCGTCACCTCCGAGCGGGAGTCGTTCGGCATGACCATCGTTGAGGCCATGCGCTGCGGGGTGCCGGTCGTGGCGACCGACTGCCCCCACGGGCCCGCCGAGATCATCGACGACGGCACCGACGGCCGGCTGGTGCCGCTCGGGGACACCGGCGCCTTCGCCAAGGCCCTGCTCGGCCTGATCGACGACGATGCCCTGCGGCGCCGGATGGGCCGCGCCGCGAGGGCCTCCGCCGCACGGTTCGATCCGGCCCCCATCGCCGAGCGGCACGAGAGGCTCTTCACCGAGCTGGCCGCCCGGGGCGGCGGAAGGGGGACGCAGAGCGCGCTGCGTGGCGCTGTCCACCGCTCCCGGGGCAGTGTGCTGGACGGGGCGTACGCGCTGCGTGACAAGGCGGCGCAGGTGATCCGCGGACGACGGGCCTGAGCCGTGGCGCCCGGACCCGCCGTCCGGGCGCCACGCGCCGGAGCGATTCATTCCGGACCGCCCGCCGCCCGGGGGCTCTTCGGCCGCCGGCGCGCGGGCGTCGGCCGGCGGACCGGGAAAGTAAGACCGGTATAAGCGCGGGTGAATTCCAGGTTGCGTGCCCGCGTATTTCCCTTTTCGTGGTCACGGGTAATAGGGGAGACCGCCCGGGGGCCTGTCCGGAATTCCTTCCCGATCGCGTACGGGAAGAGATTTCGCGGGGGGTGCTCCCATTACGTTCCGTCCGCCCGACTGCCCGTTCGGGTGAAGCGGGCCGACGCGGACACGCGGGGTGATCCTGTGACACAGCCGTGACAGGCGGGGCGGGGAGCGCCTGCCCGCACCCGGGGCCACGAGCGCTTCCGCCCCGGCGCGGGGCGGCCTACGGTGAGAGGTATGGCACCTGTACCGACCTCTCCCGCCCAGCCGGACGACATCCCCGACTCCTATGTCGGCCTCGACGCCGACACCGCTGAACGGCAGGCCAGATCGCGTGGCTGGAGCACGGTCCGGGCCCTTCCGCCGGGCACCGTCATCACCATGGAGTTCCGTGGTGGACGCATCAACTTCGAGGTCGACGCCTCGACGGTGACCCGCTGCTGGGTCGGCTGACGCCCTCGCGACGGACGAAGGCCCCGACCTGGGTCGGGGCCTTCGTCGTGCGCGGGAACCGGGGACGCGGGCCGTCCCCGCAGGCCGGGTGGCCGGTCAGGGGGCGACCGGGCCGCCCGCCACCGGGCGGGACGGACCCGCGCTGCTCCGCGGGGCGCGGTCCGCGTGCGGAGGACGGCGTGAGCCGGCCGGCTGAGTCCGCTCCCCGCGCACGGGGTGGGTCTGGTGCGCCCGGGCGCGGCCGGACGAGGCCGGAGGATGGGCCGCACCCGGCGCGGACGCCGTGCTCGCCGCCTCCTGGGCGCCCTCGACGACCGCTCCGGCGCTCAGCGCCTGCGGCAACAGGACCGGCTCGGGTGCCGAGGGAGCCGCCGGGACGGTCCTCCGGGCCCGTCGGCGGGTCCGCAACTGCTCGCGCACCGAGAGGATCCAGACCTCGGTCCGCGTGATCAGCGGTTCGAACCAGGGCAGGGCCAGCAGGATCAGCAGGCCCGCGGCCCACCCGAGCAGCACGTCGCTGAGCCAGTGGGTGCCGATGTAGACGGTGGTGAGTCCCACGCCCAGGGAGACGAACGCCGAGACGGCCGACAGATAGCGCCTGGCCCGCGGCGTGGTGGCCAGGTAGGCGAGGATCCCCCAGGTCACCACGGCGTTGGCGGTGTGACCCGAAGGAAATATATCGCCGCCGGCGAAGAGCTCCGCCGAGCCGATCTGGGTGGCGTAGTGCGGGCCGAGCCGCCCCAGGCCGAGCTTGACCGCGCCCACCGTCACGTTGAGCAGGAGCAGGGAGGTGCCCAGCGTGAGCAGCGGCCGCAGCGTGTGCTGGCGCCAGGAGCGCCAGCCGAGCCAGGAGGCGACCATCACGGCCGTGGGGCCACGCTGGCCCAGCACGACGTAGTAGTCGAGGAACGCGTGGAGTCCGGGCCACTGCTGGTAGGGCCTGAACAGCATGACCTTCCAGTCGAGGGCCACCAGCCAGGACGAGACCAGCACGGCGACGACGATGGCGAGATAGAACGCCAAAGTCCCGCCGAAGAGAGCGATGCGGTGACGGCTCATCCGCGGGGTCTCTATCTTCGGCGGTTCCGGCTCCCGGTCCAGACGGGCAAAGATGTCGGTACGCACGCAATGGACGTTACAGCGAGTGAGTGTGTGATCCGGCCGATCTCGCGTCTTTGTGATGACGATGTGATGTGGACTTTGTCTCAGACCGGTATCCATTCGAGGGGTGCCGGAGAATTTTTTCGGGCCGTCACCTATTCACCCGTGCCCTTATTCGCAGAAATGTTTGAGCCTCGATGAATTGGGCCCGGCGCGACCTTGCCGTGCAAGCGCGGGGCCATTCGGGGGGCGGTCCGGCCGGCGGGGTGCCGGGTGCCGCGGATCCGGCGTGGCGGTCCGGGCGTCACCCCGCGTGCGGGGGGTGAAGTGGTGTACGCCACACATGGTGGCCGATGAACGTATGAGCTGCACCACGCGTGACCACCTGGAACTCGCGTACGCTGACGGCTCACTCGCCCGTCGATGCCGGGCCCGGGGGACGCCGCGAGCCGGATCCCCAGCAGGTCTGCCGAGCGCGAGGGACTCATTGTGGGAGGTACGTACATGACCGGGACGTCCACGGCCGTGAGCAGGCTGCGCGCAGCAGCCGACGGTGCCAACCGCTGGGTCGTCCTGGTCGTCCTCTGCCTCAGTCTGCTGCTCGTCGCGCTCGACGCGACGGTGCTCCACGTCGCCGTCCCCGCCGTCACCGAGGACCTGCGGCCCAGCGCCGTCGGCCTGCTCTGGATCGTGGACGCCTATCCACTGGTCTGTGCCTCCCTGCTGATCCTCTTCGGCACGCTCGGTGACCGGATCGGCAGACGGCGCGTCCTGCTCTTCGGCTACGCGCTCTTCGGGATCGCCTCCGCGCTCGCCGCGACGGCCGGTTCGCCCGGGGTGCTGATCGCGGCGCGTGCGCTGCTCGGTGTCGGCGGCGCCATGATCATGCCGGCCACCCTGTCGATACTCCGCCAGGTCTTCCCCGACCGCCGCGAGCGGGCCCTGGCCGTCGGTATCTGGACCGCGGTCGCCGCGGTCGGCGCCGCGACCGGGCCGGTCATCGGCGGCTTCCTCGTCGAGCACTACTGGTGGGGCTCGGTCTTCCTGATCAACATCCCCCTCATGGCACTGATACTGCCGGTCGGACGCTGGCTGCTGCCCGAGTCCCGCGGCGCGTCCGACGGCCCCTGGGACGTGCTCGGTGCGCTGATGGCCGCGGCCGGAGTGCTCGGCGTCGTCCTCGGTATCAAGCGGATCGGCGGGGGAGAGGGGCTGCTGAACCCCGCCACCCTCGTGCCGCTGCTCGTGGGGGCCGGCCTGCTGGCCCTCTTCGTGCGCAGGCAGAAGCGCCGCGCGCACCCGCTGATCGACATCGCGATGTTCTCGCGCCCGGCCTTCACCACCGCCGTCGGGTGCATCGTGCTGGCCATGCTGGCCCTGGTCGGCCTGGAGCTGATCGCGGTCCAGTACCTCCAGCTGGTCCTGGACCTGAGCCCGCTGGAGACCGGCCTCAGGCTGCTCCCGCTGACCTTCGCCGCGATGGCGGCCGGCGCCACCGGTTCCTCCACCCTCAGCCGCATCGGTCCGCGCCGGATGGTCGCCTGGGGCTTCGTGCTCACGGCGGCGTCCGTGCTCCTGCTGACCCTGATGGGCCAGCACGACCGGCCCGCGCTGCTCACCACCGGGTTCGTGCTGCTGGGCTTCGGGCTGCAGTCCACCCTGTTCGGGGCGTACGAGTCGATGCTCAGCGAGGTGCCCGCCGAGCGCGCGGGGGGTGCCGCGGCGATCGGGGAGACCTCCTACCAGCTGGGTGCCGGCATGGGCATCGCACTGCTCGGCAGTGTCATGAACGCGGCCTACGCCCCCGGGCTCTCCCGGCTCCACGAGGAGGGGGTGCCCGCCGCCGCCGGCTCGGCCGCGTCGCACTCCCTGGGCGAGGCGTACCAGGTGGCCGGCCGGCTGGGCGGCCCCATGGGCGAGCTGCTGCGGAACACGGCCCGGCACGCCTTCGTCGACGGCCTGCACCTCACCCTGCTGGTCAGCGCGGGCCTGCTGCTGCTCGGGGCGGTGGCCGCGCTGCGGCTCCCGCGGGCCATGGACTGTCCTGCGGTCAAGGGGATCTGCCCCGAGCAGCCGGCCGCCGTGCCCGAGCAGGCCGCCGGGCCCGATCCGGCCGGATCCTCCTCGCGCCGCCGGTCCGCTCCGCCCGAGGCCGCCGGGCACCGGGTCCCTCTCCCCGCCCGGCGCGAGCCCGCCGAGGCCACCGGCTCTGGACGGGCCGCGCGCTGAGCCGTAACGTCGGCACGGCGCCGTAACTACCACTGCTAGTTTTAGTACCGTGGCGCGTTTCCGTACCGTGCGAGCCGCCGGAGGCACCCATGTCCACCACCGAGTCCGCGAAGCCGTCCGAACCGTCGAGGACCCCTCCGTTCGATCCGGGTGACCCTCTCGGCATCGACGACCTCCTCGGCCCGGAGGACCTCGCGATCCGCGACACCGTGCGGAGCTGGGCCGCCGACCGGGTCCTCCCGCACATCGCCGAGTGGTACGAGAAGGGCGAGCTCCCCGGCATCCGCGAGCTGGCCCGCGAGCTGGGCTCGCTGGGAGCGCTGGGTATGTCCCTGCAGGGCTACGGCTGCGCGGGCGCGAGCGCCGTCCAGTACGGCCTGGCCTGCCTGGAGCTGGAGGCGGCCGACTCCGGCATCCGCTCCCTGGTCTCCGTCCAGGGCTCCCTCGCGATGTACGCCGTGCACCGCTTCGGCTCCGAGGAGCAGAAGCAGCGGTGGCTGCCCGGCATGGCGGCCGGCGAGATCATCGGCTGCTTCGGCCTCACCGAGCCGGACCACGGCTCGGACCCCGCCGGCATGCGGACGTACGCCCGCCGGGACGGGGGCGACTGGGTCCTCAGCGGCCGCAAGATGTGGATCACCAACGGTTCGGTCGCCGGGGTCGCCGTCGTCTGGGCGCAGACCGACGACGCGGCCGGAGGCTCCGGAATCCGCGGCTTCGTCGTGCCGACGGACAGCCCCGGCTTCTCCGCCCCCGAGATCAGGCACAAGTGGTCGCTGCGCGCCTCGGTCACCAGTGAGCTGGTCCTGGACGGCGTGCGGCTGCCCGCCGACGCGGTCCTGCCCGGCGCCACCGGGCTGCGTGGCCCGCTCAGCTGCCTCAGCCACGCCCGGTACGGCATCGTCTGGGGAGCCATGGGTGCCGCACGGGCGAGCTTCGAGTCGGCGCTGGAGTACGCGAAGTCCCGCGAGCAGTTCGGCAGGCCGATCGGTGGATTCCAGCTCACCCAGGCCAAGCTCGCGGACATGGCCCTCGAACTCCACAAGGGCATCCTGCTCGCCCACCATCTGGGCCGCCGGATGGACGCGGGCAGGATCCGGCCGGAGCAGGTCAGTTTCGGAAAGCTCAACAACGTGCGGGAGGCGATCGAGATCTGCCGCACCTCGCGCACGATCCTGGGCGCCAACGGGGTCTCGCTGGAGTACCCGGTGATGCGGCACGCCACGAATCTGGAGTCGGTGCTCACCTACGAGGGCACCGTCGAGATGCACCAGCTGGTGCTGGGCAAGGCGCTCACCGGCCTGGACGCCTTCCGGTAGGACGTCCTGGCGAGCGCCCCGCTCAGCTCTGGTTGAAGAAGCCGTCGGCCGGCCGGCCGCCGGCTTCGCCGTTCACCACCTGGGTGTGGGCGGGGGTCAGCAGGAACACTCTGGTGGCCACGCGCTCGATGGAGCCCCGCAGCCCGAAGGTCAGTCCGGCGGCGAAGTCCACGACGCGCTTGGCGTCGGTGGGGTCCATGGCGGTGAGGTTGACGATCACCGGCACGCCGTCCCGGAAGAGCTCTCCGATGCCGCGTGCGTCACGGAAGCTGTCCGGGGTGACCGTGGCGATCCGGCGGCCCTTGTCCTCGGCCTTCTCGGAGGCGACCTGGACCCGCGGGTCGGTCACCCACGGCTGATGCGTGCCGGTCTCAGCATCCTCGGAGTACTCGTCGTCGTAGTACCGCTCGTCGTTGTCCTCCACGAGGCCCAGCCAGGCACTTGCCTTGCGCACCGATCCCATGGACGCCTCCTCTCACCGCGGTTCGTTGGTGTTCCGCATCTCTTTCCTATCCCTATGGTCGTCCATGATGCGGATACAGCGCCAAGGGGATAGTCGCCGCGCAGGCGATTCGTGACGGTACTGGTGCAGAACATGTGGCGATTCGTCAGGGTACCTACCGCATCAAGGGGCTTGCGGAACGAAAATATGATCCTCCCGTCCGTACGGGTGATCTCGGGGGCGTACGGGTGAACGGATCCCTCGATAGGATGCACGCCGCGCAGACGCACGGGCGCGGCTCGTCAGGTGAACGACTCCCGGGGGAACGTCGTGTTCGGAATTGTGAGGCCCTGTACCCATCGTCTGTCCGAAGGGCTCAGGACGGAGTGGATGGCCCATCTCTGCGGGCTCTGCCTCGCTCTTCGCGCCGACCACGGACAGTTCGCCCGGATCGTGACGAACTACGACGGCCTGATCGTCTCGGTCCTGACGGAGGCTCAGTCCGAGCGCACCGCCGGACAGCGGCGCACCGCCGGTCCCTGCCCGCTGCGCTCGATGCGTACGGCGCCGGTCGCCCGTGGTGAGGGTGCCAGGCTCGCCGCCGCGGTGTCGCTCGTGCTGGCGTCCGCGAAGGTGCGTGACCATGTGGCGGACCGCGACGGTCTGTTGAAGAGGCGTCCGGTGGCGGCCGCCGCCCGCCGGGTCGCCGCCGGCTGGGACAGGGCCGGGGCGCGTACCGGGGCGGAGCTCGGCTTCGACACCGCGGTCCTGGTCGACGCGGTGGACCGGCAGACCGGTGTCGAGTCCCTCGCCGGGCCCGGCACCTCGCTGCTGACGGTCACCGAGCCGACCGAGACGGCGACCGCCGCGGCCTTCGCGCACACCGCCGTTCTCGCGGGCAGACCGCACAACGCCGAGCCCCTCGCCGAGGCCGGGCGGCTCTTCGGGCGGCTCGCCCACCTGCTGGACGCCGTGGAGGACCGCGAGGCCGACGCCGCGTCCGGCGCCTGGAACCCGCTCACGGCGACCGGCACACCGCCGGCCGAGGCCCGCCGCCTGTGCGACGACGCGCTGCACGGCGTGCGCCTGGCGCTGCGGGACACGGAGTTCACCGACGGCACGCTGGCGCACGTACTCCTCGTGCACGAGCTGCGGCGCTCCGTGGACCGGGCCTTCGGGCCCGCCGCGTGCGCGCACCGGCACGGCGCAGCGCCGTCGGGATCGTTCGGGCCGCCGCCCGGGAACCCGTACGCGCCGGCACCCGGCGGCCCGTCCGGACCGCCGCTCCCGCCCGAGCCGCCCCGCAACCGGCGCGGCCTCCTGGCCGGCTGCCTCGTCTGGGCCGGGCTCGCCTGCACGTGCCAGATGTGCTGTGCCGGCAGTTTCCACGACCCCTGGAGCGGCCAGGAACGCGAAGGGCTCTGCCACAAGTGCGACTGCGGGGACTGCTGCGAGGGGTGCGACGCCTGCGGCAACTGCTGCAGCTGCTGTGACGGCTGCGACGGCTGCGACTGCGGGTGTGACTGCTGACAGGGCGTCAGCAGAACGTGCCCGCCGCACTCACGTGAGCTCGGGCGGCGAGATCTGCGACGTCCTGATCGCCGAACCTGTGGTGCCCCACTTCTCCAGGATGCGGTCGTAGGTCCCGTCCTCCTTGAGGCCGTTCACCGCGGCCTGGAAGGCCGGTGCCAGCGGGGTGCCCTTCTTGAAGGCGAAGCCGACGTCGAGGCGCTTGAACTCGTTGAGGAAGCGCAGCCCGTCCAGCCGGGTCACGCCGTAGCGCAGTCCGTTGATCGTGTTCATCACGACATCGCTGCGGCCCTGCTGGAGCGAGATCCAGACGGCGGACGGATCGGCGTACGTCTTCACCTCGTACGGCTTCCTGCCCGCGTCGCCGCACAGGTGCTTGTTCTCCTCCAGGGTCGCCTCGAAGGTGGTGCCCGCGCCGGTGCCGACGGTCAGGCCGCAGAGCTGTGTGAGGTCGGTGACCTTCTTCAGATCGCTGTCGTCACGGACGGCGAAGCCCTGCCCGTCGTTGATGTAGGTGACGAAGTCGATCGTCCTCCTGCGCTCGTCCGTCACCCCGAAGTTCCCCGTGGCCAGGTCGTACTTGCCACTGCCGAGAGCCGGCAGGATCACCTCGAAGGCGGCGACCTTCCGCTCCAGTCGCAGCCCGAGCGCCTTGGCCACCGCGTCGGCGAAGTCGATGTCCGCCCCGGCGAGCGTCTTTCCGTCCTCCAGGTGGAAGGCGCCGGGAGGGGATCCCACGCCGGCCGCGAGCGAGAGGGTGCCCGCGGCGCGCACCTTCGCGGGCAGCAGCCCGGCCGCCTCCTCGTTCTTCTTCACCGAAGAGACCACATCGGTCCTCGGGACCTTCCCCTCGGCCGGGGCTCCCTCACCGGCCGGTGCGGTGGCGGGATCGCCCGACCCGCAGGCGCTGAGGGTGAGGGCCGCCACGGTGATCAGTGCGAAGGCAGCGGTCTGCCTGGTTCGAGGCATGACGGAGTCTCTCCGGATTCGTCGGCCCCGCTCGGATGCCGGGGCAGCACGGAGCGTCGGGGCGGGAGATCAGCTGTGCGAGGGGAGGGCCGAGCCACGTCGTGTACGCGAAGGAACGCAGGGGCATCCGCTCCGGCGCCGGCGACGGCGCGAGCGGGAGAACCGGAGACGCAGGGGGTCAGCTCAACAGGAAGAGGACCACACGCGACCGAAGTCGATGTGGGAGCGGGTGACCAGCCACTGCTGCGCATGCATGGCCCAAGTGGAACAGGCTTCCGATGGCGCGTCAACCGGCCCCGGGCGTACGGCTCACACTGTGGACAGGCTTGACAACGGTACGGGGGCGGCGCTTTTCTCGGAGGCGGACCGGCGCTGAGGGGCCCGGTCCACGTCATGTTCCGCGCCGAAGGCACGCCCCGTGTTCGATCTCTGCATCCACGGAGCCCTCGCATGTCCGCGCAGACAGAAATCCATGCTTCTTCGCCGGCCGGCCTGCCGGGCGGGCCCGACGGGTCCGAGACCCCTCGCATCGTCCCGCTGCGCCGAACCGGGCGGTGGGCGGCGGCGGTTGCCGTCCTGCTCCTCCTCGGGGGAGCGCTGCTCTCCGTCGCCCGCAACGACGCCTTCGGATGGGACGTCGTCGGCGCGTACCTCACGACCGAATCCGTCCTGCGCGGCCTCGGTCTCACCCTCTGGCTCACCGGCCTCGTCATGGTGCTCGGCTTCGCCCTCGGCACCCTGCTCGCCGTCCTCAGGCTCTCCGGCAACCCCGTCCTCCAGGCGGTGAGCTGGGGCTACGTCTGGCTCTTCAGGTCCACACCGATCCTGGTCCAGCTGCTCTTCTGGTTCAACATCGGCGCCCTCTACCCGCAGATCCTCGGCGTCGACACGGTCGATCTCCTCGGCCCGGTCGCGGTCGCCGTCATCGGTCTCACGCTCCACGAAGCCGCGTACGCCGCCGAGGTGGTCCGCGGCGGCATCCTGTCCGTCGAGCGCGGCCAGCTGGAGGCCGCGCAGTCGCTCGGCCTCGGGCCCTGGCGCCGGCTCCGGCGCATCGTGCTGCCGCAGGCCATGCGCTCCATCGTCCCGCCCGCCGGGAACATGCTGATCGGCACGTTGAAGGGCACCTCGATCGTCAGCGTCATCGCCGTGCAGGACCTGCTGTACTCCGTGCAGCTCGTCTACCACCGCACCTACGAGGTCATCCCGCTTCTGCTGGTCGCCACCCTCTGGTACGCCGTGGTCACCTCGCTGCTGTCCCTCGGCCAGTACTACGTCGAACGCCACTACGCACGCGGCACGGCGGGTGCCCGGTGAGCGACATCCCCACGATCGTCGTCATAGGCGGCGGACCGCGCGGCACCGGCGTCATCGAACGCCTGGCCGCCAACGCCGCCGAGCTGTACGGCGACCGGCCCCTGGACATCCACGTCGTCGACCCGTACCCGCCGGGAGGCGGCCGGATCTGGCGGCAGGACCAGTCCCCGCTGCTCCGGATGAACTCCATGGCCGAGGACGTCACCATGTTCACCGACGACACCGTCGAGCTGGACGGCCCGGTGCGCCCCGGTCCCGCCCTGGACACCTGGGCCGCCGACGTCCGTGAAGGACGGACCGCCGTCGCCGCAGGACCCGGGGTCCTGGAGGAGATCCGCGGCCTCGACGGCCGGTCCTTCTCCAGCCGGCGGTTGCAGAGCGTCTACCTGCGCTGGGTGTACGAGGAGGCCGTCGCCGCGCTCCCGCCCGGCACCGCCGTCCACGAGCACACCGGCCACGCCCTGCGCGTCTCGGGACCCCGCGACGGCCGGCAGCGCGTCCGGATCGAGGGACGGGCCGAGCCCCTCGCCGCCGACCTCGTCGTCCTCACGATGGGACACCTCGACACCGAACCGGACGCGGAACAGCGGGAGCTGGCCGCCTTCGCCGCACGGCACGGGCTGGTCCACCTGCCGCCCGACTTCACCGCGGACACCGACCTGTCCGCCGTGCCGGCGGGCGAGGCCGTCCTCGTACGCGGCTTCGGCCTCGCCTTCATCGACCTGATGGTGCTGCTCACCGAGGGGCGCGGCGGGCGGTACGAGGACGGGGCCTACATCCCCTCCGGCGAGGAACCCGTCCTGTACGTCGGGTCCCGGCGCGGTGTCCCGTACCACTCCAAGCCCGGCTACTCCTGGCAGGGCGAACAGCCGCTTCTGCCACGCCACTTCGGAGCGGACCAGGTGGCGGAGATCCTCAACGGCCCCCGTCCCGTGGACTACCGGCGCGACCTCTGGCCGCTGATCTCCAAGGAACTCGGCCACGCCCACTACCACCGGCTCTTCACGGCCCACCCCGAGCGCACCGCCGTGGCCTTCGGCGACTTCGAGGAGAAGTACGCCGTCGCCGAGCCCGGCAGCCCCGAGCTCGCCGCACTCGTCGCCTCGGCCGTCCCCGACCCGGCCGACCGGCTGGACCTCGACGCCCTCGACCGCCCGCTCGACGGGGTGCGCCACTCCTCCTACGCCTCACTCCAGGACGGACTGCGCGCCTACATCACCGCCGACCTCGAACGACGCCACGACCCCGCGCACAGCCCCGACCTCGCCGTCTTCCTCGGACTGCTCTCCGTCTACGGGCAGCTGGCCGGCGCCGGCGACATCGGGACGCGGTGGCACGGCTTCTTCAGCCACCTCGCCTCCGGACCTCCCGGGCCCCGGCTGCGCCAGCTCCTCGCCCTCTCGCGGGCCGGGGTCGTACGCTTCCTCGGCGCCGGCATGACCGTCGAGGCCGACGAGGAACGGGGCGTCTTCCGCGCCCGCAGCACCACCGTGCCCGGCGCGTACACGGAGGCCCGCGCCCTGGTCGAGGCCCGGCTGCCCGACCCCTCGCTGCGCAGGACCCGCAGCCCGCTGCTGAGCGCGCTGTACGAGGACGGGGCGGCCGGCACCGACACGGGCCTGCTCTCCGTCGACCCCGCCGACGGCCGGATCCTGGACCTCGACGGCAGCCCGCACCCGCGCCGTTTCGCCCTCGGCCCCTGCACCACCGCGCGTTCCGGCGGCGCCTTCGTCCGGCCGCGCACCGGCGGTCCGGCCTTCCGGCAGAACGACGCCACCGCGCGCACGGCCCTCGCGTTCCTGCGCGACCTCCCCTGTAGGGACCGCGTCACCGCGTGAGCCCGGCCCCCCTCGCCCGCACCCTGCCGAAGAAGGTACCCACACCATGGCGCCGAACAGCGATCCACCCGTCGACCCGCGGGCCGGTACGGGCCCGGGGCGAGGGCGTCCGTCCTCCGCGCTCCCCGTCCCCCGGCACCACGCCGCACACCGCCACGCCAAGGGGGCCGCGCGATGAGCGCACCCACGGAAGAAGTCGCCGGCGTCCCCATGGTCGAGATCCGGTCCGTCCACAAGAGCTTCGGTCCGCTCGAGGTGCTCCGCGGCATCGACCTGTCCGTCCGCGCGGGTGAGGTGACCGTGGTCCTGGGCCCCTCGGGGTCGGGGAAGTCCACCCTCCTGCGCACCATCAACCACCTGGAGAAGGTCGACCGGGGCTGGATCAGCGTCGACGGCACCCTCGTCGGCTACCGCAGGTCCGGAGACAAGCTGTACGAGCTGCGCGAGCGCGAGGTCCTGCGTCAGCGCACCCGCATAGGCTTCGTCTTCCAGCGCTTCAACCTCTTCCCGCACCTCACCGTCCTCGAGAACGTCATCGAGGCCCCGATCGCGGCGCTCGGCCGCCCACGCGAGGCCGCGGTCGCGGCAGCGGAGAAGCTCCTGGCCAGGGTCGGACTGGCCGACAAGGCCGGCGCCTACCCCGAGCGGCTCTCCGGCGGCCAGCAGCAGCGCGTCGCGATCGCCCGAGCCCTCGCCATGGAGCCGAGGCTGCTCCTCTTCGACGAGCCCACCTCCGCGCTCGACCCCGAACTCGTCGGCGAGGTCCTCGACGTCATCAGGGACCTCGCCCGCAGGGGCACCACGATGATCGTCGTCACGCACGAGATCGGCTTCGCCCGCGAGGTCGCCGACACCGTCGTTCTCATGGACGAGGGACGGATCGTCGAGCAGGGCACGCCCTGCGACGTACTCGACCGCCCGGCCCAGGAACGCACCCGCGCCTTCCTCTCCAAGGTCCTCTGAGCCATGGCCCCCCGACCGAGGAGCAGCCGCCTCCCGCCCGCCGGACCCGCACCGCGGAGGAGGGCTCGCCCCGCCCGTCCGAGACCGAGAACTGACCCCGAGAGGTCCCGCATGTCCGCCATCAGGCCACTCCACCTCGCCGCCGAGATCGGCGGCCCGCCGCGCTACGACGCCGCCTCCCATGTCGCGCTCGCCCGGCTCGCCGAGGGAGGCGCGCTCGACTTCGTCACCCTGAACGACTCCTTCGCCCGCCCCGGTCCCGACGCGCTCGCCGTCATGGCCCGCGTCGCCCCGGCCACGACCCGGATCGGACTCGTGCCGACCGTCACCACCACCCACACCGAGCCCTTCCACGTCTCGTCCGCCGTCGCCACCCTCGACTGGGTCAGCAAGGGCAGGGCCGGCTGGCACGCCGACGTGTCGACGACCGAGGCCGAGGCCCGGCTGTTCGGCCGCCGCACCGCCGCACCCCCCGCCGCCCTGTGGCAGGAGGCGGGCGAGGTGGCCGACGCCGGGGCACGGCTCTGGGACAGCTGGGAGGACGACGCCGAGATCCGGGACGCCGCCACCGGCCGCTTCGTCGACCGCGGGAAGCTCCACCACATCGACTTCGAGGGCAGCACCTTCTCCGTCCGGGGCCCGGCCATCGTGCCCCGGCCCCCGCAGGGCCGTCCCGTCACCGTCGTCGACGGGACGAGCGCTCCCGCCAGGGAGACCGCCGCGCGCCACGCCGACGTCGTCCACGTACGGGCCACCTCTCCCGGACAGGCGGCCGCGCTCGCGTACGAACTGCGCCGCGGCGCGGCCGCACACGGCAGGGACCCCGACAGTCTGCGGGTCCTGGTCTCCCTCACCGTCGACCTCGGGGACGCCGAGACGACACCCGAACCGGGTCTGGAGAGCGGTCCGCAGCTCGCCGGGCGGGGGACCTACTTCCGCGGCGGCCCGGTCGACCTCGCCGAACTCATCACCCGGTGGCACCGGGAGGGAGGCGTCGACGGCTTCCACCTCACGCCCGTCTCCCCGGAGCGCGACCTCGAACGGATCGTCAACGGCACCGTGGCGCTGCTCCAGCACCGCAGCCTCTTCCGCACGTTCCACCCGGGCGGCACCCTCCGCGAGCACCTGGGCCTGAGCAGACCCGCCAACCGTTACGCGGCAGCAAGGACAGAGGGAGGGACCTCATGAAGCAGATGCATCTCGCCGCCCACTTCCCGGGCGTCAACAGCACCACCGTGTGGACCGACCCCCGTTCCGGGAGCCAGATCGACTTCAGCTCCTTCGACCACCTCGCCAGGACCGCCGAACGCGGGAAGTTCGACTTCTTCTTCCTGGCGGAAGGGCTCCGGCTGCGTGAGCACAACGGCCGGATCCACGACCTGGACGTGATGGGCCGGCCCGAGTCCCTCACCGTCCTCAACGCCCTGGCCGCCGTCACCGAACGCCTCGGGCTGGCCGCCACGGTCAACGCCACCTTCAACGAGCCCTACGAACTCGCCCGCCGCCTCGCCACGCTCGACCACCTCAGCGCGGGCCGCGCCGCGTGGAACGTGGTGACCTCCTCGGACGCCTTCACCGGCGAGAACTTCCGCCGAGGCGGCTACCTCGACCGGGCCGACCGGTACACCCGTGCCGCCGAGTTCGTGGCCACCGCACGCGAGCTGTGGGACTCCTGGACACCGGACGGCACCTCGCGGCCGTTCGCGCACACGGGGCAGCACTTCGAGATCTCCGGGGAGTTCACCGTCCCCCGCTCGCCGCAGGGCCACCCCGTCGTCATCCAGGCCGGGGACTCCGCAGAGGGCAGGGAGTTCGCGGCGTCCACCGCCGACGTCGTCTTCACCCGGCACGGCACCCTGGAGGCCGGCCGGGCCTTCCACGCCGACGTGAAGGCGCGCCTCGCGACGTACGGCAGGCAGCCGGCCGACCTGAAGATCATGCCCGGGGTGACCGTCGTCCTCGGCGACACGGACGCGGAGGCCCAGGAGAACGCCGCGGAGATCCGCCGGCTCCAGGTCTCCCCGCAGAACGCGATCGTCGCCCTCGAACAGGTCTGGGGCCGCGACCTCTCCTCGTACGATCCCGACGGGCCTCTCCCCGACATCGACCCGGACCCCGGATCGGGCCTGGTCCAGGGGAGGGTGCGGGTCGCCGACCCCCTGGCCGTGGCCGCGCGGTGGCGGGCGCTCTCCGAGGCCGGGGGACTGTCCATCCGCAGGACCGTCATCGAGTCGACGGCCCGGCAGTCCTTCATCGGCTCCCCGGAGACGGTCGCCGCCGAGATGGAGAAGTTCGTCGTGGCGGACGCGGCCGACGGCTTCATCCTCGTACCGCACCTCACCCCTGGCGGCCTCGACGAATTCGTCGACCGGGTCGTCCCGCTCCTCCAGGAACGCGGAGCATTCCGCTCCGAATACACCGGATCCACACTGAGGTCGCACCTCGGCCTGGCGGAGCCGGTATGGAAAGGTTGACCGCATGAGCACGGACGCACAGCAGGACAGCGAGGAGTTCCACGCCTGGCAGCGCTGGCACGAGGGGCGCATCGTCGCCGTGGCCGCTCCGCACGGCCCGCTCTCCCTCACCGGCACGCACTGGCTCGCGGACCATCCGGAGGGTCGAATTCCGGCCGTACCCGGGCTGTGGCGCGAGGAGGGCGACGAGGTGGTGCTCGCCGCCACGCCCGACGACGGACTCACGGTCGACGCGAAGCCGCTGGCCGGCGAGATCCGCCTGGGGGCCGACCGCGGTCCCATCGACGCCTCACGGGTGGCGCAGGGAGAGCGCCGGCTGGTCGTGCTGAGCCGGGAAGGCCTCTGGGCGGTACGGGACTTCGACCCGCAGTCCCCGGCCCGGCACGCCTTCCGGACCATCGACGCCACTCCGTACGACCCGAAGTGGTCGCTGGAGGGCACCTTCCGTCCGTACGGCTCCGACCGGACCGTGCGCGTCGAGAACGCCGACGGGCGCGAGCGGGGGCTGGGGCTCGGGGGCGAGATCGCCTTCACTGTGGACGGGGCCGAGCACACGCTCCAGGTCGCGGTCGAGCCCGACGGTTCGCTCTGGGCCGTCTTCGCCGATGCCACCAGCGGCGACAGCAGCTACCGCTTCCGCTTCCTGCGGCCCGCCGCACCCGACGACGAGGGCAGGGTCCGGGTCGACTTCAACCGCACCCTGCTGCCGCCGTGCGCGTTCGCCGACCACTTCATCTGCCCCTTCCCGCCACCCGGCAACACCCTGACGGTCGCCGTGCCGGCCGGGGAGCGGAACCGTATCGACGGCTGACCCGTCCCACCCCGGACACGAGAGCCGAGCACACCGGCCCCAGCAGCCCCACGGCTGTCGGGGCCGGTGCCCGCATGCGCGGAAACGGCTGAAAACGCCTCCTTGCGGCGCACCGTCGAGGCCCCCAATACTCCCGATCAGCGCTCGTCAGGAGCACGACGCATCCGGAATCCGAACCTGTTCCCGGAGAGCGGCAGCGCCCCATGACCGCGCCTCACGGGTCCGGCCACCCCACAGGCGGGCCCCCGATTCCCCTCGGGAGGAACGTAAAGTGAGGATCAAGCGCATCACCCCCCGCACCGGCAGCACGGCAAGACGCATGCGGATCACCGCGGTCGCCGCGGGCTTCGTCGCCGTCGCCGCTCTCACCGTCCCCGCGGCCAACGCCGACCAGTCCGGAACCTACAGCGCCGCCCAGCTCGGCGCGGCGGGAGAAGCCGTACTCGACGCCGACGTCGCCGGCACCGCCTGGAACGTCGACCCGTCGACCGGACGCCTCCTCGTCACCGTCGACAGCACCGTCTCGCAGGCGGAGATCAACACGATCAAGGAGTCCGCGGGAGCCAACGCGGGCGCCCTGCGCATCGAGCGCACCCCCGGGACGTTCAGCAAGCTGATCTCGGGAGGTGACGCCATCTACGCGTCGAGCTGGCGCTGCTCCCTCGGCTTCAACGTCCGCAGCGGCAGCACCTACTACTTCCTGACCGCCGGTCACTGCACCGACGGAGCCGGGACCTGGTGGTCCGACTCCGCCCACACCACCGTCCTCGGCACCACGACGGGCTCCAGCTTCCCGACCAACGACTACGGCATCGTGCGGTACACCAACACCTCGGTCACCAAGTCCGGCACCGTCGGCAGCCAGGACATCACCAGTGCGGCCAACGCCACCGTCGGCATGTCCGTCACCCGCCGCGGCTCCACCACCGGCATCCACAGCGGCACGGTCACCGGCCTCAACGCCACGGTCAACTACGGCGGCGGCGACATCGTCTACGGCATGATCCGCACCAACGTGTGCGCCGAGCCCGGCGACTCCGGCGGCCCCCTCTACTCGGGCACCCGGGCCATCGGCCTCACCTCGGGCGGCAGCGGCAACTGCTCCTCGGGCGGGACGACGTTCTTCCAGCCGGTCACGGAGGCGCTGAGCGCCTACGGCGTCAGCGTGTTCTGACCCGTCCGGCCACCGTCGCACTCCTGTGAGCCCCCGCCGGTCCACGGCGGGGGCTCCCCTTCGGCCCCACGCCTTTGAGAGGATGTCGGGACGGTCGTCGCAGAGGCACCACGGGGGGCGGACGCCGTGCCCGTCCGGAGGCGCGCCCTCCGGGAGCCCCCGCAGACACCAGGGGGTTCGAGGTCCGTGAAACGCATCGGTGTGACCGGTCACCGCTCCATCCCCCAGGAGCTCCACGCGCATGTGCGGGAAGGTCTGCGAGCGGCACTCCGTGGACACGAGGGCTCCCTGGAGGCGCTCTCCAGCCTGGCGGTCGGAGCCGACCAGCTCTTCGCCGACCTCGCCCTGGCCCACGGTGCCGAGCTGACCGCGGTCATCCCCAGCGGGGACTACGAGTCAGGGTTCGCCGACGCCACGGAGCTCGAACGCTACCGGGCGCTCAAGGCCAGGGCGGTGCGCGAGGTCCGGCTCGACTTCCCGCACTCCACCGACGAGGCCTACTACGCCGCGGGCGCCTACATCGCGGACCACTGCGACCGACTGCTCGCGGTCTGGGACGGCCTGCCCGCGCGCGGCCTCGGAGGCACCGGCGACATCGTGACGTACGCCCGCAGCCTCGGGCGGCCGGTCACCGTCATCTGGCGTGACGGAGTGGAGCGCGGCTGACCCCGCGCACGCTCACATCCGGTGCCTGACGAGCCAGTCGGTGTGCTCGGGGGAGACGATCCGCTCGGTCTCGAAGACGGCGGCCGCCCACTGGCGCTCGGTAAGGGTGGTCTCCATCGCCGCCTGCATGCTCTCCAGGTCGTCCTCGACCAGTGAGTGCGCGGTCAGCAGGGGATGGTGACGACGCATCTCGTTCCACGCGAGACAGGCGGCGGCAGCTGCGGAGAACGTCCCCGTCAGCGCGAACGACCCGGCACCGCCGAAGGTCTGCGACAAGGCCAGGACCAGCGCCGGGAGCGTCAGTGCGGCGACGGTGCTCGACCAGACGAGCGCGCCACGCCGCGACACCACCCTGCGCCTCCGGTACCAGCGCCGCTGCTCGATCAGCCGGTCGCGGACGTAGGTCTCCTTGCGGACGGTGAACGCCTTGTCCCGTAACTCCCGCATGGACGGGGTGATGAGACCGCCCCCGGAGTCCGCGAGCTCCTCCCTGGGGTCGTCCCAGCCGACCTTGCGCAGCTCCTGGAGCCCCTCCTCCAGCCGGCTGGCGAACACCGCCTCGGGATGCTGGACCGAGGAGTCGAACGGGGAGCCGTGGACCGCGTAGCGCCAGCAGTTCGACTTGATGAACTCGGCTGCGGAACGGTTGAGTTGCCAATGCGACTTTGCTTTGCGCCGGGAGGCCGCATACGTCGTGACAAGAACGCCGAGGTACGCCAACACCGCTACTGCGTCGAGGAGTTGGACGCCGGACCCGACCTCGGCGTGCCAGGGGAGCGCGGCGGGCACCGTGCCCAGGACGAGCAGGACGAGCTGGCCGCGGGTGGTGTTGACCGCCTCGCGCTGGCGCGCCACGGCGACGGCGTCGGTGTGATGGAAGAGTGCGGGCAGGTCAGCGCTCCTGAAGACCATGCTCTGCAGCGGTCCTGGAATCGCCGTCATGTTCACCCCCGTCTGCGGTTGTGGCACGTCTGGTAGGGAGTACGTCCGGGCCTGCCGTGGACGACCGCGACCCGCGAGGTGCTGTCCGGGGGCTCTGGAGGAAGCGCGCGCAGGCCTGCCGGGGCCATGAGAGTAGGTCGCGTCCAGGTGTACGGCAATGGCGCCTCGGGCGGGTGGCGCGTCCCGGGGCGGGAAAGGCGCCCTCGTGCGAGGTCTGCTCCTGTGCAAGGATCAATCAACATCGTTATGTAAAAGGGGAGTTGACGTCGTCCGAGGGGCGCATTCCTCTGACGCCCGGGGGGAGCACGCGTGGTCGACGCACGTCCGGGAGGCGCTGGGCCGCTGCCCTCCGACCAACGCAGGATCCGGCGCAGCCCGTTGCTGTTCACGGCTCCACTGGTGCTCCTCGTCCTGCTGGTCCTCGTCCTGGTCTGGGAGTCGGTCCGCGCCAACATCGGTCCCGGGGCACAGGACGACTGGCCCTGGCGGCTGCAGCTGCTCGACACGGACGTGCTCGGCAGCCTGCTGGCCGTCGCGGCCGGAGGGGTCCTGGCGCGTGCCCAGTACGCCCGCACCGTGCGGCCTTACCTGGGGTGGCGGGGAAGGTGGGTGAAGGACCCGCTGAGCGGGGACGCCGAGGCATGGAGGGTGGGGATGCTGAACGGCGGTCAGCACATCGCGGCCGTCGAGTCCTGCGCCTACGCGGTGGTCCTGGCGGGTGGCGAAGCCCCCTCCCGGCCTCGCTGGAACGACCTCTCCTCGACCGTCGCCGAACTGGTCGGGGCGGGTCTGGCGGCCGCCGAGGACTTCCGGCTCATCGAGTTCGGGCGAGGCTTCCCGCTGGTGGGGACCGGTACCTACGAGACGGTCCTGGTGGGTGCCTTCTCGAGGGAGTTCGTCGAACGTGTCGACGCGCTCTACGTGCGGGTCCGGGTGACCGACGTCGTGGGCGACACCCACGAGCGGATCGGCGACTGCATGAAGGGGGCGAGGGTGGCCACCCGGTTCGACTGACGGCGCCGGCCGCCGCGCACCACGGGGCGTTCCGGTGCGAACTGACGTGAAATGAGCGCCGAATGAGTGAAAGTCACCCGTCCGGGAGCCCTGTGGTGCGCAGTGCCGTCAGGGCCGGAGCGTGCTCCCCGGGTGCCGTTCCGGGTGCCGCACGGGTTGTGCGGCGACCAGGGGTGTGCGGGGGCGATCAGGCACTTCACGGGGCGGGGTGACGGCTCGACGGATGGTGGTTCCAGCGGCCGGCTCATGGAGTGCGTACGCGATTCTCACCCGATCGGTCCAATCCGCCCCGGGGTTTCGGGCTGAGCAATTCGGCGTAAACGCGCGATGTCGTCCCGCAGTGGCGTTTGCCGGGGCCTGCCGGGAGAGTAAAGTCATGCCGCCGGACACTGTGAATACGCAGGCGCCGGCTGTGATCCAGTGTCCAGAAACAATCATCAAGGACGGCCGTGAAGACCTACGAAACCTCTCCCTCCTTCGCCATTGCGAAGAAGAGTCGCGTGCCACTCGCCAAGATCGACGCCCGTGGCGCCGACGCCTCCAGGAAGATCGGGCGGGTAATCGGTACCTCCACGGTTCGGCCCGCGGGGACTTCGACCTTCAGTTCGTCACTCTGAGTCGAAGACCGAGGTGGCTAGACTGGGGGAATGACAGGACCCCTGGTCCCCTTTCGCGAGATTGTGCTCAAGGTGCACAGCAGGTGCGATCTCGCGTGTGACCATTGCTATATCTATGAACATGCAGATCAGAGCTGGCGCACCCGCCCTAAGTCCATCTCTGACGAAGCGATTTCATGGACAGCTCGACGATTGGCCGAGCATGCCTCGGAGCATGCACTCGATTCGATGTCAGTGATCCTGCATGGAGGCGAGCCGCTCCTGGCCGGCCCTGCGCGACTGCGCCGAGTCTGCGAGGAGCTCACGGCGGCGTTGGACGGAATCGCTGAGCTGGACCTCAGGATCCATACGAACGGTGTCCAGCTCAGCCCCCGGTATCTCGACCTCTTCGACGAGTTCGGCGTCAAGGTCGGCATCTCCCTCGACGGCGACCGCGCCGCGAACGACCGGCACCGTGTCTTCGCCAACGGCCGCAGCAGCCATCCCCTGGTCCTCCGGGCCGTCGAGCTCCTGCGCCAGGACCGCTACCGGCACCTGGACCTCGGGCTGTTGTGCACCATCGACATCCGGAACGACCCGGTCGCGGTGCTCGACGCCCTCGCCGAGCTCGAACCCCCGCGTGTGGACTTCCTCCTGCCGCACGCCACCTGGGACGAGCCCCCACTGCGGCCCGACGGCTCGCCGACCGCGTACGCCGACTGGCTCCTGGCCGTCTTCGACCGCTGGACGGAACGCGGACGGCCGATGCCGGTGCGGCTCTTCGAGTCGGTCCACTCCACCCTGAGCGGCGGCCCCAGCCTCACCGAGTCCCTCGGACTCGCCCCCACGGACCTCGTCGTCATCGAGACGGACGGCCAGATCGAGCAGGTGGACTCCCTCAAGAGCGCCTACGAGGGCGCGGCGGCCACCGGGTTCGACGTCTTCCACCACGCGTTCGACGAGGTGGCTGCCCACCCGGGAGTCAGGACACGGCAGCTCGGACTGGCCGGCGTCAGCGAGGCCTGCCGCTCATGCCCCGTCGTACGGTCGTGCGGGGGCGGCCTCTACACGCACCGCTACCGTTCGTCCAACGGCTTCGACAACCCGTCCGTCTACTGCCACGACCTGGCTGCCCTGGTGCGGGGGATCGGGGCGCGCACGGCCGCGCTCACGGTGTCCCCGGTGCTGACCGGCGCGCTCGACCTGGGCTCCGAGCAGCACGATCTCACCCGCACGCTCCTCGCCGGCCTTCACGACGCGCTGGACGGCCGCGGCGGCGACCGCTGGGACGAGGCGTGGGGGCTCGCGGGCGTACTGGAGGCCTCCGGTGACGTCGCCGACGGACTCGACCACGTCCTCGCCCACCCGTACACGCGTACCTGGCTGCTGGACGCCCTGGAAGGGCTGCACGCCGGACGGCCCGGAGCGGCCGGCCAGGCGCTGCGGCTCTCCTCGTACGTGGCGGCCGCCGCCGTGCGGTCCGGTCTCGACCTCCCGGTGTCCGTGGACTACCGGGACGGCAGGCTCTTCCTCCCCACGCTCGGCGAGCTGCGGGTCGCCGGGCCCGGTGAGGCCGGCCGGGTCTCGGTGCGGACCGCCGAGGACGGTTTCTCGGTGGAGCGGGAGGGCGGGGGCGGCCGCCGGACCGTCCCGAGGGGGGCGGACGGTCCTGACTGGCTCCCCGTGCGGTACGTCGCCGAGGAGGGCGTGCCCCGCTACGCCCTCGACGATCTGGATCCCTACCGCGACTGCTTCGGGGCTCCGGCGGCGCCCCGTCTCGGCGGGACGGAGGCGAAGGCCTGGACCGAAGCCGTCGGGGGAGCGTGGCGGCTCCTGGAGTCGGCCGCGCCCGGGCAGGCGGCGCAGGCTGCGAGGGACCTGACGACGCTGACCCCGCTCGTCGCCGGCCGGAACGCGGAACGGCCGCACGGCCACGGCGCCGTGGGGCTCGCGCCGACGGCGGACGCGGAAGGGCTCGCGCTCCAGCTCCTGCGGGGTCTGCGGCGGGCCAGGCTGCGGGCTCTCCTGGATCTCACCGATCTCTACGCCCTGGACGGGGCCTGGGAGTACCGGCCCCCCTGGGACCGGAATGCGGAGGTCCCCTTTTCCGGGCTACTTGCCGATACATATGAACGCGTGGGACTTTCCTTCCTCGCGCCCCGATTCCTGGACGGTGTCCCCGAGGCACTCGACATGATGGAAGGGGCGGCCGAACCGACGGCCGGAGGAATGCGGCTCCTGAAGTCGCTCCGGGAGGAAGCGAGAGGTGTACAAGGGACAAGTGGGATGAACATCCTCACGAATGTCATGGATCAAGAACCTGTTCGATGAATCCTGGGTAGGGATGACTGGAAAGCGGCGTTGATTGACCGAACGCCATGGGGGTGGAGCACGGTCCGCTCCGGAATGATGAATTCGCTCGCACCCTCGCGCCACAGACCTGGGATGCGGGTGCTCACACAGGACGGGGGTCGTGTGCACGCATGACGCATCAGCGAGCGGCGGACCATCGGCCGTACTTCTTTCTGAGTTACGCGCACACACCGGGGTACGGCGGTGGTTCGGACCCGGATATGTGGGTCGAACGGCTATTCCAAGATCTCTGCGGACATGTGATGGCCATGACCAACCTCCCGGCGGGGGCGTCGGCGGGTTTCATGGACCGAGAGATACGTTCGGGTGAGGGCTGGTCCGAGAGGCTGGGGAATGTCCTGGCCAACTGCCGGGTCTTCGTACCGCTGTTCTCGCCGCGCTATTTCGCCAGCGAGATGTGCGGCAAGGAGTGGTACGCCTTCGAACAGCGCGCCATCCATCACCGGGCCCGGTCGAACCAGCCGGCCGAGGCGATCGTGCCCGCCCTCTGGGTCCCGGTGCCCGCCAGCCAACTGCCGGGCCCGGCCGAACGGTTGCAGTTCAACCACCGGGACTTCGGCGACCGCTACGTCAGCGACGGGCTCTACGGGCTGATCAAGCTCACCCTGTTCGCCCAGGACTACGAACAGGCCGTCTACCACCTGGCGAAGCGGATCGTCCACGTCGCCGACACCGTGGAGATCGGCTCGGGCCGGCCACTCGACTTCCGCCTCGTCCCCAGCGCCTTCGGCGCACCGGGCAGCGGAGCGGGCGCCCCGAGGCCCATGCGGATCACCATCGCCGCACCCACCCGGCACGACCTGCCGGAAGGCCGCAACCCCGAGTACTACGGCGACAACCCGCAGGAATGGAACCCCTACCACCCGGCTGCCGCCCGGCCCCTGGCCTACGTGGCGGAGGAGCTGGTGCGCTCCCTCAACTACCAGGCCGTCGTGACCCCGTTCGACGAGGACAGCGGGCAGCGTGAGGGCAAGCAGTCGCCGAGCACTCCGGAGATCCTGCTGGTCGACCGCTGGGCGCTCCAGGACGAGGACCTGAGACGGCGGCTGGCCGCCTTCGACGCCGAGAACCGGCCCTGGGTGACCATGGTCGTCCCCTGGTGCCGGGACGACCACCAGAGCAGGGCCGCCGAGGCCGAACTGACCGAGAAACTCGAACAGACGATGCCGGTCAAGATGCGGCAGGGGCGGGCCTTCTGCCGTGTCGCGGCCAAGGGGGTACCCAGCATGGAGGCGTTCGGCCAGATCCTTCCCCAGGTGGTCGAGGTGGCCGCCCAGCAGTATCTGAGGCACGCCACGGTCTATCCACCGGCCGGCGGACGGCACAGCGAACGGACGCGGCTCATGGGGCCCATGGGCAACACCCAGTTCATACCCGACATGCACGACCCTGCGACGGATGCGGAGGACGTATGACAGCCGGTCGTGACGGGCGCATCGTCACTTTCTACTCGTACAAGGGCGGCACGGGGCGCACCATGGCCCTGGCCAACACCGCCTGGATCCTGGCCGCCAACGGCAAGCGGGTGCTGGCCGTCGACTGGGACCTGGAGGCACCGGGGCTGCACCGGTTCTTCCACCCCTTCCTCGACCCGTCGACACTCGGGGCCACCACCGGGGTGATCGACCTGATCACCGAATTCGCCTGGGCCGCGACCAACCCCGCGCAGCGCGCCGACGACTGGCACCGCGACTACGCCCGCATCCAGCCCCATGCGGTCTCGCTCAACCCCGAGGCGCTGGGCTGGGAGTTCCCGAGGGGCGGCACCCTCGACTTCGTCTCCGCGGGGCGGCAGAACCGCGAGTACTCCGCGACCGTCTCCACCTTCGACTGGGACAACTTCTACGACCGGCTCGGCGGCGGCCACTTCTTCGACGCCCTGCGGGACGACATGAAGGCCAACTACGACTACGTCCTCATCGACAGCCGTACCGGCCTCAGCGACATCGCCGACATCTGCACCGTCCACCTCCCGGACATGCTCGTCGACTGCTTCACCCTCAGCGACCAGTCCATCGACGGAGCGGCCTCCGTCGCCCGGCAGATCGCCGAGCGCTACACCGGGCGGCCCATCTCCATCTTCCCCGTCCCGATGCGGATCGACGAAGGGGAGAAGGAGAAGGCCGACGCAGGCCGCGCCCTGGCCCGGCTGAAGTTCGACCGGCTGCCCCGCGACCTCTCCGGGGACGAACTCACCGCCTACTGGGGGGCGGTGGAGATTCCCTACCGCCCCTACTACGCCTACGAGGAGACCCTCGCCACCTTCGGGGACGAGGCCGGGCTCAGCAACTCCCTGCTGTCCGCGTTCGAACGTCTCACCGCGGTCATCACCCAGCAGGAGATCACCTCGATGCCCCCGGTGGGCGAAGAGGTGCGGCTGCGGATCCGCGACGCCTTCACCCGGCGCAGGCCCGCGCTGCCCGCCGATCTCTTCCTCAGCTACGTGGCGGAGAACCGGATGTGGGCGGACTGGATCGAATCGGTCCTGACCCGGGCCGGGTTCCGGGTGGTGCCGCGGGACGTCTCCGCCGACACGGGGCCGGCGGACCCCGCCCAGACGGCGGCCGAGAACGCGGCCCGCACCGTCGTGCTGCTCTCCAGCGCCTACCTCAAGTCGCAGCGGGCCGTGGACCTGTGGGAGCGGGCGGTCGCCGAGGACCCGGGCGGCGGACGGCGCCAGCTGCTCCCCCTGAGGATCAGCGACGTCCGCCTCTCCGCCCCGTACATCGACCGCAACCCGGTCGACCTGTTCCGGCTGGACGAGGTCCAGGCGACGACGGCACTCATGCGTGCCCTGGACCGGCCGGTGCAGCTCGGCGACGGCGTGTCGCCCGGTCCCCGCTTCCCCGGCACCGTGCCCAGGATCTGGAACGCGCCCCCGCGGAACCCCGGTTTCACCGGCCGCTCCCTGGTCCTGGAGCGGATGCGCGACCAGCTCGGCGGCGGCATGGCCGTCGTGCTGCCGCAGCCGCAGACCCTGTACGGCCTCGGCGGCGTCGGAAAGACCCAGGTGGCGCTGGAGTACGTGCACCGCTTCATGGCCGACTACGACCTGGTGTGGTGGATATCCTCCGAGCAGACGGACGACGTGATCGCCGGGCTCGCCGAGCTGGCCGTACGGCTCGGTGCCCAGGGCGGCGACGACATGGCGGCGGCCTCCCAGGAGGCGGTCGACCTGCTGAGGCGCGGTGTGCCGTCGGACCGGTGGCTGCTCGTCTTCGACAACGCCGACGACCCCGAACGCCTCAGGCGCTACTTCCCGCAGGGCGGCTCCGGCCACATCCTGGTCACCTCCCGGAACCAGGCGTGGTCCCAGCACGGTGACGCGCTGCCGGTCGACGTCTTCCTGCGTGAGGAGTCGATCGAGCATCTGCAGCGCCGCGCCCCCGGGCTCAGCGTCGAGGACGCCGCCCAGGTGGCCACGGCCGTCGGTGACCTGCCGCTCGCCGTCGAACAGGCGGCGGCCTGGATCGCGGAGACCGCGACGCCCATCGACACCTATCTCGAACAGCTCGCCCAGCAGGCCCCGCAGGTCCTCGCGCTGAACCAGCCGGCCGGCTATCCGCAGCCCGTGGCCGCGACCTGGAACATCTCCATCGAGCGGCTCAAGGAGCGCTCACCGGCAGCGGTACGCCTGCTCCAGCTCTGCGCCTTCTTCGCCCCCGAACCCATCTCCGCGAATCTCCTCTACAGCAAGGAGATGATCGAAGCGCTGAAGCCCTACGACTCCTCGCTGCAGGAGAAGCTGGTGCTCGGACGGGTCATCAGGGAGATCGGCCGTTTCGCCCTCGCCAAGGTCGACCAGGTGTCGAACTCCATCCAGGTGCACCGGCTGGTGCAGGCGGTGATCAGGGCCCAGCTCAGCGAGGAGGAGCAGGCGGAGGCCCGGCACGTCGTCCACCTCATCCTGGCGGGTGCCCGGCCCGATGACACCGAGCCGATCGACAACCCGGAGAACTGGCCGCGCTTCGCCACGATCTGGCCGCACCTCGGCCCGTCCGACGCGCGCAACTGCCGGGACCACGAGACCCGCAGGCTGCTCATCGACCGCGTGCGCTACCTCTGGAAGCGCGGGGACGTGAGGACCGCGGGCACGCTCGGGGAGGACCTCCGCGCGACGTGGCTGGAGATGCTGGGGGAGCGGGACATCCAGTACCTGTACCTCTGCTTCCACCTGTCCAACATCCTGCGCACCCGCGGGCGGTACGTCGAGGCGAAGGAGCTCGACGAGTTCACCCTGCGGCTGCAGCGGGAGGTGCTGGGCCCGGAGCACCCGCACACGTACATGACCACCAGCGGCCTCGCCATCGACCTGGGGCTGCTCGGGGAGTACGGGAGGGCGATCGAGCTGGCGACCGAAGCCCATGACGGCTTCAACCAGATCTTCCACGAGCGGCACGCCCGGACCCTGGCGGCGGCCAACAACCTGGCGCTGAACCTGCGCAGCATCGGGCAGTACGCCAAGGCCCGGGAGATCGACCAGGACTGCTACGACCTGCGGTCCGAGGTGCTGGGGCAGGAGCACCCGCACAGTCTGTCCTCCGCCCTGAACCTGGCGCGCGACCTGCGCGAGGTCGGACGGTACGAGGACTCCGTCGCGCTGCTCAGCCGTACCTACGACAGCCTCAAGGCGACCCTCGGCCGCACCTACCCCACCACGCTCAGCGCCGCCAAGAGCCTGGCGGTCTCGCTGCGCAGGGCGGGGCAGCTGGAGGACGCGCGCAGGCTGACCGTGGCCACCCGGGCCAGGTACCGGGCCAAGTACACCTCGGCCAACCCGGAGTCGCTGGCCTGCGACCTCAACATGGCGGCCGACCTGTTCGCCGCGGCGGACGCCGAGGCGGCCAGGGACGCCGCGCAGGAGGTGGTCGACCAGTACATGAAGGTGCCGGGCGAGCAGCACCCGTACACCCTGGCCGCGCAGAACAACCTCGGCGTCTACCTCTCCGGGGCGGGCGCGTCCCAGGAGGCGGAGAAGCTCCTGACGCGGGTGGTCGCCTCGATGCGCGAGGTGTTCGGGCGCGATCACCCGAACACCCTGCTCTGCGTCATGAACCTGGCCAACGCGACGGCCGACCGGGGCGAGCTCGACATCGTGCTGGAGACGGAGCGCAAGGTGGCCGGGCAGCTCAGGGAGGTCCTCGGGGCGCACCACCCGGAGACCCTGGCCATGACGTCGAACATCGCGGTCACGCTGGACGCGATGGGACGCGGTGACGAGGCGCTGAGGCTGCGGATGGAGACGGGGGACGAGCTGGCCCGCCAGCTCGGTGACGATCACCCGCTGACGCGGATAGCGAGGACCGAGGAGAGGTTCCAGCGCGAGCTGGAACCGATGTCGGTGTGAGCCGCCGGCTCCGGGGTCCGGCACGGCCGGGCACCGGAGCCGCCGCAGCGGTCAGCAGGCCGCTGCCTCCCTCTCGTCCAGCAGCCAGTTGAGCACGGTGGGAAGCACGGACAGCGCGTCGAAGTGCGCCGCTGCGGGCTCCAGGACGGCGGTGGCGCCCGGGATCTGCCCGGCCAGCCAGCGGGAGTGACCCACGGGCGAGAAGACGTCCTTCTCGCCGTGCCACAGCATCACCGGCCCCTTGATGTCGGCCGGATCGAACCCCCACGGCCGGCAGAACGCCAACGCGTCGTCGATCCAGCCGTACGCCGACGTGCGCAGTCCCTCGCGGAAGTTGGCGAGCAGCATCATGCGGATCCCGGCGTCGTTGACGACGACACGGTCGGAGTCGGTCAGCTCCCTGCGCAGGTCGTCCAGGAGCCGGGCCGGGTCCTGGCGGATCGCCGCCGAGCGGCTGATGAAGGACTCCGCGAGTCCGTCCGGGTCGTCCACCGCCCTGGAGTACGCGAGGACGTTGGACGCGGCCATGCCGTCGAACCAGTCGAGCCCCTCGGCGTCCCGGGGAGCCAGGCTGACCAGGGCGGCCGCGCGGGTGACACGGTCCGGCATCAGCGCGGCGCACGCCAGGGCGTGCGGTGCGCCGCCCGAGCGGCCGACCACGGCGAAGCGCTCCAGGCCGAGTGAGTCGGCGATCGCCCGCACGTCCTCGACGACATCCCTCACCCGCCGTCCCGGCAGCCGGTCGGAGCCGCCGTACCCCGGCCGGTCGTAGGAGATCAGCTGCATCTTGCGCTGGTAGAGCACCATCCCGCGTGGAGCCGGGCCCAGACGGCTGCCCGGCATCCCGTGCAGGAGGAACACCGGTCTGCCCCGCGGGTCCCCCTGACGCTCGACCATCAGATGCCGCCCGTCCGCCACGCGTACCCGGTTACGCACCCGCTCCTCCGCTCGGTCGTCCCGCTCGGTCCGGGTGTCAACCACCCGGTATGCACTGCCTGTTCGATGATGACCCATCCGGCGCGATAGCGGCACTCCCTGTCGGAACGCGCCGGTGGTGTTCGGGACGTTCGGAGGCATTCGGGGGGTGTTCGTCTTCAGGAGTGCTCTGCGCGGCATCCGGACTCCGTACGCTGTTTCAGGACAGGACTAGTCCTCACCCGCTGCCGAAGTGTGATTGCAGCGGGTGTTCGCAATCGGAACCGACGTGGTGGGACACCCCGGTTGTGAACACGGCGCGGGTGAACCGGTGTCGTCATGTGTGCGTCCGGAAGTCGACCTTGTGTGCTATCGGCCGCATCGGAATAGTGGGCGCCCCATCCTCCGTGTTCCGGGTACCCCACGTGCCCGCCACACGGCCCCACAGGAGGTCGAAGTTGAAGCACCGACGCATATCCAGGAAGCGCGTGGCCATGGCCGGATCGGCCGTCCTCGCCCTGGTCTCGGCTGGAGTCACGTTCCAGACCGCGAACGCCAGTGACGACGTACCCCAGTTCACCCCCCGGACCCTCACCGCGAACGCGGCCGGAAATCTCGCCACCACGCTCGACAAGGCCCTGGGCGGCGACACCGCCGGTGCGTACTACGACGCCGACTCGGACCACCTCGTCGTCAACGTCGTCGACGACGCCGCCGCCGAGCAGGTCCGCCAGGCGGGCGGCAAGGCCAGACTCGTCCAGCACACGCTCGCCGAGCTGACGAACGCCCGGCAGACCCTCGCCGACAAGGCCACCATCCCCGGGACCTCCTGGGCCGTCGACCCGGTCAGCAACAAGGTGGTCGTCACGGCCGACCGCACGGTGGACGGCGCGGCCTGGGACAAGCTCAGCAAGGTCGTCGAAGGGCTCGGGTCCAAGGCCGAACTCAACAAGTCCAAGGGTGAGTTCAAGCCGCTGATCGCGGGCGGCGACGCGATCTGGGGCAACGGCGGACGCTGCTCGCTCGGCTTCAACGTCGTCAAGGGAGGCGAGCCCTACTTCCTGACCGCCGGGCACTGCACCGAGTCGATCACCAGCTGGTCCGACTCGCAGGGCGGCGGCGAGATCGGCGCCAACGAGGGCTCCAGCTTCCCGGACAACGACTACGGCCTGGTGAAGTACACCTCCGACACGCCGCACCCCAGCGAGGTGGACCTCTACAACGGCTCCACCCAGGCGATCACCAAGGCGGGCGACGCGACCGTCGGCCAGACGGTGACCCGCAGCGGCTCCACCACCCAGGTCCACGACGGCGAGGTCACCGCCCTGGACGCCACGGTCAACTACGGCAACGGCGACATCGTCAACGGCCTCATCCAGACCACGGTCTGCGCGGAGCCCGGCGACAGCGGCGGCTCGCTCTTCGCGGGCGACACCGCGCTCGGCCTGACCTCGGGCGGCAGCGGCGACTGCTCCGCCGGGGGCGAGACGTTCTTCCAGCCGGTGCCCGAGGCGCTGGCGGCGTTCGGCGCCGAGATCGGCTGACCTCAGGTCCATCGGTACGCCGACGAGCCCGCCCCCTCGCAGGAGGGGGCGGGCTCGTCGCGTCCGGGTGGCGCTCCCGTCTCACGGGCCGGGTGGTGCCGTGATGCCCAGGTCCCGGCGCATGGCGAGCTGCATCTCTCCCATCGCGTCCCACATCCGGAGCAGGAAGGTGTGGGTCTCCTGCCACTTCTGCTCGTCGTGTGCGCTGTCCCCGGCCAGCGCTTCCAGGAGTTTCCTGGCGTCCGCGAGTGCCACACGGACGGTCTGGCACGCGTGCAGGACGTCGTCGGGGACGAGCATCTGGGCCTGCGCGTAGGTGTCCTGGAACTCGATACGGACCGCCTCCGTCGCAGGGTCCGGGTCTGCTCCGGAGCGCAGCGCGTAGAGGTCCTCCAGCATCCGGAACCGGTACCGCCGGGCGCCGCTGTTCAGGGCGACGTAGGTCTCGCGCCGGCGTTCCAGGTGTGCCTCGGCCGCGTCGATGTGCCGTCTGGTCCGGTCGGAGCGCTCCTGGAGCTCGAACTCCTGCCGGCGCGAGCGGGCGCTCACCCAGGCGGTGGTGATCGGTGCCAGCAGGGTGCCCGCCACACCGACCACGGCGACCAGTAACGCGATGACCCCAGTGCTCATGGCTCCCCCTGAGACGACAGGCCGTACGGCGCACGCCCCTGCGTGCGAGCGCCCACGGTAAGGCGCACCGGCTCGGCCGGGACAGGGGCGCGACGTCGTCGTCAGGCTCGGGACGTCTGCCGTCAGGCGGCCTGGGGCTGTCCGGCGAGGGAGCCCTTGGCCGGCGCCACCCCGAAGATGTCCACCGCGTGGTAGTACGTCCACGCCGTGCTGTTGCACGAGGTCAGCTTGGCGCCGGAGTAGGCGGCGCACACCCGCTTGAGGTCCGAGTAGAACGCGGAGTCGATGCGGGACTTGTTCGCGGAGAACGTGCCCGCGGCCTTGTAGTTGCGGTAGCCGAAGTCGTGGCGCGCGCACGCGGTCTGGAAGGGGAAGCCGAACGGGTTGTCGGGGGAGGTGCTGCAGTAGTCCGTCGACCAGTCGAAGGCGTACGCGGACCACGCGCCCTGGTTGCCGCGGGCGGAGTTCCACGCGGCGTAGCTGGAGGCGCTCGTCTGGGTCCAGGAGCTGAGGACCTGCGGCTTGTCCGAGGGGGCGGCCGAAGCGGAGACGGCGGGTACGAGGGCGAGCGGGAGCGACAGGGCGACCGCGGCGAGCGGGACGGTGAATCTGCGACGCATGGGCAACCTCCGGTGGGCGGAAGGGGGTTGTGCGACCGTGCTCCTCGCGGGCCGCGCGAGGCCGTCCCCAGAATGACGCCATGCACCTGTCATGCCTAGAGGGTGTGCCGATTGGTCGTCCGGAGTTCGCCCCCGCTCGGGCGGTGTTCAGCCGGAGGTCCCCGGCTCGTGGGGCGGACCGGACTCCGGACCCCGTGTTCGCGGCGTGATGCTTCCAGGCGGTGCGGCGGTGCGGCGGTGCGGCGGTGCCGTGGGCCTGGGGGCTCTGGTGCCGTGGTGCCGCAGGTCCTGGAGTCGTCGGTCCTGGGGCCGTGTCCCAGGCCGGCGTCTTCCGGGTGCCGGTCTCAGGCGGGGTGCGCGCCCCCGCCGGGGGCCGTCGCCGTCCGCCCGGGCTCCTCCGTGTCCCGTCGCCGCATCGACAGCAGCAGGGTCAGGGCCGTACCCACCACCGCCCAGGCGGAGAGCACCAGCAGGGGGCCGGTGACCGCGTTGCCGTGGAAGTACGCGATGGAGCGGGCGGTCCACGTCCCCGCGCCGGGTGGCAGGGCCGGGCCGATCGCCCGCCAGAAGTCCGGCAGCATCGGCAGGGGGAAGGCGCCGCCCGCGCTCGGGTTGCCCGCGACGACGATGAGCAGGACGGCCAGGCCGATGCCGACGATGCCGGTGAGTGCCTCCAGGGCGAGCGTGATCATGCCGACCGCGAAGACGACCAGGGCGCCCAGGCCGGACAGGGCCCACACGCTGCCCGGCAGCGCCCCGAGGATCGGTCCGATGATGACCGCGCCGCCGATCCCGCCCGCGACCGAGTACAGCGCCATCACCGCGGTGCGGATCACCGCGCGCTGCCGGTTGGCGGGTTTGGTGCCCGCGCTGATCGCCAGGATCGAGGCGCAGAGGTAGCCGCCGACGCACCAGCCCACGACCAGGTAGAACGAGGAGAGGCCGTCGAAGTCGTCCGGGGAGGCGGGGGCCACGTCCACGGTCCGCACCGTGCGCTGCCGGGGCCCCTCCGCCTCCTTGACGATCGCGGTCAGTGAGGTGGCCAGCACGGTGCCGCCCCCGGAGGCGACGAGCAGGGTGTCGGTGGCTCCGGTGGGGCTGACGATCAGGGCGCCGTCGAGGTCCCGGTTCTCGATCTGCCGGCGGGCCTCGGCCGCGTCGGAGACCGCGCGCGGGTCCAGTGGTCCGCCCGGCAGGCCGTCCAGCTGGGTCACGAGCCGCCCGGACACCTGCTGCGGGGCGACGACCCCGAAGGGGACGTCCGTCGGGTCGGGCCGGTGCAGCGCGCCGACGTAGGAAGCGATGAAGAGCAGTTGCAGCGCCAGGACGCCGACGACCAGCAGGGCGGCCCGTGCGGTGACGGCGTTCTTCACCTCGTCAGCGAAAGTCATGCCCCCACAGTCATGGGAGGGCGGTTTCCGTGCAGGCGGGACGGGCCGAATGGCGGAGGGGTGGCCGCGCACCCGGTTATCGTACGAACGTTCGAAACTTGGTCTATGGTGGAGAGCGAGGGGGTGGCGAGTACGGATCGGTCCAGGAGGTGCGGATGCCAGGGTTCACGCATCTGCATACCGTTTCCGGGTTCTCCCTGCGGTACGGGGCGTCGCACCCCGAGCGGCTGGCCGAGCGTGCCGCCGAGCGGGGGATGGGCGCCCTCGCGCTGACCGACCGCGACAGTCTCGCCGGCGCGGTCCGCTTCGCCCGGGCCTGTGAGAAGGCCGGGATCCGGCCGCTCTTCGGGGCGGAGCTCGCGGTGGCACCGCAGCCCGGGGGAGGGGGAGCTGCACGCAGGCCGCGCACGCCGGCCCGTGGGGGTTCCTTTGTCGATGAATCGGCACCCCGGGCCACCTTTCTCGCCCGGGACGGCGCACGGGGCTGGGCCGAGCTGTGCCGGCTGGTCACCGCCGCCCACACCTCCGACGCCGGCGGCCCGGACGCCGGCCGGCCCCTGGTCGGCCGGGACGCGCTGCCCGCCGAAGGGCTCACCGTGCTGCTCGGCCCCGCGTCCGAGGTGGGCGCCGCGCTGGCCGCGGGCAGGCCGGACCGGGCCGCCGCGCTGCTCGCCCCCTGGCGGGAGATCTACGGCGACGCCCTGCGCCTCGAAGTCGTCCACCACGGCCGTGGGGGCACCGGCCCGGGGTCGCTGCGGCTCGCCGCCCGTACGGTCGGCCTCGCCGCCGAACAGGGCGTGCGGGCCGTGCTGACGAACGCCGTCCGGTACGCCGACCCCGGGCAGGGACCCGTCGCCGACGTGCTCGACTCGGCGCGCAGGCTCGTCCCCGTCGACCCGCGCCGCTCCCCCCTCGACAGCGGGGAGCGCTGGCTCAAGGACGCCCGCGCCATGCGGGAGGCCGCCGAGCGGATCGCCTCCGCCGCGGGGCTCGGGCAGGGTGCGGGGGAGCGGCTGTTCGAGGAGACCCGGCGCACCGCCGACGCCTGCGTCGTCGATCCGGCGGGCGACCTGGGGCTGGGCAGCGTCCACTTCCCCGAGCCGCGTCTCGTCGGGGCCGGGCTGCGCACAGCCCAGCGGGTGCTGGCCTCACGCGCCGCCGCGGGCATGGTGCGGCACGGCTACGACCGCAGGCGCGACTACTGGGAGCGGATGCACCACGAGCTGGACATCATCGGCCACCACGGCTTCGCCACGTACTTCCTGACGGTCTCCCAGGTCGTCGACGACGTGAAGAGGATGGGCATACGGGTCGCGGCGCGCGGTTCCGGGGCCGGATCCCTGGTCAACCACCTGCTCGGGATCGCCCACGCGGACCCGGTCGAGCACGGACTGCTCATGGAGCGCTTCCTGTCCGAGCGGCGCTTCGTGCTGCCCGACATCGACATCGACGTGGAGTCGGCCCGGCGCCTGGACGTCTACCGCGCGATCATCGGCCGCTTCGGCGCCGAGCGGGTCGCGACCGTCTCCATGCCCGAGACCTACCGGGTGCGCCACGCCATCCGCGACGTCGGTGCCGCGCTCTCCATGGACCCGGCCGAGACCGACCGGCTCGCCAAGGCCTTCCCGCACATCCGTGCCAGGGACGCCCGCGCCGCGATGGAGGAACTGCCCGAGCTGCGGGCCGTGGCCGGACGGAAGGAGAGGTACGGCCGGCTATGGGACCTGGTGGAGTCGCTGGACGCGCTGCCGCGCGGCATCGCCATGCACCCGTGCGGGGTGCTCCTCTCGGACGACTCGCTGCTGCGGCGTACGCCGGTCATGCCCACCAGCGGCGAGGGCTTCCCGATGGCGCAGTTCGACAAGGACGACGTGGAGCACCTCGGGCTGCTCAAGCTCGATGTGCTCGGCGTGCGGATGCAGTCGGCGATGGCGCACGCCGTGACGGAGGTGAAGCGGGCCTCCGGGCAGGAGATCGACCTGGACGCCGTGCCGGAGGGCGACCCGGAGACGTACCGGCTGATCAGGAGCGCCGAGACGCTGGGCTGCTTCCAGATCGAGTCGCCGGGCCAGCGCGACCTGGTCGGGCGGCTCCAGCCCGCCACCTTCCACGACCTGGTGGTCGACATCTCGCTGTTCCGGCCGGGGCCCGTCGCCGCCGACATGGTGCGGCCGTTCATCGAGGCCAGGCACGGCCGCGCGCCCGTGCGCTATCCGCACCCCGACCTGGAGGACGCGCTGCGCGGCACCTACGGGGTGGTCGTCTTCCACGAGCAGATCATCGAGATGGTGAACATCATGACCGGCTGCGGGCGCGGCGAGGCCGACCGTGTGCGGCGGGGGCTCTCCGACCCCGAGTCGCAGGCCCGGATCAAGGCCTGGTTCGCCCGGCGTGCGGCGGGGCGGACGTACGGTGCCGAGGTGATCGCCCGCGCCTGGGAGATCATCGAGGCGTTCGGGAGCTACGGCTTCTGCAAGGCGCACGCGGTCGCCTTCGCCGTGCCGACGTACCAGTCGGCCTGGCTCAAGGCGCACCACCCGGCGGCCTTCTACGCCGGGCTGCTCACCCACGACCCCGGGATGTACCCGAAGCGGCTGCTCCTCGCGGACGCGCGGCGGCGTGGGGTGCCGGTGCTGCCGCTGGACGTGAACCGGTCGGCCGCCACCCATCGGATCGAACTGGTGTCTGGCGACAACGGTGATAAATGGGGATTGAGGCTGGCGCTCTCGGACGTCCACGGCATCAGTGAGGCCGAGGTCGCCCGGATCGAGGCCGGGCAGCCCTACACCTCGCTGCTGGACTTCTGGCAGCGGGCCAGGCCAGGGAAGCCGGCCGCCGAGCGGCTGGCGCAGGTCGGCGCGCTGGACGCCTTCGGCGCCAACCGCAGGGACCTGCTGCTGCACCTGTCCGAACTCCACCGCGCCCAGCGGAGCTCCGGCTCCGGCGCGGCGGGCGCCCAGCTCCCGCTCGGCGGCGGACACCGGACCGGCACCGTCGGGCTGCCCGACCTCAACGACGCCGAACGCCTCAGCGCCGAGCTCGGCGTCCTCAGCATGGACGTGTCCCGTCATCTGATGGGCGATCACCACGCCTTCCTGGAGGAGCTCGGCGCGGTCTCCGCCAAGCGGCTGCGGGAGGCCGCGCACGGGGAGACGGTGCTGGTCGCGGGCGCCAAGGTGGCCACCCAGACCCCGCCGGTCCGCTCCGGCCGCCGGGTCATCTTCACCACCCTGGACGACGGTACGGGCCTGGTCGACCTCGCCTTCTTCGACGACAGCCACGCCGCCTGCGCCCACACCGTCTTCCACTCCTGGCTGCTGCTCGTGCGCGGGGTGGTCCAGCGGCGCGGCGCGCGCAGCATGAGCGTGGTCGGCTCGGCGGCCTGGAATCTGGCGGAGCTGGCCGAACTCCGGGACACCGGCGGCCTCGACGCGGTCGCGGCACGGCTGGCGGAGGAGCCCGCCGCCGGCGAGGAGGAGGCGCCGGACGACGGCCGCCGCATCCAGCTGCCGACCGGCTACGAGATGAACCCCTGGTCCGACCTCCAGCCGGCCGGAGAGGGGACGCCCACCGGAAGGAAACTGTGGCACCGGAGCCAGGGGAGCGCGGGATGAGCGACCAGCCGGCCGTCCTGTGCCTGCGGTTCCGCCGGATCGGCGGCGGACCGCCGGACAGCGCGGGATACGAGGGACTGCTCGCCCTCCTCGGGGCGTTCACCCCGGTCGTCGAGGCGGCCCCGCCCGGCGCCGCGCTCGCCGACGTCGGGGGCGCGCTGCGCTACTTCGGGCAGGACGTGGCCGGCCTGGCCTCCGTGATCCGGGTGCGCGCCCTCGCCCTGCACGGCGTGGACTGCGCGATCGGGGCGGCCGCCAACCCCATGCTGGCCAGGATGGCGGCGCGCCGGGCGGCGGGCGGGACCACCTTCGTGGTGCCCCCGGGCGAGCACGCCGGGTTCCTCGCGTCCCAGCCCGCCGCGGCGCTGGACGGCGTCGGGGCGGCGACCGCGCGCACCCTGTGCGGTTACGGGCTCGACTCCATCGGCCGGATCGCCGACGCGCCACTTGCCACCCTGCAGCGGATCACCGGGGTGCGGACCGGGCGCGAGCTGTGGGAGCGGGCCAACGGCATCGACCGTACGCGGGTCGTCCCCAACGCGGCCGCCCGGTCGGTCGCGGCCGAACGCTCCTTCCCCCGCGACGAACTGGACCCGGAGCAGCACCGCCGCGCGCTGCTCTCGCTCACCGAGGAGCTGGGTGCCAGGCTGCGCGTCGACGGGCAGGTGTGCCGCTCGCTCGCGGTCTCCGTGCGCTACGCCGACCGGACCGGCTACGCGACGCTGACCCGCAGCCGTACGCTCACGGAGCCCACCGCCCACTCGGTGGCGCTCACCTCGCTCGCGTACCGGATTCAGGACTCGTTCGCCCTGCAGCGGGCGCGGGTGAGGGGGATCGGGCTGCGGGCGGAAGGGCTCCACGACGCGGAACGCGCCGCCCACCAGCTCACCTTCGACCCGGTGGACGAACGGGTGCGGAGGATCGAGGCGGTCGCCGACGAGCTGCGGGCCAGGTTCGGTCCGCAGGCCGTGAAGCCGGGGCGGCTCGCGGCCTGACCCCGGCGTGGCTCGCGGCCCGGTCCCGGGGCCGCTCGTAGGCTGGGACCGCGCGGTCCCGCCCTCGCCCGGCGCACCGGAATCTTTTTACCGACGCGTAACTTCCCCAGCAACCTTACTCATGCGTAATTTGGCATGAGCACGTAGAGAACAACGTAGTTCGCTGTGGTCCGGACCGCAGGGCGCACCGACATCGCAACTCCCTTGAGCCGCAAGGAGAACACCCGATGCTGCCCTGGACCCCCGCCCCGCGCGCCCCACGCGCCCGCCGAACGCTCGCCGCGCTGCTCCTCACCCTCGCCGCGCTCGTCGCCCCCACGGCGGCCGCGACCGCCGCTCCCGCGCAGGCCGCCGCTCCCTCCCGTGGATGGAACGACTACTCCTGCAAGCCGTCCGCAGCCCATCCCCGCCCGGTCGTCCTCGTCCACGGGACCTTCGGGAACTCGATCGACAACTGGCTGGTCCTCGCGCCGTACCTCGTCAGCCGGGGCTACTGCGTCTTCTCGCTCGACTACGGCCAGCTCCCGGGCGTGCCGCTCTTCAACGGACTCGGCCCGATCGACAAGTCGGCAGGACAGCTCGACGTCTTCGTCGACAAGGTGCTCGGCGCCACCGGCGCCCCGAAGGCCGACCTCGTCGGCCACTCCCAGGGCGGGATGATGCCCAACTACTACCTGAAGTTCCTCGGGGGCGCGGGGAAGGTGAACGCCCTCGTCGGGATCGCCCCCGACAACCACGGCACCACGCTCCTGGGCCTCACGAAGCTGCTGCCCTACTTCCCCGGTGTCGAGGACCTCCTCACCACCAACACCCCGGGTCTCGCCGACCAGGTCGCCGGCTCGGCCTTCATCACCAAGCTCACCGCGGGTGCCGACACCGTGCCCGGGGTCCGCTACACCGTCATCGCGACGCGGTACGACGAGGTCGTCACCCCGTACCGCACGCAGTACCTCGACGGACCGAACGTACGCAACGTCCTGCTCCAGGACCTGTGCCCGGTCGACCTGTCCGAGCACGTGGCGATCGGGACCATCGACAGGATCGCCTTCCACGAAGTGGCGAACGCCCTCGACCCGGCGCGCGCGACCCCGACCACCTGTGCCTCGGCCGTGAGCTGAGAACGCGCTGCCGGGCCCCCGGTGACGGGGGCCCGGCAGCCGCGTGATCAGGCGCGGTGCGCGCCGCCCGAGGACCGCCGCCGGACCGAGACGAACAGGGCGCTCGCACCCAGGGCCAGCGCGGCGGCTCCGCCCATCGCGAGGTACGAGGTGCTGCCGCTCCCACCGGTCTCGGCGAGCGCGTCGTCGCCGGGCACGGCGCCCACCGGGGAGGCGGCGACGTCGTTCGGCTCGGGCGCGTTCGCCCCGGTGTCCTCGGCCTCGGCGGCGGGGGCCGCTTCGGTGACCTCCGCGCCGGTCGCCGCGTCGTCGTCGCCATGGCCGCCGTGCTCGACGGACGACTGGCCGGCGCCCTCGTCGATCTCCTCCTCGGACGGGGCGGAGGCGGCGGGTGCGGTAGCCGCCTCCGCGGAGTCCTCGCCGCCGCCGGAGCTCTCACCGCCGAAGACCACGTCGGAGCAGGCGTAGAAGGCCTCCGGGGAGTCCGACCGCTGCCACACCGTGTAGACCAACTGCCGTCCGGACGCCTGCGGCACGGTGCCGTCGAAGACGTACGACCCGTCCACCAGGGACGGGTCGGTGGCCGTGGCGAACGGCTTCTCCTGGAGGTCCGACCACTTCAGGGGCTGCGACGGGTCGTAGCTCGCCTTGGTCAGGTACAGCTCGAACGTGCCCTTGTGCGGAGCGGTCGCCCGGAACCTGAAGGTGTGGCTGCCCGCCTTCATGGGCGTGGACGGCCAGTCGGCGCGCGGCAGGTCGAGCCCCTTGAACTTGTCGTTGCCGGCGCTGCACAGCTTGCCGTCCGGGATGAGCTGACGGTGGTTGCCCGCCGCGTTGGCGATGTTCACGCCGTTCCAGTCGTACAGCGCCTGGGTCCCGCCGGCCGCCACCGCCGCCTTGCACGCCGCTGACTGCGGGTTCTCCGGTCCCTCCGCGAAACAGGCCGAGACCCGGCTGACCGGGTCGCTCAGCGAACCGTGCGCGGCGGCCGGAGCGGCGGCGAGCCCGGTCAGCGCGAGCGGTGCGACGCCGAGCGCGACGATGCTTCCGGCAACCCTGCGGCGGGCGGTGGTGAGGACGGCCATGGTGGTGGTTCTCCTTCGGCGGCACGGCTGTCGACTGCTGTCGACCAGGTCTGGTGATCAGCAAACTAGCCGCCGCGGAGAGGGGATCCGGGCGTGAAAAGGCGCAGGTGGGGATCGTTATGGTCGTCTTAAGGGACGGTTAGGGGAGGGCTCAGGAAGGCGCCGGGAGCGACGGGCGTCCGCGCAGCCGGGGGACCCGGTGGACAGGGATCACCGCAGCCTCATCTCCTCCCCTTCCAGGACGACAGGACGGAGACCTCCGCGTCCGGGGCCAGCCGGAGGCCGGCCAGGGCGAGGAATTCGGGAAGCGCGATCTCCCCGTCGTCGGTGCCGTCGTTCCACAGGGTCCAGAGCCTGGAACCGCCGCCCAGGTCCCAGGTGTCGGTGTCCTCGCTCGGGTGCTGCTCGACGGTGCCTTCGCCGTGCCGGTAGCGGAAGTAGAGGTACTGGCCCTCCGTCGTCCAGGCGTCCCACTGCGAGGGGCTGGCCAGGCAGGTCCGTACGGCCCGTGCCACGGTCACGTCCTCGTGGAGGCGCGCCTCCACCTCGCCCAGGTGGCGGTCGTGGGCGACGACCAGTTCGCCGTCGAGGACGAGTACGCGGACGTTCCCGTCAGGGAACTGGAACGTGAGGCCGGCCACCAGGTCGCTGCCGTCCTGCCGGTGGCGGATCTCCCGGACCGAGCGGATCGGCGTACCGATGAAACGGGCCATGGCGGGGTCCTGCCCGGCCGCCGGTACAGGGGCGACGCCGGCAGGCGGGGCGGCCGTCAGCAACAGGGCGGAGCCCTGCGGCACGAGGCGGACCGGGGCCTGCTCCTCCGTGCGGAGCACCAGGGACGACGAGTTGCCCACCGGACCGTCGTGCGAGAGGGCCGCGCCCAGCAGGCGCTTGCCGAGCAGGTCGCAGAGGTACGGCTCGTCGTCGCTCATGCGCAGATGGTCGCACCGTCCTTGCCGGGGGGAAACCGGATTAGGCCGCCGGGCAGCCCCGACGGGACCGCCCGGCGGCGTGGACGACGGCGGGTCAGACCTGGACTCCCGGGGTCCCGTCCTCCACGACCACGCTCGCGCGGGTGCTGATCGTGGCGTCCGGCTTCGTCACGAAGGGCAGGACGCGGAAGTCGGTCGTCCAGCGTTCCCGGTTCACGGTGACGCGTGCGTAGCCGCGCTGGCTGTTGAAGAACTTCATGTGCGGGTTGGCCGCGAGGAACGTCTCGCCCTGGGCCGTCATGTCGGCCCCGTCGCCGCCGCTCGTGATCGAGGTGCCCACGAACTCCGATCCGACCGTCGCCGACTCCGGGTCGGCGTAGTCGCGCTTGAGGTCCCAGGCGTAGTTCTGGTGGCGGTCGCCCGTGACGACGACCAGGTTGCGCACACCACGGGTGCCGGCCTCCGCCAGCAGCCGGTTGCGCTCGGCGACGTAGCCGTCCCAGGGGTCGGTCCAGACCGTCGTGCCGGCGCCGGGGTCCTGGTCGGTCTGGCCCATCGGCGCCTGGTTGCCGAGGATCTGCCAGCGTGCCTGGGACCGGCTGAAGCCGTTGAGGACCCAGTCCCGCTGCCGGGACCCGAGCAGCGTGCGGTTCTCGTCGAAGCGGTCGGCGCAGTCGGACGTAGTGCCGTCGCCGCACGCCTGGTCGTCACGGTACTGACGGGTGTCGAGCATCGTGAAGTCGGCGAGCCGGCCGTACGGGAGCCGGCGGTACATCTGCACGTCGGGGCCGTCGGGCAGCTGGGTGCGGCGCAGTGGCGCGTGCTCGTAGAGGGCCTGGAAGGCGGCGGCGCGGCGCAGCAGGAAGGTCTTCGGGTCCTCGTTGTTCTCGGAGGTCTCGTCCGCCCAGTTGTTCTCCACCTCGTGGTCGTCGAAGGTCATGATCCACGGGAAGGCGGCGTGCGCCTCGCGCAGCGGCGCCTCGGACTTGTAGAGACCGTACTGGAGGCGGTAGCGCGCGAGGTCGATGGTCTCCGTGTGGAACTTCGGATCGGTGGTCACCCCGCGCTTGTTCGTCTTGACGCCGGACTCGTACAGGTAGTCCCCGAGGTGCACCACCAGGTCCAGGTCCTCCTGCGCCATGTGGTGGTACGCCGTGAAGTAGCCGTCCTGCCAGGCCTGGCAGGAGGCGAAGGCGAACGTGAGTTCGCGCGGGGAGTGCCACGGCGCGGGCGTGGTGCGTGTGCGTCCCACGGGGGAGATCGACGAGCCGGCCTTGAACCGGAACCAGTACGTGCGGTCCGGCGCGAGCCCGTGCACCTCGGGGTGGACGGAGTGCGCGAGTTCGGGGGACGCCACGACGCTGCCGCGGCGCACGACACGGCGGAAGCGCTCGTCGAGCGCCACCTCGTACGCGACGCTGACGGGCTTCGCCGGCATCCCGCCCATGCCGTCCTGGGCGAAGGGGTCGGGCGCCAGGCGGGTCCACAGCACGAAGCCGTCCGACGCCGGGTCCCCCGAGGCGACGCCCAGGGTGAACGGATCACCCTTCAGAGGGGGTGCGGCGAACGCGGACTGCGCCTCCCACGCCCCCGTCCCGAGCATCAGCGCTGCGGCTGCGGCTCCGCCGAATCCGAACATCTGCCTGCGGGACACGGAATGGGCGACCACGGGTCCTCCTCGGTTGATCTGCGCCGACGGGAACCACGGTGCCGGGGGTTGATGTCATGCTCACGCGCAACGTATGGCCGGGGGCCGAGCGATACGTGAACAGGACAGCCATACGGCCGGAGCGGCTCAGGGCACCGCGCGGTAACGCCGTTCCGGGCGGCCCGTGCCGCCGTACCGCAGGGACACCTCGGCCCGCCCCGTCACCGCGAAGTACTCCAGGTAGCGGCGCGCGCTGACCCGGGACAGGGCGCCGGCCTCGGCGCACTCGGAGGCGGAGAGGCCTGCCGGGTGGTCGCGCAGGACGCGTTCGACCAGGTCCGCGGTGTGGGCGGCCAGGCCCTTGGGGAGTTCACGGGAGCCGGGCGGGCGCGTGCCGAAGATGCGGTCCACGTCCTCCTGCCGGGCCTCCCGGCGGGACTCGTCCAGCGTCTCCAGGCGGTGGCGCAGCGAGGCCACGTGCTGCAACTGCTCCTGCAGCGCCGAGCGGTGGAAGGGCTTGATCAGGTAGTGCAGGGCGCCCGCCCGCAGGGCCGCCCTGACCACCACGGCGTCGCGGGCGGCCGTGATGAAGAGGGCGTCCGCGCTGTGGCCGCCGCCGTCCCGTTCCTCCGCCGCGCGCAGCTCCCGCAGGACCTGGATGCCGTCCATGTCGGGGAGGTAGATGTCGAGCAGGACCAGATCGGGACGCAGGCTGCGGGCCGCACGCAGGGCGTCGGTGCCCGTGTGGGCCACGCCCACGACCGTAAAACCGTCCAAGGCGGACACATACCGGCTGTGCAGCTTGGCGACCATGAAGTCGTCGTCCACCACCAGCACTTTCGTCACGCCGACACGGTAGGGCGCGACCACAAGGACCACAACGTCCATTGGTTGCGGAACGGCGACAGCTCGCCGGCGCGCGGGCAGCATGTGGGCCACCTCACACCCGTACACACCCCTCCACGCGGACGAAAGGCGGACACCGGTGCGACTGCGCACTCCCCTCGCCCTGTTCGGGGCAGCGCTGCTGGTGGTCGTCGGGCCGCCCCTGCTCTCCTCGGGCAGCGGCTCCGACACCGGCACGCAGATCCCCGGACTGCGCTTCATGGTTCCCAACACACCCGGCGGCGGATACGACATCACGGCCCGCACCGCGGCGAAGAACGCCGAGGACGCGGGACTCACCCATGGCATCGAGGTGTTCAACCTGCCCGGCGCGGGCGGCACCGTCGGGGTGACCCGGCTCGTCGCCGAACACGGGAACGGCAAGCTGGCCATGTCCATGGGCCTCGGTGTCGTGGGCGCCGTGCGCACCAACAACTCGCCCGCGACCCTGGCCGACACCACCCCGATCGCCCGGCTCACCGAGGAGCAGGACATCGTCGTCGTCGCGAAGGACTCCCCGTACCGGACGATCGGCGATCTGCTGACCGCATGGAAGAAGGACCCGGGGAAGATCCCGGTCGGCGGCGGGTCCTCGCCGGGCGGACCCGACCACCTGGCGCCGATGCTGATGGCGAAGGCCGCCGGGATCGCGCCCAGGGAGGTCAACTACATCCCCTTCGACGGCGGCGGCGAGCTGCTCGCCTCGATCCTCGGCAACAAGGTCGGCTTCGGCGTCTCCGGTGTCGGCGAGTACCTCGACCAGATCGAGGCCGGTGAGCTGCGGCTGCTCGCCGTCACCGGGCCGAAGCGGGTCCCGGGCCTCGACGCGCCCACGCTCCGCGAGGCCGGCCTCGACACCGACTTCACCAACTGGCGCGGCATCGTCGCCCCGCCCGGGCTCTCCGAGGCCGAACGGGACAAGCTCGTCGGGCTGGTGAGCGAACTGCACGACTCGAAGGAGTGGCACGACTCCATGGGGAAGAACGGCTGGGACGACGCCTTCCTCACCGGCGACGACTTCGGCGCGTTCCTGGACGGACAGGACCGCCGTGTCGCCACCGTCCTCGAGGAGCTGGGACTGTGAGCGACGGGACCATCCCCACCCCCACCCGCCCCGCCGGCGCGCGCGCCTGGCTGCGCGAGCACTCCGAACTCGGCGTCTGCGTCCTGCTGCTCGTGCTGGGCGTCCTCGTCCTGACCGACGCACTGACGATGAGCGTCGACCTCACCCAGCGCGGGCCCGTCGGCCCGAGGACCGTCCCCGTCGTCGTGGGCATCGGACTGCTGGCCGTCGCCGTGCTGCTGGCCGTCGACGTCCTGCGGGGCGGCCGCGGCGAGGCGGAGGCCGGCGAGGACGTCGACCTGGACGAACCCGCGGACCGGCGCACCGTCGCCCTGCTCACGGGCGTCTTCCTCGCCTTCGCCGCTCTCATCGGTCCGCTCGGCTTCCCGGTCTCCGGCGCCCTGCTCTTCTGGGGCTCGGCCTACGCGCTCGGCAGCCGCCACCACGACCGCGATCCGCTCATCGCCGCCGGACTGTCCCTGGTGACCTACGTCGTCTTCGACAACCTGCTCGGGGTGCCCCTCCCGGGCGGCCCGCTGATGGGGGTGCTCTGACCCATGGATTCCCTCAACTCCCTCGTCGACGGCTTCGGCACGGCGCTCACACCGGTCAACCTGCTCTGGGCCGCGCTCGGCGTCCTGCTCGGCACCGCGATCGGCGTGCTCCCCGGCATCGGCCCCGCCATGGCAGTGGCCCTGCTGCTGCCCGTGACGTACGGACTCGAACCGACCGGCGCCTTCATCATGTTCGCCGGGATCTACTACGGCGCGATGTTCGGCGGCTCCACCACCTCGATCCTCCTCAACACCCCGGGGGAGAGCGCGGCCGTCGTCGCCGCGATCGAGGGGAACCCGATGGCGAAGGCCGGGCGCGGCGCGCAGGCGCTCGCAGCGGCCGCCATCGGCCACTTCGCCGGCGGCATGATCGGCACGGTCCTGCTGGTCGTCCTCGCCCCCACCGTCGCCTCGCTCGCCGTCGACATCGGCGCCCCCGACTACTTCGCCCTCATGGTGCTGGCCTTCATCGCCGTCACCTCCGTCCTCGGCTCCTCACGGATCCGCGGCCTCGCCTCGCTGCTCATCGGCCTCACCATCGGCCTCGTCGGCCTCGACCAGATGACCGGCCAGCAGCGGCTGACCTTCGGCTCGCTCCAACTGGCCGACGGCATCGACGTGGTGATCGTGGCGGTCGGTCTCTTCGCCATCGGAGAGGCCCTCTGGGTCGCCGCACACCTGCGCCGCACCTCCGGGAAGCCGATCCCCGTCGGCCGCCCCTGGCTGGGCCGGGACGACGTACGGCGTACCTGGAAGTCGTGGCTGCGCGGCCCGCTCATCGGCTTCCCGTTCGGCGCGATCCCGGCGGGCGGGGCGGAGATCCCCACCTTCCTCTCGTACGTCACCGAGAAGCGGCTCTCCCGGCACCGGGACGAATTCGGCAAGGGCGCCATCGAGGGCGTCGCCGGACCGGAGTCCGCGGCCTCCGCCTCCGCCGCCGGAACCCTGGTCTCCATGCTCACGCTCGGCCTGCCCACCACGGCCGTCGCCGCGGTGATGCTGGCCGCCTTCCAGCAGTACGGCATCCAGCCCGGCCCGCTCCTGTTCGAGCGTGAACCCGAGCTGGTCTGGGGCCTGATCGCCTCGCTCTTCGTCGGCATGGTGCTGCTCCTCGCACTGAACCTGCCCCTCGCACCGGTGTGGGCGAAGCTGCTGCGCATCCCGCGCCCCTATCTCTACGCGGGCATCCTGTTCTTCGCGGCGGTCGGCGCGTACGCCGTCGGCGGAGAGGCCGTCGACCTGGTGATCCTGCTGGTGATCGGGCTGATCGGGTTCGGCATGCGGCGCTACGGACTGCCGGTGCTGCCCGCGATCATCGCCGTCATCCTCGGCCCGTCCGCCGAACAGCAGCTGCGTCGCGCCCTGCAGATCAGCGACGGCAGCGCGGCGGGACTCGTCGACACGCCGTTCTCCGTGACCGTGTACGTCGTCGTCGCGCTGATCCTCGCGTGGCCCCTGGTGCGGAAGGCGCTGGGGCTCGGTCGGGCATGACGGACTGTCGGTGGCGGCTGAGAGGATGTCGGGCATGACCACGATCGACTGGGACGCCGCCGCCGACTCCTTCGACGAGGAGCCCGACCACGGGCTCCTCGATCCGGTGGTCCGCAGCGCCTGGGCCCGGAGGATGGAGACCTGGCTGCCCACCGCGCGCTCCGCGGTCCTCGACCTCGGGTGCGGTACGGGCACCCTCTCCCTGCTCGTCGCCGGGCAGGGCCACCGGGTCACCGCCGTCGACCGGTCCCCGCGCATGGTGGAGCAGGCGCGGGCCAAGCTGGCGGGGACCGGCACCGAGGTGCTCGTCGGCGACGCGGGGCACCCTCCCGTCGGCAAGCAGCGGTTCGACGTGATCCTCGCCCGGCACGTGGTGTGGCTGCTGCCCGATCCCGCCGCGGTCCTCCGGCACTGGTTCTCGCTGCTGCGGCCGGGCGGGCGGCTCGTGCTGATCGAAGGCGTGTGGAACGGCACCGGGCTCAGCGCCGCCCGCCTCACCGAGCTCCTCGCCGCGCACACGGAGCGCGTCCACCACGAGCCGCTCTCCGGCGACCCGCTGCTCTGGGGCAAGGAGGTCGACGACGAGCGGTACGCCCTGGTGGCCCGCGCCGAGCCGCCCCTCCGGCACCGCGAGGTCGTCGACGTCCACCTGATCCTGCGCAGGGGCTCCGACGTGCTCCTCGCCCGGCGGTCCGGTACGGGATACGCGGACGGGCTGCTCCACGCCCCCTCCGGTCACACCGAGGACGGCGAGGACGTCCGGGCGGCGATGATCCGGGAGACCGCCGAGGAGATCGGCGTCGAGCTGGATCCTGACGAGCTGCGCGTCGCGCTGGTCATGCAGCACCGGGGTCCGGGCGGCAACCCCCGGATCGGCTGGTTCTTCGAGGCGTCCTACGACCCCGCCCGGCCGCCCCGCAACGCGGAGCCGGACAAGTGCTCCGAGCTGGACTGGTTCCCGCTGGACGCGCTGCCCGACGACATGGTCGCGTACTGCCGTGCCGGCCTCGACGGATACCGCGCCGAGCAGCGCTTCCTGATCCACTGGCACGAGGACGGCGACACCGTGGCCCACGCCCCGCGCGCGGTGCGGCGCGCCGTTCCGCTGCCCGTGGCGGCGGCCCCCACCGGCCGGCTGCACCACGTCGAGCTGCGGGTGCCCGACCTCGTGGTGGCCGAGGCGGAGTGGGGATGGCTGCTGGGTCTGCTCGGTCATGTCCCGTACCAGCGCTGGGCACAGGGCCGGAGCTGGCGGCGCGGCGACGGCTATGTGGTCGTCGAGGAGTCGTCCGGCCCGCCCACCGCCCCGCGCCGCGGCGCCGGCCGGCTGGCCTTCCACGTCGGGGACCGCGCCCAGCTGGACATCCTGGTGGCCCAGGCCCCGGACCACGGCTGGCGCCTCCAGGCACCGGACTGCCATGTGTACGCCGACGGCGCAGGGCCCCACGTCGCGCGCCTGGCGAACACGGCGGGAGACGAGGTGGAGCTGGTGGCGCCGTAGGCCACCGTCCGGACCGGGTGGGGGCGGGGCCCTCCGCACCGCGGGCGGGAGGGGCGCCCGAGGAGCCGGAGGGGCGGGGATCAGCGAAGGAGCCCCGCGAGTCCCTCCGTGCGGGCGAGGCGCTCCAGGTCGTCCAGGGCCCGGACGGCTGCCCGGGCGGCCACGGGATCGCGGCCGGCGAGCCCGCTCTCCTCGAACTCGTCCTCGTCCAGGCGCAGTACGGACCTGCCGTCCGCGGACACCCACAGATCCAGGTCGAGGTCCTCGACCAGGAGTTCCGTGCCGCGCAGCACGGCGGGCCGGGTGATGTCGCAGTACCAGCCCTTCAGCTCCCCGCCACCGGTGCGGACCTCCTTCACCGCGTACCACCGGTCGCGCCAGTAGTGCTCGGTGAGGACATCGCCCGGCTCGAACCGCACGAATCCGAAGTCCCGGACGCCGGGGGCCGCCCACGGCGCCCGTACGGTGATCCGGGTCCCGTCGTCGCCGACCTGCTCGGCCGGATAGCGGATCTTGGTGCGGCCTCCCTTGACCAGGGCCACCGTCAGGAGGGAAGCGGGCTCAGCCGATGGTGCGGACATGGCGTACCTCCGTGGCGCAGATCTCGTAGCCGAACCAGCGGTTGACCGCCAGCATCGGGCCGTTGGCCGCGTCGTTCCCGGTGTAGGCGTCGGTGTACCCGGCGGCGCGCGCCCGGTGCAGAGAGTCGTTCTTGGCGAGCTTCGCCAGACCCCTGCCACGGAAGGCGCGCACGGTGCCGGTCATGGCGGACCAGTAGCGGGTCAGCCCGTCGGTCTCCGCCGCGCTGAACGCCGCGATGCGCCCGTCCACGGTCACCACCGACGTGAGCGCGTGGTCGAAGCCGGGCCGCCGCCAGGTCGAGTCCAGCCAGTTCTGGTAGTCGGAGAACTCCACCGGGGTGTCGCTCGGCTCGTCCGCGGTCGTCTCCGCGTCGGCCTCGAACAGCGGGCGCGGGTCGTCCGCGAAGTCGGCGGCCGTGAGCAGGGCGACCCCGGCGGGGAGTTCCCGGAGAGGCGGCAGAGGACCGTCCGTCAGGTCGAGGCGGAGGAAGTGCGCCGGTCGTCGCGCCGAGTATCCGCGCTTCGCCGCGAAGGCGCGGTGCGCGGGTTCGTCGAGCACCCACGTGTACACGTCGGTCGCCCCGGCGGCGGCGAGATGCTCCTCGCCTGACCGCACCAGCAGCGACCCCGCGCCCCGGCCCCTGCGGTCCGGATGGACGTACGGGTTGCAGAATCCCTGCCCCGGCTTCGGGTTCTCGTGGGAGATGCCCACCTGCGCGGTCCCGATCACCTCGCCGTCATCCTCGGCGACCAGCAGGCGGTACCGCCGGTCGGGATGCGCGTCGGCGAGGTCGCTCAGGACCTGCTCGGGAGTCGTCACCATGTACGGCAGCGCGGCGCGCCGTACGTGGACCCACGCCTCCGCGTCGGCAGGCAGGAAGTCACGCACGAGGACTGTCATGGGCGGACGCTAACCCGGGCCCCGGGCCGGACGCCTCCCTATTTCCTTCGGGCGGTGGGCCGGGCGGTGCGCAGCCCGGTGGGGGAGAATCGCCGGGTGACCCTGAAGATCGCTGTTGATCCGGACTCCGCCACCGCCCCGTACGAGCAACTGCGTGCCCAGTTGTCCGGGCAGGCCCGCTCCGGCGCCCTGCCCGTCGGCTACCGGCTCCCGACCGTGCGCGGTCTCGCCGGGGAACTGGGCCTCGCCGCCAACACCGTGGCCAAGGCCTACCGTGCGCTGGAGGCCGACGGCGTCATCGAGACCCGCGGCCGCAACGGGACGTTCGTCGCCGCCGCGGGTGACGCCGCGGCCCGCCACGCGGCGGCGGCCGCGCAGGAGTACGCCGAGCAGGCCCGGCGCCTCGGCCTGGCGCGGGCCGACGCGCTCGCGCTGGCCGAGGACGCGGTGCGGGCGGTCTACGCGCGCTAGCAGTCCGACGAAGAAGCACGCGTACCGGCAGCAGGGGGAGCCCCCGATGCGGCCGTCGGCCGGGACGTCGAGCTGGAGGCGGGAGGCGATGGATACCACCGCCCGGGGTGGTCCCGGGCGGGCGGCCCCACTCAGAGGTACAGCCCCGCGTCCGCCCCCGCGTCCTGCTTCGGCACCGAGGCGGGGCCGCTGCCGCGCCGCAGGGCGTACAGCTCCGCGAGCGTCGTGCCCTCGCGGCCGAGCCCTTCCTCCGTGCCCAGCCAGGAGGCCGACTCCGCGCGGGTGAGCGGGCCCACCTCGATGCGGGCCAGGCAGCGGCCCGGCCTGACGACGGCGGGGTGCAGCCGCTCCAGATCCTCGTTGGTCGTCACCCCCACCAGGACGTTGCGCCCCTGGCCCAGCAGCCCGTCCGTCAGGTTGAGCAGCCGGGACAGCGCCTGGCCCGCCGTGTGCTTGGCCTCGCCCCGGATCAGCTCGTCGCAGTCCTCCAGGAGCAGCAGCCGCCACCGGCCCTTCGCCGAACCGTCGTCCTCACCGATGGCGATGTCCATCAGATAGCCGACGTCGTTGAACAGCCGTTCCGGGTCCAGGACGCAGTCGACCTGGCACCAGTCGCGCCAGGACCGGGCGAGGGTGCGCAGCGCGGAGGTCTTCCCGGTGCCCGGAGGCCCGTGCAGGAGGAGCAGCCGGCCGGAGATGTCGTCGGGGGTGACCTTCATCAGGCGGTCCATCGCATCGGCCACCGGAGCGGTGTAGTTGGGCCGGACCTCGTCCCATGTGCCCGCGGCGATCTGCCGGGTGGTGCGGTGCGGCCCCCGGCGCGGGGAGACGTACCAGAAGCCCATCGTCACGTTCTCCGGCTGCGGCTCCGGCTCGTCCTGGGCGCCGTCGGTCGCCTCGGAGAGGACCTTCTGCGCCAGTTCGGGGGTGGTGGCGGTGACCGTGACGTCGGCGCCGCGGTTCCACCGCGAGACGAGCACGGTCCATCCGTCGCCCTCGGCGAGGGTCGCCGTGCGGTCGTCGTCCCGTGCGGCCCTCAGCACCTCGGCCGCCGGGGGCAGCAGGGTCGCCCCCGACTTGACCCGGTCGAGGGAGCGACTGTGCGAATACGGCTGCTCGCCCGTCGCGAAGCGGCCCAGGAACAGAGCGTCCACGACATCGGACGGCGAGTCGCTGTCGTCGACGTTGAGCCGGATCGGCAGGGCGGACTCGGGGTTGGCAGACATGGCGCCCATGATCCGGCACGGTGCCACCCCGCGCACCCAGGTTTCCGGAGCTGCCCCCGGGTGGCGGAGGGAGCCCCGGGGCGCCTGGGCGCCTGTCCGCGACGGCCGGTGGGACCACCAGGCGCCCTGATGCCCACGAACGAGAGGGCGGCTCCCGGCCCTGTCGCCGCGTCGGCTCCGTCGGCCCGGGCGGACACGGCATACGCCCTGAGTGTCCCTGTCGCACGGTGCATGAACGTCATCAGCCGCTTTGCCCCGCTGTGCCCCCGGATGCCGTGGTCAACCACCACGCTCCGTCATGACACAAGCAGCGCAGTCCTGTTGGGGCAATTTTGGCATGGACACTTCCTGAATACCGGCCGGTACTGCTACCACGGAGTAGGCAGAGATCCTGCCCAAGGAGGTTCCATGAAAATGTCCAGACTCGTGGCGTTCTCGTCCTCTCTTCTGCTCGGCACCGTTCTCGCCCTGGCGGGCGCGGGCGTGGCACAGGCTCAGACCTCCGCGGCGTCGGTCGACTACGTGGCCCTGGGTGACTCGTACTCATCAGGTGTCGGCGCCGGCAGCTACGACAGTGCGAGCGGCGACTGCAAGCGCAGCACCCGTGCCTACCCCGCCCTCTGGCAGGCGGCCAACAAGCCCGCCTCGTTCGCCTTCACCGCATGCTCGGGGGCCAGGACCAATGATGTGACGGCCGGTCAGCTCGGGCCCCTCACCTCCGCGACCGACCTCGTCTCGATCTCCATCGGCGGCAACGACGCGGGCTTCGCCGACGTCATGACCACCTGCGTCCTGCAGTCCGAGGCCACCTGTCTGAGCCGGGTCGCCACGGCCCGCGCCTACGTCGACTCGACCCTCCCCGGCAAACTGGACTCCGTGTACACGGCGATCAGCGCGAAAGCACCCTCGGCCCGTGTCGTCGTCCTCGGCTACCCCCGCTTCTACAAGCTCGGCGGCGGCTGCATCGCCGGTCTGAGCGAGAAGGAGCGCTCCGCCATCAACGGCGCCGCCGACTACCTCAACGCCGCCACGGCCAAGCGTGCGGCCGATCACGGCTTCACCTTCGGCGACGTCACCTCGACCTTCACCGGGCACGAGATCTGCTCGGGCAGCGCCTGGCTCCACAGCGTGAACTGGCTCAACATCGGTGAGTCCTACCACCCCACCGCCGCCGGGCAGTCGGGCGGCTATCTCCCCGTGCTCAACGCGAACGACTGAGCGTACGTCCGCGGTGCGGCCGGCCCGCCCGGCCGCCGACGGGGGAGGGGGCCCGTGCTGCGGGACCCCTCTCGTCGCGTGTCACAGGGAGGACGTCGCCGACACGCTCGTCGCGCCCCTCCCGTCGTTCCTCCCGCCCGAGTCGTCGCCGGACAGTGCCCAGACGAGGCCTCCGGCGAGGAGCAGGGCGACCACCGCTGCCAGCGCCACCAGGACACCCGTGCGCGTCGAACTCCCTTCCGGGGCTGACGGATCCGCCGGGGGAACGGGCGCCCCGTCCGCCGTGGCGGGTTCGCCCGCAGCGGCCGGACCACCCGCCGGGAGCGCGGTGCCCGCCGCCCCGGCGCCGGGTGATCCGGTCCCGCCCGCGGCCAGGATCCTCAGCCGTCGCTCGGCCTCCGGGGCGGTGAGCCGCGCGGCCGGGTCCTTGCGCAGCAACTCCTCGACGACGGGGGCGAGGGCGTCCGCTCGCCGCAGCGGCGGCGGCTCCTCGTCGGTCACCGCGCGCAGGGTGTCCGGCGGGGTGTCCCGCCGGAAGGGCGACCTGCCCTCGGTGGCGGCGTACAGAAGCACTCCGAGCGACCAGAGATCCGACTCGGGTCCCGGCGTACGCCCCAGCGCGCACTCGGGCGCCAGGTACTCCGGCGAGCCGATCGGCTCTCCCGCCGAGGTGAGCGCCGACGACTCCTCGGCCGTGGTGACGCCGAAGTCCGTCAGCATCACCCGTCCGTCGTTCCCCAGCAGGACGTTGCCCGGTTTCACGTCGCGGTGCAGCACGCCGGCCCCGTGGGCGCCGCGCAGCGCCGCGAGCACCTCCGCGCCGATGCGGGCCGCCCGCCGCGGGGACAATGGGCCGTCGGCGTCCAGCACGTCGGACAGGGTGAGTCCGCGGACCAGCTCCATGACGATCCATGGGCGGGAGTCCTGGGTGACCACGTCATGGACGGCGACGACGTTGCGGTGCGAGACGCGGGCCGCGGAGCGGGCCTCCCGCTCCAGACGGGAGTGCAGCCGCTCGGCCTCGGCACCGGTCAGGCCCGCGGCTGCCCGCACCTCCTTCACGGCCACCTCGCGCCCCAGCACCTCGTCACGAGCCCGCCACACGATGCCGGCCCCTCCCTCGCCGAGGGCGTCCAGGAGGCGGTATCGATCCGCGATCACACGTCCGGTTCCGGGGACCTCGCTCATCGGTGACCCTCCATCAGCAGCGTTGCGCAGTAAGGACGAATCCCCTCCAAGCTAACTCAACCCGTCCCGGAACCGACAGGATGCGGTAACGGGACGTCAACACCCGTATACGGGTGTGCAATCCTGCGGCCGGGATACACGTGTGTCACCGCGGGACGATAGGGTTAACCTGCCCGGGCCGGGTGCCCTCGTACGGGTGGGGAGTGACATGGAACAGATAACGGTGCGCAGCAGGCCGCGTGTGCCTGCCATCACGTGTGGGAGCGGTGCGACCAGTTCGCGCCTCGACCGCCATCTCGCAGTGCTGGGCGGCCCCGCCGTTCCGCAGCGCGAGTCGGCGGAAGCGACGCTGCTGATGCTCGAACTCACCTCGCGCGACGCCGCGCACACCCGCAGGAGCAGGAGCGCGCGTGTCTCGCTCTTCGCCCCGCTGCGGCGACTGCGGCGCTCGCTCTTCGGCAGCCGCCGCTGACCGACGGCTGTCCCGACCGGTCCGGCCCCCCGCTCGGGGCCGTGTCCACGATCACTCCGTCCCGGCGCAGTGCTGCTGCAAGCCCGTCCGTCATCCCCAGGGCCCGCGGCGTTGCGTCGGTGTGTTCCCTCACCGCCGGTACGGCACCCACCGGCGCCGGCGTCCCGCCCCTCAGCGGATGCCATCACCCCGGCCGGCCCGACGGCCTCCGCGTCCCGGACCCCGCCCGCCGTGACGGCGGGATGCTCACAGCAGCGCGAACTGCCCTTCCGGTCCCTCCTCCTGGTGATCCAGTACGGACGCGGGCCGACGGGCCGACGCGGCCACCGGAACAACCCCGGCCGCGTGCAGTTCCTCCCGCGTCAGCGCCGGTGCCCCCGCGATCCGGCCCCACAGCGCCTGCTGCCGGGGCCGCAGCGCGGCGAGCAGCGCCAGTACGGTGATCAGTTCCAGCAGCTCCGAGGTCCGCTCCTGCGGCCAGCCGCGCGGGCCGACCGCGGCCAGCCCCTCCGCCGCCGCGGTGCGCCGTCCGAACCAGAGCTCCAGCATCCGCACCCCGTTGACCCGGAAGTCCCAGGCTCCGGCGGGAACGGGGGAGACGCGTCCCTCACCGAGGACGACGGCCTCCTCCGCGGCCTCGTAGCGCAGTCCGTCGGGGCGGGGCGGGATCGCGGCCCGCACGTACGGGCGACGGCCGCCCGGCAGCCGCGGCCGCTCCCCGCCGCGCGCGCCGCGCAGGTGGAGCCGCAGCAGTTCCCGTCCGAGCTCCACCCCCTCGGTCCACAGGCCGCCGTCGGCGGGCAGCGGGACGAGAGGCCCGCCCGGGGCAGGGATCGCGGCGGCGAGGACCCAGGCCAGGACGGCCTCGGCGCCGACCGGCTCCCCGTACCGTGCGGTCAGCAGAGCGGGCAGGCCCGGCGAGAGATTGGGTTCCCGCCCGCCCGGCCGCCGGTAGAGCGGACGGATCCGCCCGGGCCGCCCCGCGGGGGAGTGCCCGTCGGGCAGGAGTGCGGTCGCCGACAGGGCGGGCCCACCGTCCTGGGGGACGAATCCGTGCTCGACGGCGAAGAGCTGGTGCCCGTCGGCGACCCGCCACAGCTCCGGGCGGGCGGCGTCGAGCAGCCGGTGGTCGGGAATCAGCCACTGCTCGTCGAACGGCCCGTGCAGGATCCGCACCGGTTCCGGGTAGGGGCCGGGGTCCCGGGCGAAGGCGCTCGTCGCCGTGGACCTGCCCGGCAGCGCCGCGGCCGGGGTCAGCGGTGTGCGCGAGCGGCTGGGCAGGAAGAGCCGGTCGCGCTCGACGCCCTCCGCCCCTACGAGCAGGTCCCAGCGGGCGCGGAGCGAGGAGGCGTCGGGAGCCGTCACCCACGGGCGGCCCGGTCTCAGGGGCCGCACCGACCAGGGCATGAGGTCGTCCAGCAGCGGGATCTGCCCGCCCCCGCCGGTCCCGGCCGCCACCCGTGCTGCCACCGTGTCGTCCTCCCCGTCGCCACGTCCGCCGCCCCAGGCATCGTAACGACAGTCCGCCGCGCCCCGGGGGGCCGGCCGGTGAGAGGACACCGGCGCCGACGGCCGCCCCGCAGCCGGGACGGCGGCCTCAGTGCGCGTCGACGGTCACGGAGAAGGAGAAGCGGTCGCCCCGGTAGCGGATGCGCGCCACGTCGACCACGGTGCCGTCGTCGTCGTATGTCACGCCGGTGTAGTGCAGGATCGGGCTGAGCAGCGGGACCTGGAGCAGCTCGGCCGTGACGGGGTCGGCGAGGCGCGCCTCGACGGTGTCGGTGATCCGGGAGATCCGTACGCCGACGGCGTCACGCAGCACCTTCGTCATCGGCCAGCGTTCCAGGTCGGTCACGTCGATCCGGGCCGCGATCTCCGGACGCACGGCGTTCTCCGCCCAGTTGGTGGGCTCGCCCGACCCGTCGTCGCAGCGGAGCCGCCGGTAGCTGACCACCTCGGGGCAGTCCGGGAAGAACTCGGCGAGGTCGCCGGGGACGGGCGTCCGGCCGTGGTCGAGCACGGCCGTCCGCTCGCCCGACTGCTGGGCGACGATCGCGTCGATCGACCCCAGCAGCCGGACCGGCGACACCCGCCGGGCGCGCGGCTCGATGAAGGTGCCGCGCCGCCGGTGCCGGCTGATCAGCCCCTCGCTCTCCAGCTCCTTGAGGGCCTGGCGCATGGTGAGGACGCTGACGCCGTAGTGGAGGGCGAGCTGCTCCTCGGTGGGCAGCCGCGTCGAGGCGTCCTGGGGGCGGCCCAGTATGGAGGCCCGCAGGGACTGCGAGACCTGGTACCAGAGGGGCAGCTTCCGGTTCAGCACCAGGGAGTCGGGGGCGAAGCCGGGCCGAGCCGCCTCGTTCACCTGGTCCATCCGGTTCACCCGATCTCTCTGCGGTGCGGCAGGCCGCGGGCCTCTCACGGCCGGAAGTTGCGGCTCAGACCCTGCCACACCTCGTCGTACCCGCGCTGGAGATGCCCGGCGCCCGCCGCCTGCGCGGTCGCCGTGACCGGCCAGCGGGTCTCGAACATGAACGCCAGGCCGTCGTCGATCCGCTGGGGGCGCAGCTCGGCCGTGCTCGCCCGGTCGAAGGTCTCCCGGTCCGGGCCGTGCGCCGACATCATGTTGTGGAGCGAGCCGCCGCCCGGGACGAAACCGCCCGCCTTCGCGTCGTACGCGCCCTCGATCAGGCCCATGTACTCGCTCATCACGTTGCGGTGGAAGTACGGCGGGCGGAAGGTGTCCTCCCCGACCAGCCAGCGGGGGGCGAAGACGACGAAGTCGACGCCCGCCAGCCCCGGGGTGTCGGACGGAGAGGTCAGCACGGTGAAGATCGACGGGTCCGGGTGGTCGTAGCTGATCGTGCCGAGGACGTTGAAGCGGCGCAGGTCGTAGACGTACGGGGTGTGGTTGCCGTGCCAGGCGACGACATCGAGCGGGGAGTGCCCGTACGTCGCCGACCAGAGGTTCCCGCAGAACTTGTTGACCACCTCGACCGGGCCCTCGCGGTCCTCGAACGCCGCGACCGGCGCCAGGAAGTCCCGGGCGTTCGCCAGTCCGTTGGCGCCGATCGGACCGAGGTCGGGCAGGACGAAGGGCCGGCCGTAGTTCTCGCAGACGTAGCCGCGGGCCGCGGTGTCGAGCAGTTCGACACGGAAGCGGACGCCCCGGGGGATCAGCGCGACCTGACCGGGACGGGCCGCGAGCAGGCCCAGTTCGGTGCGGAGCAGCAGTCCGCCGTGTTCGGGCACGATCAGGAGCTCCCCGTCGGAGTCGCTGAACACCCGGTCGGTCATGGAGGCGTTCGCACTGTAGAGGTGCACGGCCATCCCGGTGCGCTGGGTGGCGTCGCCGTTGCCGCCCAGTGTCCACAGGCCGGTCAGGAAGTCCGTGCCCGGCGCGGGGTCGGGGAGCGGGTCCCAGCGCAGCCGGTTGGGGTCGGGGACCGCCTCGGTGAAGGGCGCGGTGCGCAGGGTTCCGTTGTCGACACGGACGAACGCGGGGTGGGCGGCCGAGGGGCGGATCCGGTAGAGCCAGGAGCGGCGGTTGTGGGCGCGGGGTTCGGTGAAGGCCGAGCCGCTGAGCTGCTCCGCGTAGAGACCGAGAGGGGCGCGCTGGGGCGAGTTGCGGCCGTGCGGCAGTGCGCCGGGGACGGCCTCCGAGCTGTGTTCGTTGCCGAAGCCGGAATGGTGGGCGAGATTCTCCGCCGTTTTTCTCGCCTGCTCGATGCCGCTCATCATGCGCTCCCGGTGGATGGGGAATCCCGTGGATCCCGGTGTACGGGGAATCCCGTGGATCCCCTGACGAAGAATCCTATGGAACACCGTAGGAATCGAAACGTGGCCCGTCAACGGCATACGGGCATCATGGGGTCGTGTCCCACGCTCATTCGAACCTCCGACGCGTCCCCGTGCAGCAGCGCAGCGCCGACCGTCTCGCCCGCATCCTCGACGCCGGCGCCGCGCTTCTCGACGAGGCCGGCTACGAACAGCTCTCCACCCGGGCGGTGGCCGACCGTGCCGGTGTCCCCATCGGCTCCGTCTACCGTTTCTTCCCCAACAAGAGAGCACTCGTCGACGCCTTGGCCGAGCGCAACCTGGAGGTCTTCGCCGAGCGTGTCGTCGCGGGACTCGAAGCGATCCCGGAGCAGGAGTGGCGTGCGGCCATCGACGCCGTGCTCGACGAGTACCTGGCGATGAAGCGCTCCGTCCCCGGCTTCGCCCTCGTGGACTTCGGACCGCCGGTGCCCGCCGCCGGCCCGCTCGACGCGGAGGTGAACCGCCGCGTCGCGGAACGCCTCGGGGAACTGCTCTCCGGTCACCTCGGACAGGGCCGTGACGGGGCCGCCTCCGACGCCGCCCTGCACCGCACGGTCCTGGTCTGCGTCCAGGCCGCCGACGCCCTTCTCCAGCTGGCCTTCCGCACCGACCCCTCGGGTGACCCGGACCTGATCGCCGAGACCCGCCTCCTGCTCCAGGCGTACCTGGCGCGGGTCCTCGAGTAGGGACCCCCGGGCGGCCGGTGCAACCGGCCGCTCCAGGCCCTCGCCAGCATCCGTACCGGTCGGTATGCTCGGTCCGCCGGGAGCCCGCACCCGCCGAGCGTGCCGCGGGGCGCCGGACCGCGCCCGCGCGCCACCGCCGCCGCCCCGGGGAGGGCCCATGTCCCACGAATCCCGTACCGCCCTGCGTGTCTGCCCGCTCTGCGAGGCCACCTGCGGACTCACCCTCACCATCGAGGGGACCGAGGTCACCGGCGCCCGCGGTGACCGCGACGACGTCTTCAGCCAGGGTTTCATCTGCCCCAAGGGCGCCTCCTTCGGAGGGCTCGACGCCGACCCGGACCGGCTGCGCACCCCGCTCGTCCGCACCGACGGCGTGCTGCGCGAGGCGACCTGGAGCGAGGCCTTCGACCTGATCGCCGCGAGGATCCCGGCCCTGGTCCAGGAGCACGGTGCCCAGGCCGTCGGAGTGTTCCTCGGCAACCCCAACGTGCACACGACGGCGGGCGGCCTCTATCCGCCGCTGCTGCTGTCCGCGCTCGGCACCCGCAACGTCTTCACCGCCAGCACCCTGGACCAGATGCCCAAGCACGTCTCCAGCGGACTGCTCTTCGGTGACGCCCACGCCATCCCCGTACCCGACCTGGACCGCACCGCCCACCTGCTGCTGATCGGCGCCAACCCGCTGGAGTCCAACGGCAGTCTGTGCACCGCCCCCGACTTCCCCGGCAAGCTCAAGGCGCTCCGCAGGCGCGGTGGCACCCTCACCGTCATCGACCCGCGCCGCACCCGCACCGCGCGTCTCGCCGACCGCCACGCCGCCATCAGGCCCGGCACGGACGCCCTGCTGCTCGCCGCGCTCACCCAGGTCCTCGTCGAGGAGAAGCTCACCGACCCCGGCGTACTCGCCGAACACCTGGACGGCTACGACGAACTGGCCGAGGCCATCGCGGACTTCACCCCCGAGGCGGTGGCCGCGGCCTGCGACCTGGATGCGGAGACCATCCGGGAGATCGCACGCGAACTGGCCGCTGCCCCCGCCGCCGCGGTGTACGGGCGCATCGGCAGCTGCACCGTCGAGCACGGCACCCTGGCCAGCTGGCTCGTCGACGTGCTCAACATCCTCACCGGCAACCTGGACCGTCCCGGCGGGGCCCTCTTCCCCCTCTCCGCGACCGCCCGCGCCCCGCGCCCCGCCGCGCCCGGCAAGGGCTTCGCGCTCGGCCGCTGGACGAGCAGGGTCTCCGGGTACCCCGAGGCCAAGGGTGAACTGCCCGTCGCCGCGCTCGCCGAGGAGATCGAGACGCCGGGGGAGGGCCGCATCCGGGCGCTGATCGTCGTCGCGGGCAACCCGGTGCTCTCCGCCCCCGACGGGAACCGTCTGGACCGCGCCCTCGCCGAAGGGCTCGACTTCATGGTCAGCGTCGATCCGTACCTCAACGAGACCGCCCGCCACGCGGACGTCGTACTGCCTCCGCCGCCGCCCTCGCAGAGCGCCCACTTCGACTTCGCCCTCAACTCCCTGGCCGTACGCAACCAGGTGCGCTACAGCCGCCCCGCCGTGCCCCTGGACGAGGGGCGGATGGACGAGAGCGAGATCCTCGCCCGGCTCGTCCTCGCCGTCGGCGGCCGGCACGGCGCGCCCCCCGGGACCGTCGACGACCTCGCCGTCGCCGCGGCGCTCTCCCGGGCCGGGATGCCCGAGGAGTACGCCGCCGAACTGACGGGCAGCACCGGCGGGGAACGGCGCCTCGACCTGATGCTGCGCCTCGGCCCCTACGACCTCACGCTGGAGAAGCTCCTCGCGCACCCGCACGGCATCGACCTCGGCCCGCTGAAGCCCCGCGTACCGCAGGTGCTCAGGACCCGCAGCGGCCGCATCGAACTGTTCCCCGCGCCGATCGCCGCCGATCTGCCCCGCCTGCGCGCCGCGCTCGGTGCGCGGCCCGCCGGGCTCGTCCTGGTCGGCCGACGCCACCTGCGGTCCAACAACAGCTGGATGCACAACGTCGCCTCGCTGCGCGGCGGCACGAACGTCTGCACCCTGCAGATCCACCCCGACGACGCCGCGCGGATCGGACTCGCCGAGGGCGACACGGCCCGGATCACCGCGGCGGGCGGCGAGGTCGAGGCGCCCGCCGAGATCACGGACTCGGTGCGCTCCGGGGTCGTGAGCCTCCCGCACGGCTGGGGCCACAGCCGTCCCGGCACCCGTATGTCGGTCGCCGGTGCGGACCCGGGGGTCAATGTGAACCAGCTGCTGGACGGCACCCTCCTGGACCCGCTGTCCGGCACCGCGGTGCTCAACGCCGTACCCGTCTCCGTCGCACCAGCGCGCTGACCTGGGGTTCTGCTCGTATTGCTCACGCGTCAACATCTTGTTAACGCCACTTCGGGACCCCTAACGTCATCCGGACCGCCGGCACCGGTGCGAGTTCAAAGGTGAACGTGAGGTATCCCCATGCTGACAATCCTCGGCTTCGTCATGATCGCGACCTTCCTGGTCCTGATCATGACGAAGAAGATGTCGCCGATCGCGGCTCTGGTCCTGATCCCCGCCCTGTTCTGTGTGGCGGTCGGACAGGGCGCCCAGCTCGGTGACTACGTCATCGAAGGGGTCGGCACCCTCGCGCCGACCGCGGCGATGCTGATGTTCGCGATCGTCTACTTCGGCGTGATGATCGACGTCGGCCTCTTCGACCCCGTCGTCCGGGGCATCCTGCGCTTCTGCAGGGCGGACCCGATGCGGATCGTCGTGGGCACGGCGCTGCTCGCCGCAGTCGTGTCGCTGGACGGTGACGGCTCCACCACCTTCATGATCACCGTCTCGGCGATGTACCCGCTCTACAAGCGGCTGAAGATGAGCCTCGTGGTCATGACCGGCGTCGCCGCCACGGCGAACGGGGTCATGAACACACTCCCGTGGGGCGGTCCCACGGCCCGCGCCGCCACGGCGCTCAAGGTGGACGCGGCCGACATCTTCGTCCCGATGATCCCGGCGCTCGCCGTCGGCCTCCTCGCCGTCGTCCTCCTCGCCTGTGTCCTGGGGCGCCGCGAGCGCAAGCGCCTCGGCGTGCTCACCCTCGACGAGGCACTGGTCACCGAGCCCGAGACCGTCCTGGTCGGCGCGGCCGGCGGCGACCGGCTCACGAAGGCACCGCGGGGAACCACGGGCGGCGGTGCGGGAACCGCGACCGGTACGGGAACCACGGGCGGCGACGACGCCGAACCGGCCGCATCGGACGAGGAGTTCAAGGGCCTCGACCCCCACAGGTCCACCCTGCGCCCCAAGCTCTACTGGTTCAACGCCGGCCTCACCGTCGCCCTGCTGGCGGCGATGATCCTGGAACTCATGCCGATCCCCGTGCTCTTCCTGCTCGGCGCGGCCCTCGCCCTCACCGTCAACTTCCCCCACATGCCCGACCAGCGGGCCAGGATCGCTGCCCACGCCGACAACGTCCTCAACGTCTCCGGCATGGTCTTCGCGGCGGCCGTCTTCACCGGCGTGCTCACCGGCACCGGCATGGTCGAACACATGGCGGACTGGCTCGTCGGGGCGATCCCCGACGCCATGGGACCGCACATGGCCGTCGTCACCGGTGTGCTGAGCCTCCCGCTCACCTACTTCATGTCCAACGACGGCTTCTACTTCGGGGTGCTGCCCGTGCTCGCCGAGGCCGGTGCCGCCCACGGCGTCTCCCCCCTGGAAGTGGCCCGCGCCTCCATCGTGGGACAGCCGCTGCACATGTCGTCCCCGCTCGTGCCCGCCGTCTACGTCCTGGTCGGCATGGCCAAGGTCGAGTTCGGCGACCACACGCGCTTCACCGTCAAGTGGGCCGTGCTCACCTCGCTGGTGGTCCTTGCCGCCGGGATCGTCTTCGGGACGATCTGATGCCTCCGGAACCCGAGCCCGGCAGGGGCTGGCTGCTGCGCCTCGTCATCGCCTTCGCCTTCGCGCAGGGAGCGGTGTCGATGGCGCGGCCCGCCGTCTCCTACCGGGCTCTCTCGCTGGGGGCCGACGAGCGCGCGATCGGCGTCATCGCGGGGGTCTACGCGCTGCTGCCGCTCTTCGCCGCCGTACCGCTCGGCCGGCGGACCGACCAGGGCCGCTGCGCGCCCCTGCTGCCCGTCGGGGTCCTCCTGATCGGCGGCGGCTGCGCGCTCAGCGGCACCTCGGGCTCCCTCGCCGCCCTGGCGGCCTGGAGCGGGATCATGGGCCTCGGTCACCTCTGCTTCGTGATCGGCGCCCAGTCGCTCGTGGCCCGGCAGTCCGCGCCTGCCGAACAGGACCGCAATTTCGGCCACTTCACCATCGGCGCGTCGCTGGGCCAGCTCGTCGGACCCATCGCCGCCGGCTACGTGATCTCCGAGCGGGACGGCGCCATGGCCCGGACGAGCGCGCTCGCCCTGCTCGTCTCGGCGGTCGTCGCCGCCGTCTCCCTGACCTCGCTGTGGCGCATCGAGCACCGCGGGGCGTCCCGTGCGCCCCGCCGGGCCGACGGGAAGGTCCCGGTGGCCGGCATCCTGCGCACCCGCGGCGTCCCGGCCGGCATCTTCATCAGCCTCGCCGTGCTCAGCGCCACCGACATCCTCACCGCGTACCTGCCGGTCGTCGGCGAACACCGCGGCGTCGCGCCCTCCACGGTCGGACTGCTGCTCAGTCTGCGGGCGGCCGCGACCATCGCCTGCCGGCTCGTCATGACGCCGATGCTGCGCCTCGTGGGCCGCACCGCCCTGCTCACCACGACCTGTCTGCTCGGCGGTCTGCTGTGCGCGGCCATCGCCCTGCCGGTGCCCGTATGGGGTCTGGCCGTGATGCTCGCCGTGCTGGGCTTCTGCCTGGGGGTCGGCCAGCCGCTCTCGATGACCACCGTCGTCCGGGCGGCGCCCGCGGCGGCCCGCTCCACCGCGCTCGCCCTCAGGCTCACGGGCAACCGGCTCGGCCAGGTCGCCGCGCCCGCCTCCGCCGGGCTGATCGCCGGGATCGGGGGCACCGCCGCGCCGTTCGTGATGCTGGGCGCACTACTGATCGCGGCGGCCGGACTCGGTCTGCGCGGAGCCCGGAGCGCGCCCCGGGACCCCGGTCCGGAGGCGCCGGTCTCCCGCCCCGGTGACGCCGACCGGGACGTGCCGGTCTCCGGCCCCCGGGACCCCGGCCCGGACGTGCCCGCCTCCCGCCCCGGGGACTCCGCCCCCGCCCACCGTGCCGAGAAACCCCCGGCCAACCGGAACCACGCCTGACAGTTCCCGGAACCGATGGGTCCTGCACGAGCCGTTCCCACACCCCGCCGGGTGGGTTAGCTTCAGGCCACGCAGCCGCTCCCCACGCGAACGCTCCCTCCTTCCCGGGCGGAACCATGTCTCGTGCCATCTCCCTGCACAGTGTGAGCAAGACGTACGGAAGGTCCCCGCGCGCCGTCGACCGGTTCTCGCTCTCGGTCGCCCCCGGCGAGTTCGTGGTGCTGCTGGGCCCCTCGGGCTGCGGCAAGTCGACCGTGCTCCGGATGCTCGCGGGCCTGGAGGAGATCTCCGAGGGGGAACTGCTGCTCGACGGCGAGCCGGCGAACGCGCTCTCGCCGCGCGAACGCGGTATGGCCATGGTCTTCCAGAACTTCGCGCTCTACCCGAACATGACCAACCGGTCCAACATCGGGTTCCCGCTGAAGCTGGAGAACCCCCGCCACGACCACACCGAGCGCGTGGAGTCCACCGCCAGGATGCTGGGCATCGAGAGCGTGCTGGACCGCTACCCCCGCCAGCTCTCCGGGGGTGAACGCCAGCGGGTCGCGATGGGCCGGGCCATCTCGCGGCGGCCGTCCGCCTTCCTGATGGACGAACCGCTCTCCAACCTCGACGCCAAACTGCGCAACCACCTGCGCGCCGAGATCGCCCAGCTCACCGCCGAACTGGGCGTCACCACCGTGTACGTCACGCACGACCAGGCGGAGGCGATGTCGCTCGGCGACCGGGTGGCCGTCATGCGCGGCGGGGTCCTCCAGCAGGTGAGCACACCCCGGGAGGTCTACGCGCTGCCCGAGAACGTGTTCGTCGCCGCGTTCATCGGCACCCCGCGGATCAATCTGCTCCAGGCCGTCGTCCATGCCCCGCTGGAGGGGAGGATGTCGATCGACCTCGGCCGGCAGCGCCTCCCGCTCTCCGAACCGCTCAGCCCCGACCACCAGTTGCTCCGCATCCAGCAGGGCCGCCCGGTCATCGTGGGCCTGCGCTCCGAGGCTGTCCGGATCGCCCCGCGCAGCCAGGCCCGCCCCGGGGAGGTGGCACTCAGCGGCATCGTCGAACACGTCGAGTACCAGGGGCACGAGGCGCTCGTCCACCTCAACACCGGCTCCCGGCCCGCCGTGGTGCCCGACCTGGAGTCCGCCCGGCCGCAGACCCCTCAGCGCCGCCGTGCGGGGAGCGGCGGGACCGGTGTGCTGGACCGCCTCAAGCGGCGTGCCACCGGCTCCGTCGCCGTACTCGACCCGCCGGCCCCGGAGCCCTACGCCGTGCGCAGTCCCGACCGTCCTGCGGTCACGGCGAGCGACCTCGTGGTCCGCACCGGCCCCGACATGCGGCTTCGCACCGGCGGGCAGGTGCCGCTCCTCGTCGATCTCGCCCATCTGTACGTCTTCGACCACTCCGGGCGCAGGATCTGCCCCCTGCCGAGGGACATTCCCGGGTTCGACGTGTGACCGCGGCCCACGGCCCGTGCGTGATCTGTGTCTCCGGCGGTTCCCTGGCGCCAAAAAACTAACAGCGCTAGTTTGGGGCCGGGACGGATCCGTCCGTACGACGCACGGCTTCGGCGGCAGGCACAGCGAGCCCGGGAGGAACAGCCATGAAGGCGCATGACGGGATGTACATCGGCGGGGAATGGCGGCCCGCCTCGGGCCAGGACACGATCGCGGTCGTGAACCCGGCGGACGAGCAGGTCATCGGCCACGTCCCGGCGGGCACCGCCGAGGACGTCGACGCCGCGGTGCGCGCCGCGCGCGCCGCCTTCCCCGGCTGGGCCGCCACCCCGCCCGCCGAGCGCGCCGCGAGGATCGGCGCCCTGCGTGACGTGCTCGCCGCCCGCCAGGACGAGATCGCCGAGACGGTCACCGCCGAGCTCGGATCGCCGCTGCCGCTCTCCCGGGCCGTGCACGCGGGCGTACCGGTCCTGGTCGCCGGTTCGTACGCCGAACTGGCGGCCTCGTACTCCTTCGAGGAGAAGCTGGGCAACTCCACCGTCCTGCTGGAGCCCGTGGGCGTCGTCGGCGCGATCACGCCCTGGAACTACCCGCTCCACCAGATCGTCGCCAAGGTGGCCCCGGCGCTGGCGGCGGGCTGCACCGTCGTCCTGAAGCCCGCAGAGGACACCCCGCTGACCGCGCAGCTCTTCGCCGAGGCCACCCAGGAGGCGGGCCTGCCCGCCGGCGTCTTCAACCTGGTGACCGGCATCGGCACGGTCGCGGGCCAGGCGCTCGCCGAGCACGACGGGGTCGACCTGGTCTCGTTCACCGGCTCCACGGCCGTCGGCCGGCAGATCGGGGCCACCGCCGGAGCGGCGGTCAAGCGCGTCGCGCTGGAGCTCGGCGGCAAGTCCGCCAACGTGATCCTGCCCGGGGCCGACCTCGCCAAGGCCGTCAACGTCGGCGTGGCCAACGTGATGTCCAACTCCGGCCAGACGTGCAGCGCGTGGACCCGGATGCTGGTCGACGCCGAGCGGTACGAGGAAGCCGTGGCCCTCGCCGCCACCGCTGTGGCGAAGTACGTGCCGGGGGAGCGCGTCGGCCCCGTCGTCAACGCCAAGCAGCAGGCCCGGGTGCGGAGTTACATCGAGAAGGGCGTCGAGGAGGGCGCCCGGCTCGTCGCGGGGGGCCCCGAGGCGCCCCGGGACCAGGGTTACTACGTCAGCCCCACCGTGTTCGCCGACGTGACGCCCGGCATGACCATCGCGCAGGAGGAGATCTTCGGCCCGGTGCTCTCGATCCTGCGGTACGAGGACGTGGACGACGCCCTGCGCATCGCCAACGACACCGTGTACGGGCTGGCCGGGGCCGTCTGGGGCGCGGACGATGCGGAGGCCGTGGCTTTCGCCCGCCGCATGGACACCGGGCAGGTCGACATCAACGGCGGCCGCTTCAACCCGCTGGCCCCCTTCGGCGGCTACAAGCAGTCGGGGGTGGGACGCGAGCTCGGCCCGCACGGCCTCTCCGAGTACCTCCAGACCAAGTCCCTGCAGTTCTGATCCCCGCCGATCCACCGAGGAGTCTGTTCGTGGTCCGCGCCGCCGTACTGCCCGCCGTCGGAGCTCCCCTGGAGATCACCGACATCGAACTCCCGGAGCCCGGACCCGGCCAGGTGAGCATCTCGCTCGCCGCCGCCGGTGTATGCCACTCCGACCTGTCCCTGTCCAACGGCACCATGAGGCTGCCCGTGCCTGCCGTCCTCGGCCACGAGGGCGCCGGCACGGTGCTCGCAGTCGGCGAGGGCGTCACCCACGTCGCCCCCGGCGACGCGGCCGTCCTCAACTGGGCCCCGTCCTGCGGGGCGTGTTTCCACTGCGGGATCGGCGAGGTCTGGCTCTGCGCCGACGCGCTCAAGGGCGCGGCGAACATTCACGCCCGCACGGCGGACGGCACCGAGCTCCACCCCGGCCTGAACGTCGCGGCCTTCGCCCAGGAGACGGTCGTCGCCGCGAACTGCGTGCTGCCCGCACCGGCCGGGATCCCGCTCGACGACGCGGCCCTGCTCGGCTGCGCGGTCCTGACCGGCTACGGGGCGGTCCACCACTCCGCCCGGGTGCGCGAGGGAGAGAACGTCGTCGTCTTCGGGATCGGCGGGGTCGGCCTCGCCGTGCTCCAGGCCGCCCGCATCGCCGGGGCGTCGAAGATCATCGCGGTGGACGTCTCGCCGGAGAAGGAGGAGCTGGCCCGCCGGGCCGGTGCCACCGACTACGTTGTCGCCTCGGACACCACACCGCGCGCCGTCCGCAAGCTCACCGGCGGCCAGGGCGCGGACGTCGCAGTGGAATGCGTCGGCCGGGCCGCCACGATCCGCGCGGCCTGGGAGTCGACCCGCCGCGGCGGCCGCACCACGGTCGTCGGCATCGGCGGCAAGGACCAGCCCGTGACCTTCAACGCCCTGGAGATCTTCCACTGGGGCCGCTCCCTCACCGGCTGCGTCTACGGGAACAGCGACCCGGCCCGCGACCTGCCGGTGCTCGCCGAACACATCCGCGCCGGACGGTTCGACCTCTCCATGCTGGTGACGGAGCGGATCTCGCTGGACGGCATTCCGGCGGCGTTCGAGAACATGATCGCGGGCAAGGGCGGACGCGCGCTGGTCGTGTTCTAGCGGGGCGGTCGTGTTCCGGCGGGGCGGGCCGGGGCGGGCGCGCGCCGGTCGTGTTCCAGCGGGGGCGCCCGTCGTGTTCCAGCCGGGCGGGCCGGGGCGTCGACCGCCCCGGCCCGCAGCCTCAGCTCCGCACCCCGCGCAGCACCTCGCTCAGCGGCCGGCGCGGCGGCACCGGGGGCTGAGCCGTCGGATACCCGAGCCGCAGGACCATCTGGGGGCTGCCGTGGTGCGCGGCGCCGCTGGACACGTCGGGGCGCAGCTCGGAGTCCTCCAGGGGCTGGTTGGCGAACGAGGCGGCGATGCCGTGTCCGGTCGCTTCCAGCAGGAGCCGCTGGAGCGCCTGGCCGGCCGCGACCCAGGAACCGGGGTCGTCGTCCGCGGTCTCCAGCACGGCCAGGTCCGGATGCGGCTCGAAGACCGCGCTTCCCCTTCCGGCCACGGGAATCCCCTCGGCCATGTCCCGCACCGGAGGGTCGTCGGGGAGCTCCCGCCGGGGCTCGGGCCCGAGGTTGCCGACCGGGATGGCCGGCCCGCCCCCGCCCGGCGACAGGCGGGCCTCCCGGTCCTCGCGGACCGACTCGTCCTCGGTCCACACCGCGCGCCGGATGGTCGTCAGCATCCCCTGGTACTCGGGCTCCCCGTCCAGGAGGCGCAGGGTCGCCCCTTCGAGCCGGGCCGCGTCGTGCAGCAGGGCCAGCACGCCGGCGGGCACGCCCTCGGGCCGGAAGGGGTAGCGGTTCGTGCGGCGGCTGTCCACCCAGCGGTACAGCTCGTCCAGTGCCGGGTCGGGGGCCTCGCCGGTCAGGGTGACCCGGGCGACCAGGAGCGGGTCTGCGGCATCCGGCAGCACCGACACCCGGGACCCGTGGCCGAGGCGGGCGAGGGCGACGCGCGCGTTGAACACGGCGGCCCCGCACGACAGACGCACGTCGCGTCCCGCGGACGCCGTCGGCATGGAGGCGTCGTGCGGATCGGCGCGCACCTCCAGCCCGCCGTCGGCGAAGGCGAACGACCAGGGCTGGGTGTTGAACACCGACGGAGCGGCAGCCGCCGCGGCTGCCACGACGAGCTGTTCCGAAGCGTTGAGCACGGCGTGGTCGGTGTACGGCATGACTCGGGTGCCTCCCGGGAGTTCGGTTCGGCCGTGCGGGGCGGCCCGCGCGGTGTGACGTATCTCCCACTGTGCGACGCGGGCCGGGCCGCCGGGAGGGACCTCGGTCACCTGTGCGCAGGACCTTCGGCCCGCCCGGCTGCTCCCGGCGCGGGTGCGCTCACCTGCCGGCGTCCGCCGGCGGATCCGCCGCCACCGTCGCGCCGCCGAGGGCGCCGCGACCGCGCCCACGGGTCCGGGAGACCGCCACCCCCGCCAGGCAGAGCAGTCCGCCCGCGACGGTGAACAGCGCGGGGACCTCGTCGAGCAGCAGCCAGGACATCAGCACCACCAGCGCGGGCACCGCGTACGTCGTCGCGCCCATCCGCCCCGCGGTGGTCCGCGCCAGCGCGTAGGCCCAGGTGGTGAAGGCCAGGGCCGTCGGGAAGACACCGAGGTAGACCATGTTCAGCGTGGCGGACAGAGGGGCGTCGGCCGCGTCGGAGACCAGCACGCCGGCGAACGGCAGGCAGGCGACCGTGCCGGTCAGACAGCCGAACGTGGTGATCTGCAGGGCCGACCCGTGGCGGAGCGCGGGCTTCTGCCCGACCACACCGCCCGCGTACGCCACCGCGGCCACCAGGCAGAGCACGACACCGAGCACCGACGAGCCCCCGTGCCCCGACATGGAGAGGCCGACCACCGCCGCGCCCCCGAAGGACACGGCCATGCCCACGAGCAGCCGCCGGGGAAGCCCCTCGCCGAGGATCCCGGCACTCAGCAGGGCGATCAGGATCGGGCCGATGTTCACGACCATCGCGGCGGTGCCCGCGTCCACCTGCTGCTCACCCCAGTTGAGCACCACCATGTAGAGCCCGAACCAGAGCAGCCCCGAGACGATGATCCCCGGCCAGGCGGCCCGGGCCGGCAGGCCCTCGCGGCGCACGAGCAGGATCGCGCCGAGGGCCAGTGTGCCCGCCAGGAGCCGGCCCAGGGCCAGCGCACCGGGCGAGTACGCCTCACCGGCGCTGCGGATGGAGACGAAGGCGGAGGCCCACAGGATGACCGTGGTGCACGCGGCCGCGGGGGCGCGCCAGTCGCGTCCCGGGGCGGCGGACGTGGCGGGGCGCGCTGTCGATGTCGTCGTCATGACCACGACGGTAGGCCGGTGACACTTCGGTGCCCACCGAATTGCCGGTCCGCGTCGAGGGCGGCGGGCTCGATGCCCAGGTGCCGCCGCAGGGCGATCAGCCCGGCGGGCGTCGCCCGCACCGCCCGTCCCGTGCCGACGCGTTCGCACCACCCGGCGTCCAGCACGTGCCGGCACAGGGCGGCACCCGCGGAACCCGCCAGGTGCGGCCGCCGCTCGGTCCAGTCGAGGCAGCCGCGCGCCAGGGGGCGCCGCGACGCCGTGTCGAGCGGGACGCCGAGGGCGGCGAACCACGCCAGACCGTCGTCGGTGAGCGCGAACCCGGTGTCCTGCCGCAGAAGGCCGCGTCCGGTCATCGCTTCGGTGATGCCCGTCCCGAGCCTCCCCGCGAGGTGGTCGTAGCAGGTGCGTCCCCGCGCCAGCGCGTGCCGGAGTCCCGTCTCGCGCAGGGTGCGCGGAGGCGTCCGGGTCCCCGGGCCGGCGTGGGCGGCCAGTTCCTCGACCAGCTGGGCGGTCCGCCCGTCGGCGAGCCGCACGTAGCGGTGACGGCCCTGGCGTTCCTCCACCAGCAGCCCGCCGGCGACCAGCTTGCCCAGGTGCTCGCTGGCCGTCGAGGCGGCCACCCCCGCTCCGCGGGCCAGCTCGCCGGCGGTCCAGGCCCGGCCGTCGAGCAGGGCGAGGCAGAAGGAGGCGCGGGTCTCGTCGGCGAGCAGGGCCGCCAGCGCGGCGAGCCGGGGTGCAGCCGGATCGTGCGGTGTCGTACGGGTCATCCGTCCAGGATGCGTCAGGCACGGTTCGGCGCGTGCCGAACCGTGCGGCCCGCGGCCGTCTGCTCGTACTGGAGTGCCAGGCCGTCCAGCAGGGCGCGCAGCCCGGTTTCGAAGGCGCCTTCGTCCACCTGCTGGCGGCGGTCGGCCAGCAGGTGGGCCTGGCCGAGGTGGGGGTAGTCGGCGGGGTCGTACGCCGTCTCGTCGTCGACGAAGCCGCGGGCGAAGGAGCCGAGCGCCGACCCGGTGATGAAGTAGCGCATCAGTGCGCCGATGTATGTCGCCTGGGCGGGCGGCCAGCCGGCCCTGACCATGGCGCCGAAGACCGCGTCGGCGACGCGCAGGCCGGCCGGTCTGCGGCCGGGCCCCTGGGCGAGCACCGGGACGATGTGCGGGTGGGCGGCGAGGGCCGCGCGGTAGGAGACGGCCCAGTCGTGCAGGGCGGCGGGCCAGTCGCGGGGGTCCGACTCCTCGAACATCGACAGGTCGACCTGCGCGGACACCGCGTCGGCCACCGCGTCGAGGATCTCGTCCTTGTTCCGGAAGTGGTTGTAGAGCGAGGGCCCGCTGACCCCCAGCTCGGCGGCGAGGCGGCGCGTCGAGACGGCGTCCAGCCCTTCGGCGTCCACGAGCGAGCCCGCCGCCTCGACGATGCGGTCTCTGCTGAGGAGGGGCTTGCGCGGTCGGGCCATGCGGCACATAGTAGGGCCTGCAAGGTTAAAACTAGCAGTGCTAATTAAAAGTGGGGTGCCGCAGGATGAACCTGGAGCTGAGCGAGGAGCAGGACGCCGTCCGGCGGCTCGCCGAGGACTTCGTCGCACGGGAGATCACTCCGCACGTCGTCGAGTGGGACCGTGCCGAGAGTGTCGACAAGTCGATCGTGAAGAAGCTGGGCGCCCTCGGCTTCCTGGGACTGACGATCCCGGAGGAGTACGGCGGCTCCGGCGGGGACCACCTCGCATACTGCCTGGTGACCGAGGAGCTGGGCCGCGGCGACTCCTCGGTGCGCGGCATCGTGTCCGTCTCGCTCGGCCTGGTCGCCAAGACGATCGCGTCCTGGGGCAGCGAGGAGCAGAAGCAGCAGTGGCTGCCGAAGCTCACCGCGGGCGAGGCGGTCGGCTGCTTCGGGCTCACCGAGCCGGGCACCGGGTCCGACGCAGGGAACCTGACGACCAGGGCCGTGCGCGACGGCGACGACTACGTCATCAACGGCTCCAAGATGTTCATCACCAACGGCACCTGGGCCGACGTCGTCCTGCTGTTCGCCCGTACCGGCGACACCCCCGGCCACCGGGGCGTCTCGGCCTTCCTGGTGCCGGCCGACGCCCCGGGCCTCACCCGGCGCACGGTCCACGGCAAGCTCGGCCTGCGCGGCCAGGCCACGGCCGAACTGTCCCTGGAGGACGTCCGGGTCCCCGCGTCGACCCTCCTGGGGCCGGAGGGAAAAGGCTTCTCCGTCGCCATGTCCGCCCTGGCGAAGGGCCGGATGTCCGTCGCGGCCGGCTGTGTCGGCATCGCGCAGGCCGCCCTGGACGCGGCCGTGCGGTACGCGGGTGAGCGCGAGCAGTTCGGCAAGTCCATCGCGAACTACCAGCTCGTCCAGGAACTCATCAGCGACATCTCCGTGGACGTCGACGCCGCGCGGATGCTGACCTGGCGCGTCGCCGACCTCATCGACCGCGGCCAGGACTTCGCCACGGCCGCGTCCACCGCCAAGCTCTTCGCCTCCGAGGCCGCGGTCCGGGCCGCGAACAACGCCCTGCAGGTCTTCGGCGGCTACGGGTACATCGACGAGTACCCCGTCGGCAAGCTGGTCAGGGACGCCCGTGTGATGACGCTGTACGAGGGGACCAGCCAGATCCAGAAGCTCATCATCGGCCGCGCGCTGACCGGGGTCTCCGCCTTCTGAGGCGGCCGCCGGCCGGCCCTCCCGTCCCCTCCGCGGCGGTCCGGCCCTGGTGGCGGTGCTGTCCTCGCGGCGGTCCGGCCCTCCTGCTCCCTGAGTACCGGGTGAGTACGCCGGCGGATACCGGGGCACGCCACCGCGCCGGATGCTGTGCGACATGAGTGAGACATCATCGGTCAAGCAGCAGAGCACCGCCGCCTTCTACGGCCAGGCCGTCCTCTCCTTCGGGGTGGCGACGGGCGCGGTGGCCCTCGGTATCTTCTTCCTCGACGCCGACGCCTGGGTGCGGGCGTTCCTCGCCATCGGCGTCCTCTACCTCGTCACCTCGTGCTTCACCCTCGCCAAGGTCATCAGGGACCGGCAGGAGGCGGGGCAGATCGTCAGCAGGGTCGACCAGGCCAGGCTGGAGAAGATCCTCGCCGAGCACGACCCCTTCCAGAAGCTCTGACCGTCTCGTCGCACGAGCGCTCTAAGCGCTTGCTCAGGTTCGCGGTATGGTGTTCGTCCTGCCAGCGGAAAGGGGCACGTGGCGATGAGTACGGCGGAGGAGACCGACGGCGACAGCACGCCGTGGAGCGAGGTCACACCCGAGGCGGCGAGGCGGCTGCTCGTCGCGGCCGTCGAGGCCTTCGCCGAGCGTGGCTACCACGCGACCACCACGCGGGACATCGCCGGCCGGGCGGGGATGAGCCCGGCCGCGCTCTACATCCACTACAAGACCAAGGAAGAGCTGCTCCACCGCATCAGCAGGATCGGGCACGACCGCGCCCTGCTCCTCCTGGAGACGGCGGCGGACAAGGGCGGCACGGCGTCCGAGCGGCTCGCCGACGCGGTCCGCTCCTTCGTCAGCTGGCACGCCGAGCGGCACACCACGGCCCGGGTCGTGCAGTACGAGCTGGAGGCCCTGGGCGACGAGCACCGCGCCGAGATCGTCGCGCTGCGCAGGCGCAGCGACGCCGCGGTGCGCCGGATCATCGGCGAGGGGGTCCGGGCCGGCGAGTTCGACGTCCCGGACGTCCCGGGCACCACGCTCGCCGTCCTGTCCCTCTGCATCGACGTGGCGCGCTGGTTCAACGCGCAGGGCAGCCGGACGCCCGAGGAGGTCGGCGACCTCTACGCGGACCTCGTCCTGCGCATGGTGGGCGCCCAGAAGTAGCGCGTCCGGGAAGCCGCGCGGTCCCACACGCGGCTTCCCGGACGCGACGGCTCAGAAGTAGTAGCGCGACACCGACTCCGCGACGCAGGCCGGCTTGTCGCCGCCCTCGCGCTCGATCGTGACGAGCGCGGTCACCTGCACGCCGCCGCCCGCCTCCTCGACGTTCTTGAGGACGGCCGTGGCGCGCAGCCGCGAGCCGACCGGCACGGTCGAGGGGAAGCGGACCTTGTTCGTCCCGTAGTTGATGCCCATCTTCGCGCCGTCGACGCGCAGGATCTGCGGTACGAGCACCGGGAGGAGCGACAGGGTCAGGTAGCCGTGCGCGATCGTCGTCCCGAAGGGGCCGTTCGCGGCGCGCTCCGGGTCCACGTGGATCCACTGGTGGTCGCCCGTGGCCTCGGCGAACTGGTCGATCCTCTTCTGCTCGACCTCCAGCCAGTCGCTGTGCCCGAGCTCCTCGCCCACGGCGTCCCGCAGCTCCTGTGCGGACGTGTAGATCTTCGGCTCTGCCATGGTGCTGGTCCCTGCCTTCCGACTGTCGGCCGCCCCTCTCCGGGACGGTGTCTAAGCGCTTGCTCAGCATGGTTCGGCCGGGCGTCCCTGTCAACGACGGGCCGCCCGGGTTTTCGGCGTCGCGGCAGGGGATGACCGAAGTGGCGGCAGGCGGCGAGGTGCGGCCATTAGGGTGGGGGGAGTGCCACAGATCCCGCAGACATTCCAGGAACTCACCGTCGGTCAGCTCTCCGCCCGTAGCGGTGCAGCGGTGTCCGCGCTGCACTTCTACGAGTCCAAGGGCTTGATCAGCAGCCGCCGTACCAGTGGGAACCAGCGCCGCTACACCAGGGACGCCCTGCGCCGGGTGGCGTTCGTCCGCGCCGCGCAGCGGGTGGGCATCCCGCTCGCGACCATCCGGGAGGCGCTGGCCGAGCTGCCGGAGGAGCGCACGCCGAACCGCGAGGACTGGGCCCGGCTCTCCCTGGTGTGGCGCTCGGAGCTGGACGAGCGCATCAAGCAGCTGGGGCGCCTGCGCGACCACCTCACCGACTGCATCGGCTGCGGCTGCCTGTCGCTGGAGGCCTGCGTGCTGTCCAACCCCGACGACGCCGTCGGCGACCGGATGAGCGGTTCGCGACTCATGCCCGAACGGGGCGCGAGGAGCAGCTGAGCGGGCGGGCGCGGCGGACCGCTCGGGGGGTGCGTGCAGGGGGCGACGCACCGTCGGCAGGGCGCGGTGAACCGCTTCCGGGTGTGCGTGGGCGGGGCGCGGCGGCCCGCCTCCGGCCGGTCCCACCGCGGCCCCGCGTCTCTCAGGCCGCCGACGCGGCCAGACCCCTCGGCCGGATGCTCCTGGCCCTGGCCAGCGCCCCCGCCGTCAGGACGGGCCGGGGGACCACGATGCCGCACCCCGTGCAGACCGGGCCGGCCCAGGGCTCGCGGTCCAGGTCCTGCCGCCAGACGATCCCGGTCGCCGTGCAGACCGGGCACGCGGTGCCCGGCTTCGCGCCGAGGGCCGAGATCAGACGTCCCAGGACGTCACCGAGAGGGGCGCTGGGGTGGATCCCCGGATCCTCGCAGTGCGCGATGCCGTTGCCGCCCCAGGTCAGCCGGTGCCAGTCGTCGAACGTGCCGGGCCGGCGCAGCCCGTCGTGCTTCTCACGGCGGCGCCGCTCGGCGAAGCCTGTCTCGTACGCGAGCCAGACGGCCCGCGCCTCCTCCAGTTCGTCCAGTGCGCGGATCAGGCGCACCGGGTCGGGGGCCCGGTCCTCGGGCTCGATCCCGTGCCGGGCGCACAGATGATCCCAGGTCGCCCGGTGACCGTACGGGGCGAATCTCTCCAGGCATTTGCGCAGCGAATACCGCCGCAAAGCCAGATCGCCCCGCGGATCGCGGACCTGTCTCGCAAGACTCCGGAAACCGGCCATGGCACTGCCACCTCCGTCGCTCGTACTTCGGCGTCAAGGGATGGACGTACGACTGCCCGATTCGGCTCCCTTGAAAGGTGAAAAGCGTCCACGGATCGAGACGTTCCATGTGAGACCCTGCGGCGGCGTGTGGTGATTCGGAAAAAGTGACTGATGTTCACCTTACCGACGGGGCGTACCGCCAGTAACCTCCGGCGCATCGGCCACCCGGAGGAGCACGCATGCCCCCACGCACCCGCACGCTCGGAGCCGCCACCATCGCGGCTGTTCTTGCTCTCGGTACGTCCCTTCTCGCCTCGGCCCCCTCGGCCGGCGCGGCGGAACCCGAGCCCCTCGCCCTCACCGACCACTGCCGCAGTCAGTGCGCGGACATCCTGCCGCCCGGCGAGAACGGCAACGCCACGCTCGTCGAGATCCTCGGGAACAAGGCGTTCGGCACCCACCCCGCCCACAGCGACGACCAGCTCGACCGCTACAACGGCCTGGTCGCCGGCCATACGGGCCTCACCGACCAGAAGCTCACGGACTTCTTCAACGACGCCTCCTTCGGGGTCGCCGCCGACCAGATCGAGTCGGTGACGAAGCCGCGTGAGGACGTCACCATCACGCGGGACAAGAAGAGCGGCGTGCCCCACATCCAGGGGACCACCCGTTACGGAACCGAATTCGGCGCCGGGTTCGCCGCAGGCCAGGACCGGCTGTGGCTGATGGACCTCTTCCGCCACATCGGCCGTGGCCAGCTGACCTCCTTCGCCGGGGGAGCACTGGCCAATCAGGGCCTGGAGCAGCAGTTCTGGCCGCAGGCGCCCTACACCGAGGCGGACCTCCAGGCGCAGGTCGAACGGATCAGGACCACCGAGGGCGCCCGCGGTGAGCAGGCGATGGCCGACGCCCAGGCCTACGTCGACGGCATCAACGCCTACCGGGTGAAGTCCAAGAACGGCCGCTACTTCCCCGGCGAGTACGTGCTCACGGGGAAGATCGACTCCATCACGAACATCGGCGAGATCCAGCCGTTCGGGCTGACGGACCTGATCTCGATCGCCTCGGTCGTCGGCGGACAGTTCGGCGGGGGAGGCGGCGGGGAGGTCCAGGCGGCCCTCTCGCTGCTCGCCGCACAGCAGAAGTACGGCGTCGAGGAGGGCACCCGCGTCTGGGAGTCCTTCCGTCAGCGCAACGACCCCGAGGCCGTCCTCACCGTCCACGACGGGACCTCCTTCCCGTACGCGGCCAAGCCCGACAAGGCCCGCGGGACCGCGCTCCCCGACCCCGGCTCCGTCACACCCGAACCCCTGATTCACGACCGCACCGGGTCGGCCGGCAGCGGCGTCAAGGCCCCGGTGAAGGCACCGTCCGCGCTGAAGCCGTTGCAGGGCATGTTCGACGACGGGGTGGTCCCGGAGGGGTCGCTGCCCGGCTCCGGTGAGGGCGCCCAGAAGCGCGGGATGTCCAACGCACTCCTGGTGTCCGGCAAGCACACCGCGAGCGGCAACCCGATCGCCGTCATGGGCCCCCAGACCGGCTACTTCGCGCCCCAGCTGATGATGCTCCAGGAGCTCCAGGGCCCCGGCATCAGCGCCCGCGGGGTGTCCTTCGCCGGGGTCGGCATGTACATCCAGATGGGCCGGGGGCAGGACTACGCCTGGAGCGCCACGTCGGCGGCCCAGGACATCACGGACACCTACGCCGTCGAACTCTGCGAACCCGACGGATCAGCGCCCACCAAGGACTCCACCCACTACCGCAACGACGGTGCCTGCACGGCCATGGAGAAGATGGAGCGCACCAACTCCTGGAAGCCGACCGTCGCCGACTCCACGGCCAAGGGCTCCTACCGGATGCAGGTGTGGCGCACGGACTACGGCATCGTCACCCACCGCGCCACGGTGGACGGCAAGCCCGTCGCCTACACCTCGCTGCGCACCACCTACCGGCACGAGGCCGACTCGATCATCGGCTTCCAGATGCTCAACGACCCGGCGTACGTGACGGACGCGGCCTCCTTCCAGCAGGCCGCGAGCCACATCGACTACGCCTTCAACTGGTTCTACGCCGACTCGCGCACCGCGGCCTACTACAACAGCGGCATGAACCCGGTGCGGGCGGACGGCGTGGACGCCGCGCTGCCGGTGAAGGCCGAGAAGGCGTACGAATGGCGGGGGTACGACCCGGAGGCCAACACCACCGACTACACTCCGTTCGCCGCGCACCCGCACTCCAGCGGTCAGGACTACTACATCTCCTGGAACAACCGCCAGGCCAAGGACTACAACAGCGCGGGCTTCGGCTTCGGTGCCGTCCACCGGGGCGACCTGCTCGACGACCGGGTGTCCGCACTGGTCGAGGCGGGCGGAGTGACCCGTGCCTCCCTCACCCGTGCCATGGCCGAGGCGGCCCTCACCGATCTGCGCGGCGAACAGCTGCTGCCGGAGCTCCTGAAGGTGCTGCGCTCCCAGCCGGTCACCGACCCGGCGCTCAACACGGTGGTGCAGCAGCTCGACTCCTGGCGGGCCGCCGGGGCGCAGCGCAAGGAGACCAGCCCGGGATCGCACACGTACACGCACGCGGACGCGGTCCGGATCATGGACGCGTGGTGGCCGAAGCTGGTCGAGGCGGAGTTCCGTCCCGGACTGGGGGACTCCCTCTACACCGCGCTGACCGCGAGCCTGGCCACGGACGAGTCGCCTGCCGCGAGCCACGGACCGAGCGGGGCGCACAGCGGCTCCGCCTTCCAGTACGGCTGGTGGGGCTTCGCCGACAAGGACCTGCGCCAAGTGCTCGGACAGCCCGTCAAGGGGCCGCTGGGGAAGACCTACTGCGGCAACGGTGACCTGAGCGCCTGCCGTTCCGCGCTGCTCAGCACCCTGAAGGAGGCGGCGGCGGTGCCCGCGTCCACGGTCTACCCGGGTGACGACAGCTGCAAGGCCGGTGAGCAGTGGTGCACCGACGCGATCATCCACCGCCCGCTGGGCGGGATCTCGCAGAAGTCCATCCACTGGCAGAACAGGCCCACCTACCAGCAGGTCGTGGAGTTCCCCTCGCACCGCTGAGTCCGCGGGTGCATGCCCGCCGTGCGTGACACACGCACAGGAACCGTTCCCCGTACCGCCGTTCAGAGCGGTGCGGGGGACGTGACGTGAGACGCGGGCGGGGTGGCACGGGCCGAGCCCGGGCCACCCCGCCTCCGCGTGCGGCACCCCCGCACCCGGTCGCTCACCGGTACTGGAGGTACCTCCTGCGGACGGCCCGGAACGCCGCCAGATCCGCCGACCAGGCGCCGACGACCTCGTCCGTGTCCGCGCCCGCGTCGATCATCGTGCGGACCCGGGTGTTGCCCGAGAGACGGTCGATCGCGTTGTCCGCCCGCCACGCGAAGCCGCTCCAGGTCTGCTTGGCCGTGACCAGCAGGCCGATTCCGGTGCGTACGGGGTCGAAGACCTTCCGGTCCTGGACGTGCACCTGCACGCCGCCCACCGTCTTCCCCTGGAACTTGGAGAACGTCGGCGCGAAGTACGCCTCGCGGAAGGCCACTCCGGGCAGGTCCAGCGCGTTCGCCGCAGCCGCCCAGCGGTGGTCGATCCCCTCCGCGCCCAGCAGTTCGAACGGCCGCGTCGTCCCGCGTCCCTCGGAGAGGTTCGTCCCCTCGAAGAGACACGTCCCGGAGTAGACCACCGCCGTCTCCGGCGTCGGCATGTTGGGGCTCGGCGGCACCCACGGCAGGCCGGTCGCGTCGAAGAAGTCGTCGCGCCGCCAGCCGGACATCTTCACGATGTCCAGCTCCACCGGGCGGGAGGCCAGGAACTCCGCGTTGAAGAGCAGTGCGAGCTCCGCCACCGTCATGCCGTGCGCCTGCGAGATCTCGCGCCGGCCCACGAAGGACGCGAACGCCGGATCCAGCACGGGCCCCAGGGCCGCCCTGCCGGTCACCGGGTTGGGCCGGTCCAGGACGACGAACCGCTTGCCGGCGAGCGCGGCCGCCTCCATGCAGTCGTACAGGGTCCAGATGTACGTGTAGAAGCGGGCGCCCGCGTCCTGGATGTCGAAGACCACCGTGTCGACACCTGAGGCCGTGAAGATGTCGGCGAGGGGCTGTCCACTCTTCAGATACGTGTCGTAGACCGGCAGCCCGGTCGCCGGGTCGTCGTACCGCCCCTCGGAACCGCCTGCCTGCGCCGTCCCGCGGAAGCCGTGTTCCGGGCCGAAGACGGCGGTCAGGTCGACCCGGTCGTCGGGGTGCATGACGTCGACGATGTGCCGGACGTCCGAGGTGATCCCCGTGGGATTGGTCACGATGCCGACCTTCTGCCCGGCCAGCAGCCGGTAGCCGTCGGCGGCCAGCCGATCGAAGCCGGTGCGCACACCGGCCCCGTGTCCCCGGCCGGCGGCCGCGGCCGTCCCTGGCCCTGCGGCGGTCGCCGCGAGGGCCCCCATCGCGCCGCCGACGGCCAGCACACCACGCCTGGACAAGGTCATTCCGCTACCTCCATGATCGCGACGACTGTCATGGTCACGCACGCTAGCGCGGGTCCGGGCCAGGTGGAACGGCCACGACTGGGCAGATTCCCAGTCCTGCCCCGAACCCCTTCCCCGATCACATACCGACTGGTTAGTCTGCCTGGGACGACTGCTGAGAAAGGCGGGACCGATGAGTACGGTGCAGGGCGCTGGCGTAGTGGTGACCGGAGCCGGAGGCGGCATCGGAGCCGCCCTGGCCCGCAGATTCGCCGCGGAGGGCGCGCGGGTCGTCGTCAACGACCTCGACGCCGGCCGGGTCCGGTCCCTCGCCGATGAGATCGGCGGCATCGTCGTGGCGGGCGACGCCTCCACCGTCGTGGACGCCGCGCGCGACGCGCTCGACGGCACGATCGACGTCTACTGCGCCAACGCGGGCCTCGCGTCGGGCGGGGACGCCTTCGCGGAGGAGGACGTCTGGGCCAGGGCCTGGGACGTCAACGTGATGGCGCACGTCCGCGCGGCCAAGGCGCTGCTGCCGGACTGGCTGGAGCGCGGCAGCGGCCGTTTCGTGTCCACCGCCTCGGCCGCCGGGCTGCTGACGATGATCGGCGCGGCCCCGTACAGCGTGACCAAGCACGGCGCCGTCGCCTTCGCCGAGTGGCTCTCGCTGACGTACCGGCACCGCGGCGTCAAGGTCCACACGATCTGCCCCCAGGGCGTGCGTACGGACATGCTCACGGCGGCCGGCAGCGCGGGCGACCTGGTGCTCGCACCCACCGCGATCGAGCCGGAGGCCGTCGCCGACGCCCTCTTCGACGCCATGGACGAGGACCGCTTCCTCGTCCTGCCGCACCCCGAGGTGGCCGGCTACTACCGCGCCCGCGCCAAGGACCCCGACCACTGGATCGGCAACATGAACCACCTGCAGCAGAAGTGGGAGGCGGCCGGCGCATGACCGAGTCGATCTACGCGACGAAGCCCTGGACCTCGCTGCTCACCGAGGCCCAGCTCGCCCCCGTCCACCCGGCCGAGACGATGGTGCACGCCTTCCGGGCGGCCGTCGGGAGGGCCCCGGACCACACCGCGCTCGCCTACTTCGACGGACGCCTCAGCTACCGCGAGACCGACGAGCTGTCCGACTCCGTGGCGGGACACCTCGCGGCCGAGGGCCTGCGGCGCGGCGACCGCGTCGCGATCATGCTCCAGAACACCCCGCACTTCGTGCTCGCCCTCCTCGGTGCCTGGAAGGCCGGCGCGACCGTCGTCCCGCTCAACCCGATGTACAAGTCGGGCGAGGTCGGGCACGTGCTGAAGGATGCGGAGGTGACCGCGCTGATCTGCTCGGACCGCGCCTGGGGGTCCTACCTGCGGACCACCGCCGAGGCCGCCCCGAACGTGCGGATCGCCCTCACCGCGTGCGAACTCGACCTCCAGTCGGCCGACGACCCGCGCGTGCTCGGCTTCGAGCGGATCCCCGCACCCGGCGCCGACGATCTGGCCTCCGACCTCGTGGCCGTCGCCCGCAAGGGCCTCGCGGCCCCCGCGGACCGCGAGCTCACCGCCTCGGACACCGCCCTGATCAGCTACACCTCCGGGACGAGCGGCACCCCCAAGGGGGCCATGAACTCCCAGGGCAACATCATGGTCAACGCCGAGCGGCAGCGATCCGGCCACCCCATAGCCGAGGGCTCCGCCTACTTCGCCCTCGCCCCGCTCTTCCACATCACCGGCATGGTCTGCCAGCTCGCCGCGTGCGTGGCCAACGCGGGCACCCTGGTCCTCGCCTACCGCTTCGAGGCGAGCGTCGTCCTGGAGGCCTTCGCCGAGCACCGCCCCGCCTACACCGTGGGCCCCTCGACCGCCTTCATGGCGCTCGCCGCCCACCCGGGGGCGACCCGGGAGCACTTCGCCTCCTTCCAGGTCATCTCCTCCGGCGGCGCCCCGCTGCCGCCCGCCCTGGTCGAGAAGTTCCGCGAGGGGTTCGGCCCCTACATCCGCAACGGCTACGGCCTCACCGAGTGCACCGCGCCCTGCGCCTCCGTACCGCCGCAGCACGAGGCGCCCGTCGACCCCGTCTCGGGGACCCTGTCCGTCGGTGTCCCCGGGCCCGACACCGTGGTGCGGATCATCGACGAGAAGGGCGACGACGTCGCCTTCGGCGAACTGGGCGAGATCGCCGTCCGCGGACCCCAGGTCGTCTCCGGCTACTGGAACCTGCCGGAGGCCACCGCCGCCGGCTTCCCGGACGGGGAGCTGCGCACCGGCGACATCGGGTTCATGGACACGGCGGGCTGGCTCTACGTCGTGGACCGCAAGAAGGACATGATCAACGCCTCCGGCTTCAAGGTCTGGCCCCGGGAGGTCGAGGACGTCCTCTACACCCACCCGGCGGTCCGCGAGGCGGCCGTCGTGGGCGTCCCCGACGCCTACCGCGGCGAGACCGTTCGGGCCTACGTCAGCCTGCGCCCGGGCGCCGAGGTCACCGACGGCGAGCTGGGCGCGTACTGCAAGGAGCGGCTGGCCGCGTACAAGTACCCGCGCGAGGTCGAGATCCTGGCCGAACTCCCGAAGACGGCGAGTGGGAAGATCCTCAGGCGGGAACTGCGTTCCCCCCGGTAGAACAGTCACGCACGGTACGAGAGGGCAGGTGGCGGCAATGGCCAAGGCGACGGACGGGAACGGTGCACCCGTCCCCCAGAGGCTGCTGGCCGCCGCCACCCGGCTCTTCGCGGAGAACGGCTACGACCGCACATCCGTCCAGGAGATCGTCGAGGCGGCGGGTGTCACCAAGGGGGCGCTCTACCACTACTTCGGCTCCAAGGAGGACCTCCTCCAGGAGGTGTACGCCCGGGTGCTGCGGCTCCAGCAGGAGCGCCTCGACGCCTATGCGAACGCCGAGGCGCCGATCGAGCAGCGGCTGCGCGACGCGGCGGCGGACGTGGTCGTCACGACCATCGACAACCTGGACGACGCCTCGATCTTCTTCCGCTCGATGCACCACCTGAGCCCGGAGAAGAACAAGCAGGTCAGGGTGGAGAGACGCCGCTACCACGAGCGTTTCCGTGCACTGATCGAGGAGGGCCAGCGCGCCGGGGTGTTCTCCTCCGCGACCCCGGCCGACCTGGTCGTCGACTACCACTTCGGCTCGGTCCACCACCTGTCCACCTGGTACCGCCCGGACGGCCCGCTCACCCAGCGGGAGGTCGCGGACCACCTGGCGGACCTGCTCCTGAGGGCCCTGCGCCCCTGAAGGTCTCGGACGCGCCCCCGCCGTCCGCACAGCACGACCGGCCCGGGAGGGACCCCGCCGGGCGTCGTCCCGCTCCTGGACGGTCAGCTCCGGTCCGGCAGGCCCGGAGCGACGGGCAGCAGCGAGGCCGCCTCCTCCGCGAACGCCGCCGACCCCGTGAGGCCTGGCGCACGAGCACCTCGTCGGGCGTCAGGCCTGCGGCGGTCGCCCAGGCCTGCGCCTCCTGTGCTGCGGCTCCGACCGGAAACCGCTCCAGCGGTATCCCGTACTCCTCGGCCGTGCCGCGATTGAGCAGGGCCCCCACGCCCCGCCCCCGGGTGTGACCGCCTCGACGAAACCGGCATCGCTGTCCGGGCAGGACACCGTGATCGTCCGATCGTCGGGGAGCCCGTCGCGCGTACGAGATCCGCCAGGCTGCGTCCGCCGCACTCCGCGAACTCGGCCGCCTGCCGGCCCTGCGCCGGTGACCCGGCGTCCTCGACCTCGGTGAAGCCGGCCGGTTCCATGAGGCCGCGCAGGCCGGCCACGGACCGGGTCGTCGGTGCTCCGCGGGAATGTCCCATGGCCGGAACCTGGGGGACGGCACTGCACTGACAGCCCTCCGTGCGTCCGGCGTCAGGAGACGTGCGGGCAGAGCACCAGCAGGCAGCTGCGGACCTGTACGTCGTCGATGACCGGGCCGCCGGGCCCGGGACTGGTGCTTGCGAAGGTGAGGGTCACGGAGTTCCTCAGGAGGCTGGTGAAGACGGCGGTCTGCCGGGTGTACCCCATGGTCCGGAAACCGTGGCCCGTCACGTCGAACGTGAACGTCTTCACCGGCACGCCGTCGACTCTGAGCTCACCCGTCTTCAGGGCGGGGGCCCAGGCGGGGTTGCCTGCCAGTTCGAAGCTGACGATGTACGAGGTCAGGGGGTGCGTCGGTATCTCCTGCGAGACGCTGCCGGACGTACTGCCGTTGAGGTCCAGCGACTGGCTGCCCTCGGCGGCGTCCCACAGGCGGTCGGAGGTCAGGTCGACGCTGTGGCCGCCGACCGCCCAGGGCCCGAGGGCCGTCCCGCCGAGGTGGCTGGTGAAGGGGGACGGCGCCGGGACGACGGGCGCCTCGAACCCTCCGCCGGCGAGGTCCGGCACGGTGGTGTGCGTCTGCGTGTCGTGCGACTGCGTGTCGTGCGGGTGCGCCGACGCGGTCGTGGAGGCGGCGGCCAGCAGGAGAGCCGCGGCGGACAGGGACGCGGCGGACAGGCGGAGCGGGAACATGGAGGGCCTCTCGTTTCACGCTACGGGGATGTCGTGATCGGGTCTCCCGGCAGGGATCCCCTTCGGAGTGTGCGGCCCCCGGCCGACCCCGCCAAGAGGCCGCACCACGGCGCGCGAATCGCGCTGAGCAGGAAGAACTCCCCGGACGAGCGCCCCCGGCGCGCGGCCCGGTGCCCGGTGCTCCGGCACACGGGCTAGCCGGCTCCCCATGACGCGGTGTCCGGTCAGCGAACACCCTTGTCCGGATTCCACCCTTGACGGTGCTCGGTCATCTACCAGAGCATCGGGGGCGCACTTCCAGCCCCACCGCTCCAGGTCCAGGGCCGTGCACCGCCCTGGGACCCCCCGCACGTTCCGTCAGTCCCCGAACGGAATCCGGAGCCCCAGATGAGACCCGTACGACTCAGATCCCTGTCCGCCGCCGCACTGGCCGTCGCGGCCCTGCTGGCGACCGCCGCACCGGTCGTCCAGGCCGCGCCCACGAGGGCCGCCGCCGCCCCCGACATCCCGCTCGCCAACGTCAAGGCGCACCTCACCCAGCTCCAGTCGATCGCCACCGCCAACAGCGGCAACCGGGCCCACGGCCGGGCCGGTTACAAGGCCTCCGTCGACTACGTGAAGGCCAAGCTGGACGCCGCCGGGTACACCACCGCGCTCCAGCAGTTCACCTCCGGCGGAGCCACCGGGTACAACCTGATCGCCGACTGGCCGGGCGGAGACCCGAACCAGGTCCTCATGGCCGGGTCCCACCTGGACTCGGTGACCTCGGGTGCCGGGATCAACGACAACGGCTCCGGATCGGCCGCCGTGCTGGAGACCGCCCTCGCCGTCTCCCGGGCGCAGCTCGCCCCCGACAAGCACCTGCGCTTCGCCTGGTGGGGAGCCGAGGAACTGGGCCTCGTGGGCTCGAAGTACTACGTCAACAACCTGGCCTCCGCGGAGCGCGCCAAGCTCGCCGGCTACCTCAACTTCGACATGATCGGCTCGCCCAACCCCGGGTACTTCGTGTACGACGACGACCCGGTCATCGAGCAGACCTTCAAGGACTACTACGCCGGGCTCTCCATACCCACCGAGATCGAGACCGAGGGCGACGGCCGCTCCGACCACGCCCCGTTCAAGAGCGCGGGAGTCCCGGTCGGCGGACTGTTCTCCGGCGCCGACTACACCAAGACCAGCGCCCAGGCCCAGAAGTGGGGCGGGACGGCCGGCCAGGCCTTCGACCGGTGCTACCACTCCTCGTGCGACACGACGGCGAACATCAACGACACGGCGCTGGACCGCAACAGCGACGCGGTGGCCCACGCGGTGTGGACCCTGTCCGCGGGGACGGTCACCCCGCCGACCGGGACCGTCTTCAGCAACGCCGCCAACGTCAACGTCCCCGACAACGGCGCCGCGGTGACCTCGTCGGTCGCGGTGACCGGACGCACGGGCAACGCGCCGTCCGCGCTCAAGGTCGGAGTGGACATCAAGCACACCTACCGCGGTGACCTCGTCGTCGACCTGCTGGCGCCGGACGGCACGGCCTACCGGCTGAAGAACTCCAGCAGCAGCGACTCCGCCGACAACGTGATCGCGACGTACACGGTCAACGCGTCGAGCGAGACCGCCAACGGCACCTGGAAGCTCCAGGTCCGGGACGTCGCCGCGCAGGACACCGGCTACATCGACAGCTGGCAGCTCACCTTCTGACCTGCCGGAGTCACCCGCCGGGAAGACCCGCGTAAGGCACCCGCGGGGAGGCGCCGGAAGGCGCCTCCCCGCACCGGGGGCCACCGGGATCAGAGGTACTTCTTGATCTCGCGCCGGGCCAGCGACCGCTGGTGCACCTCGTCCGGCCCGTCCGCCAGCCGCAGCGTCCGCGCCGAGGCCCAGAGCTCGGCCAGCGGGTGGTCCTGGCTCACGCCGCCGGCACCGTACAGCTGCACCGCCTGGTCGAGGATGCCGACGACCGCCCGCGGGGTGGCGATCTTGATCGACTGGATCTCGGTGTGCGCGCCGCGGTTGCCCACCGTGTCCATCAGCCAGGCCGTCTTCAGCACCAGCAGCCGCAGCTGCTCCACCGTCACCCGGGCGTCGGCGATCCAGTTCTGGACGACCCCCTGCTGGGCCAGCGGCTTGCCGAAGGCCGTACGGGCCACGGCGCGCCTGCACATCAGCTCGATCGCCCGCTCCGCCATCCCGATCAGCCGCATGCAGTGGTGGATCCGGCCCGGACCCAGCCGCGCCTGCGCGATGGCGAAGCCGCCGCCCTCCTCACCGATCAGGTTCGCGGCGGGCACGCGTACGTCGGTGAAGACCACCTCGGCGTGGCCGCCGTGGGAGTGGTCCTCGTAGCCGTACACCTGCATCGCGCGGCGCACTTCGAGGCCGGGGGTGTCGCGGGGGACGAGGATCATGGACTGCTGGCGGCGGATGTCCTCGCTGTCCGGGTCCGTCTTGCCCATCACGATGAACACCGCGCAGTCCGGGTTCATCGCCCCTGAGATGTACCACTTGCGGCCGTTGATGACGTAGTCGTCACCGTCCCGGGCGATGCGCGTCTCGATGTTCGTCGCGTCCGACGAGGCCACCTCGGGCTCCGTCATCGCGAACGCCGAGCGGATCTCCCCGGCCAGCAGCGGCTCCAGCCACTGCTTCTTCTGCTCGTCCGAGCCGAACTGGAAGAGCACCTCCATGTTCCCGGTGTCCGGGGCCGCGCAGTTCAGCGCGGTCGGCGCCAGGTGCGGGCTGCGGCCGGTGATCTCGGCGAGCGGGGCGTACTGGAGGTTCGTCAGCCCGGCGCCGTACTCCGCGTCCGGCAGGAAGACGTTCCACAGCCCCTGCCCGCGCGCCTCGGCCTTCAGCTCCTCCACGATCCGCGGGGTGTCCCACGGGGACGCCAGCGCCGCGCGCTGCTCCTCGGCGACCTGCTCGGCCGGGTACACGTGCTCGTCCATGAACGTGAGCAGCTTCGTGCGCAGCTCTTCGGTGCGGGCGTCGAATGCGAAGTCCATAGGGGGATCAGCCTTCCTGGAGGGTGGTGAGGCCGTGCGCGATGAAGACGGGGACCAGGTCGCCGATGCGGTCGAAGCCGGCTCCGACAGTCTGGCCGAGGGTGTAGCGGTAGTGGATGCCCTCGAGGATCACGGCGAGCTTGAACCACGCGAAGGCCGTGTACCAGGAGATGGCGGAGGTGTCGCGGCCGGAGCGGGCCGCGTAGCGCTCGATCAGCTCGGCGGGGCTGGGGTGGCCGGGCGCGCCGCTCGTGGTGGACACCGGGGACGCGGGCAGGTCCAGGTCGGAGCTGTACATCACCAGCAGGCCGAGGTCGGTCAGCGGGTCGCCGAGCGTGGACATCTCCCAGTCCAGCACCGCCTTGATCCGGTCGTCCTGACCGATGAGCACGTTGTCCAGGCGGTAGTCGCCGTGGACGACGGTGGGCGCGGGGGAGACGGGGAGCTCCCGGCCGAGCGCCGCGTGCAGCTCGTCGATCCCGGCGAGCTCACGGTTGCGGGAGGCGTCGAGCTGCTTGCCCCAGCGCCGCAGCTGCCGGTCCAGGAAGCCGTCCGGCCGCCCGAAGTCGCCGAGACCGACGGCTGCCGGATCCACGGCGTGCAGGTCCACCAGGGTGTCGACGAGCCCCAGGACGACGGCCCTGGTGCGCTCGGCGCCGAGCGGGGCGAGCTGCTCGGCGGTGCGGTACGGGGTGCCCTCGACGTACTCCATGACGTAGAAGGGAGAGCCGATGACGGCCTCGTCCTCGCAGAGCAGCAGCGTCTCGGGGACCGGGACCGCCGTCGCGTGGAGGGCGCTGATCACCCGGTGCTCGCGCTTCATGTCGTGCGCGGTGGCGAGGACATGCCCCAGGGGAGGCCTGCGCACGACCCACTGCCCGGACCCGTCGGTGACGATGTAGGTGAGGTTCGACCGGCCGCCCTCGATCACCCGGGCGTCGAGCGGTCCGTTCACCAGCCCCGGCCGCTCGCGGTCGAGATGGCCGCGCAGCAGGTCGAGATCGAGACCTGGCGGGTGGACTGGGCTCATGGTGCGCACCTCCGGGGCGGTTGAACGGTCGGGACCATGATGCCGACCAGTCGGTATGTCGTCCAGTGTCCGCCCGGAATCCGAGAAGTGATCTCCGGCTCCTCCGGGCATGGCCCGCGTGCCCCGCTGCCGCCCTCCGGCGTGGCCACGGCCTGAGTTGCGGGGACCCCCGGGCGCGCCGATCGTCGGAGGATGAAGGCGATCAGCTACAGCAGGTACGGCTCGGCCGACGTCCTGGAGTACGGGGAACGGCCCGACCCGAAGGTCGGCCCCGACTCCGTCCTGGTGAAGGTGCGGGCCGCCGCGGTCAATCCCGTCGACTGGAAGGCCCGCGAGGGCTATCTCCAGGCGGGGCTCGAAGCGGTGTTCCCCGTGATCCCCGGCTGGGACGTCGCCGGTGTCGTGGTCCAGCCCGGGGCCGCCGTGGACGAGTTCGCGGTGGGGGACGAGGTGATCGGCTACGTGCGCGAGGACTTCCTCTCGCGCGGGACCTTCGCCGAATACGTCGCCGCACCCGTGCGCACCCTCGCCCGCAAGCCCCTGAGCATCGGCTTCGAGGAAGCGGCGGGCCTCCCGCTGTGCGGGCTCACGGCGTACCAGGTGCTGTACCACTCCCTGAAGATCCGGGAGGGCGAGACCGTCCTCGTCCACGCGGCCGCCGGCGGGGTCGGCTCGCTCGCCGTCCAGCTCGCCCGCCACGCGGGCTGCCGGGTCGTCGGCACCGCCGGACCGCACAACCACGACTACGTGCGCCGGCTGGGCGGCGAACCGGTCGAGTACGGCGAGGGGCTGGCCGGCCGGCTGCGGGAGCTCGCCCCCGGCGGCTTCGACGCCGCGTTCGACACCGTCGGCGGGGAGGCGCTCCGGATCTCCGCGGAGACCCTCGCCCCCGGAGGCCGGCTCGCGTCCATCGCCGACGGCGAGGTGTTCTCCTACGGCGGGCGCTACGCCTTCGTACGGCCCGACGCCGCGGACCTCGCCCACCTCGCGGGCCTGGCCGAGCAGGGCATCGTCTCCGTCCACGTGGACCGGGTGTTCCCCCTGGAGCAGGCCGCCGACGCCTACCGGCTCAACCAGGAGGGCCGCACCCGGGGCAAGATCGTCGTCTCCGTGGACTGGGAGGAGTGAGGCCACCCGCGCCGGGCGTCACCGGCCGCCCCCGCACACCGGCAGCCGGGCCCCTCAGAACATCGTCACGGCGGCGAACACGGCGAGCGCGACCGTGCAGCCGGCCGCCGTCAGTGCCCGGCGCGCCGACAGCGGGGCGGGCTCCGCGCTCCCCATGCCGGTGACCCTGCGGTGCGCCACCGCGAGGAACCCCAGCCAGGCCAGCAGGGACAGGGCCACCGCGAGCACCCCGGGCGTGGTCGTCCCGTCGTGCAGCGCCTGCCGCGCCGCGAGCAGGGCCACCACGGTGCAGGACAGGGTGGTGCGCCGCCAGGCCAGCCGCGTCCGCTCCGGCTGGAGGCCGGGGTCACGCTCCGCGGGGGTCACCGGCCCTCCCAGCCGAACAGGACCACCACCACCATCGCGACCGCCACCACCGCGACCACCAGGCTGAGCAGCGCGGGGAAGCGCGACGCCGGCAGGTCCTCGCCGCGCCGCATCGCCCGCTCGCACCGGACCCAGTGGTCGACGGCGCGCAGGGAGCAGAGCACCCCGGCCGCCAGCAGCCCGAGGGCCAGCCCCGCGCGTATGCCCCAGGCCAGTCCGGGCAGGAACTGGTCGACGGCGAAGCCGCCGCCGATGAGTGCCAGCGCCGTACGGATCCAGGCGAGGAAGGTGCGCTCGTTGGCGAGGGAGAAGCGGTAGTCGGGGGTGTCGCCCTCCTCGCGGATCCGCTCCGGCGCGAACCACAGCCGCAGGCCCCGCACGAAGCCGCTCACGCGCCGGTACCCCGGCCGCCCGCGGCCCGGAACTCCCGCAGCCGGTGGTAGGTCTCCAGCCCGTCCGGCACCCACGTCCACGCGTCCAGGCGTTCCTCCACCTCGGCGTCGGTCAGGAAGGCGTGCCAGGCGACCTCCTCCGCCTGCGGGTCCACCGGCACCGGGCAGCGCACCTCGTACACGTACGACCACCAGCGGTGCGGCGGGCTCTCGTAGAGGAACCTGAAGAGGGGGATCGGGCGGGGGAGACCGGAGACCCCCAGCTCCTCCTCGGCCTCCCGCAGCGCGGCCTCGTCGTACGACTCGCCCGCGCCCACGACCCCGCCGACGAACATGTCGTGGTGCGAGGGGAAGACCAGCTTGGTGGCCGTCCTGCGGTGGACGAAGAGCCGGCCCTCCGGGTCCCTGGCCTCGATGAAGACGCAGCGGTGGCGCAGGCCGCGCGCGGTGGCCTCGCCGCGGGACGCCTGCCCGACCACCTCGTCGTTCTCGTCCACGATGTCCAGGATCTCGTCAGCCGGATTCATGGGGCCCATCCAACATCAACCGGTCCGCGGCCGTGGAACCGTGCCGGTCCTTCCCCTCCGGCATGGCCGGGTGCAGCCCCAGCAGCACGATCCCGGCCACGATCGCCGCGAGCCCCGCCGCCTGCCAGGCCAGGGCGCCGGTGTCCGTCCGCACCTGGTCGCCGAGGAACCCGATCCCGCAGAGGATCCCCGACAGCGGCTGCGCGGCGGTGAGCGCCGGCAGGGACATCCGCAGCGGCCCCGCCTCGAAGGCGCTCTGGACCAGGAGCAGCCCGGTCACCCCCATGACGAGTACGGCGTACGGGTACCAGCTGGTCACCAGCGCGTCCCAGCCGTCGGCCGACAGCCGCTCCCCGCTGAGCCGGGTCAGGGCGTCCTGCAAGCCGTAGAGCAGCCCCGCCGCGAGACCGAGGAGGACCGGGGTCCCCCGTGTCCGGGGGTGTCGGGCACATGCCGTCAGGACCAGGGCGAGTCCCGCCACCACGCCGATGACCAGCCACTGCCTCAGGGACGACGTCTCCGCCTCGCCGCCCCGGGGCTCGCCCGCCAGCAGGAAGGCGGTGACACCGCCCGCCAGCAGGCAGAGCCCTCCCCAGCCCTGCCGCCCGAGGCTCTGGCCCGTGCGGTGGCGTGACAGCGCCATCGCGAAGAGGAGGTTGGTCGCCAGGAGAGGTTCCACGACGGACACCTCGCCCTGGCCGAGGGCGAGGGCCCCGAGGACCATCCCGCAGACCATCAGGCCCAGCCCGGCCAGCCAGCTCGGCACCCGCATCAGGTCCAGCAGCAGACGGGGCGAGAGGAAGTCGCTCAGGGGCGCGCGGCGGGCCGCGTCCTGCTGGAACACGAAGCCGAAGCCCAGGCAGCAGGCGGCGCCCACGGACAGCAGGATTACCAGCACCGACACGATCCGACGATAGCCCGGCAGACGTACGGGATCGGTGAGGGCGCCGCCGACCGGACGGTTGACGTGGAGGCGGCCCGTACCGAAGATCTGACCCACAAGTAACGTGATCCGCCGCGCCCGCCGCTGCCCCGCACCGCCCCGAAGGATGGAACCCATGGCGTACGACGCTGATGTGATCGTGATCGGGGCAGGACTCGCGGGGCTGGTGGCCACCGCGGAACTCGTCGACGCGGGCCGCACGGTGATCCTGCTCGACCAGGAGCCCGAGCAGTCCCTGGGCGGCCAGGCGCACTGGTCCTTCGGCGGGCTCTTCCTCGTCGACTCGCCCGAACAGCGCCGCTTCCGGATCAAGGACAGCCACGACCTGGCCCTCCAGGACTGGTACGGCACGGCCGGCTTCGACCGCGACGAGGACCACTGGCCGCGGAAGTGGGCGGAGGCGTACGTCGACTTCGCGGCAGGGGAGAAGCGGTCCTGGCTGCACGCCCAGGGGCTGCGGTTCTTCCCCGTCGTCGGCTGGGCCGAACGCGGAGGGTACGACGCGAACGGCCACGGCAACTCCGTCCCCCGCTTCCACATCACCTGGGGCACCGGACCCGGTGTCGTCGCCCCGTTCGAGCGGCGGGTCCGCGAGGGCATGGCCAGGGGGCTCGTCCAGGCGCGCTTCCGGCACCGGGTGACCGGCCTCGGCCGCTCCGCCGGAGCGGTCGACACGGTCACCGGCGAGATCCTCGAGGAGAGCGGCGCCGAGCGGGGCACCGCCAGCAGTCGCGAGGTGACCGGCGCCTTCGAGCTCAGGGCCCAGGCCGTGATCGTCACCTCCGGAGGCATCGGGGGCAACCACGACCTGGTCCGCGCCCAGTGGCCGGAACGGCTGGGCACCCCGCCGGAGAAGATGCTCTCCGGGGTACCCGCCCACGTCGACGGTCTGATGCTGGGCATCGCAGAGAAGGCGGGCGCCCACCACATCAACCGCGACCGGATGTGGCACTACACCGAGGGCATCGAGAACTGGAACCCGATCTGGGACAAGCACGGCATCCGGATCCTGCCCGGCCCGTCCTCCCTCTGGCTGGACGCCCGCGGCAAGCGGCTGCCGGTCCCGCTCTTCCCGGGCTTCGACACGCTGGGCACCCTCGAACACATCATGAGGTCCGGTCACGGCTACACCTGGTTCGTCCTCGACCAGAAGATCATCGGCAAGGAGTTCGCGCTCTCCGGCTCCGAGCAGAACCCGGACCTGACCGGGAAGTCGGTGCGCGGCGTCATCGGCAGGGCACGGGCCGAGGTCCCCGCGCCGGTGAAGGCCTTCATGGACAACGGCGCCGACTTCGTCGTCGAGAAGGACCTCGGTGCGCTCGTGCGCGGCATGAACGCGCTCACCGGCGAAGGGCTCATCGACGAGGAGGACCTGCGCCGCGAGATCACGGCCCGCGACCGCGAGATCGCCAACCCCTTCACCAAGGACCTCCAGGTCACGGCGATCAACGGGGCCCGCACCTACCTCGGCGACAAGCTGATCCGCACGGCGAAGCCGCACCGCATCCTCGACCCGGCCGCGGGCCCGCTCATCGCCGTACGGCTGAACATCCTGACCCGCAAGTCCCTCGGGGGGCTGGAGACGGACCTGTCCTCCCGCGTCCTGACCGGGGACGGCACCCCGCTCGACGGGGTCTACGCGGCGGGGGAGGCGGCGGGCTTCGGCGGTGGCGGGGTGCACGGCTACCGCTCCCTGGAGGGCACGTTCCTCGGCGGCTGCATCTTCTCGGGGCGGGCGGCGGGGCGGGCGGCGGCGGAGGCGACCGGCTGAGCAGGGCGGGCGGTGGCGGTGGCGGAGGCGACCGGCTGAGCGGTGCGGGTGGCGGTGGCGGGGAGGGGCTCGCCGCCGGGGTCCTGATCCGCCGTCAGACGAGCCGCTCCACCACCCGGAAGCGCTCCGCGACGATCATCGTCGAGTCGTCCACGGTGAACAGCGGGTCCCCGAGCGCCTCCCGCATCTCCTCGCTGTGCCAGAACCCCTCGTGCCCCGCCCGCCACTCGGCCACCGACGTGTACCCCTCGCCCTCGTCGAGCGCGTGCCGCAGGTCCACCGACCCCAGGGGCAGCACGCGCACCTCCGTCAGCTCGACCACGGCGACCTCCCGTCCGTCGGAGTCGATGAGCGCGGACCGCTCGCCCACGGGCGGGAGCTCCTCGCGCTCGGCCTCGTACTCCAGGAGCAGCCCGGAGGTGGAGACCTTCTCGCCCGAGAGGACGGCGGCCACCAGCCGGTCGCGCAGCGGCCCGGGGAAGGCGAGGAGGTAGGGCTTGAGCGGTTCGCGGTTCTCCATGGCGGCAGTGTGGCACGCGTCACTCTCCCCTCGTGCATCACTCGCGTGATGCCTGCGCGAACTGCGTGAATCGTGCGGGAAGCCCCTCCGGGCGCCCAACTGCCTTCAATGTGCACATAGTTGGGGACGGGTCGCGCTTGACGGAGAGCCTTGCCTACCGCTTTGCTGTGCGCGATCGTTTGCTCGCACACCGCATCGAAACGTGCTGGTGTCATGTCGAAGTCGAAAAGGAACCCTGCGGATGTCTCCGCCTCCGCCGCCGCCCCTCGGCCGTTCCCGCCGTAGGAGCGGACGCTCGGACCACGCCTTCGACCCGGCGCTCGACGACACCGCACTCATCGACGTACGAGGTCAGTTCGCGCAGGGTCGGTGGACCCGGGCGCGCTCCCTGCTCGTCGCGACGGGGACGGACTGGGACCGCCGGGGCCATCGCTTCCTCGCGCTCGCCGCCGTCCCGTCCGCCGCCGGGTGGGCGCGCGACTGGCTGCTCGCCGAACCCGGCAGCCCGGACGCCACGACGCTCCTCGCCTGCGCCGCCGTCGCCCGCGCCCAGCGCCCCAAGGCGGCCGCCGCGGAGAGCGGCCGGGCCCGCGAGGCCTGCCTGGCCGCCGCCGCGCTCGACCCCGCCGACCCCACGCCCTGGCTCGGTCTGATGGTCCTGGAGCGCACGCACGGCACCCAGGAGGGGACCGCCCGGCACTTCGAGGAGATCCGGGCGCGCCACCCCGAACACCACCATGCGCACCACCTGATGACGGCCGCCCTCGCCGAGGCCCGTCCCGAGAGCGATCCGCTCCACGAGGTCTACGACTTCGCCGCGTGGGCCGCCGAACAGGCCCCGGCGGACTCGCCGCTCGCCGTCCTGCCCGTCGTCGCCCACGCCGAGCGCTACCGGGTCCTGGCCGCCGCAGGCGTCGTGTCCGACGACCCGGCCGCCTCCGGCCACTGGTCGGGACGCCGGGCCCGTCAGGTGATGAAGGCCGCCTTCGACTGGTGGCTCGAATGGGAACGCGAGGACCACCCCCGCCACCGCGCCGACCTCAACTTCCTCGCCCACGCCAAGACGTGCGAGGGCCGGCCCGCCGAGGCCGCCGCACTGTTCCACCGCATCGGCACCCATGCGACCGAGGCACCGTGGTCCTACGGCGGCCGCGACGCGTACCCCGCATTCCTCGCCGCGCGCGCCCTCGCGCTCGGTGCCCCCTGACGCACGTTGTTATCGACGAAGGGACCATCCCCGCCATGTCGACGGGCAGAACAGATACGAGCGAGACCGGAGCCGTCGGCGACACCGGCGGGATCAGCACCTACAAGGGCGAGGAACGCGCCCTGCGCGCCGACCGGCTCGGCACCCCGGGGCTGCTCCTCTCCGTCCTCGCCGCGAGCGCGCCCCTGATGGTCGTCGCGGGGGTGATGCCCACGGTCTTCGGCGTGATGGGCATCGTCGGCCAGCCCCTGCTCTACGTCATCCTCGGCGTCGTCCTCATGCTGTTCGGCGTCGGCTACGCGGAGATGAGCCGGCACGTCCACAACGCCGGGGCCTTCTACGCCTACATCGCACGCGGCCTCGGCGCCACGGCGGGGGCGGGCGCCTCGTTCGTCGCCCTCGTCGCCTACAGCGCCATGCAGGTGGGCATCTACGGCATCCTCGGCTTCGAGGTCTCCGGCCTGTTCGCCACCTACCTCGACACCGAGGTCGCGTGGTGGATCCCCGCCCTGGCCGCCGTGGCCGTCGTCGGGGTCCTGGGCTGGCTGAAGATCGACCTCAACGCGAAGGTACTCGGCGTCCTGCTCGTCATCGAGTGCGCCCTCGTCGTGATCTTCGACATCGCCGCCGTCGGCAAGCCGGGCCCCGAGGGGCTGTCCTTCCACGCGTTCAACCCGGAGACCCTCACCGGAGCGGGCCTCGGCACCGCGCTCTGCTTCTGCATCGCCGCGTTCGTCGGCTTCGAGCAGGCCCCGGTGTACGCCGAGGAGACCAGCCGCCCGCAGGTCGTCGTGTCGCGCGTGATGTTCATGGCGGTCGGTTACGCCGCCCTGTTCCTCGCCGTCAGCTCCTGGGCCCTGACGGTGGCCGCCGGGCCCGCCTCCATCGCGGACAGCTCGCTCAAGCAGGGGCCGGGCATGCTCTTCGGCCTCACCGAGGAGCGGCTCGGCGCCACCTTCACCGACGTCCTGCACGTCCTCTTCGTCACCGGCATGTTCGCGGCGCTGCTCAGCTTCCACAACGTGGTCGCCCGCTACGCGTTCGCCATGGGCCGCGAAGGGCTGCTGCCCGCCGCCTTCGGCCGTACCAGCAAGGCGAGCGGCGCCCCCGCCACCGGCTCCATGCTCCAGTCCGGGCTCTCCGCCGTGATCGTGCTCGCCTTCGCCCTCGCCGACGACCTCCCTGCCGGTGACCCCACCGCGCCCGTCCTGCACCTGTTCACCTGGATGGGCAACGTCGGCGCGCTCGGCGTCATCGTGCTGATGGCCGCCGCCTCCTTCGCGGTCATCGCCTTCTTCGTGCGGCGCGGCGCGGGCCGGGTCCAGGCACCCCGGCTGGTGGCCTCCGGACTCGCCGGCCTGGCGCTGCTGGCCATAGCCGTCCTCACCGTGCGGGACTTCGACGTCCTGGTCGGCTCGGGCCCCGGATCGTCGCTGAACTGGCTGCTGCCCGGCGTCATCGTCCTGGCCCTCGCCGGCGGGCTGGCCTACGGGGCGGTGCTGCGCCGCACGAAGCCGGAGGTCCACGCGAGGATCGGACTGGGCAACGAGGCGTTCCAGCTGGAGAAGGCGGCGGAGGGCACGGCCGTGCCGCGCTGAGCCACCGGTTCTTACCGAAGCGTGACGTGCACCCGCGGCCCCTGGTGAAGGGCGGCCGCGGGTGTTCGAATGAGCGGGTGAACAGTCCCCCGACCGGCCCCTCACCCGACGACGGCGCGCCCGTCGGCCGCCGTCTGGTCCTGACGATGCTCGGCCTCGGCGCCGTCGGGGTGGCGGCCGCCCCGATGCTGCAGCGCTCGCTGGAGAGCGGCCTGGGCGCCGTCGCCGACAAGGACCCGACCGGGCTGACCGGTCTGCTGCCCAACGGCGGCGGCTTCCGCTACTACTCCGTCACCTCCTCGGTGCCGCGCAGGACCTCCGCGGACTACGCGCTGACCGTGGACGGCCTGGTCGACCGCCCGGCGACGTACACGCTGGACCGCCTGAAGGCGCTGCCGCAGACCCGGCTCGTACGGGACGTCCAGTGCGTCACCGGCTGGCGGGTGCCCGAGACTCCGTTCGAAGGGGTCAGGCTCTCGGCACTGCTGGACGCGGCGGGGGTACGGCCCGGCGCGAAGGCGATCCGCTTCACCTGCTTCGACGGGGCCTACAGCGAGAGCCTCACCCTGGAGCAGGCCCGCCGGCCGGACGTCCTGGTCGCCCTGCGCATGCAGGACAAGCCGCTGGCCCACGCCCACGGCGGCCCCGTCCGGCTGTACGTGGCCCCCATGTACTTCTACAAGTCCGCGAAATGGCTTTCCGGGATCACCGTCACCGACTCCGTGCGACCCGGCTATTGGGAGGAGCTCGGCTATGACGTCGACGCCTGGGTGGGCCGTTCGAACGGACGGGACGACACCCCTACTGTCTGAACACGGCCCGAGGGTCCGGCGGTTCACACCCGCCGAGCGCTGGGTGCACCGCACCACGGCGTGGCTGGTCCTGCTCTGCGTGGCCACCGCGGCCTGCCTGTACGTGGCCCCGCTCGCCCAGCTCGTCGGCCGCCGCCACCTCGTGGTGACCGTCCACGAGTGGTCCGGGATCCTGATCCCCCTGCCGCTCCTCGCGGGGCTGGCCTCCAGGGCCCTGCGGGCCGACCTCTCGCGGCTCAACCGGTTCGGTCCCCACGACCGCCGGTGGCTCAGGGCCGCGCTGCGCCGCGACCGCACCCCCGGCTCCCGCCCGGCCGGGAAGTTCAACGCGGGCCAGAAGCTCTACGCCGCCTGGATCGCGGGCGCCGTGCTCGTGATGACCGGCACGGGGCTGCTCATGTGGTTCACCGGGCTCGCCCCGCTCGTGTGGCGCACGGGCGCGACCTTCGTGCACGACTGGCTCGCGCTCGCCGTCGGCGTCGTCCTCGCCGGACACATCGCGAAGGCGCTCGCCGACCCGGAGGCACGCCGTGGCATGCGCACCGGGTCGGTCGAGCGCCCCTGGGCCCGTTCCGAGCACCCGCTGTGGCGGGAGCCGGAGGAGTAGCCCCGTCTACAACACCAGCGACAGCAGCATGATGAAGCCGAGCGAGACGACGGAGATGATCGTCTCCATCACCGACCACGTCTTGATCGTCTGCGGGACGTCCATGCCGAAGTACTCCTTCACCAGCCAGAACCCCGCGTCGTTGACGTGGCTGAAGAAGAGCGAACCGGCACCGACCGCGAGGACGAGCAGCGCAACGTGCGAGGTCGACAGGTCGGCGGCCAGCGGAGCGACCAGGCCGGCCGCCGAGATGGTGGCCACCGTCGCCGAGCCCGTCGCCAGACGGATCGCCACGGCGATCAGCCAGCCGAGCAGCAGGGCGGGGATCGACCAGTTCTCGGAGAACTCCAGGATCATCTGGCCCACACCGGCGTCGATGAGGGTCTGCTTGAACCCGCCGCCCGCGCCCACGATCAGGAGGATGCCCGCGATCGGGGCGAGCGACTTCTCGACGGTGCCGGCGAGACGGTCCTTGGTGAACCCGGCGGCCCGGCCCAGGGTGAACATGCCGACGATCACGGCTGCGAGGAGCGCGATCAGGGGCGAGCCGATGACGTCGGTGACCCGCTGGACGTGGTTCTCCGGGTCGTCCACCACGATGTCGACGAGTGCCTTGACGAGCATCAGTACGACGGGCAGCAGGATCGTCGCCAGGGTCGCGCCGAAGCTGGGACGGCGTTCCAGGTCCTCCGACGGGCGCTGCGGGATCATCTTCTCCGGCGCCTGGATGTCCACCCAGCGGGCGGCGTAGCGGGAGAAGACCGGGCCCGCGATGATCACGGTCGGGACGGCCACCAGCACACCGAGGGCCAGCGTGATGCCGAGGTTGGCACCGAGGGCGTCGATCGCCACCAGCGGGCCGGGGTGCGGGGGGATCAGCCCGTGCATCACGGAGAGGCCGGCGAGCGCCGGGATGCCGATCCGCATCAGGGAGTAGTTGCCGCGCTTGGCGACCAGCAGCACCACCGGAATCATCAGCACGATTCCGACCTCGAAGAACAGCGGAAGCCCGATGATCGAGGCGATCAGGACCATCGCCCACGGCATGGCCCGCCCGCTCGCCTTCGCGAGGATCGTGTCGACGATCTGGTCGGCGCCGCCGGAGTCGGCGAGCAGCTTGCCCAGGATGGCGCCGAGGGCGATGAGGACACCGACACCCGCGACGGTCGAGCCGAGGCCCGCGGTGAAGCTGGTGATCGTCTTCGCCGGGTTGGCGCCGGCGAACGAACCGAGCGCGAGCGAGCCGATGGTCAACGCGAGGAACGCGTGCATCTTGAGCTTGGTGATGAGCAGGACGATGACGGCGATGCCCGCCAGGACGGCGATGCCCAGCTGTGCGTTGCCGGCCGAAGTGATGGGTTCGACGGCGTCCGCTGCCAGCATCTCGACGCTGAGACTGGTCACGGTGGTGATCCTTAGTTCGCGAGCCGGCGCAGCGCGGCGACGGCTCGTCCGGTGATTTCCTCAGGGGTGCCGGACACGTCGACGGAGACGCCCGCTTCGTCCTCCTGCAGCGGCTGCAGGGTCGCGAACTGGGAGTCGAGCAACGCGGTCGGCATGAAGTGGCCCTTGCGGTCCGCCATGCGGTGTTCGATGAGGGACCGGTCGCCGGTCAGGTGCAGGAAGACGGCACCAGGAGCCTCGGCCCGCAGGCGGTCGCGGTAGACACGCTTGAGCGCCGAGCTGCTGACGACGCCGCCGAGCCCCGCCCGGCCGTGCGCCCACTGCCCGATCGCGTCCAGCCACGGCCAGCGGTCGTCGTCGTCCAGGGGCGTACCGGCGGACATCTTGGCGATGTTGGCCGGCGGGTGGAAGTCGTCGCCCTCGGCATAGGGGACGCCCAGGGCGTCGGCGAGCAGAGGGCCGATCGTGGTCTTGCCGGTCCCTGCTACGCCCATCACCACGACGACGTGGGGGGTGCTCATTGGTGCCTCGCTGTCTTCATCGACATCGGTCCGCGACATCGGTCCGTCGCGCTACTGAAACCCATTACATACGACTTATTCAAGAGGCTGTGACATAAACGTCGTACTTTTTGTTCCTCCAGGCCGCCCCGTAGGCTTGTGGGCATGACCACACCTGCCCAGGGGCTCCATACGCATGTGCTGGACACCCTGGGCCTGGAGATCGCCGCGGGTGAGTCCCCGCCCGGTCTGGTCCTGCGCACCGACGAGCTCGCCCAGCGCTTCGACGTGTCGCGCACCGTCGTGCGCGAGGTGGTCCGCGTCCTGGAGTCCATGCACCTCGTCGAGTCCCGGCGCCGGGTCGGGGTGACCGTGCGGCCCACCGAGGAGTGGAACGTCTACGACCCCCAGGTCATCCGCTGGCGGCTCGCCGGCGCGGACCGGCCCCGCCAGCTGCGCTCCCTGACCGTGCTGCGATCCGCCGTCGAACCCGTCGCCGCGGGCCTCGCGGCCCGGCACGCCACGGCCGAGCAGTGCGCGGAGCTCACCGAATGCGCCCTCGGCATGGTGGCGACCTCGCGCGGCCAGCAGCTGGAGGGCTACCTCCGGCACGACATCGCCTTCCACCGCATCGTGCTCAACGCGTCCGGGAACGAGATGTTCGCGCGGCTCGGCGACGTCGTCGCCGAGGTACTCGCCGGGCGCACCCACCACCAGGTGATGTTCGAGGACCCCGATCCCGCCGCCGTCACGCTCCACGTCCGGCTCGCCGAAGCCGTGCGCGAGGGGGACGCTGCGGGCGCCGAGCGGCTGACCAAGGAGATCGCGGTCGGCGCGCTGCACGAACTGGACGTACTCGCGCCCTGACGCCAGGTCCCGGGGAGGGGCGTACCCGAGCCCCGGCGGACCCCGGACCACCCGGCCGGGACGTACGCGCCCTGAAACGCCCTCAGCCGCCCTCCGCCCTCCGCCCTCAGTCGTGGGACCCGGCCTGGTCGAGGTGCAGCAGCCGTGCGGACGCGGCGGCGAGCATCATCTCCAGCGCCGCCGGATACCCGCTGCGGCCCATCTCCGCCACCAGTACCGGGGCGGTCGCCGCGATGTGGGGGTGGGTCGCCTCCGGCTGCCGGGCGTAGACCTCCGGCCAGGCCCGGACCTCCTGGGCGCGCGCCTGCTCCGAGAGCACCAGCGTCGAGGCGTCCAGCGCCGCGAACGACAGTGTCTGGTCGACGAAGACGTGGTAGATCCGCACGGCCTCGGCGTCCGGGAAGCCGGCCCCGCGCAGCACCCCGAGGATCGCTTCCACCGACCGCACCTCGTGCGTCCGGCCGGTCACCCGTGAACAGGTCAGCATCGCCGCCTGCGGGTGCGCCAGGTAGTCCGCGTGCATCCGAAGTCCCAGGGACCGCAGGTCGGCCCGCCAGTCGCCGGTCGGCCGCCAGGCGCGCAGGGTCCGTCCGATCAGCTCGTCGGCCACCGCCAGGAGCAGCTCGTCCGTGTCACGGAAGTACCGGTAGAGGGCGCTCGGATCGCAGCCCAGGGCCGCGCCGAGCCTGCGCACGGTGAGGGCCGCCGCCCCGTGCTCGCCGATGAGCCGCAGCGCCGTCTCCACGATCAGCTGTTCCGACAGCACCGTGCCCTGCTTCGTGGGCCGCCGGCGGCGACGCGCGCCCTCGGCGACGACTCTCTGGCTCGCGTTCATGCCGGGCACCTTATGACAACAGCGTTGACGTGTGGAAGCCCCGAGGAGTTCGATGTGCCGCCATCGGGGCCGACGAGCGCCCCTCGGTGAAGGAGTGGCCATGGCGTCCCCCCGTACAAGCTCCGGCGGCGTACCGCCGGCACCCGCGGGTCTGAACAAGAATCTCGGCGTGATCGACGGGTTCGCCATCGCGGCCTCGTCGACCGCGGCCACCACCAGCATCGGCATCGGACTCGGTGTCACCGCCGGGGCCGTCGGACTGCACCTGCCGATCATCATGCTGCTCGCCTTCCTGCCCGTCCTGGGCATCGCGAGCGCCTACTCCCGGCTCAACAGGGTCGAGCCGAACATGGGCAGCGGCTACGTCTGGGTCGGACGCTCCCTCAGCCCCTGGCTCGGCTTCCTGGTCGGCTGGATCGGCATCGTCGCCACGATGGTGTTCCTCGCCTACACCACCACCGTCACCGGATCCGCCCTGCTCCAGCTGGCCGGCGAGGCAGGGGTGCACGAGGCGGCCGGGCTACGGCTCGACCCGGACTCCACCGCGCAGTCGACCGTGCTCGGCATCGTGGTCCTGGTCGCCGTCACCCTCACCGCGGTCACCGGCATCCGGTCGGCCGCCAACCTCCAGAAGTACCTGCTGGTGTTCGAGTACGTGGTCCTCCTCGGCTTCTGCGGATACGGCCTGTTCGCCGGCCCGCACCCCTTCAGCCTCGACTGGATTAACCCGTTCACCATCCCCTCCGGGCAGCAGCTGGCCCAGGGCCTCCTGCTCTCCGTCTTCTGCTTCTGGGGCTTCGAGGCCTCGTTCAGCGTCACCGAGGAGGTCCGCGACCCGCGGGACGCCTCCAGGGCCGGCATCATCACGCTCTTCACCATGCTCGGGCTGTTCCTGCTCGGCTCCTTCGCCTTCCAGCGCGTCCTCTCCCTCGACGAGCTCACCGGCCACGGCGCCCAGGGCCTCACCTACTTCGGGGACCGGCTGGCCGACCAGCCCCTCGCCGCGCTGCCGTTGATCGCCCTCACCTTCTCCGCCGTGGCGTCCCTTCAGTCCGGAGTGATCCCCACGGTCCGCGGTATGTTCGCGATGGGCCGCGACCGCACGCTCGGGCCGTTCTGGACGAGGGTCAGCCCCCGGTACGGCACACCCGCGGCGGGGACCGTCGCCGTGGGCTGCGTCGCCGCCGCCGTCGCCGTGCTCTCGCTCGTCATCCCGAAGGTCGGCGACCTGATCCTCGCCTCCGTCAACGCGATCGGCGTCGTCGTCGCGCTCTACTACGCCCTCACCGCGCTGGCCGCCGCGGCACGCTTCCGGGGCACCGTGCGGGAGGGCTGGAACCAGGCGCTGCGCGCGGTGGTGCTCCCCGTGGTCAGCGCCCTCGTCCTGCTCGCCCTCGGCGGCTACCTCTGCTGGACCTTCTACACGTCCGCCGACCACTTCGAGATCAGCCCGGACAACGGCTGGTTCATGCTCATGTGCCCGGCGGTGATGCTGCTGACCGGGGTCGTCGCCGCCGCCTGGGCCAAGTGGGCAAGGAAGTCGCCGTACTTCGCCACCGGCCGCTCCCTCGCACCCGACGGCGCCCCGGAGCCCGTCCGCGACCCCGCCTGACGGCCCCTCTCCCCACCCACCCCGTCCGCCCGTACGACGAAACGGAACCTTCCCATGCACCGCACCCCCGCCGACCTCGTGTTCACCGGCGGCCCCGTCCACACGGCGGACGCCGCCCACACCCGCGCCACCACCGTCGCCGTCACCGGAGACCGGATCACGGCCGTCGGCCACGACGAGGTACGCGCACTCGTCGGCCCCCGCACCGAGGTCGTCGACCTCGCCGGACGGCTCCTGGTCCCCGGTTTCCAGGACGCCCACGTCCACCCGGTCACCGCCGGCCTGGAGCTCGCCCGCTGCGATCTCACCGGAGCCCGTACGGCGGCAGCCACCACCGCCGCCGTACGGGCCTACGCCGACGCCGAGCGGGACCAGGAGTGGATCACCGGCGGAGGCTGGTCCATGGAGGCGTTCGACGGAGGAGCCCCCACCCGGCAGCAGCTCGACGCCGTCGTCCCGGACCGCCCCGCCTACCTCGTCAACCGCGACCACCACGGTGCGTGGGCCAACAGCAGGGCCCTCGCCCTCGCCGGCATCACCGCCCGCACCCCCGATCCCGCCGACGGCCGTATCGAACGCGACGAACGGGGCGAGCCCACCGGACTCCTCCAGGAGGGAGCCATGGACCTCGTCGCCCGCCACACGCCCCGCTCCACCCCCGCCGACCGGCTCGCCGCCCTCCTCCGCGCCCAGCGCCTGCTCCACGCCCACGGCATCACCGCCTGGCAGGACGCCATCATCGGGGAGTACGGCTCGATGGACGACGTCTCGGACGCCTACCTGACGGCGGACCGCGACGGCTCGCTCACCGCCCGCGTCTCCGGCGCCCTGTGGTGGGACCGCGAACGCGGCAGCGAGCAGATCCCCGAACTCCTCGCCCGGAGCTCCGAGCTGAACGGCCGGAACCTCCGGGCCGGGACGGTGAAGATCATGCAGGACGGGGTCGCCGAGACCGGCACCGCCGCGCTCCTCGCCCCGTACCTCGACGCCTGCGGCTGCGCCACGGCCGACAGCGGCACCAGCTTCGTCGACCCCGTGGCGCTGTGCCGCTACGTCACCGAACTGGACGCCCTCGGCTTCCAGACCCACTTCCACGCCCTGGGCGACCGCGCGGTGCGCGAGGCCCTGGACGCCGTCGAGGCGGCCCGCGCCGCCAACGGGTACACCGACACCCGCCCCCACCTGGCCCATCTCCAGATCGTCCACCCCGACGACATCCCCCGCTTCCGCACCCTCGGCGCGACGGCCAACATCCAGCCGCTCTGGGCGGCCCACGAGCCCCAGATGGACGAGCTGACCATCCCCTTCCTCGGAGACGAACGAGCCGCGCTCCAGTACCCGTTCGCCGCGCTGCTGCGCTCCGGCGCCACCGTCGCCGCGGGCTCCGACTGGCCGGTCAGCAGTGCCGACCCGCTGGAGGGCATCCACACCGCCGTCAACCGCGTCGCGCCCGGCGGCGACGGGCCCGTGTTCCTCCCGGACCAGCGCATCTCCCTGACCGAGGCGCTCACCGCCTACACGGCCGGATCCGCGTACGTGAACCACCTGGACGACACCGGCGGCATCCGTGCCGGCGCCCTGGCCGACCTGGTCGTCCTGGACCGCGACCCCTATGCCGCTCCCGCGGAGGAGATCGCCGCCACACGGGTCCTGGCCACCTACGTGGGCGGCCGCCGGGTGCACGGGGACCACTGACGAACGCGGCGCACCCGGCGGGGGAGTACAGCACCGTGCTGCGCCGATGCGGCGCGCTCCCACGGCACCCTCGGACCGCGTACGGTTGTTCGTGATCGATCTCAGAGGAAAAGTCGGGAAAGGGAGTCCACGGGAATGCCGCAGCACGTACAAGGGGTCATCGCTCCGGGAAAGAACGAGCCGGTACGGGTCGAGACCATCGTGATTCCGGACCCCGGCCCCGGCGAGGCCGTGGTCACGATCCAGGCGTGCGGCGTCTGCCACACCGACCTGCACTACAAGCAGGGCGGCATCAACGACGACTTCCCCTTCCTGCTCGGCCATGAGGCCGCGGGGGTCGTGGAGTCCGTCGGCGAGGGCGTCACCGACGTCGCACCGGGCGACTTCGTCGTCCTCAACTGGCGTGCGGTGTGCGGCCAGTGCCGGGCCTGTCTGCGCGGACGCCCGTGGTACTGCTTCGACACCCACAACGCGAAGCAGAAGATGACCCTCCTGGACGGCACCGAGCTCTCCCCGGCGCTCGGCATCGGTGCCTTCGCCGAGAAGACCCTCGTCGCCGCGGGCCAGTGCACCAAGGTCGACCCCGAGGTCTCCCCGGCCGTCGCCGGACTGCTCGGCTGCGGGGTCATGGCAGGCATCGGCGCCGCCATCAACACCGGCCAGGTCGGCCGCGGCGACTCCGTCGCCGTCATCGGCTGCGGCGGAGTCGGCGACGCGGCGATCGCCGGTGCCCGGCTCGCGGGCGCGGCGAAGATCATTGCGGTCGACATCGACGACCGCAAGCTGGAGACGGCCAAGACGATGGGCGCCACCCACACCGTCAACTCCCGCTCCGGCGACCCCGTCGAGGCCATCCGCGCGCTGACCGGCGGCAACGGCGCGGACGTCGTCATCGAGGCGGTCGGCCGCCCGGAGACGTACAAGCAGGCCTTCTACGCCCGCGACCTCGCCGGCACCGTCGTCCTCGTCGGCGTGCCCACGCCGGAGATGCAGCTCGAACTCCCGCTGCTCGACGTGTTCGGCCGCGGCGGTTCGCTCAAGTCCTCCTGGTACGGCGACTGCCTGCCCTCGCGCGACTTCCCGATGCTGATCGACCTGCACCAGCAGGGACGCCTGGACCTGGGAGCCTTCGTCACCGAGACCATCGGCCTCGGCGACATCGAGCAGGCCTTCGCCCGGATGCACGACGGTGACGTCCTGCGCTCGGTGGTGGTCCTCTGATGGCCGCCCGCATCGACCACCTGGTCACCTCCGGCACCTTCGCCCTCGACGGGGGCGAGTGGGACGTCGACAACAACGTCTGGATCGTCGGCGACGACACGGAGGCCGTCGTCATCGACGCCGCCCACGACGCCGCCGCCATCGAGGCGGCGCTCGGCGGCCGCACGCTGCGCGCGATCATCTGCACCCACGCGCACAACGACCACGTCGACGCCGCCCCCGCCCTCGCCGACGCGACGGGCGCGCCGATCCTGCTCCACCCGGACGACCTGCCGCTCTGGAAGCAGACCCACCCGGACCGCGCCCCCGACGCCGGACTGGCCGACGGCCAGGAGATCGAGGTCGCCGGGACCCGGCTGACGGTGCTGCACACCCCGGGCCACGCGCCCGGAGCCGTCTGCCTGTACGCCCCGGAACTGGGTACCGTCTTCACCGGCGACACCCTCTTCCAGGGCGGCCCCGGAGCCACGGGACGGTCGTTCTCGCACTTCCCGACGATCATCGACTCGATCAGGGACCGGCTGCTCGCCCTCCCGCCGGAGACCGCCGTGCGCACCGGCCACGGGGACCCCACCACCATCGGCGCGGAGTCCCCGCACCTGGACGACTGGATCGCCCGCGGCCACTGACCGCGGCGGAGTTCACCGGCCCGGCCACGCGGAGAGCCGCAGCCCGCTCTCGAAGCGGTGCGGCGCACCCGTGACCGGGTCGGTGAACTCCAGCACCCTGGCAAGAAGTTGCAGCGGCCGCCTGTAGTCCTCGTGCTCCGGCTCGGGCTCCACCACCGGATAGACCGGATCGTTCACCAACGGCAGTCCCAGCGCGTTCATGTGGACGCGCAGCTGATGGGTCCGGCCGGTGGCGGGCAGCAGGCGGTAGCGTCCCCACCCGCCCCGGTGCTCCAGCAGTTCGACCCGGCTCTCGCTGTTCGCGGTACCGGGCTCCTCGCGTGCGGCGATGACCCCGCGCTCCTTGACGATCCGGCTCCGCACGGTCCGGGGCAGGGCGACCTCCGGGTCGTGGCGGGCGACCGCCTCGTACTCCTTGCGCACCAGCCGGTCCCGGAACAGCGTCTGGTACGCGCCGCGGTCCTCGGCCCGTACGACGCAGAGCACCAGGCCCGCCGTCATCCGGTCCAGCCGGTGCGCGGGCTGCAGCTCGGGCAGGCCCAGCTCGTCGCGCAGCCGCGCGACCAGCGTCTGGGTGACGTGCCGGCCGCGCGGGGTGGTGGCCAGGAAGTGCGGCTTGTCCGCGATCAGGAGGCGGTCGTCGCGGTGGACGATGCCGATAGGGAAGGGCACCGGCTCCTCGGGCGCGAAGTCACGGTGGAACCAGAGGTGGCGCCCGGCCGTGTACGGCTCGTCCGCCCGCACCGCACCGCCGTCCGCACCGACGAACCGTCCCCCGGCCAGCATGGCGTCCACCCGCCCGGCACCGACCGCCCCCGCGAACCTGTCCAGCAGGTGGTCCCGGACGGTGGGCCAGGCCCCGGCCGGATCCGCGGGGAGGCGCACCCGGACCGGGTCGATCCCCGCGCGCTGGGGGAGGGGGGCGGCGGGCGGTCTCGCCCGTCCTCTCATGGCACGGTTCCTTGTCGCCGGAGGGGCCCGGCACAGACGGGCGTGGCCCCCCATCATCCCATCGGGCACGGGGCGCCGGTGCGCGCCCGCAGCCAGGGCGGCACCCTCCGCGCACCGCGTCCGGCCCGCCGGACTGCGCGCGTGCGACCGGCCCCGGTCGGTGGAGCCGGCGGCACGGCCTGGGCGTGGACCTGCCTGCCGAGGTGGGCACCCTGGCCGCCGAGCAGGACGTCCCCCTCGTCGACCTCACGGCGCTGACCAGGGCCAGGGCCGAGGCGCTCGGCCCCGAGGGCTCGAAGGCCTTCTGCCTCCACGACGAGAAGCGCGACCACACCCACACCTCGGTGCGCGGAGCCACCGCATACGCCGCACTCGTCCTCGGCGAGCTCCGCGGGCAGGGGCTCGTCGCCTTCTGCGCGGTCCGGTGAGCGGCGCCGGCCGTCGCGCCCCCGCCCCGCCGACGAGCCTCCCGGCAGGTGACCACCCAGGACGGCGCCACCGGTGAACCCGTCGTCGAGGCCGTGAACGCCCGGGCGGCGGGCGCCGGGACCCGCGTCGGCCCGTGGGTGCGGCCGACCGTCCGGGGCCGCCCGGTCCACCACCCTCCGGGCGGCCCCGGACGCCGTGAACACCGCCGAGGACCGCCAGGCGGCACCGCGGAGATCGCCCCTGCGCGTCGACGGCGCGGTGTCCACGCCCCCCCGCCCCCGTGGCCTTCCCGCGCCCTGGGGACAAGGGCCGGGAAAAGCGAAAACCCCCAGGGTGACCTGGGGGTTTTCCGCTGTGTCCGAGGGGGGACTTGAACCCCCACGCCCGATAAAGGGCACTAGCACCTCAAGCTAGCGCGTCTGCCATTCCGCCACCCGGACCGGGTGTCTGCCGTTCGGGCGGTGCCCGTTCCGACGTGGAAAACCATAGCAAACATTCGAGGGTGCTCGATCACCCCCAGGGCATGTGAAAGGCGCGTGACAGGGGGCGGGCGGTCTTGGGTGTGCGGGGCGGGCGCGCGAGGATGAGGGGGAGTACCACCGCGACAGTGGAAGGAAGCAGTGTGAGCGAGACCGACACGGCCCGGACCGGCATCGGTGAGTCAGCCGAGAACGAGGTCGTCGACCTCTGTCGTGACCTGATCCGGATCGACACCAGCAATTACGGCGACCACTCGGGGCCCGGGGAGCGGGCCGCCGCCGAGTACATCGCGGAGAAGCTCGCCGAGGTCGGGCTGGAGCCGCAGATCATCGAGTCCCATAAGGGGCGGGCCTCCACCGTGGCCCGGATCGAGGGCGAGGACCCCTCCAAGCCGGCCCTGCTGATCCACGGGCACACCGACGTCGTCCCGGCCAACGCCGCCGACTGGACCCACGACCCGTTCTCCGGGGAGATCGCGGACGGATGCGTCTGGGGCCGCGGTGCGGTCGACATGAAGGACATGGACGCGATGACCCTCGCGGTCGTACGCGACCGGATGCGCAGCGGCCGCAAGCCCCCGCGCGACATCGTCCTGGCCTTCCTCGCCGACGAGGAGGCCGGCGGCACCTACGGGGCGCGCCACCTCGTGGACCACCACCGGGACCTCTTCGACGGCGTGACCGAGGCGATCGGCGAGGTCGGCGGCTTCTCGTTCACCGTCAACGAGAACCTGCGCCTCTATCTGGTGGAGACCGCGGAGAAGGGCATGCACTGGATGCGGCTCACCGTGGACGGCACCGCCGGGCACGGTTCGATGACCAACACGGACAACGCGATCACCGAGCTCTGCGAGGCCGTCGGCCGGCTGGGCCGGCACCAGTGGCCGGTCAGGGTGACCAAGACCGTGCGGTCCTTCCTCGACGAGCTCTCCGACGCCCTCGGAACCCCGCTCGACCCGGAGGACATGGAGGCGACGCTCGCCAAGCTCGGCGGGATCGCCAAGATGATCGGCGCGACCCTGCGCAACTCCGCCGCTCCCACCATGCTCGGGGCCGGCTACAAGGTGAACGTGATCCCCGGGCAGGCCACCGCGCACGTGGACGGCCGGTTCCTGCCGGGCTTCGAGGAGGAGTTCCTGACCGACCTCGACCGGATCCTGGGGCCCCGGGTGAAGCGCGAGGACGTGCACGGCGACAAGGCCCTGGAGACCAGCTTCGACGGGTCCCTCGTGGACGCGATGCAGCTCGCTCTGAAGGCCGAGGACCCGATCGCGCGGGCCGTGCCCTACATGCTCTCCGGCGGTACCGACGCGAAGTCCTTCGACGACCTCGGCATCCGCTGCTTCGGTTTCGCCCCGCTGAAGCTGCCGCCGGAGCTCGACTTCGCCGGCATGTTCCACGGTGTGGACGAGCGGGTCCCGGTCGACGGCCTGAAGTTCGGCGCGCGCGTGCTCGACCGGTTCATCGACCACTCCTGACCCCGAGACCTCCTCCTGGCGTGGTGACCGCCCCTCGGGCGACCGGATTCGACCGTCCGTACGTATCTCACCGGAAAGGGTGAAAGGGATCACCGACTCGTAGCCCCGGCTCTCCCTCCTCGTTACAGGTGATGCGGTCCGCGGCTGGGACCGCACTTGTCAACCAGGAGGAATAATGATCAAGAAGGTCGTCGCAATCGCGGCTGCTACCGGTGGTCTCGTGCTCGCGGGTGCGGGTATGGCGTCCGCCGACGCCGGCGCCCAGGGTGCCGCCATCGGCAGCCCCGGCGTGCTCTCGGGCAACGTCATCCAGGTTCCGGTCCACGTTCCGGTGAACGTGTGCGGCAACACGATCTCCGTGATCGGGCTGCTGAACCCCGCCTTCGGCAACGCCTGCGTCAACGACTGACGTTGAGCACCCAACCCGTAAGGGTGTGAGTCCGGTCGGCCTCGGAGTGCGCGCCATGCACTCCGGGGCCGCTGGGCATTCGGCCCCGTCACTGCTGTGACAGGGGCATTTCGGTAGGCAGAAGGCAGGAAGACAACCTATGCGACAGGTCACACGCAAAGGCCTGATCACGATGGCGGCGGCGGGCGGAGTGCTGGCGCTCGGCGGCGGTTACGCGCACGCCGACGCGGGTGCGGCCGGCGCCGCGTCGGGCTCACCGGGAGTGGTCTCGGGGAACTCGATCCAGGTCCCGATCGATGTACCCGTCAACGTGTGCGGAAACTCCGTGGACGTCGTCGGTCTGCTCAACCCCGCAAGCGGAAACGACTGCGGAAACGGATCTTCGGGCTCCGGTCACGCGTACGCCCCGGACGGTGGTTCCTCGTCCGGTCACGGTTCCGGCAGCGAGGCGTCCGGGCACGGACGCGGACACGGGCACGACAGCGCACGCGGCGGCGGGCCGTCCGGGCACGACACCGCGCGCGACAGCGGGGCCGGAACGGGCAGGCACCGGGCCTCCGGCACCTCGGCGCAGGCGGAGACCACCGGATCCCCCGGCATCCTCTCCGGCAACCAGGTGCAGGCGCCGGTGGAGATCGCCCTGAACCTCTGCGGCAACAGCGTCACCGTCGGCGGTCTGCTCAACCCGGTCTTCGGCAACTCCTGCGAGAACGACTCGGAGACGGCCCCGCCTCCCGTCGTGCCGGAGACGCCGCACACCCCGGAGCGGCCGGTCACCCCGCCCGCGCCCCCGGCTCCCGAGACCCAGCTCGTGCCCGGCGTGGAGCTCGCCCACACCGGTGGGAGCGGGCCCGGCCTGCTCGTCCCGGCGAGCGCGGGCCTGCTGCTCGCGGGTGCGGGCACGGTCCTGTACCGGCGTTCGCGCAGCGCTGCGTAGACGCACCGCGAGACCGGCACGACGAGCGGGTTCCGTGTGTGCGGAACCCGCTCCGTCCTACCAGGTGGGCCGGAGCTGGCGGATGATGCGGCGGCGCAGCCGCACCCGGCGGCTGCCGTCACGGCGCAGCGTCAGCCGGTCCAACTCCCAGTGCCCGTACTCGGCATGGTCGGTCAGCAGTCGGGCCGCCTCCTTGCGGGACACCCCGCGCGGCACGTACACGTCGATGAATTCGTATTCCGGCATCGCATCTATTGTGCGGGCAGACCCCCGGTACGGATAGCGTCTCTCCTATGTCTGATGCTGCGCAGCCCACCGCTGCCGAGGTACGCGCCGCCGCCGATGCAGTCAAAACCGCGCTCGACCGCCACCTCCAGGCAGTCGAACGCCGTACCGGGGACGACGACCCCACTGTCTACGACGCGTTCAACGCACTGGCCGCTGCGGCCGAGGTCTACGACGAACTGCTCTACGACCGCTACGACGAGGTCACCCCCTTCGAGATCCCCGGGGCGGAGGACTCCCTCCCGCCCTACGCGGGCCCGGAGGAGCCCCACGCCGTCAGCGTGCTGATCAGGCGCGACTACGCGGTGGCGGAGCCCGCGCGGCTGATCGCCCAGGCGCAGCGGCTCGCCGAGCTGGACCCGGACGGCCGGGACGCCGGCGTCCCGACGGTCGCCGACGCGGGCGTCCACGCCGCGCTGGGCGTGGTGTTCGGCGAGTACGAGGCGGACGAGATCGCCTCCCGGCACCAGGAGTTCGGGCTGGAGGAGGGGGACTCGACCCTCTGGGTCGCCGCCGTGGACGAGCTTCCCGAGCCGGGGGAGTGGCTCGGAGCGCCGTTCGAGGAGGCCGATCCCGCACTGGTGGTCTGCCGCTTCGACGTCAGCGCGGTCTTCGACGAGGAGGACGAGCTCGACGGGGAGCCGGACGCCTTCGTCCCGGAACGCCCCTGACCCCGCCATCCGACGGCACGGACGACCGACGGCCCCGGCGCCTGGCGCGCCGGGGCCGTCCACGTGTCGGGGAGGGCCGGAGGGAGGGCTACGAGGCGTCCGGGCCGGGAAGCGCCTCCAGCAGGGGGCGCAGCCGGGTGGTCCGCTCCTGGGCCGGGACCTCGGCCACGGCGCGGGGCAGGGCCTGGTCCACCCCGTGCACCACGGACAGGTGCCGCTCCCCCCGGCTGAACGCCGTGTAGACCCAGGGCCTGCTGAGCCCCTGAGCGGCGTCTCCCGGCAGGACGACCACGACGGCGGGCCAGCGCATCCCGGCCGCCTGGTGGGCGCTGAGCGCCCAGCTGTGGCGCACGGAGGCCTCCACCCGGTCCGGGGCCACCACGACGGGGGTGCCGGAGCAGTCGAGGTGCAGGCCCTCGGCGTCCGCGGAGACGACCGATCCGGGCACGGCCCTGCCGGGTGCGGGGACGTGGACCACCCGGTCGCCCGGGTCGAACCCGCCGAAGCGGCCAGGCCCCGGATTGAGCCGCTGCTTGAGCGCCGCGTTCAGCGCGGTGGTACCCGCCGATCCGCCGTGCCCGACGGTGATCACCTGGGTGTCGGACGAGGGGACGCCGATGGCGCGCGGCACCGAGTCGGCCACCAGCTGCACCGTGCGGTGGACGGCCTCGCCCGCGTCACGTACGGGCACGATCACGACCTCCTTGCCGGGCGCCTCGACCTGGGTGAGCTCGCCGATGCCGATGCCGGAGACCAGCTCGCCGATCGGTCCGGGGTCGGGCGTGCGCGAGACCACGTACGGGCAGGCGCGCGCCGCGATCACATCGGCGAACACCCGGCCCGCGCCTGCCGACCCGAGGACCCCGGGATCGCCGCTCAGGACCAGCCGCGTCCCGTCGGCGAGGGACTCGACCAGCATCGCGGCCGTCTCCACGTCGAGCTGCGGGGCGTCCAGCACGACCAGCAGGTCGAGGGCGAAGGCCCCGTCCGCGTCCCGGCCGGGACCGTCCTCGCCGGAGAGCAGGGCGGAGAGCGTGACGGCCGAGCGGGCGTCGCCGACCGCTTCGGCGAGCCGGCGCCGCCCGTCGGCGCTGTGCGCGGTGCCGAGGGCCCGCAGGCCGAGGCCGTGGGCGGCCGCGATCAGGGCGGCGGGCTCCGCACGGGCGCTCTCGCCCCCGCTGTGGGCGACCAGACCCGAGGTCGAGGCGGCGCGGATCAGCTCACCCGCCGAAGGGGACGGGGCCGCGGCGGCGGCCTGCGACCAGTCGGCGCCCTTGTCGCACGAGTTGACCAGCCGGCCCAGGCCGTCGGCGAGACTCTCCTCCGCGAGGGCGTACCGGTCGAGGCCGAGCAGGACCCTCACCGGCTCCTCACCGGCCTGCGGTCCCTCCTCACCGGCCTCCTCGCCGGTCCCGCCCGGCTCCTCCGCCCCCGTGGCGTCCACACCGTCCTGGAAGACCAGGACGACGCCCTCGGCGACGGCGTGCTGGACCGCTTCCCCTGGGTCGGTGACCGCGAACCCCTCCAGCGCCTTCCGTGCCTCGTCGGCGTCGAGCGCGGTGTGCCCCCGCAGCGCGGCCCGCTCCAGCAGCCAGCCCACCAGGGCGGCCGCGCGCCGCTCGTCGTCGGGTCCGCACTCCGCGCCCAGCAGCGCCCGCGCGAAGCCGTCCGCCTGCTCCGGCCGGACACCGGGCAGGGACAGCAGCTGCCACGGGTCCTCCCGGAGGAGAACGGCGGCCCCCTCGCCCAGCGTCGCCGTCGCCGGGCCTGCCAGGGCCTCGGGGGCCCCGCCCTCGGCGAGCACCGCCGCGACGGCGGCCGCGGCCTCGGGGGACGCGGCCCGCGCGGCCGGCTGCCCGGCGGCGGGGGAAGGACGGGCGGCAGGGGCGGCCGCGGCGGCCGGGGCGGTACGGCGCGGCGCGGGCGCCGACACGGGTGAGTCGAAGAAGTCGGTGCCCGGCTTCTCACCGCTCTCGACCGCGCGCACGGCCGCGAGCAGATCCGCGGCCGTTCCGCTCAGCTTCGTGCCCGCGGCGACGGGACCGGCCTTCTCCGCCTTGCGCTGCTCGATCCGCCGGCGCAGCTCGCGCTGTGCGGCCAGCTCCGCCTCGGCCTCCGACAGCGCGGGCGCCTCGGGCGCCTCCTGCGTGCCCGGTGCGCTCTCCTCGCTCCCCCCGTTGTCGTCCGCTGCCTCCGCGCCGCCCTCGTCGGGCGTGGCGGGCGGGTCGGCGGCCCGGACACCGGTGTCCTCGCCGGCCTCGTGGTCCCCGGCGGCGGGGTCCGGGGTCTCTCCCCGGGGATGCGCAGTCACAGCGTGCTCCAGTCCTGGTCGGGATAGCGGTGCACGGGCGCCGACACGTCGTCGAGCGCCTGGCAGATCTCGTCAGGAAGACTAAGCGCCTCCACTGACAACGCCTCCGTCAGCTGCCGCGCGTTGCGCGCACCGACGACCGGGGCCACCACACCCGGCCGGTCCCGGACCCAGGCGAGCGCGACCTGGAGAGGGGTGGTGGCGAGGCCGTCGGCGGCGGTGGCCACCGCGTCCACGATCCTGCTCGCCGCGTCGTCTAGGTACGGCTCGACGAAGGGGGCCAGCTGCTCGGAGGCCCCCCGCGAGTCCGAGGGCGTGCCGGTGCGGTACTTCCCGGTCAGGACCCCTCTGCCCAGCGGGGACGACGGCAGCAGGCCCACTCCCAGGTCGAGCGCCGCCGGCAGTACCTCCCGCTCGATGCCGCGCTGCAGCAGCGAGTACTCCATCTGGGTGGAGGCGATGCGGGTGCGCAGGCCGGGCGCGGCGAGCTGCCAGGTGGCCGCCTTGGCCAGCTGCCAGCCGCTGTAGTCGGCCACTCCGGCATACCGCACGCGTCCCGAGGACACGGCCAGATCGAGTGCCTGCAGGGTTTCGTCCAGCGGGGTCACGGGGTCGAAGGCGTGGATCTGCCACAGGTCGACGTAGTCCGTCCCGAGCCGTCGCAGGGACGCGTCGAGCGCCGCGAGCAGGTGCCCGCGCGATCCGTCGAAGCGGCGGTAGGGGTCCGCGACGCTGCCCGCCTTGGTCGCGACGACCAGATCCCGCCGCGGGACCAGGTTGTCCAGGAGGCGCCCCAGCAGGTATTCGGCCTCGCCGCCGCCGTAGACGTCGGCGGTGTCGACGAGCGTGCCGCCCGCGTCCCAGAAGATTTTGAGCTGGTCCGCGGCGTCGTGCTCGTCCGTGTCCCGGCCCCAGGTGAGGGTGCCCAGCCCGATCCGGGACACGCGAAGGCCGGTACGGCCGAGATGCCTCTGCTCCATGGGCGCTGAGATTACTGGCCAAGGCCCCACGGGGTGGAAGCCTGTGGACAACCGGCCGCCCTGGGCGAGCCTGCCGGATTCCGGCGCCCCGCGCTAGAGTCCCGGGCACAGGAACGTTACTGATCAGTAGAGGAGCGTGGGTATGCGGCTCGGCATCAATCTCGGTTACTGGGGTGCGGGGATGGACGGCGACAACCTCGCCGTCGCCCAGGAGGCCGACCGGCTCGGCTACGACGTCTGCTGGGCGGCCGAGGCGTACGGATCCGACGTACCGACGGTGCTGGCCTGGGTGGCGGCCCGGACCGAGTCCATCGACGTCGGCTCCGCCATCATGCAGATCCCCGCCCGTCAGCCCGCCATGACGGCGATGACCGCCGCCACCCTCGACTCGCTCTCCGGAGGCCGCTTCCGCCTCGGGCTGGGCGTCTCCGGCCCTCAGGTCTCCGAGGGCTGGTACGGCGTCAAGTTCGACAAGCCGCTGGCCCGCACCCGTGAGTACGTCGAGATCGTGCGCAGGGCGATGTCCCGGGAGCGGCTGTCCTACGAGGGCGAGCACTGGACGCTGCCCCTGCCCGACGGGCCCGGCAAGCCCATCAAGCTGACCGTCCACCCGCAGCGCGAGCACATCCCTCTCTACATCGCGGCGATCGGCCCCAAGAACCTGGAGCAGACCGGCGAGATCGCCGACGGAGCCCTGCTGATCTTCCCGTCCGCCGAGCACCTGGAGGAGACCGCGGTGCGGCACATCCGGGCCGGACGCGAGAAGGCCGGCAGGACGATGGACGGCTTCGACGTCTGTCCGACCCTCCCGCTGGCGGTCGGCGAGGACATCAACGGCCTCGCCGACATGTTCCGTCCGTACACCGCGCTCTACGTCGGCGGCATGGGCAGCCGGAAGCAGAACTTCTACAACCAGCTCGCCCAGCGCATGGGATACGAGAAGGAGGCCGCCGAGATCCAGGACAAGTACCTGTCCGGCGACAAGGCGGGCGCGGCGGCCGCCGTGCCGCACCAGCTCATCGACCAGACCACGCTGCTGGGCTCCGTGGACCGGATCGCCGACCGGATGCAGGCCTACGCGGCGGCAGGGGTCACGACCCTGACGCTCGCCCCCGCCGGCTTCACGCTCGACGAGCGGCTCGCGGCCCTGCGCGCCGGGACGGACGCCCTGGAGCGTTCCGGCCTCGCGGCGTGAGCCACTAGAAACGGCACCGGCGCAGCACTACGGCCGTGGTGGGGGCTCGGGGGTCCTCCCCGCCACGGCCGTCGTACGGAACAACGCCCACGGCGGTCCGCGGGTTACGCCCCGTACTCCTCCCGGGACGCCCGGGCAGGTCCGGCCCTCGTACGGAGCCCGTTCGGCCCTGCCGGATCCCCTTCGTGTTGCCTACCGACGCGTACCGAATTTGACTGTGCCTCTGCGGACACCGGTGCGAAAGGTGGCAGTGATGCTCTCGGCAAAGAGTCTGTTCCAGGAGATCCTCGACAACGACGAGTCGTTCAGGCTGTTCTGCTCGATCGCTGCCGGCGGCGAGTCGCAGGGCGGCTGGGAGAACGGGCGCATCGCGGCACTCGTCCCCCCGTCACTGAGCGAGCTCGCCCCCAAGGTCGCCCGGCACGGCGCCGACGAGGACAAGCACGGCCGGATCTTCAACGCCCTGCTGAAGCAGCGCGGACTCCAGCCCGTGGCGGTGCCGTACGAGACCGACTACACCCTCCTCCTGGAGCGCCACGGCATCGGCCTCGCCCACGACCGGCTCAGCCGTGAGGAGCCGCTGACCGAGCGGGACGTCATCGTCTACCTGGCCCACAGCAGGGTCACCGAGCAGCGGGCCTCCGAGCAGATGCGTCTCCTGCTGAGGCACTTCGCCGACCACCCCGTACTCGGCCGCGCGGTGAGAATGATCTCCCGGGACGAGGACAACCACCTCGCGTACTGCCACGAGGAACTCCTCCGTTTCGCCCGCGCCGGCCACGGCAGGACGATCCAGTCCGTGCTGCGGGAGTGTGCCGAGGCCGAGATCCGGGTGTACCGGGACGTCAGCCTCGCCGTCATGAGCCACATGGGCGCCGTGCTCGGCTGGCCCCGCGCCAAGTCCGCCCTGCTGGCCGCGGGCATCCACGCGATGTACCGCTACGAGCGGCTGCTGGGGTGGCGGCGCATGGTCAGCCTCCGGCATCCCGCCCTGCGCGACGCGCTGGGCGGCACGCCCGCGCCCGAGACCGAGTACGCCTGAGACCGGCGCGGGCCGGGGGAGCCCCGTGACGGGCGCCGGCCGGGGGAGGCTGCCCTACATCCAGCCGCGGCGCTTGAACAGGCGGTAGAGCCCGGCGACCGCGACGCCCATCAGTACGATCACCGCCGGATAGGTCCAGGCCCAGTCGAGCTCCGGCATGTGGCGGAAGTTCATCCCGTAGATCCCGGCCACCATGGTCGGAACGGCGGCCATGGCGGCCCACGCCGAGATCTTCCGCATATCGTCGTTCTGCCGCACCCCCACCTGCGCCAGGTGCGCCGACAGGATGTCCGAGAGCAGCCGGTCGAGCCCCTCCACGTGCTCGACGGCACGCGTCAGGTGGTCGTTCACGTCCCGGAAGAAGGGCTGCGAGCCGGTGTCGACGAACGGCACGCCCGCGCTCGACAGCCGCGCCATCGGGGCGCCCAGCGGGCTGGTCGCCCGGCGGAACTCGAGCACCTGCCGCTTGAAGGTGTAGATGCTCGCGGCGGTGTTCGCGGTGTCCCTGGACCCCGTCGGGGCGAAGACCTGGGCCTCCAGCTCCTCCAGGTCGACCTGGAGCTCGGCGGCGACCTCGATGTAGTGGTCGACGACCGCGTCGCTCACCGCGTAGAGCACCGACGTCGGCCCGTGCCTGAGGACCTCGGGCTCGGCCTCCAGCCGGCTCCGCACCGCGGCGAGGGGCGCGCCCTCGCCGTGCCGCACCGTCACCACGAAGGAATCGCCTATGAACAGCATCAGCTCACCGGCGCTCACGGTGTCGCTCTCCTGCTCGTAGACCACGGGCTTGATCACCACGAACAGCGAGTCGTCGTAGATCTCCAGTTTGGGCCGCTGATGGGCCCGCAGGGCGTCCTCCACCGCCAGCGGATGCAGCGCGAACTCGCTGCTGACGAGGTCGAACTCCTTCTCGGTGGGCTCGTGCAGGCCGATCCAGACGAAGGCGTCCCCGGCAGCCCGTGCCTCGTCGAGGGCATCGGAGAAGTCGGAGGGGCCCTCGGTCCGGCGCCCGTCCCGGTAGATTCCGCAGTCGACGATCACCCGCGCATTGTTCCCTGCCGCTCCGGGTTCACGCACCTCTACCCTGGCGGGTATGCCCACGCTCATCCTTGTACGTCACGGACGCTCGACCGCCAACACCTCCGGAGTGCTCGCGGGCCGGACCCCGGGGGTCTCCCTCGACGAACGCGGTGCCGCACAGGCCGCTGCGCTGCCCGGCCGGCTCTCCGCCCTCGATCTCGTCGCCGCGGTCAGCAGCCCGTTGCAGCGGTGCCGGGAGACGCTCCAGCCGCTGCTCGACGCCCGCCCGGAGCTTCCGCTGCACACCGAGGACCGGATCAGCGAGTGCGACTACGGGGACTGGTCCGGGCGCAAGCTCGCCGAACTCTCCGACGAACCGCTCATGAAGGTCGTCCAGCAGCACCCCTCGGCCGCCGCCTTCCCCGGCGGCGAGTCCATGCGCGCCATGCAGGCGCGGGCGGTCGACGCCGTGCGGGAGTGGAACGCCCGTGTCGAGGCGGAACACGGCGAGGAGGCCACCTATGTGATGTGCTCGCACGGCGACATCATCAAGTCGCTGGTCGCCGACGCCCTCGGCATGCACCTCGACCTCTTCCAGCGTGTCCAGGCCGACCCCTGCTCCGTCACCGCGATCCGCTACACCCGGCTGCGGCCCTTCCTCCTCCGCCTCGGCGACACCGGCGACTTCGCCTCCCTCGCACCGCGTGAGCAGGCCATCGGGGCCGACGCGGCGGGGGACACGGGGACGGACGCGGCCGTCGGGGGCGGCGCTGGGGCACCGTGATCGCTCCGCGCAGTAGGGTGGACGCGCCGTAGAGCCCGTGCGGGACCTCCCGCCGGGCCCCGGGGCCGCCCCCCATCCGCCATCTCATTCCAAGGGAGACAGGACGTGTCCCGTCAGGTGTTCCTCTACGACCCGCCGGACCGTTTCGTGGCCGGTACGGTCGGGCTGCCTGGCCGCCGTACGTTTTTCCTGCAGGCATCCTCGCGAGGACGGGTCACGAGTGTGGCCCTGGAGAAGACCCAGGTCTCCGCGTTGGCCGAGCGGATCGACGAACTCCTCGACGAGGTCGTACGGCGTACCGGCGGCAACTCACCGGTGCCCGCGGTGGCGCCCATGGACGTCACCGACACCGCGCCGCTCGACGCCCCCGTCGAGGAGGAGTTCAGGGTCGGCACGATGGCCCTCGCCTGGGACGGCGAGGAGCAGCGCATGATCGTCGAGGCGCAGGCTCTCGTCGAGCTGGACGCCGACTCCGACGACGATCTCGCGGAGGCCGAGGAAAGGCTTCTGCAGGACGAGGAGAACGGCCCGCCGATGCTGCGCGTCCGGCTGAGCGGTGCCCAGGCGCGCGCGTTCGCCAAGCGCGCCCTGGACGTCGTGAACGCCGGCCGCCCGCCCTGCCCGCTGTGCAGCCTCCCCCTCGATCCGGAAGGACACGTATGCCCGCGCCAGAACGGATACCGTCGCGGGGCCTGACGGAGGCCGGGCTGCGCACCCTGCTCGCCGAGGGGGAGCTCACGGTCCTCGGCCAGGTCAGGGGCGCGTCGAACGCGGTCCTGTACTGCACGGTCGCCCATGAGGGCGAGGAGCGCACCTGCGTCTACAAGCCGGTCGCCGGGGAGCAGCCGCTGTGGGACTTCCCCGACGGCACGCTCGCCCAGCGCGAGGTCGCCGCGTACGAGATCTCCGAGGCCACCGGCTGGGGCCTCGTGCCGCCCACGGTGCTGCGGGAGGGCCCTTACGGCGAGGGGATGTGCCAGCTGTGGATCGAGGCGGACGAGGAGGCCACCCCCTCCGACGGGCTGCCGCCCCTGCTCGCGCTCGTCGACACCGAGGAACCGGGCGACGGCTGGAAGGCCGTCGGCCTCGCCGACGTGGGGGAGGGGAGGACGGCGCTGCTGGTCCATGCCGACGACCCCCGGCTGCGCAGGCTCGCGGTCCTCGACGCGGTGATCAACAACGGTGACCGCAAGGGCGGACACCTGCTCGCCGCACCCGGCGGGCGGCTGTACGGGATCGACCACGGTGTCACCCTCAACGCGGACGACAAGCTGCGGACGCTGTTCTGGGGGTGGGCGGGCGAGCCGCTGACCCCGGAGGCCACCGAGGTGCTCGGCCGGCTGTCCGCCGGCCTCGAACCGGGAGCGGCGCTCGCCACCCGGTTGGGGGAACTGATCACGGCTGCGGAACTCGACGCCCTGCGCGGCCGTGTGGAGGGTCTCCGCACGGCCGGCCGGCACCCGCAGCCGAGCGGGGACTGGCCGCCGATCCCCTGGCCCCCCGTGTGACGTGCACGGCCCTGCCACCCGCGCCATGAGCCGCCCTGCCGCCGGTGAGCCGCCCCACCACCGGTGAGCCGCCCCTCCGCCGTGCGCACCCGGCCCCGGGCGGGCGGCGGGCGTGCGGCGGGCCCGACGGCGCCCCGGCCCCGCGGTCCTCCGCCCCGGCCGGCCGCACGAAGAGCGGCCCGCGCGCAAGACCGCCTCCTCGGCCACGATCTGCCATCCGGTTCGTATCCGGAAGCATCGTCCGGTTACGCTCATGACATGCATGCCTGGCCCGCTTCTGAGGTCCCCGCCCTTCCTGGCAAGGGCCGCGACCTTCGGATCCACGACACCGCGACCGGCGGACGGATCACCCTTGACCCCGGTCCCGTCGCCCGCATCTACGTCTGCGGCATCACGCCGTACGACGCGACCCACATGGGTCATGCGGCGACCTACAACGCGTTCGACCTCGTTCAGCGCGTGTGGCTCGACACCAAGCGGCAGGTTCACTACGTCCAGAACGTGACCGACGTGGATGATCCGCTGCTGGAGCGGGCCGTGCGCGACGGCGAGGACTGGACCGAGCTCGCGGAGCGCGAGACGGCGCTCTTCCGGGAGGACATGACCGCGCTGCGCATGCTTCCCCCGAAGCACTACATCGGCGCGGTGGAGGCGATACCCGGCATCGTCCCGCTGGTGGAACGCCTCCGTGACGCGGGTGCCGCCTACGAACTCGACGGCGACGTGTACTTCTCCGTGGACTGCGACCCGCACTTCGGAGAGGTCTCGGGCCTCGACGCCGAGGCCATGCGGCTGCTCTCCGCCGAGCGCGGCGGGGACCCGGAGCGCCCCGGCAAGAAGAACCCCCTCGACCCGATGCTCTGGATGGCGGCCCGTGAGGGCGAGCCGAGCTGGGACGGCGGCACGCTCGGCGCCGGCCGCCCCGGCTGGCACATCGAGTGCGTCGCCATCGCGCTCGACCACCTGGGCATGACCTTCGACGTCCAGGGCGGCGGTTCCGACCTCGCCTTCCCGCACCACGAGATGGGCGCCTCGCACGCCCAGGTGCTGACGGGCGAGCACCCGTTCGCCCGCGCCTACGTGCACGCCGGCATGGTCGCCCTCGACGGCGAGAAGATGTCCAAGTCCAAGGGCAACCTCGTCTTCGTGTCGGCGCTGCGCCGGGCCGACGTGGATCCCGCCGCGATCAGGCTCGCCCTGCTCGCGCACCACTACCGGGCCGACTGGGAGTGGACCGACCAGGTCCTCGCCGACGCCGTCGCGCGTCTCGCCCGCTGGCGTGCGGCCGTCTCCCGGCCCGACGGGATCTCCGCCGACGCCTTGGTCGAGGAGGTCCGCGACGCCCTGGCCGACGACCTGGACGCCCCGGCCGCACTCGCCGCCGTGGACCGCTGGGCCGAGCGGCAGAGCGCGGGCGGCGGCACGGACGAGGGCGCGCCCGGCCTGGTCTCGCGCACCGTCGACGCCCTGCTGGGCGTCGCCCTCTAGCCCGCACTCCCGGAACGCCGGTAGGCCCGCCCCCCCCCCGGAACGCCGGACGGCCCCGTACCTCGCGAGGGATCGCGAGGTACGGGGCCGTCGCACATGCGGCCGGCGGCCCGGTCAGCCGTCCGAGGAGTCCTCGTCCGGGCCCGCGGGCGGATCCTCGGGCGCCGTGCTCCCGTCGCCGTCCTTCGGCCGCCCCTTCTCCGGGCGCTGCGGCTTCGGCGGTCTCGTGCGGCCGCCGGAGGTGTCCCGCAGATACGGCACGTCGCCGCTCTCCGTGGCATGACCGCCCGGCGCCTGGCCGGGACCGTTGACGTCCCTGCGCCGCAGATAGCGCTCGAACTCGCGCGCGATCGCCTCGCCGGACGCCTCGGGCAGCTCTGCGGTGTCCCGTGCCTCCTCCAGCGTCTGCACGTACTCCGCGACCTCGCTGTCCTCCGCGGCCAGCTGGTCGACCCCGAGCTGCCAGGCGCGGGCGTCCTCGGGCAGCTCGCCCAGCGGGATGCGCATCCCGAGGAGGTCCTCGAGACGGTTCAGCAGCGCCAGCGTCGCCTTCGGGTTCGGCGGCTGCGACACGTAGTGCGGCACCGCCGCCCACAGGCTCACCGCGGGCACCCCCGCATGCGTGCACGCCTCCTGGAGGATGCCCACGATGCCGGTCGGACCCTCGTAGCGGGTCTCCTCAAGGTCCATCGTCCTGGCCAGGTCGGGATCCGAGGTGACGCCGCTGACGGGCACCGGCCTGGTGTGCGGGGTGTCGCCGAGCAGCGCCCCCAGGATCACGACCATCTCGACGCCCAGCTCATGGGCGAAGCCCAGGATCTCGTTGCAGTACGAACGCCAGCGCATGGAGGGCTCGATGCCGCGGATCAGCACCAGGTCACGTGGTTTCTCGCCGCCGACCCGGACCACGGAGAGTCGCGTGGTGGGCCAGGTGATCTTGCGTGTCCCGCCGTCCAGCCACACCGTGGGCCGATTGACCTGGAAGTCGTAGTAGTCCTCGGCGTCGAGCGCCGCGAAGACCTCGCCCTTCCACTCCCGGTCCAGATGCGCGACCGCTGTGGAGGCGGCGTCACCGGCGTCGTTCCAGCCCTCGAACGCGGCCACCATGACCGGGTCGATCAGCTCGGGTACCCCCTCGAGCTCGATCACCCAGGCCTCCTTCCGAAGTTCCCTTGTGTACGGACCAACCTTACGGCTTCCACCCTGTTCCGCCGCAGCCCGTTTGCGTGCGGAGGTGAACCGTGCCACCCCTTGATTCATCCGAGCTGTACCGGTCGAAAGTGATCAATTTTCGGCTGAGCCCTGGACTCCGCAGGTCACGGGGGGCTATACATCGGATGACCATTGAGAGATCCGATGTTATTTTCCTGGGGGCGCACATGACTCTGACCGTCACGGATCTCGAGGTCGAGGACGTCCGGTTCCCCACCTCGGAAGAGCTGGACGGCTCGGACGCCATGAACCCCGACCCGGACTACTCCGCCGCCTACGTCGTCCTGCGCACGGACGGCGCGACCCACGGCACGACGGTCGGTACCGAGGGCCCGGACGGCACGCGCGGCCCCGGCGAGGAGGGGCACGGCTTCTGCTTCACCATCGGCCGCGGCAACGATGTCATGGCCGCCGCCATCGGCGCGCTCCGGCCCCATGTCGTCGGCCGCCCGGCCCCACGGACCGCCGCCGACCTGGCCGCCCTCCACCGCAGACTCACGCACGACTCGCAACTGCGCTGGCTCGGCCCCGAGAAGGGGGTGATGCACATGGCGGCCGGGGCCGTCGTCAACGCGGCCTGGGACCTCGCGGCGCGGCTCGCGGGCCGGCCCGTCTGGCAGTTCCTGGCGGAGATGACCCCGGAGGAGCTCGTCTCCCTCGTCGACTTCCGCTACCTCACGGACGCCCTCACCCCGGAGGAGGCGCTCGGCATCCTCCGCACCGCGGAGCCGGGCCGTGCCGAGCGCACCGGGCGGCTCCTCGCCGAGGGATATCCGGCGTACACGACGTCGCCCGGCTGGCTGGGGTACGACGACGACAAGCTCGTGCGTCTGTGCAAGGAGGCCGTCGCCGACGGCTTCACCCAGATCAAGCTGAAGGTCGGGGCCGACCTGGACGACGACGTCCGCAGGCTCCGGCTCGCGCGCGAGGCCGTCGGGCCCGGCATCCGGATCGCCGTCGACGCCAACCAGCGCTGGGACGTGGCCGGCGCGGTGGAGTGGATGACCGCGCTCGCCCCGTACGACCCGTACTGGATCGAGGAGCCGACCAGCCCCGACGACGTGCTCGGCCACGCCGCCGTACGCGCCGGCCAGCCCGTCAAGGTCGCCACCGGCGAACACGTCGCCAACCGGGTGGTGTTCAAGCAGCTGCTCCAGGCGGGCGCCGTCGACTTCGTGCAGATCGACGCCGCACGCGTGGCCGGCGTCAACGAGAACCTCGCGGTCCTGCTGCTCGCCGCGAAGTACGGCGTCCCGGTCTGCCCCCACGCCGGAGGCGTCGGACTGTGTGAACTGGTCCAGCACCTCTCGATGTTCGACTACGTCGCGGTCTCCGGCAGCCGGGAGGACCGCGTCATCGAGTACGTCGACCATCTCCACGAGCACTTCGCCGACCCGGCCGTCGTCGAGGAAGGCCACTACGTCACCCCCCGCGCGCCGGGCTTCTCGGCCCGGATGCTCCCGGCCTCGATCGCCGGGCACCGCTATCCGCAGGGCCCCGTCTGGCAGGCCCGCCGTACCCCCGAGGAGACCGCCCGATGACCGGCACGCAGGATTTCGACGGACTGTCCGCCCTGGTGACGGGGGGCGCCTCCGGCATCGGGGCCGCCGTGGCAGCCCTGCTGCTCGCCCGCGGGGCGCGCGTCGCGGTGCTCGACCTCGATCCGGAGGGGGCCCCCGGAGGGGTGCTCGCACTCGGGGCGGACGTGACGGACGACGATGCCGTGCGGAACGCGGTCGACCGGGCCGCCGAGGAGCTGGGCGGCCTCCACACCCTGGTCTCCAACGCCGGAGTCGGCGCGATCGGCACGGTGGAGGAGAACACCGACGCGGAGTGGACCCGGGTGCTGGACGTCAATGTGCTCGGCATGGTCCGCACCGCCCGCCACGCCCTGCCACATCTGCGCCGGGCCGCCGCCGGACACCCGGGGGCCGTGTCGATCACCCAGACCTGTTCCATCGCGGCGACCGCCGGTCTGCCGCAACGCGCGCTCTACAGCGCGAGCAAGGGCGCCGTGCTCTCCCTCACCCTCGCCATGGCGGCCGACCACGTCCGGGAAGGGATCAGGGTCAACTGCGTCAACCCCGGTACCGCGGACACCCCCTGGATCGGCCGCCTGCTCGACCGGGCCGAGGACCCGGCGGCGGAACGCGCCGCGCTCGACGCCCGCCAGCCCCTGGGGCGGCTGGTCTCCGCGGACGAGGTCGCCGCCGCCGTCGTCTACCTGGCGAGCCCGGCGGCCGCCTCCGTGACCGGCACCGCGCTCGCCGTCGACGGGGGGATGCAGGGACTGCGGCTGCGCCCCGCACGGGGCTGACCGGGGCTCAGAGGGTCGAGCGCAGCCACTGCTCCACGCTCGCCACGTGCACCGTCGCCCAGGACCGGGCCGCCTCCGCGTCCCGGTCCCGCATCGCGGCGAGGATCGCCCGGTGCTCGCGCAGGGTGCGGCCGACCGCGTCCTCCTGGGTCAGCCCGCGCCACACCCTGGCGCGGGTGGTGGGGCCGGAGAGGCCGTCCAGCAGGGAGCAGAGCACCGAGTTGCCGGAGTGCCGGACGATGCCGCGGTGGAACTCCAGATCGCCGGCGACGAGCGCCTCCACCGAGGGGTTCGGACCCAGTGCGTCCAGCTGGGCGTCCAGGGCGTCCAGCTCCTCCTCACCGATGCGCAGCGCCGCCATCGCGGTGGCCGCGGGCTCCAGGATCCGGCGGACCGCGAAGAACTCCAGCACCGTGTCGTCGCGGTGGAAGTCCACCACGAAGCTGAGCGCCTCCAGGAGGAGTTGCGGGTCCAGGCTGGTGACGTAGGTGCCGTCGCCCTGACGGACGTCGAGGATCCGGATCAGCGAGAGGGCGCGCACCGCCTCGCGCAGCGAATTGCGCGACAGTCCCAGTTCGGCCGCGAGTTCGCTCTCCTTGGGAAGCCGGTCGCCCGGGGCCAGCGCACCCGAGACGATCATTCCCTTGATCTTCTCGATCGCTTCGTCGGTGACGGCCATGCAGGGCCTCCTCGCGCACAAGACATCCGATGTATGACCTCATTATGCGGCCCCACGGCGGAGCCCGATCCCCATGGGGAGGTGAAGGAGGGCACACGGCCCGGGGGCGGCCTCCCGTGTCCGGAAGACCGCCCCCGCGCGTGCGTCCTGCCCGCGGTCAGCGCCCGTCGGCCAGCATGGACTCGACCCTGCCCCGGATGTCGTCCGTGGCCAGGCCCCGGATCGTCAGGGTCGTACGGCGGCGCAACACGTCGTCCGCCGTCTCGGCCCACTCGCGGTCGCGTGCGTACGCCACCTGCGCCCAGATCTCCGGGGCGTCGGGGTGGACGCGCTCGGCCAGCGCGGGGTTCTCGTTCGCCAGCCGCGCGATGTCGAAGGAGAGCGAGCCGTAGTGGGTGGCGAGGTGCCGGGCCGTGTCGGCGGACATCCGCGGACCCGGCGCGCCGCCGTCGACCAGCAGCCGGTGTGCCACCGCGTTCGGGTTGGCGATCCCGGGGAGCGGCATCTTCCTGGGCAGCCGTGCCATCGGCTCCATGTCCTCGGCGAGGGGGTGGCCGGGAAGTTCGGCCAGCTTGTTCATCACCGTACGGCCGATGTGACGGAACGTCGTCCACTTGCCGCCCGCGACGGACAGCATCCCGCCGCGTCCCTCGGTCACGACCGTCTCGCGCTTGGCCTTGGACGTGTCACCCGGGCCGCCGGGCAGCACCCGGAGTCCCGCGAAGGAGTACGTGATCAGATCACGGGACAGCTGCTGGTCCCGTACGGAGAAGGCGGCCTCGTCGAGGATCTGCGCCGTGTCCTTCTCGGTGACCGCGACGTCGGCCGGGTCGCCCTCGTACTCCTCGTCGGTGGTGCCGAGCAGCAGCATGTCCTCCCACGGCAGGGCGAACGTGATCCGGTACTTGTCGATCGGGGTCGCCAGCGCCGCCTTCCACGGGCGGGTCCGCCTGAGGACCAGGTGCGCGCCCTTGGACAGGCGTATGGAAGGCGCCGCGTTCGGGTCCTCCAGCTTGCGCAGGTGGTCGACCCACGGGCCGGTGGCGTTCAGCACGAGGCGGGCGTCGACGCCGAACTCCGTACCGTCCTGACGGTCCTCCAGCTCGGCGCCGGTGACCCGGCCCCTGGTGAACCGCAGCCCGGTCACCGCCGCGTGGTTGAGGACGACGGCGCCGGCGTCGACGGCCGCGCGGACCGTCATCAGTGCCATCCGCGCGTCGTTCATCTGGTCGTCGCCGTAGACCGCGACGGCCTTCAGGTTGTCGGTGCGCAGCTCGGGCACATCGCGCTGCGCCCGTGCCGGGCTGATCACATGGCCGACGCCGTCGCCGAAGGCGGACAGCGCCGAGTAGGCGAAGACGCCCGCGCCGAGCTTGGCGGCGCCGTGCGGGCCGCCCTTGTAGACGGGCAGGTAGAAGGTGAGCGGGCTGGCCAGGTGCGGGGCGACCTGGCGGGAGACCGCGCGGCGTTCGAAGTGGTTCTCCGCGACCAGCTTCACCGCGCCGGTCTGGAGGTAGCGCAGACCGCCGTGGAGCAGCTTGGAGGAGGCGGAGGAGGTGGCGCCGGCGAAGTCGCCGGCGTCCACCAGGGCCACCCGCAGCCCGGACTGCGCGGCATGCCAGGCGGTGGAGATGCCCAGGATGCCGCCGCCGATCACCAGGAGGTCGTACGTCGCCTTGGAAAGCTGCTCCCGGGTCTCGGCACGGCTCGGGAGGGAGCCGGAGGCCGGATGCGTCCCGAGGGCGGGGACGCTCTGCAGGGTGGTCATGTCGATTGCTCCTCAGCTCTCGTCGTCGTCGATCCAGCCCATGGTCCGTTCGACGGCCTTGAGCCAGCTCTTGTACTCGCGGTCACGGGTGGCCGCGTCCATGCGGGGGGTCCACTCGGCGGCTCGGCGCCAGTTGGCGCGCAGCGCGTCGGTGTCCGGCCAGAAGCCGACGGCGAGGCCGGCGGCGTAGGCCGCGCCGAGGCAGGTCGTCTCGGCGACCATCGGACGCACCACGGGCGCGTCCAGGAAGTCGGAGAGCGTCTGCATCAGCAGGTTGTTGGAGGTCATTCCGCCGTCGACCTTGAGCGCGGTCAGCTCGACGCCGGAGTCCTTGGTCATGGCGTCGCTGATCTCGCGGGTCTGCCAGGCGGTCGCCTCGAGCACGGCACGGGCGATGTGCGCCTTGGTGACGTACCGGGTGAGGCCGGCGATGACACCACGGGCGTCGGGACGCCAGTACGGGGCGAACAGACCGGAGAACGCGGGGACGAAGTAGGCCCCGCCGTTGTCCTCGACGGAGGAGGCGAGGGTCTCGATCTCGGCCGCGGACTTGATCAGGCCCATCTGGTCGCGCATCCACTGGACGAGCGAGCCGGTGACGGCGATGGACCCCTCCAGCGCGTACACCGCCTTCTGGTCGCCGATCCGGTAGCCGACCGTCGTCAGCAGCCCGTTGTACGAGTTGACGGGGGTCTCGCCGGTGTTGATCAGCATGAAGGTGCCGGTGCCGTACGTGGACTTCGCCTCGCCCTGGGCGAAACACGTCTGGCCGAACAGTGCGGCCTGCTGGTCGCCCAGCGCGGAGGCCACCGGGACACCGTCGAGCACGCCGCCCTTGGCGGTGCCGTAGACCTCGGCGGAGGACCGGATCTCCGGCAGCAGTGCGGAGGGGATGTCGATGGAACTGAGGATCTTCTCGTCCCACTGCATCGTGTGCAGGTTCATCAGGAGGGTGCGCGAGGCGTTGGTGACGTCGGTGACGTGGACGCCGCCGTCGGTGCCGCCGGTCAGATTCCAGATGACCCAGGAGTCCATGGTGCCGAAGAGGATGTCGCCCCGCTCGGCGCGCTCGCGCAGGCCCTCCACGTTGTCGAGGAGCCAGCGGACCTTCGGGCCGGCGAAGTACGAGGCGAGGGGCAGCCCGGTCTCGCGGCGGAAGCGGTCCTGGCCGACGTTGCGGCCGAGCTCCTTGCAGAGGGCGTCGGTGCGGGTGTCCTGCCAGACGAGGGCGTTGTACACCGGCTCACCGGTGTTCTTGTCCCACAGCAGGGTGGTCTCGCGCTGGTTGGTGATACCGATCGCCTTGACGTCGGCGGCGGTGATGCCTGCCTTGACGATCGCCCCGGCCACGACCTCCTGGACGTTCTCCCAGATCTCCTTGGCGTCGTGCTCGACCCAGCCCGGCTTGGGGAAGATCTGCTCGTGCTCCTTCTGGTCGACGGAGACGATCCGGCCGTCCTTGTCGAAGACGATGCAGCGGCTGGAGGTGGTGCCCTGGTCGATGGCCGCGATGAACGGGCCGGTGGTGTGTGCGTCGGTCACGGTTGGCTCCCGGAAGTCTGTGTGGTGTGGAGGGTGCGGCTCAGGCGAAGGCGAGGTTGTAGAGCCCGCCGGCCAGTGCGGCCCCGATGAGCGGTCCTACCACCGGTACCCAGGCGTAGCCCCAGTCCGACCCGCCCTTGTTCGGCAGAGGCAGAAGGGCGTGCACGATCCTCGGGCCGAGGTCGCGCACCGGGTTGATCGCGTAACCGGTCGGGCCGCCGAGCGACAGACCGATCCCCACGACCACCAGCGAGGTGATCAGGGCACCCAGGGCGCCGAGGCCGTTGCCCTCGTCGTTGAGGCCCTGGGTGAGGATCGCCAGGACCAGCACGAAGGTGGCGATGACCTCCGTGACGACGTTCTGCACCGCGTTCCGGATCTCCGGACCGGTGGTGAAGATGCCGAGCACGGGGCCGGCCTTCGGGGCCGATGTCTGGTCCACCAGGCCTTCCTCGGCCGGCTGGTCCTTCACGATCTCGGGATCGGTGAGGTGCGCGTGGAACTGTCCGTAGTAGACGGCCCAGACGAGCACGGCACCGATCATCGCTCCGAGCAGCTCGGAGGCGAGGTACAGAGGGACATCGCTCCACGCGGTGCCGCCCTGGATCGCGAGGCCGATCGTGACCGCGGGGTTGAGGTGCGCTCCGGACACGCCGGAGGCTATGTAGGCGCCCGTCAGCACGGCGAAGCCCCACCCGAAGGTGATGGCCAGCCAGCCGGCGTTCTGCGCCTTGGAGCGCTTGAGCGTGACGGCGGCACAGACACCGCCGCCGAGCAGGATGAGTATGGCGGTACCGATGGTCTCGCCGATGAAGATGTCGGAGCTGGACACCCGCGACTCCTTTGTCCTTCGTCCAGGGGAAGGCGAAACACCGGGTCCCTCCGGTGGATCGCGCCCGAGGTGGGTACCCGTGAGGAGCGGGGCACGTCACCTGTGCAGGGCTTGACCGGCCCTCGGCACTGTCACACCCTAACGCGTATTGCCGTTAGGTGTTCGGCAATGCCGACCGGTGAGCGGCAATGTTTCTCCCTGAAGGGGGGTGCGTCAAGAGGTGTGTGACACGCGACTCGATCGTTACGACGTCGCGGGAGCAGGCTCAGAAGCGCCCGGCGCCCAGATCCCGGGAGACGGCACGGGCGCAGTCCCGTACGGCGGCGACGAGCTCCGGCCGCAGCTCGCCGCCGGCGCAGACGCGCTCCACGGCGCCCGTCACGGCCACGGCGCCGACCGGCATCCTGCGCCGGTCGTGGACGGGGGCGGCGACCGCCGCCACGCCCTCCCAGGTCTCCTCGACGTCGGCGGCCCAGCCCTGCGCCCGGATCAGGTCGAGCAGCGACTCGAACTCCTCCTCGTCCGTCACGGTGCGCGGGGTGAAGGAGCGTCGCTCCACCTCGGTGGCCTCGCTGTGGGCGACGGGGTCGTAGGCGGCGAGAACCTTGCCGAGGGCCGTGGAGTGCAGCGGCTGCATGGCGCCGACCTCGAGCACCTGGCGGCTGTCGTCGGGGCGGAAGACGTGGTGGACGATCAGGACGCCGTGCTGGTGGAGCACGCCCAGGTGGACGCTCTCGCCGCTGGAGCGGGCCAGGTCGTCCGTCCACACCAGTGCCCGGGCCCGCAGTTCGTGCACGTCGAGATAGCTGTTGCCCAGGCGCAGCAGCTCGGCGCCGAGCTGGTAGCGGCCGGACGCGGTGTCCTGCTCGACGAAGCCCTCGTGCTGGAGGGTGCGCAGAATGCCGTGCGCGGTACCTTTGGCCAGACCCAGCGACGACGAGATGTCGGACAGTCCGAGCCGGCGCTCGCCGCCGGCCAGGAGACGCAGCATCGCGGCTGCCCGCTCGAGCGACTGGATGTTCTTCGCCATCGCGCCGTACTCCTCCACCTCGGTTCGACAATGCTGAACACTATCGGTCGATGCCGACCTCTGTCCGGTGGCGCGCACATTATGCGTCACCGCGCGAGCGGGGCCTGTTCCCCGCACAGCATGCAGTCCGCCCCGTGGGACGCGATGACCGGCCCGGGCGCCTCCCGGCTACGCTGGCCGCGTGCCCCTCTCCGCAGAAGGGCGCAAAGCCGACAGCCGTCGCATCCCAGGGAGAACATCCATGGCCTCGTCGCCGACCCCCTCAGCTGACAGCCGGAACCGAGCCGCAGCGCTCCGTGAGGCGCTCGCCACCCGGGTGGTGGTGGCCGACGGCGCGATGGGCACCATGCTCCAGGCCCAGGACCCCACCCTCGAGGACTTCGAGAACCTCGAAGGCTGCAACGAGATCCTGAACGTCACCCGTCCCGACATCGTCCGGTCGGTGCACGAGGAGTACTTCGCGGTCGGTGTGGACTGTGTCGAGACCAACACGTTCGGCGCGAACCACTCGGCGGCCAACGAGTACGAGATCGCTGACCGGATCGTCGAACTGTCCGAGTCCGGTGCCCGCATCGCTCGTGAGGTCGCCGACGAGTTCACCGCGAAGGACGGCCGCCAGCGCTGGGTCCTCGGCTCCATCGGTCCCGGCACCAAACTGCCCTCGCTCGGGCACGTCGCGTACGACGTGCTGCGGGACGGCTACCAGCAGAACGCGGAGGGGCTGCTCGCCGGCGGCGCGGACGCCCTGATCGTGGAGACCACGCAGGACCTGCTGCAGACCAAGTCCAGCCTCATCGGCGCGCGCCGGGCCATGGAGGCCCTGGGCGTCGACGTGCCGCTGATCTGCTCGCTCGCCTTCGAGACGACCGGCGTCATGCTGCTCGGATCCGAGATCGGCGCCGCGCTGACCGCCCTGGAACCGCTGGGCATCGACCTGATCGGGCTGAACTGCTCGACGGGCCCGGACGAGATGAGCGAGCACCTGCGCTATCTGGCCCAGCACTCGCGCACACCGCTGATGTGCATGCCGAACGCGGGCCTGCCCGTGCTGACCAAGGACGGCGCACACTTCCCGCTCGGCCCGGAGGGTCTGGCGGACGCCCAGGAGACCTTCGTCACCGACTACGGTCTCTCCTTGATCGGCGGCTGCTGCGGGACGACTCCCGAGCACCTGCGCCAGGTCGTCGAGCGGGCCCGCGCGCTGACTCCCGCGGTCCGCGACCCGCGCCCCGAGCCCGGCGCCGCCTCGCTCTACCAGACCGTGCCCTTCCGCCAGGACGCCTCGTACCTCGCCATCGGCGAGCGGACGAACGCCAACGGGTCCAAGAAGTTCCGCGAGGCCATGCTGGAGGCCCGCTGGGACGACTGCGTGGAAATGGCCCGCGACCAGATCCGCGAAGGCGCGCACCTGCTCGACCTCTGCGTCGACTACGTCGGCCGCGACGGTGTCGCCGACATGAAGGAGCTGGCCGGACGGTTCGCCACGGCCTCCACCCTGCCGATCGTGCTGGACTCCACCGAGCTGCCCGTGCTGCGAGCCGGTCTGGAGATGCTCGGCGGGCGCGCGGTCCTGAACTCGGTGAACTACGAGGACGGCGACGGACCCGAGTCGCGCTTCGTGAAGGTGACGCAGCTGGCCGCCGAGCACGGTGCCGCACTGATCGCCCTGACCATCGACGAGGAGGGCCAGGCCCGTACCGCCGAGCACAAGGTCGCCATCGCGGAGCGGCTCATCGAGGACCTCACCGGCAACTGGGGGATCAGCGAGTCGGACATCCTCATCGACTGCCTCACCTTCACCATCTGTACGGGTCAGGAGGAGTCCCGCAAGGACGGCATCGCCACCATCGAGGCCATTCGCGAGCTGAAGAATCGCCACCCGGACGTCCAGACGACGCTGGGCCTCTCGAACATCTCCTTCGGCCTCAACCCGGCTGCCCGCGTGGTACTCAACTCCGTCTTCCTCGACGAGTGCGTTAAGGCCGGTCTGGACTCCGCGATCGTGCACGCCTCGAAGATCCTTCCGATCGCCCGCCTGGACGAGGAGCAGGTCAAGGTCGCCCACGACCTGATCCACGACCGCCGGGCCGACGGCTACGACCCCCTCCAGCGGCTCATGGAGCTGTTCGAGGGCGTCAACATGAAGTCGATGAAGGAGGGCAAGGCCGAGGAACTCCTCGCGCTGCCGCTCGACGAGCGCCTGCAGCGCCGGATCATCGACGGCGAGAAGAAGGGGCTGGAGGCCGACCTCGACGAGGCCCTGCAGACCCGTCCCGCACTCGACATCGTCAACGACACCCTGCTGGAGGGCATGAAGGTCGTCGGCGAGCTCTTCGGCTCCGGCCAGATGCAGCTGCCGTTCGTGCTCCAGTCCGCCGAGGTCATGAAGTCCGCGGTGGCTCACCTGGAGCCGCACATGGAGAAGACGGACGCCGAGGGGAAGGGCACCATCGTCCTTGCCACCGTCCGTGGCGACGTCCACGACATCGGCAAGAACCTCGTCGACATCATCCTGTCCAACAACGGCTACAACGTCGTCAACATCGGCATCAAGCAGCCCGTCTCCGCGATCCTGGAAGCCGCCGACGAGCACAAGGCCGACGTCATCGGCATGTCCGGTCTCCTGGTCAAGTCGACCGTGATCATGAAGGAGAACCTCCAGGAGCTCAACCAGCGCAAGCTGGCCGCCGAGTACCCGGTCATCCTCGGCGGTGCGGCGCTCACCCGGGCCTACGTCGAGCAGGACCTCCACGAGATCTACGAGGGTGAGGTCCGCTACGCCCGCGACGCCTTCGAGGGGCTGCGCCTGATGGATGCGCTCATCGGGGTCAAGCGCGGGGTCCCCGGCGTCGTCCTCCCCGAGCTGAAGCAGCGCCGGGTGCCCAAGCGGGACGTCGCCGTTCCGGAGGCGGAGGAGCCCGAGGAGGGTGTGCGGTCGGACGTCTCGGTCACCAACCCGGTACCCGAGCCCCCGTTCTGGGGCACCCGGGTCGTCAAGGGCATCCAGCTCAAGGAGTACGCCTCCTGGCTGGACGAGGGTGCCCTCTTCAAGGGCCAGTGGGGTCTCAAGCAGGCCCGCGCCGGCGACGGGCCGACGTACGAGGAGCTCGTGGAGCAGGAGGGCCGCCCGCATCTGCGTGGCTGGCTCGACAAGCTCCACACGGAGAACCTGCTGGAGGCCGCCGTGGTCTACGGCTACTTCCCCTGCGTCTCCAAGGGCGACGACCTGATCCTGCTCCACGAGGACGGATCGGAGCGCACCCGCTTCACGTTCCCGCGTCAGCGGCGCGGGCGCCGTCTCTGCCTCGCGGACTTCTTCCGGCCGGAGGAGTCGGGGGAGACGGACGTGATCGGACTCCAGGTCGTCACGGTCGGTTCGAAGATCGGCGGGGCGACCGCCGAGCTCTTCGAGTCGAACTCCTACCGGGACTACCTGGAGCTGCACGGACTGTCCGTGCAGCTGGCGGAGGCGCTCGCCGAGTACTGGCACGCCCGGGTGCGCAGCGAGCTCGGTTTCGCCGGCGAGGACCCCTCCGACGTCGAGGACATGTTCGCGCTGAAGTACCGCGGGGCCCGCTTCTCCCTCGGCTACGGGGCCTGCCCCGACCTGGAGGACCGGGCGAAGATCGCCGAGCTGCTGGAGCCCGAGCGGATCGGGGTGAAGCTCTCCGAGGAGTTCCAGCTGCACCCCGAGCAGTCCACGGACGCGATCGTCATCCACCACCCCGAAGCGAAGTACTTCAACGCACGGTAGGCATCCGTTCGACGCGCGGTCATGCACCAGTCCGCGCGCCATGAGCGCACGAGTCGTAGACTGGTCGGTCCAGTGCAGGCCGGTCGCCGTTCCCACCGGGAAGGCGGCCGGCCTTCTCGTCCCTCATGGAGGTGTGCCGGATGACCAGTACGGTCCCCGCGTCCCTGACCCGCACGGCCGAAGGGTCGGCGCTGCAAGCGGTCCTTCTCGACATGGACGGCACACTGGTCGACACCGAAGGATTCTGGTGGGACGTGGAGGTCGAGGTCTTCGCCGACCTCGGTCACCGGCTCGACGAGGCATGGCGCGACGTGGTCGTCGGCGGCCCGATGACCCGGAGCGCCGGCTACCTCATCGAGGTCACGGGCGCCGGCATCGCCATCGAGGAGCTCACGGTGCTGCTCAACGACCGCTTCGAGAAGCGCATCGGGCGCGGTGTCCCGCTGATGCCGGGCGCGGCACGGCTGCTTGCCGAACTCGCCGCGCACGAGGTGCCCACCGCCCTCGTCTCCGCCTCGCACCGGCGCATCATCGACCGCGTCCTGGACTCGGTGGGGCACCACCACTTCGCGCTCACCGTGGCCGGGGACGAGGTGACGCGGACCAAGCCCCACCCCGAGCCCTACCTCGCGGCCGCGGCCGGCTTCGGGGCCGACCCCCGGCGCTGCGCGGTCATCGAGGACACCGCGACGGGGGTGGCCGCCGCGGAGGCCGCCGGGTGCCGTGTCGTCGCCGTGCCGTCCGTGGCGCCGATCGCCCCCGCGCCGGGCAGAGTGGTCGTGCCCTCGCTGGAACAGGTGGACCTGGCGTTCCTGCGCGGCCTGGTCTCGGACGAGTGACCGCCCCCACGTCCGGAGCGGTCCGCCGCTGAGGGGGTTGCGCCACCGGATACCGGGAACTCCACTCCGCACTCCGCCCGTTCCGCGTCTCCCCTCCCTGGCCGGATCAGGTCCATGTCAATGCGGGCGTCGGTCCCGTGCCGTGACGTTCGTCACTCGACGTGACGTCCGGGCGGCCCCGGGGCCCGTCCGGCTGCCCGTTCCGCGGACCCATACGTCCGGGTTCATGGATTGGTGCACGAAACATTCCTGAGGGGTACATGGACAACCCGTCATCGCTGATCACCGAGTGGATACGGGGCTGAAAGGCGCCGGTCAAGCCCTCCCGCGGCGCCTACTAACCTCGGTTTTCTCACATGCCGGACCGAGGGAGAACGTCCAGATGAACCGCAAGACGCTGGTGCTGCCGGCCGTAGTGGGCCTGCTCGCGCCCGTGCTCGCCGCCTGTGGCGGGTCGGACGACGGGGGCGATGCCATCGCGGTCGGGACGACGGACCAGTTCATCGCCTCGAAGGACAACCCGGCGCCGCTCGACCCGGCCATCGGCTACGAGGCGGGCGTGTGGAACGTGCTGCGCCAGACGGTGCAGACCCTGACGCACATACCGCGCGGCGGTGGCGAGCCGGTGCCCGAGGCCGCCAGGAGCTGCGCCTTCACCGACACGGAGAACGAGAGCTACCGCTGCACGCTGCGTGACGGGCTCACCTTCGCGGACGGCACCCCGGTCACCCCGGAGGACGTGAAGTACTCCATCCAGCGGGTCATCGACATCAAGGACGAGAGCGGCCCCGTCGGCCTGCTCGCCAACATCGACACGATCGAGACCAAGGGCGAGGATCAGGTCGTCTTCCACCTGAGCACCCCGGACGCGACCTTCCCGTACAAGCTCGCCACGCCGTCCGCCGGCATCGTCCAGAAGGACAAGTACCCGGCGAAGACCCCCCGCGAGGGCTTCCAGGTCGACGGTTCGGGGCCCTACACGATGAAGCCCGAGGTCGAGGGTGACCAGGTCGTCAAGGTGGTCTTCACCAGGAACCCGAAGTACAAGGGCGACCTGAAGATCAACAACGAGAAGGTCGAGCTGGACCTCTTCCCCGACGCGGCGGCGATGGGCAAGGCGCTCGACGACAAGAAGATCGACATGATGACGCGCACCATGTCGCCCGAGCAGGCCCAGACGATGCTCGCGGAGCCCGAGGAGGGCGTCAAGCTCACCGAGATGCCCGGCCTCGCCATCAGCTACCTCGCGTTCAACACCGAGGACCCCGTGGTCGAGGACAAGGCCGTACGCCAGGCGATCGCACAGGTCATCGACCGCGGACCCATCGCGAGCAAGGTGTACGGCAGCACGGCCGAGCCGCTCTACTCGCTGATCCCCTCGGGCATCACCAGCCACACCAACTCGTTCTTCAACAAGTACGGCGAGCCCAGCGTCGCCGGAGCCGCGGCGACCCTGGACAAGGCCGGCATCGACACCCCGGTGAAGTTCACCCTGCACTACACGACCGACCACTACGGCCCCGCCACCAAGGCCGAGTTCGAGACGCTGGCGAAGCAGCTCAACGACTCGAAGCTGTTCGACGTCGACGTCGAGGGCACCCCGTGGTCCGAGTACCGCCCCGCTCAGAAGAAGGGTGACTACGCGGTCTACGGCATGGGCTGGTTCCCGGACTTCCCCGACGCGGACAACTACACCGCGCCGTTCCTGGACAAGAACAACTTCCTCAACTCGCCGTACGAGTCGGCCGTCGCGCAGAACTCCCTCATCCCGCAGTCCCGCCGTGAGGCCGACCGCAGCGCCGCGAGCCCGGCCTTCGAGCGGCTCCAGGACATCGTTGCCAACGACGTCCCGGTCCTCCCCGTCTGGCAGGGCAAGCAGTACGTCGCCTCGCTCGACGGACTGACCGGAGTCGAGTACGCCGTCAACTCCTCGGCCGACCTCCAGCTCTGGGAGCTGGGCCGCGGCGAGTCCTGACCCGGCACCCGCGAACGGGACCGGCGCGGTCCGGGGCAGTCGGCCCCGGACCGCGCCGGTCCCGTCCGCCGTTCCCCGCCTCCGCTACTGGGCGCCGGGGCGCACCAGCCCGCTCTCGTACGCGTAGACGGCCGCCTGCACGCGGTCGCGCAGACCCAGCTTCGTCAGCACGTGGCCCACATGCGTCTTCACCGTCGTCTCGCTCACGAAGAGATCGGCCGCGATCTCCGCGTTGGACAGGCCGCGCGCCACCAGCTTCAGCACTTCGACCTCACGCTCGGTGAGGGTGTGCAGGGCGTCCGGGACGGGCTCCTCGCCCGACGGCAGGTGGTCGGCGTACTTGTCGAGCAGCCGGCGCGTGATGCTCGGCGCCAGCATCGCCTCGCCCGCGGCCACCACCCGGATGGCCTGCACCAGCTCGTCGGCCGGCGCGTCCTTCAGGAGGAAGCCGCTGGCGCCGGCACGCAGCGCCTCCACCACGTACTCGTCGAGGTCGAACGTCGTCAGGACCAGGACCTTCGCCGGTCCGTCCCGGCCGGGGCCCGTGATCTGGCGGGTCGCCTCCACCCCGTCCATCCGGGGCATCCGGATGTCCATGAGCACGACATCGGGCTGCAGCGCCCGGACCTGGTCGATGGCCTGCAGGCCGTCACCGGCCTCACCGACCACCGCGAGATCGCCTTCCGCCTCCAGGATCATCCGGAAGCCGGTGCGCAGCAGCGGCTGATCGTCGACGAGCAGGACGCGGATAGCCACGTGATCTCCTTCAAGGGCCTTCGAGGGCCACCGGTAGGCCGGCCTCGGACCGGGCCGGCTCCATTCTGCCCTGCACAGCCTCCACCGGTTCGGCCGGGCGCACGGACAGCGGATAGACCGGGGGAGTCCCGCCGAACTCCGGACAGACCGCCCGGTGGTCGCACCAGCCGCACAGTTTCGTCGGCCGGGGCCGCCACTCGCCCGTCTCGGTGGCGAGCCGGATCGCCTCCCAGAGCGCGAGCAGCTTGCGCTCCACCCGCTCGAGGTCGGCGGGGACGGGGTCGTACGTCAGTACGTCCCCGCTGCCGAGGTAGACCAGCTGGAGCCGGCGCGGCACCACGTTCTTCAGGCGCCACACCACCAGGGCGTAGAACTTCATCTGGAAGAGTGCGCCCTCGGCGTACTCCGGACGCGGCGCCTTGCCCGTCTTGTAGTCGACGATGCGGACGTCGCCCGTCGGCGCGACGTCGACACGGTCGATCACCCCGCGCAGCCGGAGCCCCGAATCCAGCTCCGTCTCGACGAACAGCTCCCGCTCGGCCGGCTCCAGACGGGTCGGGTCCTCCAGCGAGAACCACCGCTCCACCAGCCGCTCGGCCTCGCCCAGCCACCCCGCGAGCCGCTCCCCCTCGAGATCCCCGTCGAACAGCTCCGTCAGCTCGGGCTTCGACGCGAGCAGCCGGTCCCACTGGCCGGGGACGAGGGCCTTCGCCCTGGGCGCCGTACGGTCCGCCGCGGGGGCGTCGAACAGCCGCTCCAGCACCGCATGCACCAGCGTGCCCCGGGTAGCCGCCTCACTGGGCTTCTCGGGCAGCTTGTCGATGACCCGGAAGCGGTACAACAGAGGGCACTGCATGAAATCGTTCGCGCGCGAGGGCGACAGGGACGAAGGTGGCTGAGGCGGGCGCGGTACGGACGTCATGCCGAAGACCCTACGGCCCGCCACCGACACCCAGCGGCATACCATCGACGACAGAGCTCGCGCACAGCATGATCGTGGCAGAGGCCACCGACCGGAGGGACCCCGTGGACGAGAGCGGCGACAGCGGGCGCCCGCAGCCCGGCGCAGGGGGCACCGACCCCGGCACCGGACCGAAGAAGGGCGAACCACGACGTCCGGCAGAGCCCGGCGGCGGCCTCCTCATGGGCCGCCCCTTCGGCGTACCGGTGTATGTGGCACCCAGCTGGTTCGTCGTCGCGGCTCTGATCACCTGGGTCTTCGGCGGCCAGCTCGACCGCGTCCTGCCTGAGCTCGGCGGCGCCCGTTACCTGGTCGCTCTCTTCTTCGCGATCGCCTTCTACGCCTCCGTACTGGTCCACGAGCTGGCCCACACCGTCGCCGCCCTGCGCTACAAGCTGCCGGTGCGCCGCATCCAGCTCCAGTTCTTCGGCGGCGTCTCCGAGATCGAGAAGGAGTCGGAGACCCCCGGCCGCGAGTTCGTCCTCGCCTTCGTCGGGCCGCTGCTCTCCCTCGTGCTCGGCGGCCTCTTCTACATCCCGCTCCAGTTCGTCGAGGCCGGCACCGTCCCCGGTGTGCTCCTCGCCGGACTGATGGTCTCCAACCTCATCGTCGCGGCCTTCAACCTCCTGCCCGGCCTGCCGCTGGACGGCGGACGCATGCTCCGGGCCGTCGTCTGGAAGATCACGGGCAAGCCCATGAGCGGCACCGTCGCCGCCGCGTGGGTCGGCCGCGGACTGGCCGTCACCGTCCTCATCGGGCTCCCCCTCCTCACCCACACCGGCGCCCTCGGCAACTCCACCAGCGAGATCAGCGGTGTGGAGACTGTCACCGACGCCCTGCTCGCCGCGATCCTCGCCGGGATCATCTGGACCGGCGCGGGCAACAGCCTGCGGATGGCCCGCCTCCGCGAGCACCTCCCCGACCTGCGGGCCCGCACCCTCACCCGGCGCGCCGTCCCCGTCGAGTCCGCCACCCCGCTCTCCGAGGCCCTGCGCCGCGCCAACGAGGCGGGCGCCCGCGCGCTGGTCGTCGTCGACGGGCACGGCAGCCCCAAGGGCGTCGTGCGGGAGGCGGCCATCGTCGGCGTCCCGGAGCACCGCAGGCCCTGGGTGGCCGTCAGCGGCCTCGCCCAGGACCTCACCGAGGGCATGAAGGTCCCCGCCGAGCTCGCGGGCGAGGCGCTCCTGGACCGGCTGAAGGCGACCCCCGCGACGGAGTACCTGGTCGTCGAGGACACCGGCGAGATCTACGGCGTCCTCTCCACCGCCGACGTCGAGCGCGCCTTCGTCAAGGCCATGGCCCGTCCGTCGGCCTGACGCCCCGGAAAGCGGCCCCCGAATTACCGGTAGGCTGGTCACATGTCCGAACCGACCGGTGCCGCCCGCCGTCGCGGCCCATTCACAGTCGGGGACCAGGTCCAGCTCACCGACCCCAAGGGACGCCACTACACCTTCACGCTCGAAGCCGGAAAGAACTTCCACACCCACAAGGGTTCTTTCCCGCACGACGAGCTGATCGGTGCTCCCGAGGGCAGTGTTGTCCGTACCACGGGAAACGTCGCCTACCTCGCGCTGCGCCCCCTGCTCCCCGACTACGTCCTGTCCATGCCCCGCGGTGCCGCCGTGGTCTACCCGAAGGACGCGGGCCAGATCCTCGCCTTCGGTGACATCTTCCCCGGCGCCCGCGTCGTCGAAGCCGGCGTCGGCTCGGGTGCGCTCAGCACCTTCCTGCTGCGCGCCATCGGCGAGCAGGGCATGCTGCACTCCTACGAGCGCCGCGAGGACTTCGCCGAGATCGCCCAGCAGAACGTCGAGCGCTACTTCGGCTCCCCGCACCCCGCCTGGCAGCTCACCGTCGGCGACCTCCAGGACAACCTCTCGGACACCGACGTCGACCGTGTCGTCCTGGACATGCTCGCCCCGTGGGAGTGCCTCGAGGCCGTGTCCAAGGCCCTGGTGCCCGGCGGCATCCTCTGCGCCTACGTCGCGACCACGACCCAGCTCTCGCGGACCGTCGAGTCCATCCGCGAGATCGGCTGCTTCGCCGAGCCGCAGCCCTGGGAGTCGATGATCCGCAACTGGCACGTCGAGGGTCTGGCCGTCCGGCCCGACCACCGGATGATCGGCCACACCGGATTCCTCGTCACCGCCCGCCGTCTCGCGGACGGCGTCACGCCGCCGCCGCGCCGCCGCCGCCCCTCCAAGGGCGCCTACGGCGAGGACTACGACGGCCCCGGCAGCCGGAGCGGATCCGCCCCCCGCGACTGACGTCGCGCAACGAGCAGGCGCCGTCGCCGAGTTCCCGGACCGACCCGGGAGCCCGGCGGCGGCGCCTTTCCGCTGCCCGCGCGGACCCCGGCGTTCCCCTCGGGTGTGAGGTGTGGCACGATGCTGGCCACCCCCCGCCCGCCGACGTCCGCTCGGCACCGCCTATCCAGGCTCCAGGAACCACAGGAGACATACCGCGTGCAGACCTCCGCGCTCCCGGACCTCGCGCACACCGACGCCAAGCCGGTGCACTGGCTCGCCACGGCGACCGCGATGGCCGCGGTCGTCGCCGCCGCGGGGCTGCTCCAGCCCGAAGCGGCCACCGCCACCGCCTCGGCGTCCGAGCACCGTGTGACCGAGCGGCACGAGGGCGCGCCCGCTGCGACGGCGCCCGATCCGGCCGGAGTCACCTTCCCGCTCGACTGCGGCGCCGCGGGGCGGACCGTGGCCGACAGCGCCCAGGGCGACCTGGACGGGGACGGCGGGCCCGAGACCGTGGCCGTGGTCCGCTGCGCCGCGGGGTCCGGCACCCCGCCCAGCGGCATCTACGTCGTGACACGGCGGAGCGGGGCCGCACCGCGGGTCGTGGCGACCCTGGTGGACCCCGCTCAGAAGCTCAGTGTCACCGGCCTCACCGTACGGGACGGGAAGATCTCGGCCACTCTGCTCGGCTACTCCTCGGCCGACGTGCCGCGCTGCTGCCCCGACGAGCTGGAGAACGCCGCCTGGCAGTGGAAGGGCAACGCGTTCATCAGGACCGCCGGCCCCGCCGGGAGCACGGCACAGGGCGTCTGAGCCCCGCCGGCGCCTCCGGCGCGCGTCACGCCGCGTCCGGCCCGAAGACTTCCACGTTGTCCGAAACGCGACGTACATGGATGCAGTCGCCCGGGCACTCCTTGGCCGAGTCCACCACGTCCTGGAGGAGGGGCAGCGGCACCGGAGTGGTGGCGCCCTTGTCCTGGAGGAGCTCGTCGTCGGAGCTCTTCACATAGGCGAGACCGTCGATGTCCAGCTCGAACACCTCAGGTGCGTACTGCACGCAGATGCCGTCGCCCGTACAGAGGTCCTGGTCGATCCAGACCTCGAGGTCCTGCGTGTCACTGTCGCCCGGACGGTCCTGCTGCACGGTCATGTGTCCTGCCGTTCCCTGCGTATCTGCACCAATTGAAGCCAGCCCTGACGGGTGTTGAACGCTTCGACGATACAACCGGCTGCTTTCCGGTGCCGAAGGGTGGGTATTCCCTTGGCGTGAGGGAGAGCGCAAGGGTGAAGATCGGACACACTCCCGGGTCTTTGTGATCTAGGGGTTTCAATCATCACCCACCCAGGTAGGGTCAGGAAGCGTCCAGCTCCCCTTGGAGGAGGTGAGGACCGTGGCAGCCCACGACGACGACATCAACCGCGGCATCCGGCCCGGGCGGGGGTCAGAAGACCCAGCCGGCCAGGTTGCCTATCTCGAGCAGGAAATCGCCGTCCTGCGACGTAAGCTCGCCGACTCTCCGCGTCATACGAGGATTCTCGAAGAGCGGATCGTCGAGTTGCAGACCAACCTGGCAGGCGTGTCCGCACAGAACGAGCGGCTCGCCCATACGCTCCGGGAGGCCCGCGACCAGATCGTGGCCCTCAAGGAGGAGGTCGACCGGCTCGCACAGCCGCCGGCCGGCTTCGGTGTCTTCCTGCAGGCCAACGAGGACGACACCTGCGACATCTTCACCGGGGGCCGCAAGCTCCGGGTGAACGTCAGCCCCAGCGTCGAGCTCGAAGGCCTCCGGCGAGGCCAGGAAGTCATGCTCAACGAGGCGCTCAACGTGGTCGAGGCCATGGAATTCGAGCGGGCCGGGGACATCGTCACCCTCAAGGAGATCCTCGAGGACGGCGAGCGCGCCCTGGTCGTCGGGCACACCGACGAGGAACGGGTGGTGAGGCTCGCCGAGCCCCTCCTGGACATCACCATCCGTCCCGGCGACGCCCTGCTGCTCGAACCCAGGTCCGGCTACGTCTACGAAGTGGTCCCCAAGAGCGAGGTCGAGGAGCTCGTCCTCGAAGAGGTCCCGGACATCGACTACGAGAAGATCGGCGGCCTGGGCGACCAGATCGAACTGATCCGCGACGCGGTCGAGCTCCCGTACCTCCACCCGGACCTCTTCAAGGAGCACGAACTGCGTCCGCCGAAGGGCATCCTGCTCTACGGCCCTCCGGGCTGCGGCAAGACGCTGATCGCCAAGGCCGTCGCCAACTCGCTGGCCAAGAAGGTCGCCGAGGTCACCGGACAGCCCGCGGGGAAGAGCTACTTCCTCAACATCAAGGGCCCCGAGCTCCTCAACAAGTACGTCGGTGAGACCGAGCGGCACATCCGTCTCGTCTTCCAGCGTGCCCGGGAGAAGGCGAGCGAGGGTACCCCCGTCATCGTCTTCTTCGACGAGATGGAATCCCTCTTCCGCACCCGTGGTTCCGGTGTCAGCTCGGACGTGGAGAACACCATCGTCCCCCAGCTGCTCGCCGAGATCGACGGTGTGGAAGGCCTGGAGAACGTCATCGTCATCGGTGCCTCCAACCGCGAGGACATGATCGACCCCGCGATCCTGCGGCCCGGCCGTCTCGATGTGAAGATCAAGATCGAGCGTCCGGACGCGGAGGCGGCGAAGGACATCTTCGCGAAGTACCTCACGCCGTCGCTGCCGCTGCACTCGGACGACCTGGCCGAGCACACGGGATCGAAGGAAGCCGCCGCCCACGCGATGATCCAGTCCGTCGTGGAGCGGATGTACACCGAATCGGAGGAGAACCGGTTCCTCGAGGTCACCTACGCCAACGGTGACAAGGAAGTCCTGTACTTCAAGGACTTCAACTCCGGAGCGATGATTCAGAACATCGTGGACCGGGCGAAGAAAATGGCCATCAAGGCATTCCTCGAGCAGGGCCAGAAGGGCCTGCGCGTCTCCCATCTCCTCCAGGCGTGCGTGGACGAGTTCAAGGAGAACGAGGACCTGCCCAACACGACCAACCCGGACGACTGGGCCAGGATTTCCGGAAAGAAGGGCGAGCGGATCGTCTTCATCCGCACACTCGTCACCGGAAAGCAGGGCGCGGACACCGGTCGGTCCATCGACACGGTGGCAAATACCGGACAGTACCTGTAAATCGCAGACCGGCTGCGGATGCCCGGCAGGGTGTCCGCAGCCGGCCGTTTTCCCGGCAGGGTCCGGCCACACCCGAACAATGACGTAATTGATCTCCCCACCGGCGCGGAGGCGCTCTAGGCTCTGCCGTACCGCCGAGTCGCGCAGTGCGGGGACGGGCACCGTGGACCAGCAGCGGTACTTGAGCGCCGCTCCCGGACGGGAGCGCCGCCGGGCAAGGAGGGCCGCATGACCGTACGGCGAGTAATGGGCATCGAGACGGAGTACGGGATCTCCGTTCCCGGTCAACCCAACGCCAATGCCATGCTCACCTCGTCCCAGATCGTCAACGCCTACGCGGCGGCGATGCACCGGGCGCGGCGCGCCCGCTGGGATTTCGAGGAGGAGAATCCGCTGCGCGACGCGCGAGGCTTCGACCTCGCCCGTGAGACCGCAGACTCCAGTCAGCTCACCGACGAGGACATCGGCCTGGCCAATGTCATCCTCACGAACGGTGCGCGGCTGTACGTCGACCACGCGCACCCCGAATACAGCTCACCGGAGATCACCAACCCGCTGGACGCCGTGCTCTGGGACAAGGCGGGAGAGCGGGTGATGGCGGAGGCGGCGGAACGCGCCGCCGCGATCCCCGGCGCCCAGCCGATCCACCTCTACAAGAACAACACCGACAACAAGGGCGCGTCCTACGGCACGCACGAGAACTACCTGATGAAGCGGGAGACCCCCTTCTCGGACATCGTGCGCCATCTGACCCCGTTCTTCGTCTCCCGCCAGGTCGTGACCGGCGCCGGCCGCGTGGGCATCGGCCAGGACGGCCACGAGCACGGCTTCCAGATCAGTCAGCGCGCCGACTACTTCGAGGTCGAGGTCGGCCTCGAGACCACGCTCAAGCGCCCCATCATCAACACCCGCGACGAACCGCACTCCGACGCCGAGAAGTACCGCAGGCTCCACGTGATCATCGGCGACGCGAACCTCTCCGAGATCTCGACGTACCTGAAGCTCGGCACCACCTCGCTGGTCCTGGCCATGATCGAGGACGGCTTCATCAAGGTCGACCTGGCCGTCGACCAGCCGGTCCGCACCCTGCACCAGGTCTCCCACGACCCGACGCTCAAGCAGCTGGTCACGCTCCGTAGCGGACGGACACTCACCGCGGTGCAGCTCCAGATGGAGTACTTCGAGCTGGGCCGCAAATACGTCGAGGAGCGGTACGGCGCGGACGCCGACGAGCAGACCAAGGACGTCCTGGCGCGCTGGGAGGACACCCTGAACCGCCTGGAGAACGATCCCATGAGCCTCTCGGGCGAGCTGGACTGGATCGCCAAGCGGGAGCTCATGGAGGGCTACAGGCGCCGTGACGGCCTGGACTGGGACGCCCCGCGCCTGCACCTCGTGGACCTCCAGTACGCCGACGTACGGGCCGACAAGGGCCTGTACAACCGCCTGGCGGCCCGGGGGAAGATCAAGCGGCTGCTCGACGAGAGCGACGTCGAGCGGGCCCGTACGAAGCCGCCCGAGGACACCAGGGCCTATTTCCGGGGCCGCTGCCTGGAGCAGTACGCGGACGACGTCGCCGCGGCCTCCTGGGATTCGGTCATCTTCGACCTGCCCGACCGCGACTCGCTGCAGCGGGTGCCCACGATGGAACCGTTGCGCGGTACACGTGCTCATGTCGAAGGGCTACTGGACCGCTGCCGCACCGCGGAAGAGCTGGTCCGGACACTCACGGGGGGCTGAAAGGCCCTCCGGCTGGGAATCAATCAGATGACCTCCGGACGTTGAGGAAAGTACCGGGCCAATGTCGGACCCCGTAGGTAGGGTCTGATCAAGTGCTTCGAACCGAGCGGGGTGAGCTATATGGCGACCAAGGACACCGGCGGCGGACAGCAGAAGGCGACGCGTTCCACCGAGGAGACCGAGGAGCAGGCGCAGGAGGCGCAGGCGTCCGAGGACCTCGCGGAGCGGCAGGAGAAGCTCAGCGACGACGTGGACGACGTCCTGGACGAGATCGACGACGTGCTCGAGTCCAATGCCGAGGACTTCGTCCGCTCGTTCGTCCAAAAGGGCGGCGAGTAACAGCCCGGAGATCGGGTCCGGACCGCTCGCCGAGTCGGCCGGCGTCTTCTGTGGGATGCCCCGGCAACCGGGGCATCCCGCGCAAGCGCTTCTGGCCCCGGGATCATGTTGATCACCGTCACAGTGCGGGTAGGGTCCCTGGCGTACTGCTTCAACTGCAATGCGGCCATCGGCACGTTGGGGGATGTTCCTGACTGCTTACGCAGGGCCATCGCATACCTGGAGGGAAACGCGTGGAAGCCAACACTCGTAGCACCGGGCGTCTACCAGCTGCCTTCCTGACGCCGGGTTCGTCGTCGTTCATGGACTTCCTGTCCGACCACTCGCCCGAGATCCTTCCGGGCAACCGCAGCCTGCCGCCGCTGCAGGGCGCGATCGAGGCGCCGCACGGCACCACGATCGTCGCGGCCTCCTTCCCCGGCGGAGTGGTGCTTGCCGGTGACCGGCGGGCGACCATGGGCAACATGATCGCGCAGCGCGACATCGAGAAGGTGTTCCCGGCCGACGAGTACTCGGCGGTGGGGATCGCCGGCACGGCGGGTCTGGCCGTGGAGATGGTCAAGCTGTTCCAGCTGGAGCTGGAGCACTTCGAGAAGGTCGAGGGCGCCACGCTCTCCCTCGAGGGCAAGGCCAACCGGCTCTCCACGATGATCCGCAGCAATCTGGCGATGGCCATGCAGGGCCTGGCGGTCGTCCCGCTCTTCGCGGGGTACGACGTCGACCGCGAGAAGGGCCGGATCTTCTCGTACGACGTCACCGGCGGGCGTTCCGAGGAGCACGGCTACGCGGCCACCGGCTCCGGCTCCGTCTTCGCGCGCGGGTCGATGAAGAAGCTGTACCGCAACGACCTGACGGAGGAGCAGACGCTCACCCTGGTCGTGCAGGCACTGTACGACGCCGCCGACGACGACTCGGCGACCGGCGGCCCGGACGTGGCCCGCCGCATCTATCCGATCGTCACCGTCATCACCGACGAGGGCTTCCGCAAGCTCGACGACACGGAATCCTCGGAGATCGCCCGCGCGATCCTGGAGCGCCGGCTCGAGCAGCCCGACGGCCCCCGTGCCGCGCTGCTCTGACCGGTCCGATGCCTCTCCGATGCACTCGTCACTGACAGAAAGGGACGGATAGCCGGTGTCGACGCCGTTCTATGTCTCACCCCAGCAGGCCATGGCCGACCGGGCGGAATACGCCCGGAAGGGCATCGCCCGTGGTCGCAGCCTGGTTGTGCTGCAGTTCGCCGACGGCATCGTGTTCGTCGGCGAGAACCCGTCCCGCGCGCTGCACAAGTTCAGCGAGATCTACGACCGGATCGGCTTCGCCGCCGCCGGCAAGTACAACGAGTACGAGAACCTCCGGATCGGCGGGGTCCGCTACGCCGATCTGCGGGGCTACACCTACGACCGCGACGACGTGACGGCCCGTGGCCTGGCCAACGTCTACGCGCAGACGCTCGGCACCATCTTCTCCAGCGCCGCCGAGAAGCCGTACGAGGTGGAGCTGGTGGTCGCCGAGGTCGGTGCCGGCCCCGAAGGGGACCAGATCTACCGGCTGCCGCACGACGGCTCGATCGTCGACGAGCACGGCTCGGTCGCGGTCGGCGGGAACGCCGAGCAGATCAGCAGCTTCCTGGACCAGCGCCACCGCGACGGGATGTCCCTCGCGGAGGCGCTGAAGCTGGCCGTGCAGGCGCTGTCCCGTGAGGCCAACGGGAACGAGCGGGAGATCCCCGCTGAGCGGCTCGAGGTCGCGGTCCTGGACCGCACGAGGCCGCAGCAGCGCAAGTTCAAGCGGATCGTCGGCCGGCAGCTGGCGAGGCTGCTGGGCGCGGACGGCGCCGGGGCCACCCCGACGGACGCCCCGTCCGACACCGAGGAGCCCGAGGGCGGCAGCACCCCGGCCGCCGGTACCGACACTCCCGGCAAGGACCCGGACGGTCCTGCCGGGGACTCGGGCGGGACCACGAAGGAGTAGCCCCGCGACGTCCTCATGACGGAGCCCTCCGGCCGCCTCGCGCGGCGGCCGGAGGGCTCCGTCACGCGGTGGACGGAGAGCTCGTCATGCGGTGGGCGGGCGGCGGCTCCGTACGCGGCGGGCGGCTCCGTCACGCGGTGGGCGGCTCCGTCACGCGGTGGGCGGGGGAGCGGTGGAACCGCGTGTCACGAGGGTGACCGGGAGGTCGCGGTGCTCCGCCCGGCGGCCCTCCAGGACGTCCAGCAGCGCCGTCATGCCCCGCTCGCCCACCTGCTCGGCCGGCAGGCGCACGGTGGTGAGCTCGGGCTCCACCGCCGTGGCGAGCGCCAGGTCGTCGAAGCCGGTCACCGAGATGTCGTCGGGCACCCGCAGTCCCCGTCTGCGCACCGCCTTGCAGGCGCCGGCGGCCAGGATGTCGTCGTCGCAGACGATCGCCGTGGGCAGGGGGCCGGGGGAGGCCAGGACCGCCTCGGCCGCCTCGCGCCCCGACCGTACGTCCAGCGGGGCGGTCACCGTGCGCAGGACCGCGCCGGGGGCTTCCGCCACGGCCTCCCGCAGCGCCCTGGCGCGCACCGCGAAGGTCCAGGTGTCCACGGCGGACGCGAGGTGCACGATCCGGCGGTGGCCCAGCCCGAGCAGATGGTCCGTCACCTGGCGCATGCCGTCCGCGATGTCGAGGTTCACGCGCGCCGCGGCGCCGCCGTCCCCGGGGTCGCTGTCCAGCATCACCAGTGGCAGGTCCGCGCCCCGCAGCGCACCCAGGGCGTCCGCGGCCATCGACGAGGCGATCACCCCGTCGAGCGCCGCGCGGGCCGAGGCGAACGGGTCCCTGGCCGGGCCGGTGCCGTCGGGGGACGGATACAGGACCACGCCGAAGTCGTGCTCCGCGGCGACGGCGGCGGCGCCCGTGTACACCCGCGCGAAGAACTCGTTGGTGAGCGCGGGGACGACGAGGAGCGCCGTGCGGGTGCGGCCCATGCGGAGGCTGCGGGCGGCGAGGTTCGGCCGGTAGCCGAGGTCCCGTGCGCCGGCGCGGACCCGCTCGGCGGTGGCGGCCGACACGCGGCCCTGCCATTTCCCGCCGAGCACGAGCGAGACCGTGGCCTGCGAGACACCCGCGGCCCGTGCCACGTCACGGCTGGTGGGCCGGGGTGGGGCGGGCTGCCGCGCGCTGCTCACTCGTGCCTCCGTGCTGGCCGGGTCGGATGCGGCGGGATGGACTCCCGGGCTGCCCACATGGTACGTATGACCAGCGACGTTATACGTAAAACCCCGAGGCTGCGACACCGGCGGGGGAGAGGGGCGGACATGGCCGCGGGATATCTGGACATCCTCAGGGCGCGGCACGCCGCCCGGCTGCTGGCGGGGACGCTGGTGGGGCGGCTGCCGAACGGCACCGCCCACATCGCGATCGTCCTGTTCACCCGGGCCGAGGGCGGCAGCTACACCCTCGCGGGCGCCCTCGCGGCGGCCTACGGGCTCGCCACGGCGGTGGGGCAGCCGCTGCTGGGCCGCGCCGTGGACCTGTACGGCCAGCCGCGCGTGCAGCTCCCCGCAGCGGTCGTCTCCGCGCTCGGCATGGCCGCCCTGGCCCTGACGGGCCTCGGCCGGCTCCCCGCGGCCTACGCGGCCGTCGTCGTGGCCGGCCTGTTCACGCCCCCGCTGGAGGGCGGGCTGCGCGCCCTGTGGCCGACGGTCCTCGGCAGGGAGGACCGGGTGCACCGGGCGTACGCCATGGACGCGGTGGCGCAGGAGGTCATGTTCACCGTGGGGCCGCTGCTCGTGACGGTCCTGGTGTCGCTCTGGTCGCCCGCCGCCGCCCTCCTCGTCATCAACGCCGTGGGAGTGCTCGGGGCGCTCTCCGTCGTCCTCTCCGAGCCCTCCAGGACCTGGCGTTCGGCGCCGCGCGAGGCCCACTGGCTCGGGGCCCTGCGCTCCCCGGGTCTGCTCGCCCTCCTGGGCGCCTTCTTCTTCGTCGGGCTCGCCCTCGGATCGATCACGGTGGCCGGTGTCGCCTACGCCGACGATCACGGCCGGGAGTCCGTGTACGGCTGGCTGATGGCCGCGCTCGGCCTCGGTGCGCTGATCGGCGGAGCGGTGTACGGCGCGCGGCAGTGGGCGGGGGCGCCCGAGCGCAGGCTGCGGGTCATCGTCGCGCTGCTGGCGCTGGGCTATCTGCCGCTGATGCTCACCCCCGGTGTGCCCGCCATGACCGCGCTGGCGGCCCTCGCCGGGGTCTTCCTCGCCCCGGCGATCGCCTGCTCCTTCATCGTCGTCGACCGGCACGCGCCGCGGGGCACCGTCACCGAGGCGTTCTCCTGGCTCGTGACGACCTTCGGCGTCGGCGCTGCGGCCGGTACGGCGGTGGCGGGACCGGCGGTCGAGCTCGGCGGGACGGCGTGGAGTTTCGCCGTCGCCGGGGCCGGTGGAGTGGCCGCCCTGCTGGTGCTGCTGGCCACCGGAAGGGTCCTCGCAGCTCCCGGGCGTACGCCCGCAGTTGTGGCCGGTTCGGAAAATGATCGAAACGGTGCTGCCGAACCCGGTTTCAGCTCAGGCCATAAGGCGTAATGTTCAGTCATGGACCGCCGCATTTTCGGGCTGGAGAACGAGTACGGCGTCACGTGCACGTTCAGGGGACAGCGCCGACTGTCACCTGACGAAGTGGCGCGCTACCTCTTCCGCCGTGTTGTGTCATGGGGCCGCAGCAGCAATGTCTTCCTGCGGAACGGCGCCCGCCTCTACCTCGACGTGGGATCGCATCCGGAATACGCGACACCCGAATGCGACAACGTGACCGAGCTGGTCACGCACGACAAGGCGGGCGAGCGCATTCTCGAAGGCCTGCTCGTCGACGCCGAACGCCGCCTGCACGAGGAGGGAATCGCGGGCGACGTCTATCTCTTCAAGAACAACACCGACTCGGCAGGAAACTCCTACGGATGCCACGAGAACTACCTCGTGGCCCGGCACGGAGAATTCTCCCGGCTCGCGGACATCCTCATTCCGTTCCTCGTCACCCGCCAGCTGATCTGCGGTGCCGGCAAGGTGCTGCAGACGCCGCGCGGAGCCGTCTACTGCGTGAGCCAGCGGGCCGAGCACATCTGGGAGGGCGTCAGTTCCGCCACGACACGCTCCCGCCCGATCATCAACACCCGCGACGAGCCGCACGCCGACGCGGAGCGGTACCGCCGCCTCCACGTCATCGTCGGCGACTCGAACATGTCCGAGACGACCATGCTCCTCAAGGTCGGTGCCACCGACCTCGTGCTGCGCATGATCGAGGCGGGCACGGTGATGCGCGACCTGACCCTGGAGAACCCGATCCGGGCCATCCGCGAGGTCAGCCACGACATCACAGGACAGCGGAAGGTGCGCCTGGCCAGCGGCCGGGAGGCGTCGGCCATCGAGGTCCAGCGCGAGTACTACGAGAAGGCCGTCGACTTCGTCGAGCGCCGGGGCATCCGCACCGGCACCGTCGACCAGGTCCTCGAACTGTGGGGCCGCACGCTGGACGCCATCGAGGCGGAGGACCTCGACCGGATCGGCACCGAGATCGACTGGGTCATGAAGTACAAGCTCATCGAGCGGTACCGGGCCAAGCACAACATGACGATGTCGAATCCGAGGGTCGCTCAGATAGACCTCGCCTACCACGACATCCACCGGCGGCGCGGGCTCTACTACCTCCTGGAGCGCAAGGGCCAGGTCGCCCGCATCTGCAACGACCTGAAGATCTTCGAGGGCAAGTCGGTGCCCCCGCAGACGACCAGGGCGCGGCTGCGCGGCGACTTCATCCGCCGCGCCCAGGAACAGCGGCGGGACTTCACCGTCGACTGGGTCCACCTCAAGCTCAACGACCAGGCGCAGCGCACCGTGCTGTGCAAGGACCCCTTCCGTTCCGTCGACGAACGGGTGGAGAAGCTGATCGCGGGCATGTGATCCGGGACGAAGCCGTCCCGCCCCGAATGCGACCGGGCCCCGTACATTCCTCGTACGGGGCCCTTCGCTCCGCCTAGAGTGTCGGGGGACCATTCACGTGCCGTCTGAGATCTGAGGAACCCGTGCGCCGACTTGCCGGCCTTCTCGTCGTCCCCCTACTGCTGCTGTCCATGGCGGCATGCGGCGACGACAAGGCCTCCGACTCCGCCTCATCCAAGGGCGACCCCGCGATCACCGCGGGGGCGAAATTCGGTGAGAAGCCCACCCTGGCCAAGGGCGAGGGTGATCCCCCCAAGAAACTGAAGACCGACGTCATCAGTGAGGGTGACGGCGCGAAGCTCAAGAACGGCGACGCCATCCAGGTCAACTACCTCGGGCAGGCGTGGGACTCCACCAAGCCGTTCGACAACAGCTTCGACCGCAAGCAGCCGTTCGGGCTCATCCTCGGTGCCGGTATGGTCATCCCCGGCTGGGAGCAGGGGCTCGTCGGCCAGAAGGTCGGCAGCCGCGTCCAGCTGGTCATCCCGCCGGAGCTCGGCTACGGGGAGCAGGGTCAGGGTGAGGACATCAAGCCCAACGCCACCCTGGTCTTCGTCGTCGACGTGGTGAACGGCAAGCCGGTTCCGAAGTCCCCGGAGGGCACCGCGGTCGCCCAGGACGACATCGACCTGCCCAAGGTCGGCGACAACACCGATGGCAAGGCGCCGAAGGTCACGATCCCGAAGAGCGACCCGCCCAAGAAGCTGGTCTCGAACTACATCCTCGAGTCCAAGGGTGAGGCCGTCAAGGAGAGCGACACAGTGGTCGTCAACTACGAGGCCTACCTGTGGAAGGGTGCGAAGAAGTTCGACAGCACGTACGACACGGGCAAGGTCGCGAGCTTCCCGCTGGCCCAGGTCACCGTCAAGGGACTCAAGGCCGGTCTGGTCGGCAAGAAGGTCGGCAGTCGCGTCCTGCTCGTCATGCCGCCGGACCAGGCGTTCGGGGACCAGGCCCAGCAGACCATCCCCGCCAACTCGACGCTCGTGTGGGCCGTGGACATTCTGACGAAGATGTAAGACTGTCCCGGTTGCCCAGTTCACAGTCAAGAGGAGCAGTTCAGTGAGCATCGATAAGCCCGAGATCGACTTCCCGGGTGGCGAACCGCCGGCCGACCTGGAGATCAAGGAGATCTGGGAGGGCGACGGACCGGTGGCCAAGGCGGGTCAGACCGTCTCCGTGCACTACGTCGGTGTGGCCTTCTCCACCGGCGAGGAGTTCGACGCCTCCTGGAACCGCGGCACCCCGCTGCAGTTCCAGCTCGGTGCCGGCCAGGTCATCGCCGGCTGGGACCAGGGCGTCCAGGGCATGAAGGTCGGCGGCCGCCGCCAGCTGACCATCCCCGCGCACCTCGCCTACGGCGACCGCGGCGCCGGCGGCGGCACGATCGCCCCGGGCGAGACGCTGATCTTCGTCTGCGACCTCGTCGGCGTCTGATCCGTCCGTCTACCGCAGTCAGGGCCCGTGCCGCAAGGCACGGGCCCTCGCTTTGGTCCGGACACCCCGGGGCGGTACGGTCGACGGTCGGAGAGCACGTCGAGAAAGGGCGTCGATGGCGATTGCCAAGGCCGAACGGCTGATGAACCTGGCGCTGTGTCTGCTGGGTACCCGGCGTCCGCTCAGCAAGCGTGAGCTCCGCGGGTCCATCGAGGCCTATCTGGAGGCGGGCTCCGACGAGTCCTTCAACCGGATGTTCGAGCGCGACAAGGATGATCTGCGCGAACTCGGCCTGGTCATCGAGACCGTGGAGAACCTGGACGGCGACACCGGCTACCTCGCCCGCCGCGACAGCAACCGGCTGCCTCCCATCACCCTGGACGCCGAGGAGGCCGCGGCCCTCGGGCTCGCCGCCAAGGTCTGGCAGCAGGCCCGGCTCGCCGGGGCCGCCAGCGGAGCCCTGCAGAAGCTGCGCGCCGCGGGCATGCCGGAGGCCGAGGACGCCTACGAGGTGCACAGCGCCCTCGAACCCCGCATCCCGGTCCACGAGGCCGCCTTCGAGCCCCTGATGCTCGCCTGCCGCGACCGCCGCCCGGTCACCTTCGACTACCGCAAGGGCAACGCGGCCCACCCCGAGCAGCGCCAGGTCGAACCCTGGACGCTCGAATGCTGGCGGGGCCACTGGTACCTGGCCGGCTGGGACCGCGACCGGGGTGCCGAGCGCGTCTTCCGGCTGTCCCGGATCTCGGGCCGGGTCCGCTCCCGCGCAGGAGCCTTCACCGCCCTCGTGCCCGACGCCGTCACCGTCCGCGAGACCGTGGAGAGCTGGGCGGGGGAGACCGCCACCAGGACCGCCCGCATCAGGCTGCGCGCCGGATCCGGCTACCCGCTGCGCTCCCGCGCGATATCGGTACGGGAACTCGGGGACGGCTGGGACGAGTTGGAGATCCCGTACGGACACGGCCTGGACGCCTGGCTCGTGGAGTTCGGGCCCGACGTGACCGTGAGCGAGCCCGCCGACCTGCGGGCCGACGTGATGGACCGGCTGCGCGCCGTGGCCAAGGACTGAGGGGACCCCTGCCCGTGGCCACGAACGCCATCGACCAGACCCGGCGGATGCTCTCCCTGGTCACGTACCTGCGCGAGCGCCCCGGCGCCCACGTCCAGGACGTGGCCCGTGCCTTCGGGATCACCGAGGACGAGCTGATCTCCGACCTCGACGTGCTCCCCATGTGCGGGACCAGCTTCCGGGGCGGGGACCTGCTGGACATCGACACCGACGGCGACCGGATCTGGTGGCACAACCCGGACGACGTCGCCGAGCCGCTGCGGCTCGCCGCCGACGAGGCGACCGCGCTGCTCGTCGCGGCCCGTGCCGTTGCCACGCTCCCCGGCCTGCGGGAGAGCGACCGGCAGGCGCTGGTGCGCGCGACCGCGAAGCTGGAGACGGCGGCCGGTGAGGTGGGGGCCGCGAGCTCCCGGCTCTCGGTCACCTTCGAGTCCGAGGGCGGGGTCTTCGCCGACGTGGACCGGGCGATCTCCGAGCGGCGCCGGCTGTGGCTGCGCTACTACTCGCCCGCCCGCGACGAACTGACCGAGCGCGAGGTGGACCCGATCCGGCTGTTCGCCGTCGGCCACACCTATATGGAGGGCTGGTGCCGTCTCACCGAGGCGCGGCGCACGTTCCGGCTCGACCGGGTCGCCGAGATCAGGCTCCTCGACGCCCCGTCGGCCCCGCCCGAGCTGGAGCTGCGCGATCTCTCCGAGGGGCTGGTGCAGCCCGCGGCCGAGGACCCGGAGGTCGTGATCGAGGTCGGCCCCGGCGGCCGGTGGGTCGCCGAGTACTACCCGCACGACAGCGCGGAGGAACTGCCCGACGGCGGTCTGCGGATCACGCTGCGCACCCCGGACCCGGCCTCCCTGCGCAGGCTCGCCCTGCGGCTGGGCGGCGAAGGACGCATCACCTCGCCCCCGGAGCTCGCCGAGAGCGCCAGGGCGGCGGCGCGTGAGGCACTGGCCGCCTACGACGGCGCACTCTGAAGGGCGGCCACCGTGCACCGAGGGGACCGAGGTCACATGACCGCGATACCGAGCACGCAGACCGGACCGGCTCCGGTCCCGGTGCCCGACACCGTGCGCTTCCGGGCCGCCTGTCCGGACTGCCGTGAGCGGTTCGAGCTGGGGGCGGGTGCGCTGCGACTGGCGATAGGAGCCAGCCACCGTACGACCTTCTACTCCTTCACCTGCCCCGCGTGCGGCACCGCGGTCCGCAAGCCCGCCGGGGAGCGCATAGTGGAGCTCCTGAGCGGCGGCGGGGTGCGGACGCTGCGCCTGCACACCGCCCTGCGGTGACGAACACGATCGAGGATCCGTCCATGTTCTGGCCCATGCTCGCCATCGCCCTGGGATTCGCCGGCCTCGCCGTGCTCGGTGTGCTGGCCGTCAAGGTCTTCGTCGAGGCACAGCGCCTCGCCGGACAGGTCGCCGCGACCACGCGGCGGATCAACCGAGCGGCCGAGGATCTCGAACGAGCGGCCACCACCCTCGCCGACACCGGAGAGGCCCTGCGCTAGCAGGGCGCGGCCTCCAGATCCACCGGCCAGGGGGGTACGCTGCTTGAGCGGCCCAGGCAGGGAGGTGCGGGCCGCAAGCGGGTGTACGCACGGGCATTGCCTCGCGTTTACCCCTGCGGGTTACGATCGCTGCCAGCGCGAAGGTCGGACAACTGTCCGGTCGAACGGGCGGCGAGCCCACCCTCCGGACGCCTCAGTGAGAAGGAAGTCGCACATGATCGGCAATCTGAAGCCCCTCGAGATCGTTCTGATCATCGCTGTCATCCTGCTGCTCTTCGGTGCCAAGAAGCTTCCCGACATGGCGCGTTCGCTCGGCAAGTCGGCCCGCATCCTCAAGAGCGAGGCCAAGGCCATGAAGAAGGACGACGCGGAGCCCGCGGCACCCACCGCGGAGAACGTGGCCGACACCACCCCGCCGGCCACCACTGCCCGTACGATCCAGGCCGCTCCGGGAGACGTCACCAGCTCCCGGCCGGTCAGCGACGCCAAGCCCACCACCCAGAGCTGACAGCTGACCCGCACCACCGGAAGCTGCCGCACGAGACGAGGGAAGTGGGTTGCTCAAGTCTGCCCGCAAGCAGGAGAAGGACGACGAGGGGCGGATGCCCCTTCTCGATCACCTGCGTGAGCTGCGCAACCGTCTGCTGAAGTCGGTCCTGGCGATCCTGGTCGCCGTGGTCGTGGCGGCCTTCTTCCAGAAGGAAATCTTCGAGTTCCTGATGAAGCCGATCCTGGACTCGGTCGGCTGCAGGGACGGCGCCGTGACCATGGTCAACGGTCGTCCCTGCGCGGAGATGACCACCAACGGTCTGCTGTCGCCGTTCACCATCGCCCTGAAGGTCGCCCTGATGACGGGTGTGCTGGTGGCCACTCCCGTGTGGCTCTACCAGCTGTGGGCGTTCGTCGCCCCGGGCCTTCACAAGCAGGAGAAGCGCTACTCCTTCGCCTTCGCGGCGGCGGGTGTCCCGCTCTTCGTCGCCGGCGCCTGGATCGCCTACTGGATCCTGCCGCAGACCGCCGAGATCATGCTGGGCTTCACGCCCGACAACGTGAAGAACCTGCTGCCGCTCGACGACTTCCTCGATCTGATCACCCGCATGGTGCTCGTCTTCGGCCTGGCCTTCGAGCTGCCGCTGCTGCTCATCCTGCTGAACATGACCGGGGTGCTGAGCGGTAAGCGCATGCTGGCCTGGTGGCGCGGGATGATCGTCGGGCTCACCGCCTTCGGAGCCATCGCCACCCCGGGTGGTGACCCCCTCTCGATGCTCCTGCTGGCGGGCCCGCTGGCGGTGCTGTACTTCGTCGCCGTCGGCTTCTCGCTCCTCAACGACAAGCGCAGGCGCCGCAAGGACCCGGACGCCGAGCTCGACGACGACGAGGCGTCCGAGCTGGACCTCACCCCCGAGCCCGTCGGCGCCATCGATCAGGTGTCCTCCCGGGCCGCGCTGCCCGAGCAGGCATCCGGCGACGCGGACGGCGGCCGGTCCCCCCGGCTCAACGGTTACGACGACATCACCTGACCTTGTAAGGTCCCGCGGGTGACCAGCGAGATCACCCTCTTCGTCAATCCCACCGCGGGAAGCGGCCGGGGCGCGCGTGCCGCGCAGCCGGCCGCTTCGGCTTTGCGGGACGCGGGATTCTCCGTCCGTACCGTGCTCGGCGAGGACGCCGACGACGCCCTGCGGCGGGCCCGCGAGGCCGTGGCGGGCGGCACCGGCGCGCTCATAGCCGTGGGCGGGGACGGCATGATGTCCCTCGCCCTGCAGGCCGTGGCGGGCACCTCGACACCGCTCGGCGCCGTGGCCGTCGGCACCGGCAACGACTTCGCCCGTGCCCTCGGGCTCCCGATCCGCGATCCGGCCGCCGCCGGACGGTTCGCCGCCGAGGCGCTCAAGGCCGGGACGGTACGCACGATCGACCTCGGCCGGGTCGGGGACCGGTGGTTCGGCTCCGTGCTGGCCTCGGGCTTCGACTCGCGGGTCAACGACCGCGGCAACCGGATGCGCCGGGTCGGCGGGCGCTTCAAGTACGACCTGGCGATCCTGGCCGAGCTGGCGGCCTTCCGGCCCATCCCGTACCGCCTGCGGCTGGACGGTGGCCCGGTCCGCGAGATCGAGGCGACTCTGATCGCGGTGGGCAACGGGACCACGTACGGCGGCGGGATGCGGATCTGTGCGGACGCGGTCATGGACGACGGGCTCTTCGACGTGACGGTCGTCGGCGAGTGCAGCCGGACCACGCTGCTCAAGGTGTTTCCGAAGGTGTACCGGGGAACGCACCTCGACCACCCGGTGGTCACGGTGCACCGGGTCGCGTCCATCGAGCTCGCCGCCGCGGGTGTCACGGCCTACGCCGACGGTGAGCCGCTGGGCCCGCTGCCGCTCACCGCGACCTGCGTGCCCGGCGCGGTCCGGGTCCTGGCACCGTGAAAAGAAAGATCGGGCTGACTGTCATACGAGGCGGGTAGGCTCGTAGCAAGATGACAGAGGACCTCTCACCAGCTGAGCGATACCAGGCGTCCCGGGTCCGTGCGGCCGAGGCGGCCACGGCCCTCGGGCCCTTCCGCGAGATGTACGAGTTCGGGCTGGACCCGTTCCAGATCGAGGCCTGCCAGGCCCTGGAGGCAGGCAAGGGGGTGCTGGTCGCGGCCCCCACGGGGTCGGGCAAGACGATCGTCGGCGAGTTCGCCGTGCACCTCGCCCTGCTGCAGGGCCGCAAGTGCTTCTACACCACGCCGATCAAGGCTCTGTCCAACCAGAAGTTCACCGATCTCGTCCGGCGCTACGGCGCGGACAAGGTCGGTCTGCTGACCGGTGACAACAGCGTCAACGCGGACGCGCCGGTGGTCGTCATGACCACCGAGGTCCTGCGCAACATGCTGTACGCGGGCTCCCAGTCCCTCACCGGCCTCGGGTACGTGGTCATGGACGAGGTGCACTACCTCTCCGACCGTTTCCGGGGCGCCGTGTGGGAGGAAGTGATCATCCACCTGCCGGAGTCGGTGACCCTGGTGTCGCTGTCGGCGACCGTGTCCAACGCCGAGGAGTTCGGTGACTGGCTGGACACGGTGCGCGGTGACACCCAGGTGATCGTCTCCGAGCACCGGCCCGTGCCGCTGTGGCAGCACGTCATGGCCGGGCGGCGGATGTACGACCTCTTCGAGGAGGAGACGGACCACGGCGGCCGCGGCACCGGCAGGCGCGAGGTCAACACCGACCTCGTCCGGCTCGCCCGGATGGAGAACCAGCGCGGGTACAACCCGCGGGAGCGCCGGCGCGGGAAGATGGTCCGCGAGGCCGACCGCGAGCGCGAGCGCCGCCAGCGCAGCCGTATCTGGACCCCGTCCAGGCCCGAGGTCATCGACCGGCTCGACGCCGAGGGGCTGCTGCCCGCCATCACGTTCATCTTCAGCCGGGCCGGCTGCCAGGCAGCCGTGCAGCAGTGCCTCCAGGCCGGACTGCGGCTGAACGACGAGGAGAAGCGCCGACTGGTGCGGGAGATCGTCGAGGAGCGGACCGCGTCCATCCCCGGCGAGGACCTGCACGTCCTCGGCTACTACGAGTGGCTGGAAGGGCTGGAGCGGGGCATCGCCGCGCACCACGCGGGGATGCTGCCGACGTTCAAGGAGGTCGTGGAGGAGCTGTTCGTCCGCGGCCTGGTCAAGGCCGTCTTCGCGACCGAGACGCTGGCGCTCGGCATCAACATGCCCGCGCGCTCCGTGGTGCTCGAGAAGCTCGTCAAGTGGAACGGCGAGCAGCACGCCGACATCACACCGGGCGAGTACACCCAGCTCACCGGGCGTGCCGGGCGCCGTGGGATCGACGTCGAGGGCCATGCGGTCGTCCTGTGGCAGCGGGGCATGGACCCCGGGGCGCTCGCCGGGCTCGCCGGCACGCGTACGTATCCGCTGCGGTCCAGCTTCCGGCCCTCGTACAACATGGCCGTCAACCTCGTGCAGCAGTTCGGGCGGCACCGCTCCCGTGAGCTGCTCGAGACCTCCTTCGCGCAGTTCCAGGCCGACCGGTCCGTCGTGGGGATCTCGCGTCAGGTCCAGCGCAACGAGGAGGGCCTCGAGGGCTACAAGGAGGGCATGACCTGCCACCTCGGGGACTTCGAGGAGTACGCGCAGCTGCGCCGCGACCTCAAGGACCGCGAGACTGACCTGGCCAAGCAGGGTGCTGCCCAGCGGCGCGCGGCCGCCGCTTCCTCCCTGGAGAAGCTGAAGCCCGGTGACGTCATCCACGTGCCCACCGGCAAGTTCGCCGGGCTCGCCCTGGTCCTCGACCCGGGACTGCCCGCCGGCCGGACGAACGGCCACCGCGGACTGGAGTACCACGACGGGCCCCGCCCCCTGGTGCTCACCGCGGAGCGGCAGGTCAAGCGGCTGGCCGGCATCGACTTCCCGGTGCCCGTCGAGGCGCTGGAGCGGATGCGGGTACCCAAGTCCTTCAACCCGCGCTCACCCCAGTCCCGTCGCGACCTGGCCTCCGCGCTCCGGAGCAAGGCGGGGCACATCGACCCGGGACGGCACCGCAAGCAGCGGGCCGCGGCGGCCGACGACGGGGAGATCGCGAGGCTCCGCACGGAGCTGCGGGCCCACCCCTGCCACGGATGCGACGAGCGTGAGGACCACGCCCGCTGGGCGGAGCGCTACCACCGGCTTCAGCGTGACACCCGGCAGCTGGAGCACCGGATCGAGGGCCGGACGAACACCATCGCCCGGACCTTCGACCGCATCGTCGCGCTTCTGACCGAGCTCGACTACCTGCGGGGCAGCGAGGTCACCGACAACGGGAGGCGGCTGGCCCGGCTCTACGGCGAGCTCGATCTGCTGGCCAGCGAGTGCCTGCGGGAGGGCGTCTGGGAGGGGCTCAACCCCGCCGAACTCGCCGCCTGCGTCTCCGCGCTGGTCTACGAGGCGCGCCAGGCGGACGACGCCGTCGCGCCGAAGCTGCCGTCCGGGCCGGCGAAGGCCGCGATGGGGGAAATGGTCCGCATCTGGGGCAGGCTCGACGCCCTGGAGGAGGACTTCAAGATCAGTCAGACGGAAGGGGTCGGGCAGCGGGAGCCCGATCTCGGCTTCGCCTGGTCGGTCTACATGTGGGCTTCCGGGCGGACGCTGGACGAGGTGCTCCGCGAGGCGGAGATGCCGGCCGGGGACTTCGTGCGGTGGTGCAAGCAGGTCATCGACGTGCTCGGTCAGATCGCGGCCGCCGCGCCCAGGGACGGGAGTTCGGTCGCGAAGAACGCCCACAAGGCGGTCGACGCGGTGCTGCGGGGCGTGGTGGCGTACAGCTCGGTGGGCTGAGGCCCGGCCCGTTCGGCACCCTGCCGTACGACGGTGTCGTGACGTCGTGAGAGCGGTGAAGTGGCCACAGGCGGTCTGTGCGTGCCTGTGGCCACTTCCGCGCGTTCTCCTGTCAGGTCCTCTTCCTGTTCTTCATCGAGAGTCCCGCGCAGGCGGCCCCCAGCACGATCGCCAGACCACCGACGATCACGTTGTTGAGGATGACGCCCATGTCGGGGCTCTGGCCCACGACCCAGGTCGACACGATGAGCCACGCGCCCAGGGCGACGATGGCCATGCTCATCCCGGTCATCCGTTCCGGCATGGCGGTGAAGCAGAGTGCCAGCACGGCTATCGCGATGCCGATGACCAGGTTGTGCGTCACCAGGGCGGGCTGGCTCGCGGTGAAGTGGAGCACCCACGGCGAGACGGCGCAGAACAGACCCAGCAGGAACACCGGCGCGTCCGCCATGGCCGTCGTACGGCCGCCGCCGCTGATCACGCGGTCGTGACGTGCCCGCATCTCCTCGGCGTCGGGGTGCCCGGAGATGTCCCTTCCGGTGTGTCCGGAGACGTCTCTGGTGTTCCCGGAAACGTCCCTTCCGGTGTGCGAGAGGTTACTCATGAGGATGGTCTCCTTCGGACTTGCCGGAGCGACCGCGGTGGAGAAGTGCGGTCATCAGCTCTTGAGACCAGTGTGCTCTTACCTGTCCCTTATGTGTAGTTTTTCTGGCGGCCGGATTCTGCGGATCCGTCGAGCCGGCGGGCCAGTACCTCCAGGTCCCCGGCCCGCAGCAGACGGTTCCCGTATCCGGGCAGCGGTACGTGGAGCGGGCGCGTCCAGCGCTCCGGCACGGCACCGATGCCGTACACGGCGCCCGCCAGGCCGCCCGTCACCGCGGCCACGGTGTCGGTGTCCCCGCCCACGTCCACGGCGGCGGACAGCGCCGCCTCGAATCCGCTCGTGGTGCGCAGCGCCCACACGGCGGTGGCGAGGCACGGCCACACCGCGCCGTTGAACTCGGTGGCGTCGTCCGGCCGCCACTGCGGGGTGAGTACGGACGCCCAGCGCTCCCGGTGGGCGGGATGGACCTCGGCCAGGGCGCCGTCCACGGCCGTGAGCGGGTCGCCGCCCTCCAGTGCCACCCGTACCAGCTCGTGGAAGACGGCGGTGCCCTCCCACGCGGCCCGGTCGCCGTGCGTCAGCGCCGCGATGCGTCGGGCGGCGTCCATCGTGGCCGTGCGCCCCGCCCGGGCGAAGTACACCGCAGAAGTAGCGGCGCGCATCAGTGAACCGTTGCCCGCGGCACGGGTGTTGATCTGGAAGTGAAGTGCTGCGGCCAGGTCCCAGGGATCGCCGCTCGTGAGCACGTCCTCGGTCTGCAGCCCGATGTCCTTCGGCTCGCCCGCCGCCCACCGGCGGAAGCGGCCGAACAGGTCGGGGAGGTCGAGGCCGCCCCGTTCCAGCAGCGACTCCCCGACGAGGACGGCCATCTGCGTGTCGTCCGTCGCCTCGCCCGGATCCCAGCCGCCGCCCCCGCACATCGTGCCCGCCCCGTCCGGGAACCTGGCGCTGTAGACGCCCGGGAGCCCGAACTCGAAGGGGGCGCCCAGCGCGTCGCCCACCGCGGACCCGACGACCGCGCCCACGGCACGAGCCCCGCGGTCCGCGCCGCTCCGGCCATGGGGGCGGAGAGCGCGGTCCTCGGGGCTCGTCGGGGTCATGCCGTCAGCGTACCGACGGGCGTGGGATCAGCACGCCGGCATCAGGACGGTGTGGGATCAGCTCGCCGGCATCAGGACGGTGTCGACGATGTAGACCGTGGCGTTGGCGGTCGGCACGTTGCCGCAGACGACCTTGGAGGAGTCGTTCACGGTGTACTCCTCGCCCGAACCCGCCGTCGTCAGCTTGGTCTTGGCCAGCGTGTCGAAGGAGCCCTTCTCCAGCTGCTGCGGCGTCAGCTTCTGGCCGACCACGTGCGCGGTGAGAACCTTGGTGAGCTCGGCCTTGTTCGCGAGCAGCTTGTCCAGGTCGGCCTTCGGGATCTTGGCGAAGGCGTCGTTGGTGGGAGCGAACACCGTGATGTTCTCGGCACTGTTCAGGGTGTCGACCAGGCCGGCCTGCTTGACCGCCGCGACCAGCGTGGAGAGCGCCGGGTTGTTCGACGCGGCCGTGGCGACCGGGTCCTGAGCCATGCCGTCGAAGGATCCCGCGCCCTCCTTCGGGACCGACGCACAGCCCGGGCCGAACGGCTTGTCCATCGCCGCAGCCGACTCGGTCTCCTTCGCCGGCGCGCTCGACGCGGCCTTGTCCGCACCGGAGTCGGACGAGGACGTGTCGGAGTCGCCGGAGCAGGCGGTCAGCGCGAGCGGCAGGAGCGCCGCGGCGGAGACGGTGACGGCGATGCGGCGGAGGTGACGGTTGTTCATGGTGTTCTCCTGTAGTGGATCGTTGTTCGACAGAGGAAAGGAAAGAGAGGGTTCGGTGGGCGGCGGGATTCAGGTCACGTCGACCACCACCGAGTGCCAGCCGGTCGCACCGTCGGGCACGGTGCCGACCCGCTTGTCGGTCTGGGTGGCGCCGGTCCGGTCCGTCGCGCGGACCTCGAGGGTGTGGTGGCCGGTCGTGGCGGGCCACTCCCACACCCACTGGCGCCAGGTGTCGCGGCCGGCCTCGGCGGCCAGCCGCGCGGTGTGCCACTCGCCGCCGTCCACCCGGACCTCGACCCGGGCGATGCCCCGGTGCTGGGCCCAGGCGACACCGGCGACCGGCACCTTCCCCGCTCGCGGGGCGGCGAAGGGGCGCGGGGTGTCGATCCGTGACTGTGTCTTGATCGGCGCCTCGCGGGACCAGTCGCGCTTGACCCAGTAGGCGTCGTACGCGTCGAACGTGGTGAGCTCGATGTCCTGGATCCACTTGCACGCCGAGACGTAGCCGTACAGACCGGGGACGACCATCCGGACGGGGAAGCCGTGGTCGAACGGCAGCGGTTCGCCGTTCATACCGACCGCGAGCAGGGCGTCACGGCCGTCCATGACGTCCTCGACCGGCGTCCCGATCGTCATCCCGTCCACGGAGCGCGACACGAGCTGGTCCGCCCGGCCGCCCTTCGACGGGGGCTTCACCCCGGCCTCGCGCAGCAGGTCGGCCAGCCGCACGCCGATCCACCGGGCCGTGCCCACATAGGGGCCGCCCACCTGGTTGGAGACGCAGGTCAGCGTGATGTCGCGCTCGACGAGCTCGCGCTCCAGGAGGTCCTGGAACCCGAGGGTGAGGGGGCGCGCCACCCCCTTGCCGTGGATCCGCAGCCGCCACCGGTCGGCGTCGACGCGCGGAACCACCAGAGCGGTGTCCACCCGGTAGAAGTCCTTGTTCGGGGTGGTGAAGGAACTCAGACCCCGGATGCCCAGATCCGCTCCGCCCGGTATCGCGGGTGCGCCCGAGGCCGGGGACGGAAGGACGATGTCACCGCGCGAGGCGGAGACCCCGGCCAGCCGGGACGCCTGGAGCCGTCGCCCCACGAGTCCCGCGCCGGCCGAGGCCGCCGCCGCCGCGGTCGCCGCGATGACGAATCCGCGGCGGTCGAAGGCGCCCTGTTCCCCACCGCCCGTCTCCCCAGCCGCGGGAGACGGGGCGGCCACCGGGGCCAGCCGTCCGGCCAGGAGATACAGCACTCCTGCGGCCACCAGCGCGCCCACGACCGAGGGCAGTGCGTCGAGCGGCCGGCCTTCCGGCCGCCCGTTCGCCGCGACCGCCCCGACCACGCCGAAGACCAGTACGGCCGCAGCGCCGGTCCACCGGTGCCGCAGCGCCAGCACCCCCACCGCCATGGCGAAGAGCGCCAGGAGGACGAGGATCCCGAGCTGCAGCACCAGCTTGTCGTCGGTGCCGAAGTTCCGTACGGCGAAGTCCTTGACAGCCGGGGGAGTGCGGTCGATGACCGCCCCGCCCACGGCCGTGACCGGACCCGCCTCGGGACGCACGGCAGCGGCGACCAGTTCGGCGACGCACAGGGCGGTGAACCCGGCGATCACACCGCTGAGCGCAGCGGAAGCCGCACGCGCCCAGCGGGTCCGCCGGGAGCCGGAGGTCCCTTGCTTCTGCGAAACGTATCGGTCTGTTCTCACACCGGTATTTCGGCACCGACCGTCCGGCGGATTGGTCGTTCACTCGATCGAAGGAAGTCCGATCATCGGCCAATCCGCGGCGCCCTCGGCCCCGAATGACCTCTGAGGGGCGCTGAAGCAACGCCCCGGCCAGGCGGAACACCGGAGGGAACCGAATGACAAGGGAGCGGCGGCGCACAGCCGTGGTGGGCAGCGGGGTGGCGGGCCTCACCGCCGCGCACGTACTGGGCAAGGCGCACGACGTGACGCTCTTCGAGGCCGACCGTCGGCCCGGCGGGCATGCGCACACCCACGACCTCACCTCGACGGACGGCCGGACGCACCGCGTCGACTCGGGATTCATCGTCCACAACAGGCGGACGTACCCGCACCTCCTCCGGCTCTTCGGCGAACTCGGCGTGGCCACGCAGGAGTCGGAGATGAGCATGTCCGTCCGCTGCGAGGGCTGCGGCCTGGAGTACGCAGGCGCCCGGGGCGCCGCCGGACTGTTCGCCCGGCCGGGGTCCGTGTTCCGGGGCCCCTACCTCAGGATGCTGACCGAGGTGCCGCGCTTCCACCGCGCGGCCCGGGCCCTGCTCGCGCTGCCCGAGGGCACGGGGCCGACGACCCTCGGCGACTTCGCGGCGCGGGGGCGGTTCTCCCCGTACTTCTCGGCCCACTTCCTGACGCCCATGGTCTCCGCCGTCTGGTCCTGCGACCCGGTCACCGCGATGCGCTACCCGGCCCGCTACCTCTTCCGGTTCCTGGAGCACCACGGGATGCTCTCGATCGGGGACTCCCCGGTCTGGCGGACCGTCACCGGCGGCTCACGCGAGTACGTCGACCGCGTCACCAAGCAGGTGCACTCCCTGCGCACGGCCACCCCGGTCAGGACGGTCCGCCGGCACGGGGACGGCGTGGACGTCGTCACGGAGGACGGCACCACCGAGGCGTTCGACGCGGTGGTCCTCGCCACCCACCCCGACCAGGCGCTCCGGCTCCTCGCCGATCCCACCGACGAGGAGCGGCGGACGCTCGGGGCGTTCCGCTACTCCCGCAACCCCACGCTGCTGCACACCGACACCACGCTCCTGCCGCGCAGCCGGGGCGCCGCGGCCTCCTGGAACTACCTGATGCCCTCGTGCGCGGCCGACGCCGACCGGGTCACCGTCAGCTACGACATGAACCGCCTCCAGCGCCTGGACGCCCCCGATCGGTTCGTCGTCACCCTGAACGGCGCCGACCGCGTCGACCCGGAGCGGGTACGGGCCCGCATGGTCTACGAACACCCCGTCTTCACCCCGGAATCGGTCGCCGCCCAGGCCCGGCTGCCCGCGCTCTCGGGCCCGGTCACCGCCTACGCGGGCGCCTACCACGGCTGGGGCTTCCACGAGGACGGCTGCCGTTCCGGGGTCGAGGCCGCGGCCGCACTCGGGGTGGTCTGGTGAGCGCCCTCTACCCGTGCACCATCACCCACGTACGGACCGCACCCCGCAGGTACGCGCTGCGGCACCGCACCTATCTGTGGCTCATCGACCCGGACAGCCCGCCGCGGCTGCCTGCCCCGCTGCGCCCCCTGGCCCGCTTCGACGCCCGCGACCACTTCGGCGGCACGGCGCCCACCGTGCGGGCGGGACTCGAACGGTTCCTCGCGGCCCGGGGTGTGGACCTCGCCGGCGGCACCGTCACCATGCTCACCCAGGCCAGGGTCCTCGGCCACGTCTTCAACCCGCTGACCGTCTACTGGTGCCACCGCCCTGACGGCGCCCCCCTCTGCGTCGTCGCCGAGGTCCACAACACCTACGGCGAGCGCCACTGCTACCTGTTGCACCCGGACGCCGCGGACCGCGCGGTGACCGGCAAGGACTTCTACGTGTCGCCGTTCTTCCCGGTGGACGGCGACTACCGGATGCGGCTTCCCGAGCCCGGCCCGCAGCTGAACCTGACGGTCCATCTGGAGCGTGGTCAAGCCCGTCCGTTCACGGCGACCGTACGAGGCACCCGCCGCCCCGGTACCCCCGCCCACCTGCTCCGGCTTTTCCTGCGCCACCCCTTCTCCACCGCGGTGGTGTCCGCCGCCATCAGGCTCCACGGCATCCGGCTGTTCCTGCGCCGGCTGCCCGTGCAGCCACGTCCCCCTCACCAGACCCAGGAAGGCATGCAGTGAAGGTGCCCACCTCTCCCACCCCTCCCACCTCGTCCGCGGCTCCCGTCCGCAACGGCACCGTCCCGGCCCAGGCCCGGTCCGCCCCGCCCTCCCGGGTGCGCGTGGACCCGGCCCGGTGGCCCGATGTGGCCGCCCAGCCGCGGGCCTCCGGAGTGCGGACCGCCGTGGCCGAACGGCTCGTCCGGCACGCCCTCTCCCGGCTGCCGCTGCGCGTCAGGCTCGCCGGACGCGACAGCATCGGGCGGGGCGGACCGCTCATGGAGATCCGCCGGCCCGACGCCTTCTTCCGGCGGATCGGGGCGGGCGGGCTCATCGGCTTCGGTGAGTCGTACATGGCGGGCGAGTGGGACTCGCCCGACCTCGTCGGCGTCCTGACCGTCCTCGCCGGGAACGCGGCCGACCTCGTGCCGGCCCCGCTCCAGAAGCTGCGGAGCCTGTGGGCGCTCCGGCAGCCCGCCTCCCAGGCCAACACCCCCGAGGGGTCCCGTGACAACATCAGCCACCACTACGACCTGTCGAACGACCTCTTCGCTCTCTTCCTCGACGACACCCTGACGTACTCCTCCGCCGTCTTCCGCGGATTCCCGGCCGAGCAGGACCTGCTGCCCGCCGCCCAGCACCGAAAGATCGACAGACTGCTGGACCTGGCCGGAGTGCGCCACGGCACCGAGCTGCTGGAGATCGGCACCGGCTGGGGCGAACTCGCCGTGCGCGCTGCCGCGCGGGGCGCCCGTGTCACCACCGTCACCCTCTCCCGGGAACAGCGGGAGCTGGCCAGGGCCCGGATCCGCGAGGCCGGCCACGAGGACCGGGTCGACGTGCGGCTCTGCGACTACCGGGACGTCACCGGGGAGTACGACGCGATCGTCAGCGTCGAGATGATCGAAGCGGTCGGCGCGGAGTTCTGGCCCCAGTACTTCCGGACGCTGGAGAGCCGCCTCGCCCCCGGCGGACGGATCGCACTCCAGGCCATCACGATGCCGGACGACCGGATGCTCGCCAGTCGCAGCACCTACACATGGATCCAGAAGTACATCTTCCCCGGCGGACTGCTCCCCTCCACCGAGGCCGTCGAGCGCGTCACCACCGCTCACACCGGTCTGCGGACACGACAGCGCGACGGCTTCGGCACCCACTACGCCGAGACCCTGAGGCTCTGGCGGGAACGCTTCGAGGAGCGGGCCGCCCAGGTGGACGCGTTGGGCTTCGACGCCACGTTCCGCCGGATGTGGACCTTCTACCTCGCCTACTCCGAGGCCGGATTCCGGTCCGGCTACCTCGATGTGCAGCAGATTCTCCTGACCCGTGAGGACACCGCGTGACCACCACGACCCCCACCCCGGCCACCGGAGCGGCGCAGCGGATCGCGCCGGTCGTCCAGCAGTTCCTCGGCGGCCCGCCGCCGGTCAGGATCAGGATGTGGGACGGCAGCGAGACCGGACCCGAGGACGCGCCCACCGTGCACGTACGCTCCCGGCGGGCGCTGCGCCGGCTGCTGTGGCAGCCCGGCGAACTCGGCCTCGCCGAGGCCTACATCACGGGTGACATCGACCTCGCCGACGACCTGGCGGACGGTCTGCGGGCGCTGCGCCGCGCCGGGCGCGAGCACGGCATGCAAGCTCCCCGGCCCGCTCTGTCCGACCGCCTCCGGGCCCTGCGAACCGCCTTGCGCCTCGGCGCCGTCGGGCCCCGTCCGCCGGTCCCCGGGTCCCGGGCCGGGCTGAGCGGCGCGCTGCACAGCAGGGCCCGCGACCGGGCCGCGATCAGCCACCACTACGACCTGTCCAACGCCTTCTACTCGCTGCTGCTCGACGAGACCATGGCCTACTCCTGCGGCTACTGGACCAGCGACGCCCCCGGCTACGGACCCGCCGACGCGCAGCGCGACAAGCTGGAACTGATCTGCCGCAAGCTGGGCCTGACGTCCGGCGCCCGGCTGCTCGACATCGGATGCGGCTGGGGTTCCCTGACGCTCCACGCGGCCGCCCGGCACGGGGTGCGGGTCACCGCCGTCACACTCTCCGCCGAACAGGCCGCCCACGTACGCGGCCAGGTGGAGGCGCGCGGCCTAAAGGACCTCGTCGAGGTGCACCGCTGCGACTACCGCGACGTCGCGGGCCTGCCCGGCTTCCAAGGCGGGTACGACGCCGTGTCCACCATCGAGATGGGGGAGCACGTCGGCGACGCGGAGTACCCGGCTTTCACCGCGCTGCTCCACTCGGTGCTGCGGCCGCGGGGGCGCGCCCTGGTCCAGCAGATGTCCCGCGGGACGACCGCCCCGGGCGGCGGGGCGTTCATCGAGTCGTACATCGCGCCCGACATGCACATGCGCCCGCTCGGCGAGACCGTCGGGCTGCTGGAGGGCGCCGGGTTCGAGGTGCGTGACGTCGAGTCGATGCGCGAGCACTACGTCCTGACCGTCGAGGCATGGCGCCGCACCCTGGAGGAGCGCTGGCCGGAGTTCGTGGCGCTCGTGGGGGAGGAGACCGCCCGGGTGTGGCGCCTGTACCTGGTCGGCGGCGCCCTCGCCTTCGAGGAACGGCGCATGGGCGTCGACCAGATCCTCTCGGTGCGGCCCGACACGGACGGCTCGGCCGGTCTCCCCGCCACCCGGCACGGCTGGTACGCGGAGAGCGCGCAGGTTCCGCACCAGGCCGTGGCCCCGGACCGGGCGGACGCCCCGTGAGCGCCTTCGGATGGGGGGAGTTCGCCCAGAACCTGGCGGTGGCGGCCGGAGCGGCCCTCGGCGTCATGCTCGTGACGTTCCTGATCGCCCTGCGCAAGGGCCTGCACCGGATCGTCGACGTGGCCTGGGGGATCGGCTTCGCGGCCGTCGCCCTCGCCTCGTACGCGATGTCGGCCGGTGACGGGGACGCCGGCCGCCGGCTCCTGGTGACCGCGCTCACCGTCGTCTGGGGCCTGCGGCTGGCCGTGCACATCGGCCGGCGGGGCCGGGGCCACGGCGAGGATCCGCGCTACGAGGCGATGCTCGCCAAGGCACCCGGCAGCCCCGGCCTCTACGCCCTGCGCAAGGTCTACCTCCTGCAGGGCGCCCTCGTCTGGCTGATCTCCCTCCCGGTGCAGGCCGCCTGCTACCTGACGGGGCCTCTGACCTGGTGGGCCTTGGCCGGGACCGCGCTGTGGGCGGTGGGGATCGGCTTCGAGGCGGTCGGGGACGCCCAGCTCGCCCGGTTCAAGGCCGACCCCGCGAACAAGGGGCGGATCATGGACCGGGGCCTGTGGTCCTGGACCCGGCACCCCAACTACTTCGGGGACTTCTGTGTCTGGTGGGGACTGTTCCTCCTCGTCTGCCAGGAACCCGCGGTGGCCGCCACGACGCTCGTTTCGCCCGTCGTGATGAGCCTCCTGCTGACCCTGGGCAGCGGGAAGGCGCTGCTGGAGCGGCACATGGCGGGACGGCCGGGATACGAGGAGTACAGGGCCCGCACCAGCGGCTTCTTCCCCCGCCCGCCCCGCGGACACGGGCGCTGACGGAGGGTTCGGTGAGGCAGCGGGTCCGGGGCGTCCGTCAGCGCCCCGGCCCGTGCCGCTCCAGCCGGCGGAGCAATGCGTAGGCACGCCGTTCGGCGGCCGCGAGGCGTGCGGGGTCGATCCCGGCCGGCAGCAGTTCACCGGCCGCCGCGTCGTCGGCCTCCCGCAGTTCCACGGCCGCCGCGACCAGTCGCATCTGCACGGGCGAGGGCCGGGGCCCGCCGTCCCCGGCCGGCGACCGTTCGGCGAGGTCGGCCGCCTCCGTGCACGCGGCCAGGGCACGGTCCACCCGCACCGCCGCACGGTCGTGGACGACCAGCAGCGCGCACACCAGCCCGACGGCGATGCCCAGGCCGCTGCCGAGCACACGGTCCAGGACCAGGTCCCCGGCCGGCGCGGGCGCCGACAGATCGCTCAGCAGCAGGGCCAGCGGCGTGAGGAAGACGACCCCGAGGGCGTAGTTCCGGGCCACGACGCACTCCAGCAGGAACTCCAGACCCACGATGGCCAGGACGAGCACGAGGGGCTCAGGACGCGCCCCCAGGACGGCGAGTGCGAGCAGCAGCCCGACGGCTGTGCCCAGGGCCCGCTGGGCCGCGCGCTGCGCCGTGGTGCGGAGGTTGACGGAGTGCAGGACCGCCGCGGCCGAGATCGCCGCCCAGTAGCCGTGCTCCAGGTCCAGCAGCACGGCCAGACCTCCCGCCACCCCGGTGCCCAGCGTCATCCGCAGGGCGGAGACGACCAGAGGGCCGTAGTGGCGGGAGTTGCCCGGCGGCCCGATCAGCAGTTCGGTCGCGCGCAGCGCGGCGCTGTCGGCCGGCACCGCCGGAGGCTGTGCGGGACCGAGGTCCCCGCCCCGCCCGGACTCCTGGAACGGCGCCGTCGCGCCGAGGCGGGAGCGCAGCTCAGGAAGGACGAGGACCGTCCTGCGCCCGGCACCGAGCAGGCGCGCCTGGCGGCGCAGACGGCCGGCGGTCAGGAGCCGCGCGCCGGGCGTGGCCTGCGCGGAGTCGACCAGGAGGGTCCAGCACAGGTCGGTGAGCCGCATGAAGACCGCGTCGCGCGCCGGCCCGGTCCGCGCCGCGGAGGCCGGCGGCGGGTATCCGAGGCACTGGTAGGCGTGGAGGACGGCCACGGTCGCCCGATGGCGGGTGGGACGCGGCACGCTCCCGGCCTCGTCCGTCTCCAGCAGAGCGGCGACCCTGCGCAGCGCGGTGGCCACGGCCAGGCGCTGCGGCCGGTCCGGGTGGAGGCGCCAGTCGGCGGCCGCCAGGAGCCAGGCCGACGCCGCCCCCGCCGCCGCGAGCGCCGTGAAGGGAAGCACGTCCGCGCCGGTCGCCGGGCCGTTGGCCGCCACCGCGAACGAGAACAGCAGCATGACGGCGCCGAGCCCGCTGAGCCGCGTGGCGTCGCAGGCGAACTTCGCCGCTCCCGCGACCAGCGCGGTCGCCGCGACCACCACGGCGACGGCTCCCGCGTCGCCGGGGCCGGCCCATGCCGCCAGAGCCGCACCGCAGCCCACGCACGCCGTCATCGCCACGGCGGTCGCGGCCAGGACGCGTGCGCGACGTGCGTAGGGCAGGTCGCGGCCGAAGGTCGTGGTGAAGGAACCCAGCATCGCGTGGACCGCGAGGCCGGGGTGCCCCGTGCACACGAGCGGGACGGCGATCACCCCCACGGCCAGGGCGGCCCGCGCGGCGAACAGCAGGGATCCCTCCGCGTCGGCCAGGGCCAGCGCACCGCGCGGGGAGAGCAGGCGGAGACCCGCCCCGGCGAGTGGCCGCCATCCACCGTGCACAGGCGCGGGGCGTGCGGATCTGCGCGGGTTCGGCATGCCTGATGTGTACCTCGCGCACGTGCCCGCGGCAGCGCGCCTCGCCCGGGAGGCCCCCGGTGCCGGGCCGGTGTGCGGCCCCGGGGATACCCTCCGACGCATGAGCATCTGGTCGCCGCTGGACGCCGTGCCCCGGCTGGTCCGTGCGGTGGGTCTGGGCGTCGTGGTGGGCGCGGTCGTCGGATGGTCCACCCAGACGGCACTGGGGGTGCTCGCCGGAATCGCCGCGACCCAGTTCGCGTTCGTCGTCGCGGGATGGGCGGTGCTGTGGCCGATGGACGCCGCAGCCACCCACCGCAACGCCCGCCGCGAGGACTTCAGACCCCTGATCGAGGAACTCGTGGTCGTGGTGGTCGCCCTGTGCGCCCTGCTGGCCATCGTGCTGCTGCTCCTGCTCGGGGACGCCGACCGGGGCCACGCCGGGGCCGCCACCGCCCTCTTCGGTGTCTTCATGGCCTGGGCCGCACTGCACCTGATGTACGCCACCCGCTACGCCTACGTCTACTACGACGAGGGCGGGGAGGGAGAGGGCGGCATCGACTTCAACTCCCGCCGGCAGCCGGCGTACCTCGACTTCTTCTACTTCAGCTACAACCTGGGCATGACCTACCAGGTGTCCGACACCGACGTCTCCAGCCCGGCGATCCGGGCGATCGTGCTGCGCCACACCCTGATGTCCTACGTGTTCGGGACCAGCATCCTCGCCACGGCCATCAACCTCGTGGCGAGCCTCGTCACCGGCTGACGCCCGCTCCCTCCCCCGCGGGCTCCAGCCGTACGACCATGCCCTTGGCCGTCGGCTGGTTGCTGGAATCGGCGACGCTGTCCAGCGGCAGCAGGACGTTGGTCTCGGGGTAGTAGGCGGCGGCGCAGCCGGGTGCCGTCGGGTAGGGCACCACCGTGAAGTCCGCAGCGCGGCGGTCCGCGCCGCCCGCCCACACACTCACCAGATCGACGTTCTGCCCCGCCGTCAGTCCGAGACGGGTCACGTCCTGCGGGTTCACGAGGACCACGCGGCGGCTCCCGTGGATGCCCCGGTAGCGGTCGTCGTCCGTGTAGGGAACGGTGTTCCACTGGTCGTGGGAACGCAGGCTCTGCAGCAGCAGGTGCCCCTCGGGGGCGTGCAGCATCTCCCAGGCGTTGCAGGTGAACATGGCCTTGCCCGTGGCGGTGGCGTAGACGCCCTCGTTGACCGGGTTGGGCAGCCTGATGCCACCGGGCCGGGCCACCCGGCGGTTGAAGTCGTGGAGTCCGGGCACGACGCGGGCGATCCGGTTCCGGATGGTGCCGTAGTCCGCCTCGAACTCCGCCCAGGGGATTCCCGCGCTGCCGTCGAGGGTCCGGGCGGCGAGCCGGCACAGGATGGCGACCTCGCTGAGCAGGACCTTGGAGGCCGGCTCCAGACGTCCGTGGGAGCTGTGCACCTCGCTCATCGAGTTCTCCACGGTGACGAACTGCTCACCTGTCGCCTGGATGTCCCGCTCGGTACGGCCCAGGGCCGGCAGGATCAGCGCGGTCCGGCCGCACACCGTGTGGGACCTGTTGAGCTTGGTGGAGACGTGCACGGTGAGACCGCACCGCCGCATGGCCGCCTCGGTGACGTCGCTGTCCGGAGCGGCCCGCACGAAGTTGCCCGCGACGCCGACGAACACCGTGACCCGGCCCTCGCGCATCGCCCGGATCGCGTTCACCGAGTCGAGCCCGTGGGCGCGCGGAGGCTCGAAGCCGAACTCGTCGCGCAGGGCGTCGAGGAAGGAGTCGGGCATCTGCTCCCACACGCCCATCGTCCGGTCGCCCTGGACGTTGCTGTGCCCGCGCACCGGGCACGCCCCCGCCCCGGCCCTGCCCAGGTTTCCGCGCAGCAGCAGGAAGTTGACGATCTCCCGGATCGTGGGCACCCCGTGCTTCTGCTGCGTCACCCCCATGGCCCAGCAGACGACGACGCGCTCGCTGCGCAGCACCTCGTCCCTGACCTTCTCGATCTCCGCGCGGGTCAGCCCGGTCGCGGCGAGGACGTCCTCCCACGCGACGGTCCGGGCGTGGCGGGAGAACTCCTCGAAACCGCTGGTGTCGGAGCGGATGAAGTCCTGGTCGAGGACGCTGCCCGGCCGGGCGTCCTCCGCCTCCAGCAGCAGCCGGTTCAGTCCCTGGAACAGTGCGAGGTCGCCACCGCTGCGGATCTGGAGGAACTGGTCGGCGATCCGGACACCGCGGCCGACGACCCCGTTCGGCTGCTGGGGGTTCTTGAACCTCAGGAGACCGGCTTCCGGCAGGGCGTTGACCGCGATGATGCGGGCGCCGTTGCGCTTGGCCTCCTCCAGCGCCGAGAGCTGGCGCGGGTGGTTGGTCCCGGGGTTCTGGCCCACCACGAGGATCAGGTCGGCGTGGTGGATGTCCTCCAGACTCACCGTGCCCTTGCCGGTGCCCAGGGTCTCGTGCAGGGCGAAACCGCTGGACTCGTGGCACATGTTGCTGCAGTCGGGCAGGTTGTTGGTGCCGAAGGCCCTCGCGAAGAGCTGGAGGAGGAACGCGGCCTCGTTGCTGACCCGGCCCGACGTGTAGAAGACCGCCTCGTCCGGTGAGTCCAGCGCCCTCAGCTCGTCGGCCAGCAGCCCCAGGGCGTCGTGCCAGCTGATCGGCTCGTAGTGGTCCGAGCCGGGCCGCTTCACCATCGGCTCCGTCAGCCTGCCCTGCTGGTTGAGCCAGAGGTCGGACCGCCGGCCGAGTGCGGAGACGGTGTGGTCCCGGAAGAAGCCGGCCGTGACGCGCCGCGTCGTCGCCTCGTCGTTGATGTGCTTGGCGCCGTTCTCGCAGTACTCGTTGAGGTGCCGGTGCCCGGGGGACGGGTCCGCCCAGGCACACCCCGGGCAGTCGATCCCGCCCACCTGGTTCATGGACAGCAGCGTCAGTGCGGTCCGGCGGACCGACGTCTGCGCGAGGGAGTACTCCAGGGCGTGCGTCACGGCGGGTACTCCCGCCGCCCACTTCTCGGGCGGGTTCACGGTCAGCCGTTCGTCCGGCTCTTCGCGCGGGGCCTTCTTCATCGGACGTGCCCTCTCGGTCTCTCGCTCTCGGACGGGACGGTCAGCCGACGGGCCAGTGGGGAACCCGGCTCCTGGCGGGCTCGGGCTCCGCGGGCCGGACGTGGCCGTCACGGATGGTTCCCCGCCAGGCGCCGCCCTCCTGCCCCAGCCCTTCGATGAACTCCTTGAAGTGACCGAGTTCGGCGCGGACCAGGCGGCGTGTGAGCCCCGGGGCGTGCGCGAGGAGGGCCGCGCCGCCGTGGGGCCCGTGGGTGATGCTCAGGGTGACCGTGGTGCGGCCCGGCTCCGTCGCGCGGAACGACACCTCACCCCGGTGATCCGAACGCCGGCCCAGACTCCGCCACGCCACCCGGGAATCGGGCTGCTGATCCACGATCTCCGCGTCGAACTCGCGGCGCAGCGGACCGAATCCGATCACCCAGCGGGTGAGGTTGGGACGGATCTGCTCGACCTTCTTCACGACGGTCATGAACCGGGGGAAGCTCTTGAACTGGGTCCACTGGTTGTAGGCGGTGCTCACCGGCACGGCCACATCGATCGTCTCTGCAACGGTGCTCATGGCCCACCTGTCCTCGGGCGCTGCGCTGGTCGGTGACGCCACGCGCCACGGCCCCCACCTCGGGACGCGTCCTTGCCCAATCTGCACCGGCTTCCCGGTCACCGCCACTCAGGACGACGAACGCCCGGCCACGCTCCGTACGGGTGTGTACGGAGCGTGGCCGGGCGTCGGGGCACGCTCGGACGGGGCGGGTTCAGGCGTCCTGGAACGCCACCAGGGCCACCGGGGCCGAGGTCGGCTGTTCGGATCCGCCCGCCGGCTCGACGGTGATGCCCATGCCGGAGGCGCGGCCCACGGGCCCGTCCAGCAGCACCGCGTCGTCCTTCGCCGACGGATTCATGAGACCGGCCGATCGCATGGTGCCGCCGTCGTCGAACCACAGCTGGTACACCTTGCCGCCGGGCGGCGGCGCCAGGTCCGACGTGAGGAACACCGCCCGGTCCACGCTCTGCGAGACCACGACCGTGCCCCGGGCACCGCTGCCGAGGTCCGCGGCACGGGTGGTGGCGTCCGGCGCGGTCAGCACCTTCGCCACCTCCTCGTTGTGCTGCTGGGCCCGCGCGGTCTCCTGCTGGGCGTCCTGGGCGACCTGGTTCTGCCAGACGGCGACCCCGCCGAGGGCGGCGGCCGCGGCCAGGCACGCGGCGAGCGCGTAGCGCGACCAGCGGCCGGTCCGGCCGGGGGAGGCCCCGGAGCGGGAGCCCCGCCCGTGGGGCGGCGGTTCCTGCCGTACGGTCGTGATGTCCCGCAGCACCCGGTCCCGCAGCGCGGGCGGCGCAGCGGCGGTCACGGCGAGCCCGAGCCGGGCGGCGGTGGCGGTCAGCTCCCGTACCTCTTGGGCGCACGCCTCGCAGGCGCCCAGATGCCGCTCGAACGCGAGGCGCTCGTCCTCCGGCAGCGCGTGCAGGGCGTAGGCCCCGGTCAGCGTGTGCAGTTCGGCCGTGCTCATGCGCTCACCCCCAGGCAGTCGCGCAGGCGGATGAGGCCGTCACGCAGCCGTGTCTTGATGGTTCCCAGCGGTACGGACAGGAGCTCGCCGACCTCCCGGTAGGTCAGTCCGCGGTAGTACGCCAGCGTCACCGACTCCCGCTGGAGCTCGGAGAGCGTCCGCAGACAGCGCCGGACCTGTTCTCTCTCCAGCCGGCTCTCGACCTGCTCCGAGACCTCGTCGAAGTCCGGGGTGCGGTCGAGCAGCGCGGCCTTGTGTTCCCGGGCAGCGGTCGCCTCGGCCGACCGGACCCGGTCCACGGCGCGGTGGTGGGCGAGCGTCAGTACCCAGTTCATGGCGCTGCCGCGGGCAGGCTGGAAGCGGGGAGCGGTCCGCCACACCTCGACGAGGACCTCCTGGGCCACCTCCTCGGACTGGGCCGGGTCACGGAGCACGCTCCGCACCAGGCCGAGGACCGGCCCGCTGACATGGTCGTACACCCGGGTGAAGGCGTCCTGGTCGCCACGGGCGACCTGGACGAGCAGATCCTCCAGGCCGGGGCCCTGCGAAGGGACCCCACTGATGTGTACGGCTTCTCTCACGCGGACGGTCCTCCCGGAGCACGCATCGGATTCCTGTGTGATTCGGAGCCGGAGCGCCCGCGGATTGGTCGGAGGTTCCACCGGCCGCCCGGCCGGCTACCGGCCCTCCGGCGGACCGGAGTGCGCGTACGCGGACTCCGGCCTCCGGGACCTGGATCCTACGGCCGCCCGGACGACCAGGAGGACCAGCAGCCCTAGCGGGGAGAGCAGGATCGTCAGCACCAGCAGCGGGCCCGTCACCAGCGGGGACAGCCCCAGCCTGCGGGACTCCAGGAACATCCACTGGCCCAGCAGGAGATCCCACGCGATGATCTGCGCCCAGACCGCCCCGGCGCCGTTCGCCAGTGCCGTCAGCTCGCGGAACGTGTCGATGCCGGGGCTGCTCACCGCTGCCCACAACTCCGGGAACACCGGGACGGCCATCACCGCCCAGAGGGTGAGCACCGGCAGGACGGTCAGCGGGGAGGCGGCGAGGCGCCGTGTGGGGCGCCATCGCGGTGCGAGGATCATGAGCAGCCAGAACGGGGCGACGGCCATGAACGTCATCTCGAAGAGCGCTCCGGTCACGACACGGGCTCCTTCCCGGGCGCACCGGCACGCGGGGCGTCGGCGCCCGGCCGCAGCGCCACGAGGGCTCCGGCGGCCGTGGCAGCGGTGATCAGTCCCGCGGCGGCGAGCGTCGCACCGTCGGGGTGGACCAGCGGCTGGCCGCGGAGCGCCTGCCAGGTCACCAGGGCGACGACGGCTGCGTAGGTGCCGGAGGCGACGAGCACCAGACCCTGACGCACGCGGGGGTCGCGCAGCCGGGTGATCCGGGGGGCGAGGAACATCAGGGCGAGCAGGAACAGCGGGAGCACCTGCAGGGCGTGCATGCCGACGAAGTGCGGGACACGCAGGTCGCCGCCGGTCGTCGACCAGCCCGTCAGGGCCATCGAGGGGCCGCCGTCCGGCACGCCGACCGCGTGGGCCCCGACCACGTCGGCGGTGTCGAGGCCGCCCGCCGCACGCTGGCCGGAGGAGGGCCGGGTCATGAGGAAACCGAACGCGGCACCCACCAGGGCGATCAGCACCCCGGACCGCACGGCCCAGGCGGAGGCGCGGTCGGCGATCCGTGCCCGGAGCAGCAGGAGCGCGATGACGAGGGTGCCCGCCCAGAGGATCACGACGGTGACGGCCATGACCTCGTAGAGCGTCGAGTCGAGCGGGGTCGCGTGGTTGAAGTGGCTCCGCCTCCCCCTGATCGCCTGAACGGTGATGACCGCCGTCTCCGCCGCGCACGCGAGGGCGACGACGGTCCCCGCCCACCACCCGACGCGCCGGGCACGGGTCGGGAGCGTCAGCATCCAGGCGAGGGTCAGTGTGTACGCCCCCAACGAGACGGCGAACTTGAACGGCTTGGCCCAGACGGGTGCGCCTTCGAGGACGCGGTCGTCCACCAGGATCCCCACCGCGCCGACGGCGGACATCACGGTCATCGAGACGGCGAAGAGGACTAACGGCCGGTGCCAGGTGCGCCAGGACTGCATGGGGACCCCCCCTGAAAAATGGATAGTGGTGCTTTCCGCTATCCGATAGGGGAACTATCTATGATGGAGGTCGGCCTGGCAAGCTTCCGAAAGGTGAACGCACAGTGCGCATCGGTGAATTGAGCCGTCGGTCCGGGGTGCCCGTACCGACGATCAAGTACTACGTACGAGAGGGGCTGCTGCCCGCGGGCGAACTGACCAGCCCGAACCAGGCGCGCTACGGCGACGGGCACGAGCGCAGGCTGAGGCTGGTGCGGGCCCTCCTGGACGTCGGGGGGCTCTCCCTGTCCGCCATCGCGGAGGTCCTGAGGGCGATCGACGACCCCGGGCAGCCGGTGCACGAGGTGCTCGGCGTGGCGGCCAACCGCATCACCTCCGCGGAGGCTGCGGAGTCCGGGGAGGTGGCGGCCGAGTCCGCCGAGGCGCGGGAGGAGGTCGCCGCGCTGCTGGCACGGCGTGGCTGGCGGGTGAGCGAGGACAATCCGGCGGCGCTGTCCCTGGCGGGCGTGCTGGCCGCGCTGCACAGGGCGGGCCACGGCGGATTCACCGAACTGCTCGACGTCTACGCGGACGCGGCGGAGCCCGTGGCCCACGCCGACCTCGACTACGTCCGGCGGCGGGTGGCCCGCGAGGACCTGGTGGAGAGCGTCGTCGTCGGCACGGTGCTCGGGGAGGCCATGTTCGGGGCCCTGCGACGGCTGGCCCACGTGGATGCCTCCGCCCGCGCGTACGGGGAGACGGACGGGGCGGAGGAGGCCGGAAGGCCGTGAGGCGGGCCGGCCGGCGGGGCCGGGCGGCTTCCAGGCGGGCCGGCCGCCGGGGCGGAACAGCGGAACCCGGCCGCCGTCCAGGACGGCGGCCGGGTTCCGGGGGGAGGGTTAGGCGGCGCTCTCCTGCTCGCGTTCCACCTGCTCGTTCCACTCGCGCTTCACCGCGCGCCAGGCGTCGTCGTTCTGGCCGAGGCGCCAGTAACCCGAGATCGACAGCTGCCGCAGGGGGATGCCGCGCTCCAGGCGGAGATGGCGCCGGATCTCCTTCACGAAGCCCGCCTCGCCGTGGACGAACGCCTGCACCTCGCCCTCGGGGAAGTCGAGCCCGGCCACCGCCGCGACGAGGGACTCGCCGACCGGACGACCGCCGCGGTGCAACCACGTCAGTGAGACGCCCTCGGGTGCCGCGAGCTTCTGCTCCTCCGAGGCGTCCGGAACCTCCACGAAGGCGTGCACCAGCGCACCCTCGGGCATCTGCTCCAGCGAGGCGGCGATGGCGGGCAGCGCACTCTCGTCGCCCACCAGCAGGTGCCAGTCCGCCGAGGCGTCCGGGGCGTATCCGCCGCCGGGGCCCAGGAAGGTCACCTGGTCGCCGGGGAGCGCCCGCGCCGCCCAGGGGCCGGCCAGGCCCTCGTCGCCGTGGACCACGAAGTCCACCGCGAGCTCACGGGCGTCGGGGTCCCAGGAGCGGACCGTGTACGTGCGGGTGGTGGGCCACAGCTCGCGCGGGTGCTCCTCGCGGATCGCCGCCATGTCGAAGGGGTGGGTGTACTCCGCCCCCTCGGGGGCGAAACACAGCTTGATGTAGTGGTCGGTGTGTCCCGCGAGCGTGAAGCCGGCCAGGCCCTCGCCGCCGAGGACCACACGCACCATGTGCGGGGTGATCTGCTCGGTGCGCAGAACCTGCGCCCCCTGCGCCTTGGGTGCCTGGCGTTGCGGCCGCTCTGCCACGAGGTTCTCCCTGCTCTGGACATATATGAGGATCGGCGTACTTAGGATTACCTAAGCTAGCACCTTCATGTCTGGAGCGTCAGGAGAAGGCGCTGGAGCGCGTTCCCCAGGCCCCACCGCGTCGCGAGGGCCTCCAGGGCGGCGGGGTCGCGGGGTTCGCGGGGGAGTGCGGGGTCGAATTCCGGCAGGGGGACGTCGCCGGCGACACGGACGACCTTCGGGGCGACCGCGACGTAGTCCCGGGCCTCGTCCAGCCGCTTGCGCTGCGACGGCGTCAGCCTGGCCGCGGGGTCGTCCACCGCGGCCATGATCCCGGCCAGGTCGCCGAAGGCGTCCAGCAGCTTCGCCGCCGTCTTCTCGCCGATGCCGGGCACCCCCGGGAGCCCGTCGCTCGGGTCGCCGCGCAGCAGGGCCAGATCGACGTACCCGCCGCCGTCCACGCCGTACTTCTCCCGCAGCCACGCCTCGTCGGTGACCTGGAGCGTCCCCACACCCTTCAACGGGTAGAGCACCCGCACCTCGCGGGCGTCGTCGACCAGCTGGTAGAGGTCGCGGTCCCCGGTGACGATGTCCACGGGGCCGCCGGCGCGCCCGGCCAGGGTGCCGATCACGTCGTCCGCCTCGTAGGGGGAGACACCGACCCGGGCGATGCCCAGCGCGTCCAGTACGGCCTCGATCACCGGGACCTGCGGCGAGAGGGTGTCGGGGATCTCCTCCTCGTCGGGGGTTCCCGCGGTGGTCTCGACGGCCACCCGGTGGGCCTTGTACGTCGGGATCAGGTCGACCCGCCACTGCGGGCGCCAGTCGGCGTCCATACAGGCCACCAGGTCGTCCGGCCGGTGGTCCTGGACGAGCCGGGCGATGAAGTCGAGCAGGCCGCGCACGGCGTTGACCGGGGTGCCGTCCGGTGCGCGCACCGAGTCCGGGACGCCGAAATAGGCGCGGAAGTAGAGGGAGGCGGTGTCGAGGAGCATCAGGCGTCGCGTCACACCCCGATGATGCCGCACCCCGCCGACACCCCGGGCGGGGTGGAGGGCGCGGTTCCCGGAATGGCGAATTCACGCGAGTGAACTGGATCACACACGTGTTTGGGTCGTATAAGCGAGGGCAGGCGCGGCACCGGAGCGGATCACGTCCATTTTCAACGATGCGCGTGTTCTGCGGGCCGAATCCGCGCCGCTCCACGTTCTGCCCACGGGGGTGGCAGACCGTTCTCGGTTCAACGCGTGAGGTGTATGTGTCAAGGCTGCAAGCGGAGCACCTGTACAAGGTGTTCGGCAGACGACCCGATCAAGCCGTGCGGAAGCTCGAAGGCGGTACCCACCGCGACGAGCTGCGCGCCGACGGAACGACCGCAGCGGTGATCGACGCCTCGTTCACCGTGGAGCCGGGCCAGATCTTCGTCGTCATGGGGCTCTCCGGATCAGGGAAGTCCACCCTGCTGCGGATGCTCAACGGCCTGCTGGAGCCCACGGCCGGCCAGGTGCTGTTCGACGGTCAGGACCTGACCGCGCTCAGCCCCCGCGAGCTGCGCAGTGTCCGCTCCACCAAGATCAGCATGGTCTTCCAGCACTTCGCGCTCTTCCCGCACCGGAGCGTGCTGGAGAACGCGGCGTACGGCCTCGAGGTCCAGGGTGTCCCGAAGGCCGAGCGGGAGGCGCGTGCCGCTGAGGCGCTGGAGATGACCGGCCTCGCCGGCTGGGAGAAGTCCTGGCCCGACGAGCTGTCCGGCGGCATGCAGCAGCGTGTGGGCCTGGCCCGCGCGCTCGCCACCGACGCCGACCTGCTGCTGATGGACGAGTCCTTCAGCGCGCTCGACCCGCTGATCCGCCGTGACATGCAGGACCAGCTCCTCGAACTGCAGAAGCGTCTGAAGAAGACCATCGTCTTCATCACCCACGACCTCAACGAGGCCATGCGCCTCGGCGACCGCATCGCCGTGATGCGGGACGGCGAGATCGTGCAGCAGGGCACCGCCGAGGACATCCTCGTCCGGCCTTCCAACGACTACGTCGCCTCCTTCATCCAGGACGTCGACCGCTCCCGGGTGCTCACGGCCGGCTCGATCATGGAGACGCCCGATGCGGGCCGTTCCCACGACGACGTGCTGGCGGACGCCCCCGCGACGGTGACCTCGGAGACCCCCATCGCCGAGCTCTTCACCCCGTGCTCCACCAGCGGCGCGGACGTCGCCGTCACCGGTGAGGACGGCGGGGTCATCGGTGTCGTGCCGCGGGACAGGCTGCTGGCCGCCCTCGGCGAGGAACCGCAGGTCCACCAGCAGATACCGGTACAGAGTGAGGTCAAGAAGGTGATCGCCGGTGCCTAGGTTCACCTTCGGCGCGTGGGTCGAGGACGCGGTCGACTGGCTCCAGTCGAACCTCACCTGGATCTTCGACTTCATCAAGACCGTCCTCGGCGGCATGTACGACGGCGTCAACGCCGTGCTCGGCGGGGGTGAGCCCCTGCTGATGGCCGGGATCTTCGCCGTCATCGCGTTCTGGCTGCGCGGTGTCGTCCCCGCCGTGCTCACCTTCGTGGGCTTCGCGCTCATCGACTCCCTCGCCCTCTGGGACGAGGCGATGGCGACGCTGTCCCTGGTCGTCGTGGCCGCGGTCATCACCATCGTGATAGCCGTGCCCACGGGCATCTGGGCGGCGCGCAACAACCGCGTCAGCTCCGCGCTCCGGCCGGTGCTCGACGTCATGCAGACGATGCCCGCCTTCGTCTACCTGATCCCCGGCGTCATGTTCTTCGGCGTCGGCGTCACGCCCGGTGTGATCGCCACGATCGTCTTCGCGATGCCGCCCGGCGTCCGGATGACCGAGCTCGGCATCCGCCAGGTCGACAGCGAGCTGGTCGAGGCCGCCGAGGCCTTCGGCACCACGCCGAAGCACACCCTCACGCGGGTGCAGCTCCCGCTCGCGCTGCCGACGATCATGGCCGGAATCAACCAGGTCATCATGCTGGCGCTCTCCATGGTCGTCATCGGCGGCATGGCCGGCGCCGGCGGTCTCGGCGAGAAGGTCTACGCCGCGATCACCCAGCTCCAGGTCGGCCTGGCCGCCGAGAGCGGGATCGCCGTCGTCATCCTCGCCATGTACCTGGACCGGATGACCGGTGCGCTGAACGAGCGGGTCTCCCCGCTCGGCCGCCGCGCGGCCGCCAAGGTCGCCGCCGGTGCGCGGAAGCTGAAGTTCGCGCACTACAAGCCGGGCACCGCCGTCGCCATGACCGGTGTCGTCGTCCTCGCGCTCGTCGCGGGCGGCCTCAACATCGCGGGTTCCTCGGACTCCGGGGCCTCGCAGGCCGGCGGCACGGACGTCGGCAAGGGCGAGAAGATCAACATGGGGTACATCCCCTGGGACGAGGGCATCGCCTCCACCTACCTGTGGAAGGAGATCCTGGAACAGCGCGGCTTCGAGACCGGGATGACCCAGCTCGACGCCGGACCGCTGTACTCGGGTGTCGCCCGCGGCGACATCGACTTCCAGACGGACTCCTGGCTGCCGACCACGCACAAGGACTACTGGGACAAGTACAGCGACCAGCTGGACGACCTCGGCTCCTGGTACGGGCCGACCTCCCTGGAGCTGACGGTCCCCTCGTACGTCAAGGGCATCGACTCGCTCGAGGACCTCAAGGGCCAGGGCAAGAAGTTCGACGGCAAGATCATCGGTATCGAGTCGAGCGCCGGGATGATGGGCACCCTGAAGAAGAAGGTGCTCAAGGAGTACGGCCTGGAGGGCGAGTACGAGGTGGTCTCCTCCAGCACCTCCTCGATGCTGGCGGAGCTCAACGCCTCGATCAAGAAGAAGGAGCCGGTCGTGGTGACCCTGTGGTCGCCGCACTGGGCCTACGGCAAGCACGACCTGAAGAAGCTCGAGGACCCGAAGGGTGCCTGGGGCAAGGGCGAAGAGGTCCACACCGTCGCCCACAAGGGCTTCGCGAAGAAGTCGCCCACGGTCGCCAAGTGGCTGAAGGACTTCAAGCTCAGCGAGAAGCAGCTGACCAGCCTGGAGAACGAGATCCAGGGAGCCGGCCAGGGCAAGGAGCAGGACGGCGTCCGCAGCTGGCTGAAGAAGAACCCGGGCCTCGTCGACAAGCTGGCACCGGTGCCGGGCGGCGGCGGCGCGCAGCAGGGCAAGGACGCGGGCAAGACCGTCAACCTGGGGTACTTCCCCTGGGACGAGGCCATCGCCTCCACCTACCTGTGGCAGAACATGCTGGAGGACCGCGGCTACAAGACCTCGGTCAAGCAGCTCGACCCCGGCCCGCTCTACACGGGACTCGCGCAGGGCCAGCTCGACGTCCAGTTCGACTCGTGGCTGCCGACGACGCACAAGGACTACTGGAACCAGTACAAGGAGAACCTCACGGATCTCGGTTCCTGGTACGGGCCGACCTCCCTGGAGCTGACGGTCCCCTCGTACGTCAAGGGCATCGACTCGCTCGAGGACCTCAAGGGCCAGGGCAAGAAGTTCAACGGCAAGATCATCGGTATCGAGTCGAGCGCCGGGATGATGGGCGTGCTGAACAAGAAGGTGCTCAAGGAGTACGGCCTCGAAGGTGAGTACGAGGTGGTCTCCTCCAGCACGTCCTCGATGCTGGCCGAGCTGAACCGGTCGATCAAGAAGAAGGAGCCGGTCGTGGTGACCCTGTGGTCGCCGCACTGGGCCTACGGCAAGCACGACCTGAAGAAGCTCGAGGACCCGAAGGGTGCCTGGGGCAAGGGCGACCAGATCCACACGGTCGCCAAGAAGGACTTCGCCAAGGACTTCCCGGAGCTGACGGGCTGGCTGAAGGACTTCGAGCTCAGCGAGGCGCAGCTGGCCTCGCTCGAGGTGGAGATGCAGAAGGGCGGCGCGGGCAAGGAGAAGGAGTCCGCCCGCCGCTGGATGGACGCCAACCCGGACGTGGTGGCGAAGCTGGCGCCCGTCGGCAGCTGATCCACGCCTTCCCGCCACGACGGAGGGGACGGCCCCGGTAGCGCACCGGGGCCGTCCCCTTCAGGCTTGTCAGGAGGAGTCCCCGAAGGTTCTCGTCCCTCCCCGGCCGCCCGCTTCCCCCTCCGTGCCGCGAACGACATGCGTAGGGTGCTGGCAACCGGGAGGATGGCGATCCGGGGAGGGAGCCGGACATGGACGACAAGGAAGCCCTTCGAGTGGGTGCCGCGGTTCGCCGACGCCGCAGGACGCTCGGACTCACCCTGGCCGCGGTGGCCGGGCGCAGCGGACTGTCCGTACCGTTCCTCAGCCAGATCGAGAACGAACGGGCCAGACCCAGCCCCCGCTCGCTGGACCGGGTGGCGGAGGCGCTGGAGACCACGACCGAGCGGCTGCGGGCAGCGGCCGACTCGGCCCGCGCGGTGGACGTCGTCCGCGCGGACGACGAGGACGGTGTACGCCGTCTGGTGCGCGGGCGGCACCAGCTCAGCGCGCTGGAGTTCATCGGCGAACAGGACCTCGGGCGCGAGTTCCAGCACCGCAACGACGAGGTGATGTACGTCGTGGAGGGCGCCGTCGAGGTGGAGGCCGAGGGGCAGGCCCACCGGCTGGGCAAGGGCGACACCCTCTTCCTCTCCGGCGGTGTCCGGCACCGGTGGCGGGCGACCGTCCCGGGCACACGCCTGCTGGTCGTCTCGGTCGCCGAGCACATCGACGCGACCTACGACTCGCGCCGCTGACCGGGGGAGCGCCGATGCGTGTCGTCTCCCTCGTCCCGTCGCTCACCGAGGCCGTGGCCGTCACCGGGCCGGGACTGCTGGTGGGGGTCACCGACTGGTGCAGCCACCCGGCCGGGCTGCGGGCTGCCAGGATCGGGGGCACGAAGAACCCCGACACCGCAGCCGTGGCCGCCCTGCGCCCCGACCTCGTCCTCGCCAACGAGGAGGAGAACCGGGAGCCGGACCTGGCCGCCCTGCGGGACGCGGGGCTGGACGTCCTGGTCACCGAGGTCCGCACCCTCGACCAGGCCTTCGCGGAACTGGGACGGACCCTCACCGCCTGCGGCCTGGGGCGGCCGCGCTGGCTCGACGAGTCCGAGTCGGCCTGGGCGGCGCTGCCCGCCGCTCCCGCGCCCCGCCCCGCGATCGTGCCGGTCTGGCGCAGGCCCTGGATGGTGCTGGGCCGCGACACCTTCGCCGGCGACCTGCTGGCCCGGCTCGGGGTCCGGAACGTGTACGCCGGCCATCCCGAGCGCTACCCGCGCGTCCCCCTGGACGAGCTGAACGCCTCCGGTGCCGAGCTGGTCGTGCTGCCCGACGAGCCCTACCGGTTCACCGCCGCCGACGGCCCCGAGGCCTTCCCCGGGCTGTCCTGCGTGCTCGTCGACGGACGTCACCTCACGTGGTACGGACCGTCCCTGGCCGAAGCGGCCGGGGCCCTGCGAGCAGCACTCCGCTGAACAGCCCGCCCAGGGTCCGTACGCCGGCGAGCGCCCAGGCGGTGACCAGCAGCGCGTAGAGGCCCACCGCCAGCCAGGTGAACGCGTCCAGACCGGTGTGCCGCGCGAGGCCCGCCGCACCGGTGACGCACGTACCGACCGGGAAGGTGAAGCCCCACCACGTCATCGTGAACCCCATGCCGCGCCGCATCGCGCGCACCACCATCGCCGCGGACAGGGCCAGCCACAGCAGGGCGAATCCCATCACCGGCACCCCGTACAGGACGGCGAAGGCGCCGAACGCGGACGCGTAGGTCGCCCCGATCGCGCCCGGCGCCACGTCGGCCAGCTGGTTGACGGCGGTCGTGGACTGGCCGAGCGGACCGAGCACGAGGAACAGCGTCGGAGTCATGGCCAGGGGCAGCGGGCCCTCGTGGACCAGCCGGGCGAAGACGAGCGGCACGACCACGAGGGTGCCCAGCAGGGACAGCCCGAACATCGCGTAGCAGGCGAGCAGGAGCGCCTCGCGTCCCTGCCCCGGGGGCAGCTCCGGCACCAGCAGCGGACCGACCGCCGCCGAGACCATGGGAGACACCAGCGGCAGCAGCCAGACCGGCGAGGCGGTACCCGGGGCGAGACGGTGGCGCACGACCATCAGGTACGGGACGACCACCGCGACGGCCAGGGCGGCGACCGTGCCCGCCGTGAACAGGACCGTGTCCACGACGACGGCCGCCGGATGCCCGATCACGTCCCGGCCGACCACCAGGGTGCCCGCGCCGACCGCGAGCAGCGCCATGGACATGCAGCCGTGGAAGGGGGCGACGGCCGGATCCATGAGGTGGGCGCGAGCCTGGTCGCGGTGGAGGACCCAGTGCCCGGCCCGGGCCGTCAGCACGACGGCCAGCGCCACGGCGGACAGGGCCCACACCACGACACAGGCGGCCCGCAGGCCCGGTACGTCCACGGGCAGCGCCGAGCCCGCCGTCGCGACGACGGCGGTCCCCATGACCGTCGCGTACCAGTTGGGGCCGAGATGCCGCAGGGACGGGAACCGTACGTCAGGAGGGGAGGAGACGGGACTCCCGGTCTGGGTCCGCGGAAAGATGGCCATGCCACGATTCTCCGCGGGAGGGCCACCGCCCACCAGGGAGCACGGGCCTATGAGGTCATAGGCTGGGGTTATGTCCAGCCCCGCCTCACCGCCCCCCTCCCTGTCCTACCGGGTCCCCGACCTGGGAGCCATGGTGCTCCTGCTCGCCGTCGCACGGCACGGAAGTCTGGGCAGGGCGGCGCGGGACGTCGGCATCAGCCAGCCCGCCGCCTCCGGCCGCATCCGCTCGATGGAACGGCAGCTGGGCGTCGCGCTCCTGGACCGCTCCCCGCGCGGTTCCCGGCTGACCGACGCGGGCGCCCTCGTCACCGACTGGGCCCGCAGGGTCGTCGAGGCGGCCGAGGCGTTCGACGCGGGCGCCCAGGCGCTGCGGGACCGGCGCGACTCCCGGCTGCGGGTGGCCGCGAGCATGACCATCGCGGAGTACCTGCTGCCGGGCTGGCTGATCGCGCTGCGCGCCGACCGCCCCGGGACCGCCGTGTCCCTGGTCGCGGGCAACTCGGCCGCGGTCGCCCTGCGGCTCCTGGCGGGCGAGGCGGACCTGGGTTTCGTCGAGGGCCTCTCGATACCGGAGGGGCTCGACGGCACCGTCATCGCGCACGACCGGCTCGTCGTCGTGGTCGCCCCGTCCCACCCGTGGGCCCGCAGGGGACGCCGCCTGACCGCGGGCGAACTCGCCGCGACACCGCTGATCCTGCGTGAACACGGCTCGGGCACCCGCCAGGTCCTGGACGCCGCACTCGCCGTCCACGGCGGCCTGGCGAGCCCCCTGCTCGAACTCTCCTCCACGACCGCGGTGAAGGGAGCGGCGGAGAGCGGTGCGGGCCCCTGTGTCCTGAGCGAACTCGCGCTGGGGGAGGAGCTCTCCGCACGGCGTCTGGTCAAGGTCCCGGTCGAGGGCGTACGCCTGCGCCGTCAGCTGCGCGCGGTCTGGCCGTCCGGGCACCGGCCGACCGGACCCGCCCGCGACCTGCTCTCCCTGACCGCGCGCGACACCGGCGTCTCCTGAGAGCGGCCGGTCCGCCCGCCTCAGACCGAGGGCACCGGCGCCCCGGCCCGGGCCGCGTCCACCAGGGCCCGCATGATCCGGAGGTCGTCACCCATCTCGGGGTGCCACTGGACCCCGAGCACCCACTGCTCGCCCGGCAGTTCGACGGCCTCCACCGTGCCGTCCGCCGCGTGCGCGGAGGCCACCAGGCCGGGTGCGAGCCGGTCCACCGCCTGGTGGTGGTAGGTGGGCACGGACGCCTCCTCGGGGACCAGCGAGGCGTACAGCGTCCCCGCCACCGGCGTCACCATGTGCTCGCCGAGGACCCCCGCCTTGCCGAACGGCCCCGCGTGCCCGTCCAGATGCTGGGTCAGCGTGCCGCCCAGCGCCACGTTGAGCAGCTGCATACCGCGGCAGATGCCGAGCACCGGCGTGCCGGCCGCCCTTGCCGCGCGCAGCAGCGCCACCTCCCAGCTGTCACGCTCGTGCGCCGGAGGTCCCGTCCTGAAGTCGCGCTCCGCGCCGTACAGCCCGGGGTCCACATCGGCTCCGCCCGCGATCACGAGGCCGTCCAGCCGGGCGACGGCCGCCCCCGCCCGCGCCGGGTCGTCGGGCGGCAGCAGGGCGGCCAGGCCGCCGGAGCGCTGGACCAGCCGGGGGTAGGCGGAGGGGAGCACCGCCGCCGGGAGCTCCCAGACGCCCCAGCGAGCCGCCGGCTCCAGGTAGGTCGTGATGCCGATGAGCGGTTCGTGCATGGTGCGGTCCCTCCGGCGGCCGGTCTGCGGGCCGGCCCGGTGCAATGGTGATGCGTCATACCTTTGTTCGTGCGGAGCCGCCGCGCAAGAGAGGTGAACCGGAAGAGCAAGATCAAGCCAGGAAGCCCCGGAGCAGCGCGGCCGTCCCCGCGCAGTGCTCGCGCGCCACCGCGCGGGCGGCCTCCTCGTCCCCGTCGAGCACCGCCTCGACGAGGACGGTGTGCTGGTGCTGCGAGTGTTCGAGGTTCCGCACCAGCAGGGGGATGCAGTCCAGCAGGTCGTTGACGGTCGCCCGTACGGCCGCGTACCGGGCGGCGAGGGAGGGCGACCCGGAGAGCTCGGCGAGCGTCAGGTGGAAGCGGGTGTCGAGTCGGCGGTAGTCGGGCAGAGGTGCCTCGTGCGTCGCAGCCAGAGCCCCCCGCAGCCGGTCCGTGCCCCCGTCGTCGAGGCCGCGCGACGCGCAGAGCCCGGCCGCCCCCGACTCCAGGACCTCGCGGAACAGCAGGACGTCCTCGAGGTCGGTGCCGGTCACCCGGCGGCGCAGCTCCTCACCGTCGGCAGGACCGGTGCGCGGCAGCACGAACGTACCGCCGTACCGGCCGCGTCTCGCTTCGATCAGCCCCTGGTCCTGAAGCACCTTCAGGACCTCGCGCAGGGTGACACGGCTGATGCCGAGGAGCGCGGCCAGCTCACGCTCGGCCGGCAGCCGCCCGCCGTCCGGCACCAGTCCGAGCCTGAGCACCTGGAGGATCTGCTCCAGCGCCTCCTCGAAGCCGTTGCCCGCACGGACCGGCCGCAGCCTGGGCAGCAGCCGGTCGGCGGACCAAGGCCCCCCGGTCTCTTCCGCCACGTCCCGATTCCCTTCCCCCCAATGGTTTTCTCCCATACCTTAGCGATCCCGGGGGAGGCCGCCTGCCTTCCGGCTGACCGAACGAGGAGTGCCCCGTGGCAGACCGCACACCCCCGCTGGCGACCGACGAGCTGCGCGTGCTCGTGGAGCGGGGCGAGATCGACACCGTCGTCCTCGCCTTCCCCGACATGCAGGGGCGGCTCCAGGGCAAGCGGTTCGCCGCCGCCTTCTTCCTCGACGAGGTGCTGGAGCACGGCACCGAGGGCTGCAACTACCTGCTCGCCGTCGACACGGACATGAACACCGTCGACGGATTCGCCATGTCCTCCTGGTCCAACGGCTACGGCGACTTCGCGATGCGCCCCGACCTCGCCACCCTGCGCCGCGTCCCCTGGCACGAGGGAACCGCCCTGGTCATGGCCGATCTCGCCTGGGAGGACGGCACACCGGTCGTCGCCGCGCCCCGTCAGATCCTCCGTCGGCAGCTGGAACGCCTCGCCGCACACGGACTGACCGCGCACGTCGGCACCGAACTCGAGTTCATCGTCTTCAAGGACACCTACGAGCAGGCGTGGGACCGCGACTACCGCGGCCTCACCCCGGCCAACCAGTACAACATCGACTACTCCGTCCTCGGCACGGGCCGCATCGAACCGCTGCTGCGCCGCATCCGCAACGAGATGGCGGCCGCCGGGCTCACCGTCGAGTCGGCCAAGGGCGAGTGCAACCCCGGCCAGCACGAGATCGTCTTCCGCTACGACGAGGCCCTCGTCACCTGCGACCAGCACGCCGTCTACAAGACCGGCTCCAAGGAGATCGCCGCGCAGGAAGGCGTCTCGCTCACCTTCATGGCCAAGTTCAACGAGCGTGAAGGCAACTCCTGCCACATCCACCTCTCGCTCCAGGACGCCGACGGGCACAGCGTCATGGCCGGCGAGGACGGCACGATGTCCCCCGTCATGCGGCACTTCCTGGCGGGCCAGCTCGCCGTCCTGCGCGACTTCTCCCTCCTGTACGCACCGAACATCAACTCCTACAAGCGGTTCCAGCCCGGTTCCTTCGCCCCCACCGCCGTCGCCTGGGGCCACGACAACCGCACCTGCGCCCTGCGCGTCGTCGGCCACGGCCACTCGCTGCGCTTCGAGAACCGGCTGCCCGGCGGCGACGTCAACCCGTACCTCGCCGTCGCCGGCCTCGTCGCCGCGGGACTCCACGGCATCGAGAACGAACTGGAACTCCCCGAGGCCTGCGAGGGCAACGCCTACACGGCGGGATACGACCAGGTCCCCACCACGCTCCGCGAGGCCGCCGGCCTCTGGGAGGACAGCGGGACCGCCCGGGAGGCCTTCGGCGACGACGTCGTCGCGCACTACCGCAACATGGCGCGCGTCGAACTGGAGGCCTTCGACGCCGCGGTGACCGACTGGGAGCTCCGCCGCTCCTTCGAACGCCTGTGAGGCACCCCGTGACCACCGAACACCGCGTCCTGAACCCGGCGACCGAAGAGCTCGTCGCCACCGTCCCCGCCACCACACCCGAAGAGGTGGACGCCGCCGTCACCCGCGCCGCCGCCGCGCAGCGGGTCTGGGCCGGCCTCGCCCCCGCCGACCGGGCCCGGCTGCTGCGCCGCTTCGCCGTCCTCGTCGACGAACACGCCGAACGGCTCGCCCTGCTGGAGGTGACCGAGGCGGGCCACACCCTGGGCAACGCGCGCTGGGAGGCGGCCAACGTCCGGGACCTGCTGGACTACGCGGCCGGGGGAGTGGAACGTCTGACCGGGCGGCAGATCCCCGTACCGGGCGGGATCGACCTCACCTTCCTGGAACCGCTGGGCGTCGTCGGTGTGATCGCCCCGTGGAACTTCCCCATGCCCATCGCCGCCTGGGGATTCGCCCCCGCCCTCGCCGCGGGGAACGCCGTCCTCCTCAAGCCCGCCGAGACCACCCCGCTCACCGCACAGCGACTGGCCCGCCTGGCCCTGGAGGCGGGCCTCCCCGAGGGCCTCTTCCAGGTGCTCCCCGGTGCGGGGGACGTGGCGGGCAACGCCCTGGTCGAGCACCCGGGGGTCGCCAAGATCGTCTTCACCGGCTCGACCCGCGTCGGAAAGCAGATCATGGCCAGGTGCGCGGACCGCGTGAAGCGGCTGACCCTCGAACTCGGCGGCAAGAGCCCCAACATCGTGTTCGCCGACGCCGACATCGAGGCCGCCGCGGCCGCCGCACCCATGTCCTTCCTGGACAACGCCGGCCAGGACTGCTGCGCCCGGACCCGCATCCTGGTCCAGCGGTCCGTGTACGACCGCTTCCTGGAACTCCTCGTCCCGGCCGTCGCCTCCGTCGTCGTGGGCGATCCGTCGGACGAGAAGACACAGATGGGCCCGCTGATCTCCCGCGCCCAGCTGGAGCGCGTCCGCGCCTTCGTCCCCCCGGACGCCGACGGCATCCGGGGCAGCGCCCCCACCGGACCCGGCTTCTGGTTCCCCCCGACCGTCCTGACGGGCACCGCCCCCGACGCCCCCGTGGCCACCGAGGAGGTCTTCGGCCCGGTGGCCGTGGTGCTGCCCTTCGAGGACGAGGACGACGCCGTACGGCTGGCCGACGCCACCGAACACGGACTGGCCGGCTCGGTCTGGACCCGGGACGTGGGCCGCGCCCTGCGGGTCTCCCGGGCGGTGCGGGCCGGCAACCTCTCGGTCAACTCCCACTCCGCCGTCCGCTACTGGACCCCCTTCGGCGGGTACAAACAGTCCGGGCTCGGCCGTGAACTGGGGCCCGACGCCCTCGCGGCCTTCACCGAAACCAAGAACGTCTTCATCGGCACGGAGGCCTGAGCACACATGACCACCGAATCCGGGAACATCTGCCGCCGCCTGACCGGCCGCACCGCCGTCATCACGGGAGCGGGCAGCGGCATCGGGCTCGCCACAGCCCGCCGGCTGGCGTCCGAAGGAGCCCATGTCGTCTGCGGCGACATCGACGAGAGCGCGGGCCGGGCCGCGGCGAAGGAGGCGGGCGGCACCTTCGTACGCGTCGACGTCACCGATCCCGACCAGGTCGAGGCGCTCTTCGCGGCGGCGTACGACACCTACGGCTCCGTCGACGTCGCCTTCAACAACGCGGGCATCTCGCCGCCCGAGGACGACTCCATCCTCACCACCGGGCTGGAGGCGTGGAAACGCGTCCAGGACGTCAACCTCACCTCCGTCTACCTCTGCTGCAAGGCCGCCCTCCCCTACATGCGGCGCCAGGGCCGGGGCTCGATCATCAACACCGCGTCCTTCGTGGCACGGATGGGCGCCGCGACCTCCCAGATCTCCTACACCGCGTCGAAGGGCGGCGTCCTCGCCCTGTCCCGCGAGCTCGGGGTGCAGTTCGCCCGGGAGGGGATCCGGGTCAACGCCCTCTGCCCCGGACCGGTCGACACCCCGCTGCTCCGGGAGCTGTTCGCCAAGGACCCGGAGCGCGCCGCCCGCAGGCTCGTCCACATCCCCCTCGGCCGGTTCGCCGAGGCGACGGAGATCGCGGCCGCCGTCGCCTTCCTGGCGAGCGACGACTCCTCCTTCGTCAACGCCACCGACTTCCTCGTCGACGGCGGGATCGCGGGGGCGTACGTGACACCGCTCGACTGACGCCCACCGCCGCCGTGAACGGGTGCCGGACGAGGGCACGCCCGGCACCCGTTCACCCCCGGTGGACACCGGCACCGAGCCCGTCCGCCGTCGGTGACGGCCGACGGCGGGGGCGGGGGGCACCAGGGTCCCTGAGACGCCCCTACAGGAAGGTGCGGCCCTCGCCCCGGTACGTCGGCACGGTCGCCGTGATCCGCTCACCCTCGATCAGCCGCAGCTCGTCGAAGCGCTCGCAGAGCTCACCGGCCTTGGCATGCCGGAACCACACCTTGTCGCCGATCAGCAGATCGTCCGCGGGCGCGCCCAGCAGCGGGGTCTGGACCTCGCCCGGACCCTCCTGGGGGTCGTAGCGCAGCCCCTCGGGCAGATACGGCACCGGCAGCCGGTCCGGTCCCGCCGCGCCGGACGCCGGGTAACCGCCGCCGAGCACCGTCACCACGCCCACGCCCGGCCGCCGCACCACGGGCTGGGCGAACAGGGCCGCCGGACGGCCCGTGAACGAGGTGTAGTTGTCGAACAGCCGCGGCACGAAGAGCCCGGAACCCGCCGCGATCTCCGTCACCGCGGACTCGGCGGCGGTGTGCTGCACGCTGCCGGTTCCGCCCCCGTTCACGAACTCCAGGCCGGGTGCCACCGCGCGGACCGCCCGCACGACCTCCGCACGCCGGGCCGCCAGCTCCTTGCGCGCCGCCGCCTGCATGAGCCGGACCGCGCGCGACCGCAGCGGCCGGCCGGCCACCGAGTCGCCCACACCGGCCACATGGCCCTCGTAGGCCATGATCCCGACCAGCCGGAAACCGGGCCTGCGGTCCACCGAGCGGGCCATCCCGGCCAGTTGGGCGGGGGAGCGGAGCGGGGAGCGCAGCGCACCGATCCTGACCCTGCCCCCGAGCAGCCGCAGCGAGGTGTCCAGCTCCAGGCAGACCCGGATCTCCTCCGTGCCGCCGGCCCGTGCCGCGTCGATCAGTTCCAGCTGCGCCGGGTCGTCCACCATCACCGTCACGGCGGCCGCGAGCTTGGGATCGGCCGCCAGTTCGGCGAACGCGGACCGGTCCGCCGACGGGTAGGCCAGCAGTACGTCGTCGAATCCCGCCCGGGCCAGCCACAGCGATTCCGCGAGGGTGAACGACATGATCCCGGCGAAGCCCGGACGTGCGAGCACGCGTTCCAGCAGGGCGCGGCAGCGCACCGACTTGCTCGCCACCCGGATCGGCTTCCCGCCGGCCCGGCGCACCAGGTCGTCGGCGTTGGCGTCGAAGGCGTCCAGATCGACGACGGCCACGGGGGCGTCGAGATGGGCGGTGGCCCGGTCGTAACGGCTCCGGTCAGCGGTGCGGACAGTCATGGCGGCAGCTTGCCAGACGGCCGTACCACTGGGTAGGGGATGTTCGGTGCAGATCGTCCCGCACCCTCGGTCCCGTTCCCACCGGGTGCCACCCACCCCGTAGAGTGACGGTCACACGATCGGCCGACGGCCCGCGCGCAACGGCGGTCCTCCGGCCGTACGGGGCGTGGACCAGGGGGGCGGATGAGTACCGAGGCGCAGCGCGCTCCCGTGCCGCCCCGCCCGGCCGGCCCGCCGTCCGTCCCGGGCGCCACGCCTGCCCCGCCGGTCCCCCGGACCCCGCCTCCCGCGCCCGGCGCGGCGCCCGCGCCCGCGTCTGCCGGCGCGGCGGATGCCCCGCAGCCTCCGCGTCCGCCGTCCGACCCGCCCGCGCCCCGCGCCGAGCCCGTGCCCGCCGTGGAGACGACCACGCGGCTCCGCCCCGTACCGCCGGCGCCGCCCGCCCGGTCCGGCCCGCCGCCACCGCCCTCCGCCACCCGGCGCAGGCCCGTCGGCGCCGTGGACCTCACCCCGCGCCCCGGAGCCGCACAGGCCTGGCCCGGTGCGTACCACGTCCCCGCCGAGACGCCCGCGGAGACCACCACCCGGCTGCGCCCCGTCAAGGCGCGGAACCCCTTCAGAACCGCGGCGGCCGCCGTCTGCGCGGTGCTCGGCCTCGGCCTCATCGGCGGTGCGGTCACCGGCAGCTGGCTCACCGGAGACTCCGCGGCCGAGCCGGGCGACGACAGCGCGTACACCGTGACCCGCTCCCTCTGGCACAGCGCGCCCGTCGACACCCTCTTCCCGCGCACCCTCGACGGCGACGGCGCCGGCCCGGGCTCCACCGACCGGGTCTGGACCCGGGTCGCCGTCGCGAGCGACAGCGACTGCGCGGCGGGCCTGGACCCCCTGCTGCTCAAGACGCTCGGCCCGGTCGGCTGCGAACGGCTGGTGCGGGCCACCTACACCGACGCCACCCGCAGCAGCGTCACCACCGTCGGCATGGTCTTCACCGAGGCGGACGCCGCGGCGATGGGCGCGCTGAGCACCCGGTTCACCACCCAGGACCTCGCGGCCCGCTCCGACCTGATGCCCCGCACCTACCCGGCCGACGACACCGTGGCCGCAGGATTCGGCGACCGTCAGCGGGCCAGCTGGACGGTCCACGTCCTGACCGAGGTGCCCGTGGTCGTGTTCGCCGTCTCCGGCTTCGCGGACGGCCGTACGGTCACCGAGCCCCAGCCCGCCGCCGAGGCCATGGCCGCCGGTGCCACCACGGCCGTCGCGCAGGCCGGGCTCGGCCACGAGGCGAAGGGCGTCGCGGACCGGGTGGAGCGCGCCCTGCGCAGGTCCGTCACCGACCTCACGGAGCAGCCGGAATGACCCGTCCCCGCCGGCTCCGCCGCCTCGCCGCCGTGGCCACGGCCACCGCCTTCGCCCTGCTGCCCGCCGTCCCCGCCCACGCGGACGCCATCCGCGACCAGCAGTGGGGACTGGAAGCCCTGCACACCGGCACCGCCTGGCAGACCACGAAGGGCAAGGGCATCACGGTCGCGGTCCTGGACACCGGGGTCGACGACGACCACCCCGACCTCGACGGCCAGGTGCTCCCGGGCAAGGACCTCATCGGGTTCGGCGCCGGACGCGGGGACAGCAGCTGGGCCCTGCACGGGACGGCGATGGCCGGGATCATCGCGGGCCGCGGCAGCGGCCCCGGCCGGGCCGACGGCGTGCTCGGCGTCGCCCCGGAGGCGAAGATCCTCCCCGTGCGCGTGATCCTCGAGTCCGGCGACCCCGCGCGCAAGAGGGCCCGCGCCTCGCGCGGCACCGCGCTCGCCGACGGCATCCGCTGGGCGACGGACCACGGTGCCGACGTCATCAACCTCTCCCTCGGCGACGACAGCGAGTCGGCCCACCCGGAGCCCGGCGAGGACGCCGCCGTCCAGTACGCCCTCGGCAAGGGCGTCGCCGTCGTCGCCTCCGCGGGCAACGGCGGGGAGAAGGGCGACCGGGTCTCCTACCCCGCCGCCTACCCCGGGGTCATCGCCGCCGCAGCCGTCGACAAGTACGGCACACACGCCGCGTTCTCCACCCGCCGCTGGTACGCCACCGTCAGCGCACCCGGCGTCGACGTCGTCGTGGCCAACCCCGACCGGCACTACTACATCGAGTGGGGGACGTCCGCCGCCTCGGCGTACGTCTCCGGGGCCGTGGCCCTGGTGCGCGCGGCGCACCCGGGTCTCTCGCCCGCGCAGATCAAGACGCTGCTCGCCGACACCGCCCGCGACGCCCCTTCCGGGGGCCGTGACGACGCCCGGGGGTACGGCCTGGTCGACCCCGCCGCGGCGATCGAGGCCGGGGCGAAGCTGCGCCCCGACGACCTGGCCGCACGGGCCGCCGAGGCCGGCCACCACACGGAGTACTTCGGCTCCGGCCCCACCCCGCGGAGTGACGACGGCGGCCCCGCCGGCTGGCTCGCCCCCTCGGCGGGCGGGCTCGGCGCCGTACTCCTCGCCCTGGCCGTGGTGCTGTGGCGCGGCCGGAACGCCGGCGGCCGGAACATCCAGGGCAGGAGCCCCGCCGGGCCCGTGTACACCCCGTTCCCCGGCGGCCCCCTCCGCTGACGGACGTCCGTCCGTCCCGCTCAGTCGGAACCGGCCGCCGCGCCCGTCACACCGGCCGCCGCCTCGGCGACGGACTCCACCAGGGCGATCCCCGCCTCCTTCGTCGCGTGGCCGCGGGACAGCACCGCCAGCAGCAGGGTGTGCCCGCCGCTCTCCACCGAGCCGATGCTGTTGATGTCCCACAGCCCCGTCGTGGTCCGGGGCATCCAGCCGTTCTTCAGCACCGCGCCGGTGCCCGCCGCCGACACCCCCCACCGCTGGTCCGCCTCGACCTGGCCCATCAGTTCCGCCAGATAGGCGCGGGAGGGCTGCGACAGCGCCGAATCCGCACCGGTCACCGCCCGCAGCAGCCGCACCTGGTCGGCGGCGGTGGTCTGCGTCAGCCCCCACGCGTGGGCGGCCTTCGTCCCGGTGAGGCCCAGCCGCTCGTTGGCCGTGTCGAGCCCCTCCTCGCCACCGACCACCTTGAGCAACTCGGTGGCCGAGGTGTTGTCGCTGCGCCGGATCATGGCCTCCGCGTACGCGTGCTCGGCGCCGCTCAGCTCCCGGTCCTCGTCCTGTGCGCGCAGCAGCAGCGCCGCGAGGATGTCCACCTTCACGATGCTGGCGGTGTCGTACGTCCCGTCGCCGTACGTGCCGCCCGCACCGCTCTCCGTGTCCAGCACGGCCACCGACACATCGGCCCCGTCGGCCAGGGGCGCCAGCGCGCCGGCCAGCTCCGCGTCGAGATCCACCTCGGGCTCCTCGCTCGGGCCCGTCGCGGCGGGCGGGCTCGACGCGGACGATACGGCGGCCACGGCCGCGTGCGCGTCATCGGGCGAACGACCCACCAGATACACACCTCCCGCGGCGGAACCGGCCAGCAGCACGGCGGCGGCTGCGGTCACGAGGGAGGACGGCGCGCGCCTGCGCGTTCTGTGACGGGGCATGGCCGGGACGCCAGGCAGCCCACCTGGCAGCAGCCTGTGCCCGACCTGTCGCCCAGGTGAGAGACGCGACCCACTAGGCTCGTCGTGTGGCGCTCAAGAACATCCCGGACTCCGGTTTCTCCGACGACGACGGCACTGCCTCGCCCGAACTGGCGGCGGCCCTCGCGGCCTGGGCCGCCGACCGGACGGCCGTCGGCCCGGTCCTCGCGGCCCTCCGCGACGCCCGGCTGCTCGTGCCGGTCGTCGCCGTCCTGGGCGAGGTGGAGGAGGACGTCGAAGCTCCGGGGAAGGACGGTGGCGGGCGAAAGGCGGGCGGACTGCGCCGCGAGAAGACGAGCGACATGGCGGTACCCACCCTCCAGGCCGGCGACCGGCGCGCGCTGCCCGCCTTCACCTCCACCGCCTCGCTGGCCCGCTGGGACTCCGAGGCGCGGCCCGTCGCCGTACCCCTGCACCAGGCCCTCCAGGCCGCCGCGCACGAGAAGGCGGACACGGTGGTGCTGGACCTGGCGGGGCCCGTCGCCTTCGAGCTCACCGGCCCGGCCCTGCTGGCCCTGGCCGAGAACCGGGTGAGCGCGGACCCTCTCGACGACCCCGCCGTCGTCGCCGCGGTGCGGGAGGCGGTCGCCGCCGAGCCCGCGGTGCTGCGGGCCCACCTCGGCCCCGGCCGTGCCGACGGCACCCTCGCCCTCGTCCTCGCCCCGGACGCGGTGGTCGCCGAGGCCGCCCGCCGGGTCGCCGACGCCCTCTCGGCCAGCGAGGTGCTGCGCGCGCGGCTCGTGCGCGGCATCGACCTGGCGCTCCTGCCGGCCGGTGCCGAGGCGCCGGGCGAGCCGCTGTTCAGCCGCTGACGCGCACGAGCCCGCCGCCTGTCGCAGGCGGCGGGCTCGTGCGGGTACGGCCGGAGGGTCAGCCGTAGACGGGGCCGGTGTACTTCTCGCCCGGGCCGTGACCGGGCTCGTCCGGGACGAGCGAGGCCTCGCGGAAGGCCAGCTGGAGCGACTTGAGGCCGTCGCGGAGCGGGGAGGCGTGGAAGGTGCTGATCTCGGTCGCGCTCGCGTCGAGCAGCCCGGCGAGGGCCTGGACCAGCTTGCGGGCCTCGTCCAGGTCCTTGTGCTGCTCGCCCTCCTCCGTCAGGCCGAGCTTCACGGCGGCCGCGCTCATCAGGTTCACGGCGACGGTCACGATCACCTCGACCGCGGGAACCTCCGCGATGTCGCGGGCCATGTCGTCGAAGCCGGGGTTCTCGGTGCTGGGGGTGGTCGCGTCGCTCATGCCCCACACGATAAGGCCACGCCGGCGCGGACCTTCCTGCGGGAGCCGTACGGACAGCTGGTTCGCCGTGGCCCCGGGGAGCTGCTAACCTTGTGTAACGACCGGCCGGACACCTATGTGACCGGCCCACAAGTGGAGGCTCCGATCTCCCACCTGACCGTCCTCCGGGACGGCGGGTCACCGGTCAGGTGGCAGCCATCGTTCCGTACGGACGATGGGGCCGCCCGATAGCGCCCCGCGATTGCACGCGGCGGTGTTCCGGTAGTTCCTGGAGCCCCGCCTGTGTCCCGTCCGGGGCTTTTGTGCTTTTCCCGGCTCGGTTGGTCTCACAGAAGACGTTACGTGGCTGTCCGCCAGGCGGTCGCGTGGTGCTACCGAGGAGGATCCATCAGCGCCGAGCCCCGCATCAACGACCGGATTCGCGTTCCCGAGGTGCGACTTGTCGGTCCCAGCGGCGAGCAGGTCGGGATTGTTCCGCTTGCCAAGGCCCTGGAGCTCGCACAGGAGTACGACCTCGACCTGGTCGAGGTGGCGGCGACAGCCCGTCCCCCCGTGTGCAAGCTCATGGACTACGGGAAGTTCAAGTACGAGTCGGCCATGAAGGCCCGTGAGGCGCGCAAGAACCAGGCGCACACGGTCATCAAGGAAATGAAGCTCCGGCCGAAGATCGACCCGCACGACTACGACACCAAGAAGGGTCACGTCGTCCGGTTCCTCAAGCAGGGGGACAAGGTCAAGATCACGATCATGTTCCGCGGTCGTGAGCAGTCCCGTCCCGAGCTGGGCTTCCGTCTGCTCCAGCGTCTCGCTTCGGACGTCGAGGACCTTGGGTTCATCGAGTCCAACCCGAAGCAGGACGGCCGGAACATGATCATGGTTCTGGGCCCGCACAAGAAGAAGACCGAAGCCATGGCCGAAGCCCGCGAGGCCCAGGCCGCCCGCAAGGCGGAGCGCCAGGGATCCACCCCTGACGCCGAGCGCGAGGGTGACACCGCTGAGGCTCCGGCCGCAGCGGCCGAGGCTCCGGCCGAGACACCTTCCGAGGCGTGACCTCCGGGGGCAGCCACCCAGGCGCCCCCGGGTCCCTCGGAAACCACCCAAAGATCTGACGCCCCTGCAGTCCGGTGCCCGCACCGAGAGGGGCGCCACTGACGAGGAGATAACGGCGTTATGCCGAAGAACAAGACGCACAGCGGTGCCAGCAAGCGCTTCAAGATCACCGGCTCCGGCAAGGTGCTGCGCGAGAAGGCGGGCAAGCGCCACCTGCTCGAGCACAAGTCGTCCAAGAAGACCCGCTCGCTGACCGGCACGGTCGTCGTGGCTCCGGCCGACGCCAAGAAGATCAAGAAGCTTCTCGGCAAGTGAGGCGCCGTCTCCGGTGAACCCGGAGACGCCCTCGATCCGACCGGGACCAATTCGTTTCCGGGTCGGGTGAGTCTGAACTGCGACCACCCGCCCCCGCTGCAAGGAGTTAAAAGTGGCACGCGTCAAGCGGGCAGTAAACGCCCACAAGAAGCGCCGGGCGATCCTCGAGGCCGCCAGCGGTTACCGCGGTCAGCGTTCGCGCCTGTACCGCAAGGCCAAGGAGCAGGTCACCCACTCCCTGGTCTACAACTACAACGACCGCAAGAAGCGCAAGGGCGACTTCCGTCAGCTCTGGATCCAGCGCATCAACGCGGCTGCCCGCCAGAACGGCATGACGTACAACCGCCTCATCCAGGGTCTGAAGGCCGCCAACATCGAGGTGGACCGCAAGATCCTGGCCGAGCTCGCGGTCAACGACGCCAATGCGTTCGCCGCGCTCGTCGAGGTCGCCCAGAAGGCCCTCCCGAGCGACGTCAACGCCCCGAAGGCCGCCTGATCCAGGCAGGACCTCGGCGTCCCAGCGTTCCGAGCCGGACCCGCAGGCGTGTGCCGTCTGCGGGTCCGGTGCGTTGCACGACGTGTCGCGTACGTAGTCAGCCGTACGCAGAGAAACGTACGCAGAGAAGCTGACATACGCAGAGAGGCTCGCCGCCGACCATGGGCACCCCCGAACTGATCTCCGCCCGATCGCCGCGGATCGCCGCCGCACGCCGGCTGGCCAGGCGTAACTTCCGCGGCAAGGAGCGCAGGTTCATCGCCGAGGGGCCGCAGGCCGTGCGGGAGGCTGCCGCACACCGGGGCGGCGACGGCGAGCCCACACTGACCGAACTCTTCGCCACCGTCGAGGCGGCCGAGCGGTACGCCGACATCATCGACGCCGCCCGCGCCGCGGGCGCCCGCGTGCACCTCGCCGACGGCGACGCGCTCGCCGACGTCTCGCAGACCGTCACGCCCCAGGGCCTCATCGGCGTCTGCCGCTTCCTGGACTCGCCCTTCGAGGACATCCTCGCGGCGAAGCCCACCCTGGTCGCCGTGCTCGCCCACGTACGCGACCCCGGCAACGCGGGCACCGTACTGCGGTGCGCGGACGCCGCCGGCGCGGACGCCGTCGTCCTGACCGACGCCTCCGTGGACCTCTACAACCCCAAGTCGGTGCGGGCCTCCGTCGGCTCGCTCTTCCACCTGCCGGTGGCCGTAGGCGTGCCCGTCGAGCAGGCCGTGCAGGGCCTCAGGGACGCCGGTGTGCGCATCCTGGCGGCCGACGGCGCCGGTGAGGACGACCTCGACGACGAGCTCGACGCGGGCACCATGGGCGGCCCCACCGCCTGGGTGTTCGGCAACGAGGCGTGGGGCCTGCCCGAGGAGACGCGGGCCCTGGCGGACGCCGTGGTCCGGGTCCCGATCCACGGCAGGGCCGAGAGCCTCAACCTGGCCACCGCCGCCGCCGTGTGCCTCTACGCCTCCGCGCGGGCCCAGCGCCCCCGGCGCGCCCGCTGATCCCGCCCGCCGTCCCACCGATCGATACGGGCCACACCCGGCCGGTGCCCGCCCTGAGGGTGTCGCCCGGCTGCTGACGCCTAGTAGGGTGGCGAACTCGGGGGCCCACTGCACCGGTTCGAGAGGTGGGGTACGGGAAGATGGCAGTCGGCATGAGCAGGCCGCGAGCGGCACACACGGCCGCCGTGCGCGCCCTCGCCGACGGGGCCGGCGAGAGCCGGGCCTTCGGGGATCCCACGGCGGGCATCGACCCGGACGATCTGCCCGACGGACTCGTCGTCGCCGACGAGAACGGCAAGGTCGTCTGCTTCAACAGAGCCGCCTCCCGGATCACCGCCACACCCGTGGCCGACGCCCTCGGCCACTCCCTTGACCAGGCGCTGCCCCTCGAGGACCTCAAGGGACGCCGCTGGTGGGAGGTGACCGACCCCTACGGCGGGCTCGCCACCCGGGTCGGCCAGCCGGAGCGGAATCTGCTGCTGCCCGGCGGACGCGAGGTCCTGGTCTCCGCCCGTTACGTACGGGAGGCCCCGACCGGGCCGGTCCGGCGGCTCGTCGTCTCGCTGCGCGGCACCGAGGCCCGCCGGCGCACCGAGCTCAGCCACGCCGAGCTGATCGCCACCGTCGCCCACGAGCTGCGCTCCCCCCTGACCTCGGTGAAGGGCTTCACCGCCACGCTGCTGGCCAAGTGGGAGCGGTTCACCGACGACCAGAAGCGGCTGATGCTGGAGACCGTCGACGCCGACGCCAACCGCGTCACCCGGCTCATCGCCGAGCTGCTCGACATCTCCCGCATCGACTCCGGCCGGCTCGAGCTGCGCCGCCAGCCCGTGGACATCTCCGCCGCCGTCGAACGCCACGTCCAGGCGCTCACGGCGAACGGCCAGGCCCCCGACCGCTTCCTCGTCCACACCCGGCAGCCGCTGCCCGCGCTCTGGGCCGATCCGGACAAGGTCGACCAGGTGCTCGGCAACCTCCTGGAAAACGCGGTGCGGCACGGCGAGGGAACCGTCACCATTGACATCGCCCCTGCACCCGCACCGGGCAAGGACGACGAGAGCGGAACGGCAGTCACCGTGAGCGACGAAGGTCCCGGCATCCCCGAGGAGTCGATGGGCCGCGTCTTCACCCGCTTCTGGCGGGGGAGCAAGCGCGGCGGGACCGGCCTGGGCCTCTACATCGTCAAGGGCATCGTCGAGGCCCACGGCGGCACCATCACGGTGGACCGCGCGCCCGGCGGAGGCGCCGAATTCCGATTTATCCTGCCCGTGAGCGCGCCGGCCTATCTGGCCTGAGCGGCCCACGGGCTTCTTCGCCCCCCGGCGGCCCGTAGACTCGACTTTTGGCACCTTTGCGTCCTCAGTCGTCGAACCAGGGTCGCCACCAGCCAATCGGAAGCACGGGAAGAGATGTCGGCACCGAACAAGTCGTACGACCCAGTCGAGGTCGAGGCACTGAAACCGGAAGAGATCGAGCGCATGCGGGACGAGGCGTTCGCCGCCTTCGCCGCCGCGGGCGACCTCGACGCGCTCGCCCAGGCGAAGACCGCGCACACCGGTGGTACCTCGCCCCTGTCGCTCGCCAACCGGGAGATCGGCGCGCTGCCGCCGCAGGCCAAGGCCGAGGCGGGCAAGCGCGTGGGCCAGGCCCGCGGCGCCGTCTCCAAGGCGCTCGCCGCCCGCCAGACCGAGCTGGAGGCCGAGCGTGACGCCCGGGTGCTGGTCGAGGAGGCGGTGGACGTCACGCTGCCCTACGACCGCGTCCCGGCCGGTGCGCGGCACCCCCTGACGACGATCATGGAGCGCGTCGCCGACGTCTTCGTCGCCATGGGCTACGAGATCGCCGAGGGCCCCGAGGTCGAGGCGGAGTGGTTCAACTTCGACGCCCTGAACTTCGTGCCCGACCACCCGGCGCGGCAGATGCAGGACACCTTCTTCGTCCAGGGCGCCGACGGTGCCAGGAACGACGAGTCCGGTGTCGTGCTGCGTACGCACACCTCGCCCGTCCAGGCCCGCTCGCTGCTCAGCCGCAAGCCCCCCGTATACGTGGTCTGCCCCGGCCGGGTCTACCGCACCGACGAGCTCGACGCCACGCACACCCCGGTCTTCCACCAGATCGAGCTGCTCGCCGTCGACGAGGGCCTCACCATGGCCGACCTCAAGGGCACCCTCGACCACATGGTCCAGGCGCTCTTCGGTCCGGACATGAAGACCCGGCTGCGGCCGAACTTCTTCCCCTTCACCGAGCCGTCCGCCGAGATGGACATGGTCTGCTACGTCTGCCGCGGCGAGTCCGTCGGCAACCCGGACCGCCCCTGCCGCACCTGCGGCAGCGAGGGCTGGATCGAGCTCGGCGGCTGCGGCATGGTCAACCCGAAGGTGCTCGTCGCCTGCGGTGTGGACCCCGAGAAGTACAGCGGCTTCGCCTTCGGGTTCGGCATCGAACGGATGCTGATGTTCCGCCACAACGTCGAAGACATGCGAGACATGGTCGAGGGTGACGTCCGGTTCACCCGGCCGTTCGGGATGGAGATCTGATGCGCGTCCCGCTTTCCTGGCTGCGGGAATACGTCGACCTGCCGGCGACGGCGACCGGCCGCGACGTGCAGGCCGAGCTCGTCTCCGTCGGCCTCGAGGTCGAGACCGTCGAGCAGACCGGCGCCGGCCTCAAGGGCCCCCTGGTCGTCGGACAGGTGCTGACCATCGAGGAGCTGGAGGGCTTCAAGAAGCCCATCCGCTTCTGCACCGTCGACGTCGGCACGGCCAACGGCACCGGCGAGCCGCAGGAGATCGTCTGCGGCGCCCGTAACTTCTCCGTCGGCGACAAGGTCGTCGTGGTCCTCCCGGGCGCGGTGCTGCCCGGCGACTTCGCGATCGCCGCGCGCAAGACGTACGGCAAGACCTCGCACGGCATGATCTGCTCCACCGACGAGCTCGGCATGGGCGACGACGGCACGCACGGCATCATCGTGCTGCCGCCCGAGTACGAGCCGGGCACCGACGCGATCGAGCTCCTCGAGCTCGTCGACGAGGTGCTGGACATCGCCGTCACGCCGGACCGCGGCTACTGCCTCTCGATGCGCGGGGTCGCCCGGGAGGCCGCCACCGCGTACGGGCTTCCGCTGCGCGACCCGGCGCTCCTGGACGTGCCGCCGCCCAACGCGCACGGCTACCCGGTGAAGGTGTCCGACCCGATCGGATGCAGCAACTTCACCGCGCGCACGGTCACCGGTCTGCGGCCCGAGGCGCGTACCCCGATCTGGATGCAGCGCAGGCTGCAGAAGGCCGGGATGCGTACCGTCTCGCTCGCCGTCGACATCACCAACTACGTGATGCTCGAGCTCGGCCAGCCGCTGCACGCCTACGACCGCGGCCGCGTCGAGGGCCCGATCGGGGTGCGCCGCGCCCAGCAGGGCGAGAAGCTCACCACGCTCGACGGCGCCAAGCGCGTCCTGGACGCCCAGGACCTCGTCATCACCGACGACCGCGGGCCCATCGGCCTCGCGGGCGTCATGGGCGGTGCCGACACCGAGATCGCCGACGTGGCCGAGGAGACCGCGACCACCGAGGTCGTCATCGAGGCCGCGCACTTCGACGCGATCGCCATCGCCCGGACCGCGCGCCGCCACAAGCTGAGCTCGGAGGCGTCCAAGCGCTTCGAGCGCGGCGTCGACCCGCAGGCCGCCGCGGCCGCCGCCCAGCGCACGGTCGACCTCCTGGTCCTCCTCGCGGGCGGTACCGCCGAGGCCGGGGTCACGGAGATCACCGCCCCGTCGGCCCCCCGCACCATCGCGATGCCCGCGAACCACCCCGACCGGGTGGCCGGCGTCGCGTACGGCCGCGAGACGGTCGTGCGCCGCCTCCAGCAGGTCGGCTGCGACGTCTACGGGCAGGACGAGCTGATCGTCACCGTGCCGTCCTGGCGCCCCGACCTCAACGCGCCGAACGACCTGGCCGAGGAGGTCATCCGGCTGGAGGGGTACGAGAACCTCCCCTCCACCCTGCCGACCCCGCCCTCCGGGCGCGGGCTCACCGACCGCCAGCGGCTGCACCGCCGCATCGGCCGGGCCCTGGCCGGCGCCGGTTACGTCGAGGCGCTCAGCTACCCGTTCATCGGTGACGCCGTCCTCGACCAGCTCGGCCTGGAGAAGGACGACGCCCGCCGCCGTACGGTCACCCTCGTCAACCCGCTCTCCGACGAGGAGCCCGCGCTGCGCACCACGCTGCTGCCGGGCCTCCTCGGTGCGCTGCGGCGCAACGACGGCCGGGGCAGCCACGACCTGGCGCTCTTCGAGACGGGTCTCGTCTTCCGGCCGACCGGCGAGGAGACCAGGGCCGTACGGCTGCCGGTCGACCGCCGCCCCACCGACGAGGAGATCGCCGGACTGGACGCGGCACTGCCGCGCCAGCCGCGCCGCGCCGCCGTCGTCCTCGCGGGCGCCCGCGAGCAGGCCGGCTGGTGGGGCAAGGCACGCACCGCCACCTGGGCGGACGCCGTCGAGGCGGCCCGCACCGTCGCCGGTGAGGCCGGCGTCGAGCTGACGGTCCGCGCCGGCCGGCACGCACCGTGGCACCCCGGCCGCTGCGCCGCGCTGTACGTCACGGTCGACGGCGAGGAGACCCTCTTCGGCCACGCGGGCGAGCTGCACCCCCGGGTCGTCAAGGAGCTCCACCTGCCCGAGCGGACCTGCGCCATGGAGGTCGAGCTCGACGTCCTGGAGCGGGCCGTCGACGGTGCGCTCCAGGCGCCCCGGATCTCCACCTTCCCGGTGGCGACCCAGGACGTCGCGCTCGTCGTCGCCTCGGACGTGCCCGCCGACGCGGTGGAGGGGGCGCTCCGTGAGGGCGCCGGCGACCTCCTCGAGTCGCTGCGGCTGTTCGACGTCTTCACCGGCGAGCAGATCGGCGAGGGCAACAAGTCCCTGGCGTACGCGCTGAGGTTCCGTGCCCCGGACCGTACGCTCACCGTGGAGGAGGCCTCCGCGGCCCGCGACACGGCGGTCGCCCTGGCCACGGAGCGCACCGGCGCGGTGCTGCGCGGCGCGTAGAAACTGCCTGGCACCCGAAGGGTGAGAAGGGGCGTATCCGGCCACCGGATACGCCCCTTCTGTTCTCGCCGGACGGCGGGGGACCGCACACGGCCCGTCTGTCATCGGGGCAGTGGGCCGTGCGATCCGGCGCCGCCCGCCCTGCCACGGAGTGTCGGGCAGGCCGGCAGGACGAACGGCGCGGGTGCGGGTCGTCGAACTGTACGAGGGGGAGCCGACGACCCGGCCGCCTCTTGCGAGGCACTCAGTCAACCGGGCGGTCCACCGGAGCGGCAGGGCGCACGGCAGGACGGTTCGGGCATTCCGTTCACACCCCGTGTGAATCGTGCTGGACTAGGCTCGTCGCGACGCGCACTTGGGGGGGCAATGGAGCCCAACGTCCTGCTCGAATCCCTGATCGACGAGGCGGGTGTGTCCCGTGCGGGGCTCGCCCTGCACGTCAACCTGGCCGGCCGCGCGCGGGGGCTGTGCCTGCGCTACGAACACACGGCGGTCTCCCGCTGGCTCAAGGGCCAGCGGCCGCGCGGGCAGGTCCCCGACCTGATCTGCGAGGTGCTCGCGGGCCGGCTGGACCGGCCCGTCACCCTCGACGACATCGGCATGGGCGTCGCCGGGCTCCATGCGACGGCGCCGAGCACCGGGCTCTCCGGATTCGTCGAGCACGCGACCGCCGTGTGGCGCTCCGACGAACAGCAGCGCCCGCACCTCGCCACCGCGGCGGCCGTGACGGGCACCACGGCGGTGATGCCCGTCTGGGAGTGGGAGAACCCTCCCGAGGACGCCGACGTCTCCCGCCCCGGGCCGTCCCGCGTGAGCCCGGCGGACATAGCGATGCTGCGCGCGGCCCGCGCCCACTACGAGCAGATGTACCGGAAGGCCGGAGGGATCGCGACCAGACCCCGCGTCGTCGGCTTCCTCAACGCCGAGACGGCGCCGCTGCTGCGCGGCGGGTACAGCGACGCCACGGGCCGCAGGCTGCACCGGGCGGCCGCCGGTCTGGTGGCCGTCGCCGGCATCTGCGCCTACGACTCCGACGCCCACGGGCTCGCCCAGCGGTACTTCCACCAGGCCCTGCGCCTGGCCAAGGCCAGCGGGGACCGGGGGCTCGGCGGCTATGTGATCGCTCTGCTCGTGAACCAGTCCCTGTACCTGGCCGAATTCCGCCGGTCCGTCGCGTTCGCCGAGGCCGCCCTGCGCGCCGCGGGCCCGCACATTACCCCGGCGCTGGCCACCGATCTGCACGCGATGCAGGCCAAGGCCTACGCCCGGCTCGGCGACCACCGCAGCGCCCTGGAGTGCATCCGCAGGGCGGAGGCGGAGGCCGGACGCATCGGCAGCGGGAGCGAGCCGGACGAGACGGGGTACGTCCAGCCCGGTCTGGTCAACGTCCAGGTGGCGGAGGCCCTGCTGCGGCTCGGGGACCTCGCCGGTGCCCGGGAGCACGCGGCTGCGGCCGTACGCTCCCCCGCGCACGACCGCGGGGCCGTGCACCGGCTCGCCCTGCTCACCCATCTCGAACTGCTCCAGGGCGAGGCCGACAGAGCGGCCCGCACGGCCTCGGAGATGGCGGAACGGGCCTGGGGGATGGAATCCCAGCGGCTCCGTGACCGGCTGCGCTCCGTACGCGAGCACCTGGCCGCGAGCGGCAGCGCGGACGCCACGGCTGCGGCCGTCCTCATCGACGGAGCGCTCCGCGTGCCCCTGTGAGCCTCGTCCCGGAGTCCTCCACGCGTTCCCCTGCGGGGCGGACCCTGCTGCGATGTTGCCATCGACCAGTCGGAAGGTGGCAGAACTGTGCAGTGGACGAACTTAAACGAACAGACCGTGTATGAGAATCGCTGGTTCCGGGTCAATCTGGCGAATGTCGCCCTCCCTGACGGCCGGCACCTGGACCACTTCCTCATCCGGCTCCGGGCCGTCGCCGCGGCGACCGTAGTGAACGAGGCCAACGAGGTCCTGCTCCTGTGGCGGCACCGCTTCATCACCGACAGCTGGGGCTGGGAGCTGGCCGCGGGCGTCGTCGAGGACGGCGAGGACATCGCCGCCGCGGCGGCACGGGAGATGGAGGAGGAGACCGGCTGGCGCCCCGGTGAGCTGCGCCCCCTGATGACCGTCGAACCGGCCAACGGCCTCATCGACGCCCGGCACCACCTCTTCTGGTCCCGCGAGGCCACGTACACCGGGCACCCGGCGGACGACTTCGAGTCATCGCGCCGCGCGTGGGTGCCGCTCAAACTCGTGCCGGACATGGTCGCGCGCGGCGAGATCCCCGCGGCCAACATGGCGGCGGGGCTGCTGATGCTCCATCACATGCAGCTGGGCTGACGGCACATGCCGGTGCGGCGGTCCCGCCGGAGAGTCCGGGGGTCCGCCGCACCGGCAGGACGGCTCAGCCGTACGCCTGGCGGCTCGCCCCCGTCTCGGAGGGCGAGCCGTCGCACAGGACTCCGCCGCCATCCCTCAAGAAGGTGACGGTGGTGTCGGACGGGCGGCGAGGTGGTTCTGAAGCTCACGGTGGCGGAACTGCCATGCCATCCCTGACACACGCAGGATGCCGAGTTCGTAGCAGGTATCGAGAAAGTGCCCCAGCCGCCACGGCAACCTCCTGCGCGTGTGGAGGAGGAACGCGAGATACCGCAGAGATGCCGCTCCTCCTCCGACAGGGAGAATGAAAATGATGGCCCCAGCCGTCAGCCCGACCATGGTTGTCGCGAAAAGGAAGAGCGCATAGTCAAGGAATGAGGCATCGGTGTCGCCCGTGGCGAAAAGGACAAGCATCAAGGAGAACAGGAACGATGCTCCGACCCCCGCCACGGGTCCGAACACGAGCGCGGCGGTGAGGTCCATGCGGATGGTGTGCCGTGGAGAGATTCCTACGTTCTCCTGATTCATCATGAGCCCGCGTGCGAGTCCGGCCGGCACTCCGGTCGCGAGCCCGGCTCCTGCGGCAATCACGAAAACATTTCGATGGGGCCCTCCCGCATACATTCCCATGCTGGAAATGATCACGAAAACAATGGAGAACACTGCGGTGGTGGTCACGATGAGAGCGCGTCTACCGGCCGGGGTGCGGAGACGGCCGACGTCGATCCGCCGCGGCTTCGGCCACGTCGGGCGGTAAAGCGCCGCAACCAGGAGGACGAGCAAGAAAACCAGGAGGGCTTTTGTCTGACCGGAGGGGATCAGTGCCAACGCGGCCAAGGTGGCCACAGGAAACAACGCCGCCATGGCCAGGAGCCGTTCGGTCCACCGGGTCCGATGCTGCCCTCCCAGGGGCCACAGTTCGTGCAGGAGCAGGTCGGTGCTGCTCAGCACACGTCTTGCGACACGGCGGTGCGATCCGTCGCCGGAGTCGCTGTTGTCGTCGAGGTGGCGGGCGAGGAATGCCAGGCGGCGCCAAGTGGTATCGGCATCAAGTTGCGCCGGGGTGTCAGCGCCCGAGCGGTGGGAGGCGTCGTCCGAGCCCCGGTGGGCTGCGGTCACAGCGGCACTGATGTAGCGATCCAACAGGTCTTCGTACAAACGCCCGCTGTCGGCCAGCACGAGGAGGTCGGCGGGGTCACGCAGGTATTCCCCCTCGGGATCACGCTCCTGGAAGACAGTGGTTGCCAGAGTCAGTCGCCAGGGTGTGTCCAGCGTCTCGGCCAGCAGGGCATGTTCCGGAGGTACGGCACCGGGTGAGCCCGCCGCTGCCCCTTCCAGAGCGGAGAGGACCGGCTGCCAACGGGCCCGGCTCCGTTCCATCGCGGCCACACGTTGTGACAGGTAGTGGTGAGCGCGGGCAGCATCGACGCGGGCCACGGCGATGTGTGCCACGCTCCCCGACTCCACCTCTCTTTCCACCAGTGCCTGATACTGCGTGAGTCGGCAGGTGACGACGACCGGGCAGTGCCTGCCGGCGCGTTCGAAGCGATTGATCTCGCGCAGGAGCGCGGCAGCGCGTGAGGTGTAGCCGGGCGCCGTGCTCTGGTCCATCTCGTCCAGGCCGTCGATGACCGGCAGGACGAGGTCGGCTTCGACGACACGGGCGGCGTTGCCGCGGGACAGGCGGTGGACTTCGGTGAGGTGTGTCCGAAGCCAGTCACGGATTCTGCCGCCTGGCCAGGATGCCGCCGTCAGCCGTACCGGAACCGGATCCCGTGAGGAGCGTTCCGTGGCGAGCCCCAGGATCAGGGCCAGGGCGAGCACGGTCTTCCCTGTGCCCGCGTCACCGCCGGCCGGCCCGTATCGACCGTCGGACGGTGTACCGGTGATGACCATCCGACCGGGCCGCAGTTCCCGGTAGTAGTCGCTGATCCCCTCCAGCGTTCCCTCGGCGCGCGAACCGCTCAAGGTGGTGGACCCGGCCGTGAAAGCAAGATCGATGCGCCCGTCCGCCGCCGCCTGCCCGCTGCCCAGCAACTGCCGGTACTGGGCGCCCTCCGTCCTTGCCACCGACGTGGCGAGGTCCTCTGCGATGGCCTCGGCCGTCTTCTGCAGGGACCGGAATCCTGCCCACGTCCCCCAGCCCCCGAGCACCATGCTCACCAGGCTGGGCAGGAGGGCCAGCACCCCTGCCGGGTCGGAATCCCCCTTCGCGCCCGGCAGGGCATGCAGGGTCCACAGCAAGCCGAGCAAGCACAGTGCGACGCTGAACGCCGCCGCCGCCACGGTCCCAGCGCGCCCTCGAGACATCATGCCGACATCTTGACGCAGCGGACAGTCGCAAGTCCCTGGATCTTCGGAATGAAGCGGTTGTCACCAGAGATCGTCTTCAAAGGTCAGATCCAGAGCAGGACCGGGCCATGGTGACGATCGCCTACCGGGTCCGCAGGACCTCGACGCGTGGGCGGCCGAGCCGTCGACGCCGGCCGGGGCCACCCTGCGGGGCACCAGCGGCATGGTGGCCGACGTCGTGCGACGGGTGGCGGAGCACTGGCAGGCGGTCCTGGTGGGCGCGAGTCCTTCCGAACCACCCATCACCGGGGTGGATGACAGGTCCTGACCCAGGGTGACGCGCCCTCGCGGGCCCCGCGGCGTGCGCAGCGGGGCCCTCGGAGGAACGGTCAGTCGTACGGGTAGAACCCCGACCCCGTCTTGCGGCCGAGGCGCCCCGCGTCGACCATCCGCTGGAGCAGCGGGGGAGCGGCGTACAGGGGCTCCTTGTACTCGGCGTACATCGAGTCGGCGACCGAGGCCACGGTGTCCAGGCCGATCAGGTCGGCGAGCTTGAGCGGCCCCATGGGGTGGGCGCAGCCCATCTCCATGCCGTTGTCGATGTCCTCGCGGCTGGCGATGCCCGACTCGAACATCCGGATCGCCGAGAGCAGGTACGGGATCAGCAGCGCGTTGACGACGAAGCCCGAACGGTCCTGGGCGCGGATCGCGTGCTTGTCGAGCACGTCCTGCACGACGGCCTCGGCACGCTTTATCGTCTCGTCGGACGTCGTCAGCGCCGGGATCAGCTCGACGAGCCGCTGCACCGGTGCCGGGTTGAAGAAGTGGATGCCGATGACCTGGTCCGGCCGGGAGGTGGCCACGGCCAGCTTCACCAGCGGGATGGAGGAGGTGTTCGAGGCGAGGATGGCGTCCGGGCGGGTCACCACCTGGTCGAGCACCTGGAAGATCTCCGTCTTGACCTGCTCGTTCTCCACGACGGCCTCGATCACGAGATCGCGGTCGGAGAACTCCCCGAGGTCGGTGGTGAAGCTGAGGCGGGCGAGGGTCTCGTCGCGCTCCTCCACGGTGATCTTGCCGCGTTCGGCGGCCTTGGAGAGGGAGTTGTGGAGGCGGGTACGCCCTATCTCCAGCGCCTCGCCGGTGGTCTCGGCCACCTTGACCTCGAGACCGCTGCGGGCGCACACCTCGGCGATGCCTGCGCCCATCTGGCCACAGCCGACCACTCCGACGCGTGCAATGTCGGCCATAGAGTCCGTCACCTCGTGCCTTTCGCTGATCTTCGTGCGGCAGTTCCCGTTCGGTTCCGGTGCCCGCCTCGACCCCATGACGTTAACCCGCGTTCAGGTTCCGGTGAGCCGCGGGTCGAACGGTCCGGCGGCGGGCATGATCTGCGTCACGCACTGCTGACATGGCATACGACACCAAGCGGTAAGAAAGGTACACATATGCGTCGCATGGGCCGGAGGTCCTTGGTTCTGGGCGCGGCGAGCACGGTGGCCGCGCTGATGACGGCGGGTGATGCCGTCGCGGCACACCGGCCGGGTCCCGCCCGGCGCCGGCACCGCAGGGCGGACGGGGGCGAGATGCGTGGGGTGTGGATCGCCACGGTCGCCAACCTGGACTGGCCGTCGGCGGCGGGGCTGAGCGCGGCCGCCCAGGAGGCGGAGCTGATCGCCCATCTGGACCGCGCGGTCGACCTCCGGCTGAACGCCGTGGTCCTCCAGGTCCGGCCGAGCGCCGACGCCCTGTGGCCCTCGTCGTACGAGCCCTGGGCCCAGTGCCTCACCGGCGTCCAGGGCAAGGACCCAGGCTGGGACCCGCTGGGCACCGCGGTGCGCGAGGCCCACGCCCGCGGTCTGGAGCTGCACGCGTGGTTCAACCCGTACCGGGTCGCGAACCACACGGACCCCTCACGTCTCGTCGCCTCGCACCCCGCCCGGCTCCACCCGGAATGGGTGCTGCCGTACGGCGGGAAGCTCTACTACAACCCGGGACTGCCCGAGGTCAGGGAGTTCGTCCAGGACGCGATGCTCGACGCGGTGAGCCGCTACGAGGTCGACGCGGTGCACTGGGACGACTACTTCTACCCGTACCCGGTGGCCGGCCAGGCCTTCGACGACGACGCGGCGTACGAGCTGTACGGGGAGGACTTCACCGACAAGGCGTCCTGGCGCCGCGACAACACCGACCGCCTGGTGAAGGAGACCGCCGCGCGGATCAAGGAGGTGAGGAGCAGCGTCCGCTTCGGGATCAGCCCCTTCGCGGTGTGGCGCAACGCCTCGACCGATCCGCTGGGCTCCGACACCGCGGCCGGCGTGCAGACCTACGACGACCTGCACGCCGACACCCGCAAGTGGGTCAAGGAGGGCTGGATCGACTACATCTGCCCGCAGATCTACTGGAACATCGGCTTCTCCGCCGCCGACTACGCGAAGCTGCTGCCGTGGTGGGCCGAGACGGTCCGGGGCACCGGCGTCGGGCTGTACGTCGGGGAGGCGCTATACAAGGCCGGGGACCCGGCGCAACCCGCCGCCTGGCAGGATCCCGCCGAGCTGTCCCGGCATCTGGATCTCGCGGCCGGTCACCCCGAGGCGGGCGGCCACATCTTCTTCTCCGCGAAGCAGGTCGAGGCCGACCCCATCGGCGCCATGGCCCGGGTGGTCGCCGACCACTACCAGGTACGGGCCCGCGCGCCGCACTGAGTCCGCACGGCCGCGGCCTTCAGGCAGCCCGCACGGGTCCGCCCGTCCGACAGCCCGCACGGCCCCGCCCGTACGGCAGGGCGCGTGCGCCGGGAACCGCTCGTGCCCCCGGCGCACGCGCGCTCTACCGGTCCCCGTCCTCCGGGACGGCGGGCCGGACGACGCTGTCGGGGCCCGGGGACCTGATCGATTCGTGCCCGTCCTCGAAGCGCAGGCGGTACGGGGGGCTGCCCCCGTCGCCGAGCACCTCGACGATCTCTGCGACCCGGTCGTGCTGTCCGACGGTCCTGCCGTGCGTCAGCAGATGGTCGCCCGTGTGTGCCTCCATCGGGGATGACCTCCTCACGGGTGGCGGTCCATGTCGACAATTCTATGACCGGACAGGTTCCCCGGCTCCTGGCCGGCGCCTACCCCGGCTCCCCGCGCGCTGGGTGACGGCGATGCACACCAGCACGGCCACCGCCGCCACCGGGGCGGCGGGGGACACCTCCTCGCCGAGGGCGAGGAGCGACCAGACCAGGGTGAGCAGCGGCTGCGCCAGCTGGAGCTGGCTGGCCCGCGGCACTCCGATCTCCGCCATGCCCCGGTACCAGACGTACAGCCCGAGGAAGGTCGACCCGACGGCCACCCAGACCAGCCCGACGACCCCGTGGACCGTGAGGTGCACCGGTTCGTGCGGCAGCGCCACCGCCGCGCCGGCCACCGCGAGCGGCAGGCAGAGGACGAGGGCCCAGCCGATCACCTGCCAGCCCGGCATCACCCCGGCCAGCCTGCCCCCCTCGGTGTAGCCCGCCGCGCAGACCAGCAGTGCCGCGAACAGGTACGGATCGCCGCCGGAGAGCGCACCGCCGCTCTGCTGGACGGTGAAGGCGATCACCACGGCCGCACCGGCCAGGGCGGCGGCCCAGAACGCGCGGGGAGGGCGCGACCCGGTGCGCAGGGCCGAGAAGAGGGCGGTCGTCAGGGGCAGCAGCCCCACGACGACGGCCGCGTGCGCACTCGTGGAGGTCCGGAGCGCCAGCGAGGTCAGCAGGGGGAATCCCACGACCACGCCGCCCGCGACGACCGCGAGCCCCGCCCAGTGGCGGCGCTCGGGCACCGGGACGCGGCCCGCGAGCAGGGCGCATCCGGCGATCAGTGCGGCGAGCACGGTGCGCAGCGCGACCAGGGACCAGGGGCCGAAGCTCTCCAGCCCCCACACCGTGGAGGGGAAGGTCAGTGAGAAGGCGAGCACACCGAGGCCGGCGAGGAGGACACCGCTTCCGGGGCCGCGGTGCACCACGGGGAGGGGAGTCCCGACCGCTATCGCCGAGGGTGCAGTAGCGCTATTCTGTGCTGTCATGCATGAGCGTAGCAGTGTGGCAGAACTGGTGCTTTCCCTGAAAGGTGAGCTGAACCGCTACTCGCCAGGTGAGAAGTTGCCGTCGAGCCGTGCGCTCGTCGAGCGCTTCAGGGTCAGTCCGGTGACCGTCTCCCGGGCCGTCGCGCAGCTCGCAGCCGAGGGCCTGGTCGTCACCCGGCCCGGCTCCGGGGCCTTCCGGGCCGAGACCCGCGGAGCAGCCCCCGCACCGGGCGACACCTCCTGGCAGGAGGTGTCGCTCAGCGGCGGTGGCGGACCCGAGGTCGTGCCGCGCACCGTCGACGCGTCGGGGGTCCTCGTCACGCTCGCCGCACCGCCGCCCGGCGTGATCGAGTTCAACGGCGGTTACCTCCACTCCGGCCTCCAGCCCGAGCGCGCCCTCGCCGCCGCCCTGGCCCGGGCCGGACGACGGCCGGGCGCGTGGGGCAGGCCGCCCACCGACGGCCTGGCCGAGCTGCGTTCCTGGTTCGCCCGGGAGATCGGCCCCTCCTTCACCGGGGCCGACGTCCTGGTCACCGCCGGAGGGCAGAGCGCCCTGGCCACCGCGCTGCGGGCGCTCGCCCCGCCCGGCGCCCCCGTCCTCGTCGAATCGCCCACCTATCCGGGCATGCTGGCCGCCGCCCGCGCCACCGGCCTGCGGCCGGTCCCGGTGCCGGTGGACGCCGACGGGGTGCGGCCCGACCTGCTCGAAGCCGCGTTCCGCGCGACCGGGGCCAGGGTGTTCGTCTGCCAGCCGCTCTTCCAGAACCCGACGGGCGCGGTCCTCGCCGCTGAGCGGCGCGAACGGATCGTGCGGACCGCCCGGGATGCCGGCGCCTTCGTCGTCGAGGACGACTTCGCGCGCCATCTCGTCCACGCGGACGCGGGCCCCCTGCCCGAGCCCCTGGCCGCACACGACCCGGACGGTGCCGTCGTCCATGTGCGCTCCCTCACCAAGATCACCTCGCCCAGCCTCCGGGTCGGCGCCCTGGCTGCTCGCGGGCCCGTGCTGGAACGGCTGCGCGCCATCCAGGTCGTCGACAGCTTCTTCGTGCCGCGCCCTCTCCAGGAGGCCGCGCTCGAACTCGTCGGCTCCCCTTCCTGGGAGCGCCATCTGCGCACCGTGGCCGCCGAACTCGCCGCGCGCCGCACTGCGATGACGACCGCCGTGCGCGGCGGACTGCCCGAACTCGCCCTGCCGCACGTGCCGTCGGGCGGCGGCAGCCTCTGGCTCCGGCTGCCCGGCCCGGTGGCCGGTGAGCCCGCACTGGTCGCCGCCGCGCTGCGGGCCGGCGTCGCCGTGGCGCCCGGCCGCCCGTACCACTGCGCCGAACCCCCCGCCGGGCACATCAGGCTCAGCTTCGCCGCCCTCTCCGGCCCCGCCGAGATCGCCGAGGGGGTGCGCAGGCTGCGTAAAGCGGTCGACGAACTGCAGGGGCCGGGCGATAGCCTCCCGGGATGAACGGCAACGACACCGCCGGGCGGTCCTACGAGATCTCCGACGACCTCACCCGGATCGACCCGGCCCGCGTCCACCGCTGGCTGTCGACGGACGCCTACTGGGCGCTCGGACGCACCCGGGAGATGCAGGACCGGGCGATGGCGGGCTCGCTCAACTTCGGTGCCTACGACGTCGCTTCGGGCGAGCAGGCGGCCTACGCGCGGGTGGTGACCGACCGCGCCTCGTTCGCCTGGATCTGCGACGTCTACGTGGACCGCGCGGCCCGCGGCCACGGCCTCGGCACCCGGCTCGTCACCACCGTCCGCGACGTCCTGTCCCCGCTGGGCGTGCGCAGATTCCTGCTCGCCACCAGGGACGCCCACGGGGTCTACGCGAAGCTCGGCTTCACCCCGCTCCCCGACCCGGACATGTGGATGGCCCTCCAGGTGGGCCGAGGCGCGGACGCCCCCGGCCCACCGCCCTCTTGACCGGCGCGGCGCCGGGCCCCACGATCGCGCCCATGAGTGTTCGGGTGTCCATGGTCGCCGCAGCACGCAGCTCCGCCCTCCTCGCCGAGCGTTTCGACGACGACCGGCCGCTCGACCACGCCGGCTGGCGTGAGGTCCAGCTCGCCGCCCACACCCTGGTCCAGCTCGGCGCCGCCGAGCTGCGCTACTGCTCGCCGACCCCGCGCAGCCGCGCCACGGGCGACGCCCTGGGCTTCGCCCCGCTCGTCCAGCTCGCCCTGCGCGACTGCGACATGGGCCGCTGGAGGGGGCTGACCCTCTCCGAGGTCGCCGCCCGCGAACCGGCCGCCGTGGACGCCTGGCTCGCCGATCCGCGCTCCGCCCCGCACGGCGGGGAATCCCTGCTCGCCTTCATATCCCGGGTGGGGAGCTGGCTCGACACCCGGCCGGTCCAGGAGGGCGCCCTCGTCGCCGTGGCCGAACCCGCGGTCGTACGCGCGGCTCTGGTGTACGCCCTGAAGGCCCCGCCGTCGACGTACTGGAACGTCGACGTCCGGCCGCTCTCCGCCGTGACGATCACCGGACTCCCCGGGCGCTGGAGCGTCAGCTTCGAGGCGGTCCCGCGCTGACCGGTCACCCGGTCGAAGGAACGGGCCGTACGGCGTCTTCCCGCCGGTCCGACCAGTCGGTACGGTGCGTGGCACCGAGACGAGGAGAGAGACCCGTGCCCCAGATCCAAGGCCACTGCGACGACCGGTTCGCGGCGGTGCGCGACGCGTTCGAGGCCAACTTCGCCGAGCGCGATGAACTGGGTGCGGCGGTGACCGTCCTGCTCGACGGCGCTCCCGTGGTGGACCTCTGGGGCGGCTGGGCCGACGGGGAGCGGATCCGCCCCTGGGAGCGGGACACCGTGGTCAACGTCTGGTCCACCACGAAGGGGCCGACGGCGCTCTGCGCCCACGTCCTCGTCGACCGGGGTCTCCTGGACCTGGACGCCCCGGTGTCGGCGTACTGGCCTGAATTCGCCGCCCAGGGCAAGGAGTCCGTGCTGGTACGGCATCTGCTCTCGCACCGCTCCGGCGTCGCGGGGCTGCGCGATCCGCACACCCTGGCCGAGCTCTACGACTGGGAGCTGACCACGGCCCGTCTCGCGGCGACCGAGCCCTGGTGGGAGCCGGGCACCCGCTCCGGGTACCACGCGATCACCTACGGCTTCCTCGTCGGTGAGGTGGTCCGCCGGATCACGGGCCTGCTGCCGGGGGAGTTCCTCCGCCAGGAGATCACCGGGCCCCTCTCCATCGACTTCACCGTGGGCCTCCCGGAGGAGGACGCCGGACGCGTCGCCGAACTCGTCCAGCCGAAGGCCGTCTCCCGCGAACAGGCCGCCCTGTTCGCGGCGATGGAACCGGTGGCCATCGCCTCACTGCTCAACCCCGGCACGGGCATCGCGGCCGCCAACACCCCAGGCTGGCGCGCCGCCGAGATCCCGGCCGCCAACGGTCACGGCACGGCCCGCGCGGTCGCCTCCCTCTACGGAATCCTCGCCGGACGCGGCACCCTCGACGGCCACCGGATCCTGTCCGAGGAGGCGGCCGAGCGGGTCCGGGAGGGGCAGGGGAGCTGCCGGGACCTGGTGCTCGGGGCGGGCTTCGCCCACGAGACGGAGCTGGGCCTCGGACTCTGGCTGAGCGGCCCGAACGGCTCCTACGGCCCCAACCCGCGCGCCGTCGGCCACGACGGGGCGGGCGGCTCCTGCGGTCTCGCCGACCCCGAGGCGGGGATCGCCCTCGGCTACGTCATGAACCGCATGGGCCCGGACATCGCGGACGACCCGCGCAAGATGGCGCTGGTCGACGCGGTGTACGAGGCGCTCCCCGCAGCTCAGTGACCCGCAGGGCGCACCAGCCCCGACTCGTACGCGAACACCGCCGCCTGGGTGCGGTCGCGCAGGCCCAGCTTCACCAGGATCCGGCTCACATGGGTCTTCACGGTCTGCTCCGCCACCACCAGGCCCGCCGCGATCTCCGCGTTCGATAGGCCCTGCGCGATCAGGGACAGCACCTCCGTCTCCCGTTCCGTCAGGTCGCCCACGCGCTCCCTCCGGGGCGCGCGCGGCCCGGCGCTCACCCGGGAGAACTCGGCGATGAGGCGCTTGGTGATGTTCGGGGCGAGCAGCGCGTCCCCGGCCGCCACCACCCTCACGGCCTGAGCGAGTTCGTCGGCAGAGGCATCCTTCAGCAGGAACCCGGAGGCGCCGGCGCGGAGCGCCTCGTACACGTACTCGTCGAGGTCGAAGGTGGTCAGGACGAGCACCTTCACCGTGGAACCGTGCTCCCCGGTGAGACGGCGCGTGGCGTCGATGCCGCCCAGGCGAGGCATCCGTATGTCCATCAGCACGACGTCCGGGCCCAGTTCGGCGGCCTTCTCCAGCGCGTCCACCCCGTCCACCGCCTGACCGACGACCTCGATGCCCGGCTCGGCGTCCAGGAGCACGGTGAAGCCCTGGCGGACCATCATCTGGTCGTCGGCGATCAGTACGCGGATGGTCATGAAGGTTCCTCCAGGGGGAGTGTCGCCACTACTTCGTAACCCCCACCGGGGGTGGGGCCGTGGGCGAGGTCGCCGCCCAGCATGGCGGCCCGTTCGCGCATCCCGAGCAGACCGTGTCCGACGCCGCCCGTCGGCCGCCCCGGCGCGTCCGGGGCCGTGTTGGTGATCCGGACCGTGACGGCGGCGGAGTGATAGCCCACCTCGACCCGGGCGCCGGCCCCCGGAGCGTGCCGCAGCACATTGCTCAGCGCCTCCTGCACGATCCGGAACGCGGACAGCTCCACCCCGGGAGGAAGCGGCCTGCGCCTGCCCGTGGTCCCCGTCGTCACGGACACGCCCGTGCTCCGCACCGTGCCGATCAGCTCGTCCAGCCGATCCAGCGTGGGCTGCGGGGCGTGCCGCACCCCGTCCGCCGCCGCGTCCTCCGCGCGCAGCACGCCCAGCACCCGGCGCAGCTCGGCCAGGGCCTGCACCGCGTTCTCCCGTATCCCGGCGAGGTTCTCCCTGAGCTCGTCCGAGGGGTGTGCGACGAGGTGCGGGGCGACCTGCGCCTGGATGGAGATCACCGACATGTGATGGGCGACCACGTCGTGCAGCTCACGTGCGATCCGGTTGCGCTCCTCCAGGAGGGTGCGCCGGGACCGCTCCTCACGCGTGAGCCCGGACTGCACGACGAGCTGGCTGCGGGCCACCCGCAGAGCGCGCAGCGCCGCGCCGATTCCCACGGCCGCGATGACGACGGGCGCGCCGACGCCCAGGGAGTAGTGGTGGGCCTGCGTGGTGACGGTGCTGCTCACCAGCCCCGTCAGCAGACTCAGCGCGAGCGCGAGGACCGCCCGGCGCGGATGGACCCGGAGTGCCAGCAGGAACAGCGCCCCGCCCTGCAACGCCATCTCGGGGCCGGTCCACGGGAACGGATCGCCGGGCGTCACGGCGGACTCCGCGATCCGCACGCTGACGGCCATCAGACCCAGCGAGGCCCACCACGCGTACAGGGGCTGCCACATGCCGGCGAGGAGCGCGATCGCCTGGCACACGACCAGGAGCACCGCGTACTCGGGCACGGCCGCACCCCGGGGCACCAGGTCGGGCACGTGCCAGACGGCGACGAGCGTCACCCCGAGCAGCAGCAGCATCCCGAACGCCGGCCGCCATACCGGGGATCCGGGGGCGCCCATGGGCGGTACGGGATCGACGGGAGCGGTCCACAGGTCCTCGCGCAGCATCCGCGGCAGACCGCGCACCGCGGTCCACATCCGTGTCCCGACCCCCGTCATGGCGTTCAGCTTAGGCACGGTGCGACTCCTGTTCCCGGGCGGGGGGACCGGAGCGCACGACGGTCGAACTGCCGCCGCTCCGCTGCTCGTACACCCCGAACGCGGACCGGCACAGCAGCAGCGCCAGGGCGAACACCGGCAGCCACGCGAGCCGGGCGAGCACCCAGCCGGGGCCGTCGGGGACCGTGTGCAGGCCGGGGACCGGGCCGCCCAGGAAGAGCACGGTCGACGTGACCGCGATCATCGCGGTCTGGTGCCAGAGGAACACCGTCATCGCGGACAGGTTCAGCAGGATCACCGGGGCCCGGACCACCGGCCGCGCGAGGACCCGCCGTAGCGGTCCGAGCAGGAGGAAGGCCGCCCCGCACTGGGCGAGGCCGAACGTGACGGCGGCGAGCGACGGCGGGTCGAGGTTGGACAGAGCCCCGCCCGGCACCCCGACCATGGAGGCGGGATACCCGGCGAACAGCACCAGCCCGGCCGTCGCCCCCGCACCCCCCAGCAGCAGCATCCATCCGGTCCGGCGGCCGCTCGGCCCGCCCCGTGCCCAGGCCGCACCCAGGCAGTAGGGGACCAGCCAGCCCGCGGCCACGTTGATCCACCCCAGGGAGGCGGGGCCGTCGAGCCCCAGACGGAACAGGTCGACGTACAGGACGACGACGAGCGGCACGAGCGGGTGCAGCCGTGCGACCAGCGGGGTCGCCGCCGTCAGCGCGGCGAACACCAGCAGGAACCACAGCGGTGACCACACCAGCGAGCCCAGCGCGCGCAGCGTCCCCTCGTCCACACCCGAGGCCGACATCACGGCCGCAGCCACGGCCCACACGGCGGTCACCACGCCGACCGGCCGGAACAGGCGCAGCATCCGGACCCTCAGCCAGTGACCGTAGGACTCGCCCCTGGCCCGTGCCGAGGCGTATCCCGTCGCGCCCACCCGGCCGCCCACCAGGAAGAACAGGGCGAGCGTCTGGAACACCCAGGAGACGGGAGTGAGTCCTGGCATGTACGCGAGAGGGCTCGCACCGCGGACGGTGCCGCTGTCGGCGACCAGTGCCGTCACCAGCCAGTGGCCGCACACCACGCCCAGGACGGCGAAGGCGCGCAGGGCGTCGACCGCGTGATCGCGGTCCGGGGGAGTGGCCGCCTCGATCCGCCGGACGAGGGCCCGCACCTCCGCGCCTCTCACGAGGTCACGCATGACGGACCTCTGCCGTCCCCGCGACGATCGCGGCGATGCCGCGCAGGGCCACGCTCCCCGGTCTCAGGTAGTCGCCGTGCCCGGCGCCGCCCGCGTCGAAGAACTCCGCGCCGAACTCCGGCGACACCGGGCCCGTCCCGAACCCGACGGCGCCGAACGGCAGCGGCAGGACCAGGTGCGGGACCCGGCCGATCCAGTCGTCCCCGCCCCGTCCCGCCCAGACCGTGGCCCGGGTGCCCAGGGCGGCCGCGTCGTCCGCGCCGGTGCCGGGACTTCCGTACAGGACGATGGCCGCCACATCGAGCCCGGAAGCGGCCCGGGCGCAGACCACGGAACCGTAGGAGTGGCAAAGGAGGGAGACCGGGGCGGCCGGCCTGACCCGGCGCATCTCCCGTACGAAGGCCCGCAGGCCCGGAGCCGCCTCGTCGGCACGCGCCGCCGTCAGGGAGGAGGGGCCCGGCGTGGTGGGGGTCCGGTAGCCGAGCCAGGCGACGACGGCCGTCCCGGGGCCCAGCTCACCGAGGAGAGCCTCGGCACCACGCCGTGAACGGCCGTAGTGGTCGAGGTCGACACCCGATCCCGGCACCAGCACGGCGATCCGTCCGGCCCGCGACAGATCCCCGAAGACCTCCACGCCCCGGCCGCCGTCGCGCCCGTCGAACATCAGGAACGTGCGCCCCGGGGCCGCCATGCCCGAGAGCGCGGCGGCCCGTCGCCGGTCGCCGTGGCGGGTGGCCATGTCCCGCGCCGCCCGGATCTCCTGCCGGACGGCCGCGTACCTGGCCTCCAGCACCGGGGGCTCCGCCCCCTCCAGCGGCGCGAGGCGGGCGGGGACGGGCGCGGGAACCGCGGCGGGGCGGGCCGCCCCCGAGACCGGCAGGGCCACGGACGCGGTGACGAGTGCGGCGAGCAGGGCGCGGCGCGCGCGGCTGCTCGGTGAGCGGGACGCCATGGGAAGTCCTTCCGTACCGGATGGTGCTCGTCGAATCCGGTACCGAAGGTATGGAGCGATCCGTGTGGTCGGCGTCCCGCGCGGGAGCGCACCCGCCACGTAGCTCGCGAGTACTACAGGTAGGGGGCGTACCCGCTACGGCCTGCGGCGGGGCTTCCCGCGCCCGGTGCCGCCCTTGGCGTTCTTCGCCCCTTTGGCGCCGCCCGCGCCGCCGCGGGACGGCTTGCCGGCGGCCGGCTTCCGGGGGGCGCCGCTCTTCTTGCCGTCGGCGCGCTTCGCCTTGGGCTGAGGAGGTGTCGGAGGTCGGCCCCGGGTGCTGTTGACCGTACGGCCCCGGACGATCCCGATGAACTCCTCCACCAGGTCGGTCGTCTTCTCCTCCGGCCACGACAGAGCGATCCGTGACTCGGGGACACCCGTCAGCGGGCGGTAGGTGAGGTCCTTGCGGTGGTACAGGCGCGCCAGCGACTGCGGGACGACGAGCAGGCCGATGCCCGCGGCCACCAGCTCCACGGCGTCCTCGGTCGTGGCGGGCCGCTCGAACGCGGGCCGGCCCGGGGGACGCTCCCAGTCCAGGGTGTCGTCGAGGGGATGCAGCACGATCTCCTCGGCGAGGTCCTCGGCCGACATCTCCTCGACGGCCGTCCCCTCGTGGTCCTTGGGGATGACGACCACGGTCGTCTCCGTGTAGAGGGGGATCGCGCTGAGGTCCGTACGGTCGACGGGCAGCCGCACGAAGCCGGCGTCGGCGCCGCCGTCACGCAGCAGGGCGGCGGCCTCCGCGGCGGGCACACCGACGAGGGTCAGCGGGGTACCGGGCAGCCGCTCGTTCCAGATCCGCACCCACTTGGTCGGGGTCACGCCCGGGACGTAGGCGAGCCGGAACGCGAGGGGTACTTCCGAGCCTGTCACCCCGCAAGGCTACCGGCCGTGGTCCCGGGCGCCGCACATGCTCGATACCCTGTACACCATGACGTCGCACCAGACCACCCAGACGATGAAGCCCGCCACCGCGGCGAAGAAGCTGGGTGTGTACCTCGAAGCCACCCCCGCAGAGTTCCAGGAGGGCGTCGTCTCGCGCGCCGAGCTGAACGCGCTGCAGTCAGACCCGCCCCCGTGGCTGCAGGAGCTGCGCCGCAACGGCCCGCACCCCCGGCCGGTCGTCGCCTCGAAGCTGGGCGTCTCCATCGCCGGTCTCGCGCGGGGCGGTGTCACCGAGCCCCTCACCACCGAGCAGATCGACGCCCTGAAGCAGGACGGCCCCGAGTGGCTCCAGAAGGAGCGCGCCACCCAGGCCGAGGTCCGCAAGGAAGCGGTCCGCATCAAGGAGCGCGACGCCGCCCGGGCCCAGCAGGCCGACCGCGACTGACCGTCCGCCGGCGACGCCCGGCTGGCCGCCGCCGTCCGTGCGCGGACGCGGAGCCGGTGGGGCGTGCCCGGCCGACGGCCCGCCTCCGCGCCACCGGTCAGGACGCTGCCTGGCCGGGCCCGCGGACCGGGACCTCCGCTCCGCCGCCCGCGAGGCGCCATGTGCCATCCGGACGCCGGGAGCCGGAAGCCGGGAGCCGGAAGTTGGAAGCCGGGAGCCGGGTGCCGGACGGCTCCGGCGGTACGCGCGTCGTCCGTGGGAGCGGACCGCCGAGGACGGACCTCGGACCGGTCATTCCCCGGTGTAGAAGGCGATCGTCGCCACCGTCGTCGCGGTCACGGTCTCCGGATCCGCGCCGGAAGCGGCGAACGCACGGCCCCATTCCTCGCCCGAACGCGCCACGAAGGCCTTCGCCTCGGGCGAGGTCTGCCACTCCACGGCGTCCTGAGGGCTGAGCCCGCCCCCCGTCAGATGCCACCCGAGCCCCAGCAGGGCCAGGTCCCAGCCGATGCCGACCGCACCCGGCCCGTACTGGCTCCGGAACTCCTCCGGGACCACGGAGACGTGCTCCAGTTCGAGCACCGTCCGGCTGCCGCTCTCCGGTGCCAGGCGCACTTCGACCTCGCTGAAGCCGGGGTCGGGGCCGAACCGCCAGGAGACCCGCAGCCGTTCCGGGGCCACGCACTCGATGATCTCGCCGCCGGCGTTCCCCTCCAGCTGGTAGCTCCCGCCGGGCCGGAACTCCCCTGTCACCGGGAGGAACCAGCGGGCGATCCGCTCCGGCGAGGTCACCGCGTCCCAGACGTCGGCCGGACCGGCGTCGAAGGTCCGCCGCAGCAGCACGCTGCCGGCCTCGTCCTGCCCTACCCGGCGCGTGCCGACCTCCCGGTGCACCCGGCTGATCTCGTCGACGATCTCGCTCATGGCCGCTCACTCCGTTCCGCTCGCCCGCGCCGGTGCCTCCGTCGGCCATGTAACCGAAGTTCCGCGCACTCCGCCTCACCGCACGGGCCGGCCGCCCCCGCCCGGCCGCTCGAAGGACCGGCGGAGAGACCGGCGGAGAGGAAGAATGAGTCCATGCATCTTCCCGTGGGTGTCGTGGACGCCACCGCGCTGATCGAGGTCGTGCGGATCTCGGCCCTTCCGGCCCGGAGCGGCGCCCCCTACCCCGGAGCGGTGGTCGCCCACTGGGCCGGGAGCGAGGCCGCCGACGCCCTCGCCTCCTTCGAGGTCCTGCCCGGCAGCGGACAGCACCGCTGCGGCTTCGCGCCGGGCTGGGGCGTCCGGGCGTACGACGACTCGCTCGGCCCGGCGCTGTTCGAGGCGGCGTTCTGCTTCCACTGTCATGAGATCCGCATGCACGGCCCGGCCGTGCCGCCCGCCCTGGCCACACAGTTCTTCGACGCGGATGCACCGCCGGCCCGGGCCCTTCTGGAGCGCTTCCGCGCGGCGGCCGCACACGGCTGACGCCGGCAGGACGGCGGCCGCGGTCTCCCGGACGCGGCGCGCGGTGATCCCCGTACGACGGGCGAGGCCGCCGGTCGGGGCGGGGAGACCGGTGACCACCCGGGGCGCCCCGGTGGTCCACGAGGGCCTCCTGGCGGACGGCGGCGGATTCCCGGGGATCTTTGCATAACACTGCATGGTTGCGTATAGTCATGCCATCAATGAGGAGGCATTTCCGATGGTGGTACGTGCGGCAGTGGCAGGGGCGAGCGGATACGCCGGCGGGGAACTGCTCCGTCTGCTCCTCACTCATCCCCAGATCGAGATCGGGGCACTCACCGCCCACTCCAACGCCGGAGAGCGGCTCGGCCCGCTGCAGCCGCACCTGAGGCCGCTCGCCGACCGTGTGCTCCAGCCGACCACGGCCCAGGTGCTCGCCGGGCACGACGTCGTCTTCCTGGCCCTGCCGCACGGGCAGTCCGCCGCCGTGGCCGAACAGCTCGGCGACGACGTGCTCGTCGTCGACATGGGCGCCGACTTCCGGCTCGCGGACCCCGCCGACTGGGAGCGGTTCTACGGTTCGCCGCACGCCGGGACCTGGCCCTACGGCCTGCCCGAGCTGCCCGGGGCCCGCGCCGCGCTGGCGGGGACCAAGCGCATCGCCGTGCCCGGCTGCTACCCGACGGCCGTCTCCCTCGCACTCTTCCCGGCGTACGCGGCCGGTCTCGCCGAGCCCGAGGCCGTCGTCGTCGCCGCGTCCGGCACCTCCGGCGCGGGCAAGGCGGCCAAGCCGCACCTGCTCGGCTCCGAGGTCATGGGCAACATGACCCCGTACGGCGTCGGAGGGGTCCACCGGCACACCCCCGAAATGATCCAGAACCTCGGGGCGGCGGCCGGCGAGCCCGTCTCCGTCTCCTTCACACCGACCCTCGCGCCCATGCCCCGCGGCATCCTCGCCACGTGCAGCGCGAAGGCCAAGCCCGGGGTGAGCGCCGAGTCGCTCCGCACGGCCTACGAGAAGGCCTTCGCCGACGAGCCGTTCGTCGACCTGCTGCCCGAGGGGCAGTGGCCCTCCACCGCCGCCGTGTACGGCTCCAACGCCGTCCAGATCCAGGTCGCCCACGACGAGGCGGCCGGCCGGATCATCGTGATCAGCGCCATCGACAACCTCGCCAAGGGCACCGCCGGAGGCGCCCTGCAGAGCACGAACATCGCCCTCGGGCTTCCCGAGGACACAGGTCTTTCCACGATCGGAGTCGCACCGTGAGCGACGTACGCGCAGCCGCCGGGCTGCGGGGGACGACGAATGCCGCGCCGCTGCGCTGCGCGGGCGGAGAAGCGAACGAGGAGATGCAGTGAGCGTCACGGCAGCACAGGGGTTCTCGGCGGCGGGCATCGCCGCCGGAATCAAGGAGAGCGGTCAACCCGACCTGGCCCTCGTGGTCAACAACGGGCCCCGCCGCGCCGCCGCGGGCGTCTTCACCTCCAACCGCGTCAAGGCCGCGCCCGTCCTCTGGTCGGAACAGGTGGTCAGGGGCGGCGAGGTGACCGCGGTGGTCCTCAACTCGGGCGGGGCCAACGCCTGTACGGGCCCGCAGGGCTTCCAGGACACCCACGCCACCGCCGAGAAGGCCGCCGAGGTCCTCCCCGGGCACAGCGCGGGCGAGATCGCCGTCGCCTCGACCGGGCTGATCGGTCTGCTCCTCCCCATGGACAAGCTCCTGCCCGGCCTGGACAAGGCCGCCGAGGCGCTGAGCGAACACGGCGGTGAGAGGGCCGCCATCGCGATCAAGACCACCGACACCGTCCACAAGACGAGCGTGGTCACCCAGGACGGCTGGACCGTCGGCGGCATGGCCAAGGGAGCGGGCATGCTCGCCCCCGGCCTGGCCACCATGCTGGTCGTCCTCACGACGGACGCCGACGTGGAGGCCCCCGCGCTCGACACCGCGCTGCGCACCGCCACCCGCACCACCTTCGACCGGGTCGACTCCGACGGCTGCATGTCGACCAACGACACGGTGCTGCTCCTCGCCTCCGGGGCGAGCGGGATCACCCCGGGACAGGCCGCGTTCGAGCAGGCCGTGCAGAGCGTCTGCGCCGATCTCGCCCGCCAGCTGATCGGTGACGCCGAAGGCGCTTCGAAGGACATCCGGATCGAGGTGGTCAACGCAGCGACCGAGGACGACGCCGTCGAGGTCGGCCGGAGCATCGCCCGCAACAACCTCCTCAAGTGCGCCATCCACGGCGAGGACCCCAACTGGGGCCGCGTCCTCTCCGCGATCGGCACCACGAAGGCAGCCTTCGAGCCCGACCGGCTGAACGTCGCCATCAACGACGTCTGGGTCTGCAAGAACGGCAGCGTCGGCGAGGACCGCGACCTGGTCGACATGCGCTACCGGGAGGTCAGGATCACCGCGGACCTCTCCGCGGGGGACGAGTCCGCCGTCATCTGGGCCAACGACCTGACCGCCGAGTACGTCCACGAGAACAGCGCGTACAGCTCATGAGCGCCCCCAGGAAGCACAACGCACTGCCCAAGGCACAGATCCTCATCGAGGCACTGCCCTGGCTCACCCGGCACAACGGCAGGACCGTCGTCATCAAGTTCGGCGGCAACGCCATGATCGACGAGGATCTGAAGGCCGCCTTCGCCCAGGACGTCGTCTTCCTGCGGCACGCCGGCCTCAAGCCCGTCGTCGTGCACGGCGGCGGCCCGCAGATCAGCGCCCAGCTCGACAAGCAGGGCCTGGTCAGCGAGTTCAAGGCCGGACTGCGCGTCACCACGCCCGAGGCCATGGACGTCGTCCGCATGGTGCTCGCCGGGCAGGTCCAGCGCGAGCTGGTCGGGCTGCTCAACGAGCACGGCCCGCTCGCCGTCGGCATGACCGGCGAGGACGCCCACACGATCACCGCGGTCCAGCACCGCCCCGTGATCGACGGCGAGGCGGTCGACATCGGCCGGGTGGGTGAGATCACCGCCATAGACACGGGCGCGATCCAGGCGCTGCTGGACGACGGCCGGATCCCGGTCATCTCCTCCATCGCCCGCTCCGCCGAGGACAACCACGTCTACAACGTCAACGCCGACACCGCCGCCGCCGCGCTGGCCGCGGCCCTGGGCGCCGAGACGCTGATGGTCCTCACCGACGTCGAGGGCCTCTACGAGGACTGGCCGAACAGTGACGACGTCATCAGCCGCCTCACCGCCACCGAGCTGGAGAAGCTGCTGCCCGACCTCTCCAGCGGCATGGTGCCCAAGATGCAGGGCTGCCTCTACGCCGTACGCAACGGCGTCGAGACGGCCCGTGTCATCGACGGACGGGTCCAGCACTCGATCCTGCTGGAGATCTTCACCGACGAGGGAATCGGCACCATGGTCGTGCCGGACGTGAACTCCGGCCCGGCGGCCGGGACGAAGGGGGAGTCATGAGCAACGAGGAGTACGCGCAGCGCTGGCAGGGCGCGCTGATGGACAACTACGGCACCCCGCAGCTGCCTCTGGTGCGGGGCGCGGGCGCCCGGGTCTGGGACGCGGACGGCACCGAGTACCTCGACTTCGTCGGCGGTATCGCGGTCAACGCACTCGGCCACGCCCACCCCGCCGTGGTCGAGGCGGTCTCCACGCAGATCGCCTCCCTCGGCCATGTCTCCAACCTCTACACCGCCGAGCCCCCCATCGCGCTCGCCGAACGGCTGCTCCAGCTCTTCGGGCGCTCCGGCAGGGTCTTCTTCTGCAACTCCGGCGCCGAGGCCAACGAAGCGGCCTTCAAGATCGGCCGGCTGACCGGGCGCACCCACATGGTCGCCACCGACGGCGGCTTCCACGGCCGGACCATGGGCAGCCTCGCCCTGACCGGCCAGCAGTCCAAGCGCACCCCGTTCCTGCCACTGCCCGGCGACGTCACGCACGTGCCGTACGGCGACGTCGAGGCGCTCCGGGCCGCCGTGACGACCGACACCGCACTGCTGATCATCGAGCCCGTCCAGGGTGAGATCGGCGTCGTCGTCCCGCCCAAGGGCTATCTGGAGGCGGCTCGGGAGATCACCCGGGCCACCGGCACGCTGCTCGTCCTGGACGAGGTGCAGACCGGGATCGGCCGTTGCGGACAGTGGTTCGAGCACCAGGCCCACCAGGGCGTCGAGCCGGACGTGGTCACGCTGGCCAAGGGACTCGGCGGCGGCCTGCCGATCGGCGCCACCGTCGCGTTCGGTGCCACGGCCGACCTGCTGAAGCCCGGTCAGCACGGCACGACGTTCGGCGGGAACCCCGTCGCCTGCGCCGCCGGTCTCGCGGTGCTGGACACACTTGCCGCGGACGGCACCCTGGACAACGTGAAGCGGCTGGGCGAGCGGATCCGGGACGGCGTCGAGGGCCTCGGGCACCCGGCGGTCTCCCACGTCCGCGGCTCAGGACTGCTGCTGGGTATCGTGCTCACCGGGCCCCTCGCACCGAAGGTGCAGCAGGCGGCTCAGGGAGCCGGACTCCTGGTGAACGCGCCCGCCCCCGACGTCGTACGGCTCATGCCGCCGCTGATCATCGGTGACGCCGAGGTGGATGCGTTCCTTCGGATTCTGCCGGGAGCTCTCGACGCGGCTTACGGGGACGGACGATCCGGGGAGTGACGATCCGGAGAATGAGGCGACGACGATGACCGAGGCGCAGGAAACCGACCAAGGCGGGCCGTCGGTGCCACAGACCCGCACAGCACGCCACCGCAGGATCGTGGACATCCTGAACCGGCAGCCGGTGCGCTCGCAGAGCCAGCTGGCCAGGCTCCTGTCCGACGACGGGCTGAGCGTCACCCAGGCGACGCTCTCCCGCGACCTGGACGAGCTCGGTGCGGTGAAGATCCGCAACACGGGTGGCGAGCTGATCTACGCGGTGCCGAGCGAGGGCGGGTTCCGCACGCCGCAGGCACCGCTCGGCGGGTCGGCCAAGGAGGAGCGGATGCGCAGGCTCTCCGCCGAGCTCCTCATCTCCGCGGAGGCCTCGGCCAACCTGGTGGTGCTGCGTACGCCTCCGGGCGCCGCGCAGTTCCTCGCCTCGGCCATCGACCAGGCCGAACTCCGGGCGGTCCTCGGCACCATCGCGGGGGACGACACGCTGATGCTGATCAGCCGTGACCCCAGCGGGGGCCAGGCCCTGGCCGACCACCTCCTGCGGCTGGCCCAGAACGACCGGGCACCTCAGTAGCGGGTGACCGCGGTCGGGCCGGACGCCGTCCCGACCGCGATGTGGGGGCGCCGGCCCGGATCGGCCCAGTCCAGGATCCGGTCCATCGCGGCCGCCGGCACGGACACACAGCCGGCGGTCGCACCCTTCCCGTCGACGTGGAGGAAGATCCCCGCGCCCCTGCCCCGTACCGGCCGGTCGTAGTTGAAGCCGATGACGAGCGCCCGGGCGTACTGGGTGGCGTAGGTGACGAGGTGTTCGGACTCCTCCGCGCGGCAGTCGGCGGGCCTCGGCTCCACCCAGCGGTTGTAGGACGCGGACGCGTTGTCCTGGCACCACCACGAGTCCTCGCCGATCCGCCGGTACGGGTAGCGGGTCCCGGGAGGGGCCGCACCGGTCCCGAAGGCGTACGGGAGGTCGTACAGCCCGGTGGGTGTGGTGTTCGTGCCCTGGGTCCGGCCGGCGCCCTCCGCCAGGCCGTTCGCCCCGAAGCGGGCGGGTGCCGAACCCGCCGCCACCCAGTCGCCGCCGCGCAGCTCCCACCAGGTCACCGTGCCCGTGGTGGAGTCGGCGCCGGGGGCCTCGGCGGTGATCAGCTGCGTACCGCCGCCGGTGTCGGCCAGCCGCGCGGGAAGGGGCGCCGGCTCCGCGGGCCGCGCCGCGAGGGAACCGGCCAGTGCCAGCAGGACCGGGACGGTCACCAGGATTCTGCGCATGCTCCGGACCGTACGGGGGGCGGCGGACCGCCCCCACCGCGCCTGCTCCGTACGGCCCAGCGCCTCACCCCGTGGAGGGCGAGGGCATCGCGGGCAGCGGCAGCGGGAGCCCGGGCAGCCCGTCGATGCTGGTCGCGATGTCGGACTTCTTCGCGAAGTAGCTGCTGAGGCTCTCGTCGTCCTCGCGCCGGAAACGGTCGGCGTGCAGCGAGCGGTCCTCGTCGTACGACATGAAGGGCACGCCGTACCCGCAGGTGTCCCGGATCAGTTCGGCCGTCACCACGATGATCGCGCGCAGCCCGTGAGGGGTCGGGTCCACCCCGGGGAAGTGGCCGAGCAGGCCCGGGAAGCGCGGGTCGTCACGGAAGACCGGCTCACCCCGGCCGTGTACGCGGACGATGTTCGGCGGGCCCTGGAACGCGCACCACATCAGTGTGATGCGTCCGTTCTCCCGGAGGTGGGCCACGGTCTCGGCGTTGCTGCCGGCGAAGTCCAAGTAGGCCACGGTGCGTTCGTCGACCACTGCGAACGATCCGCTCACGCCCTTGGGGGAGAGGTTGATGGTGCCGTCGCCGTCCAGGGGCGAAGTGGCGGTGAAGAAGATGCGCTGCTCCTCGATGAAGGCGCGCAGCCGTCCGTCGATACGCTCATGCGTTTTTCCCATGGGCGAAGTCTCCGCCGACGCACGCCCTCGCCGGTAGTGGGTTTCATCCACCGGGACCGGTGGGCGGCAGAGGCTCGTAGCGTGCCCGCTGCGCCTCGTGGGCGACCTCGGGGTCCTCGTCCTCCTCCAGCGGGGCCAGCACGCGTTTGCGCAGGGCCGGACCGTGGGCGCAGAGCAGGCGGAGGCCGGACCGCCGTACGTGCCGGGGGCGGTCCGGGGCCACCAGCGAGGTCAGCCATTCCTCCGGCACCAGCAGGACGTACGGTGCGAGCGCCTTGCGGGCGACGCGCACCACCGGCGGGTGCGGGTCCTCCATGGCGGCCATCAGTTCGTCGGGAGAGGCGGCGTCCAGCATGAGCAGCGAGGCGAGCGCCGCAGCGCGCACCCGGCCGTCCGGATGGGCCGTCAGCGGCCTCAGCAGGGCGACGGCGCCGGGGGCACCGGACTCGGCCAGCCCGAACAGCGCGCCCGACGCCACACCCGGCGCGACGGGGTCGGAGCACAGCACCCGGTGGAGCTCCTGCGGGTCCCCGCCCTCCGTACGCAGGACCAGGCGCGCGGCGGAGCGCACCCTCGCCGACGGATCGGCCAGGTACCGTGCGGCCTCCCGGCCTCGGCCCGCCCGGTGCAGTCCCGTCACCGCGGAGGACCGTGTCACGGCTGACGAAGCGGTGAGCAGGGGATCCAGGAGCCGGTCGGGGTCACCCGCGGTGACCCGGGCCAGCAGAGCGGCGGTGCACCAGTGGCGGACGGTCCGGTCCGGGGCGGTGAGGACGAGCTCCGTGAGCTGGGCGGGACCGAGCAGCCCACGCTCCAGGCACAGCCGCGCCGCGAGGATCCGGGCGCGCGGCACATGGCTCGCGCGGATCCGGCCCGGCAGTCCGGCCGGCCGGGGGCCCGCTGCCGCCAGCATCCGTTCCAGGGCCCAGCCGCCGTGCGGGCGCAGGTTCAGGTGCACGGCCAGGGGGACCAGCAGGGAAGGGTCCGCCTCCCGCCCGTGCAGGGCGGCGTCCGCCATGCGGCGGGCCCGCTCCCGCACCTCCGTCCGACGGTCGGCGCAGCGGACCAGCAGCAGGGGCAGCAGGGCGGACCGCCCGGAGCTGAACGGCAGCGCGGCCCCGCGCACCTGCCACCGCTCGTGGCACAGGGCGATCGCGGTCTCCGCCTCACCGGGCGGGAACCGCGACCAGGTGACGTCCTGCGCCTCCTCGTCCCAGCGCGGTGCGGCGGTCCAGTCGACCGATCCCCGCCCGTCGGCGTGCCCGTCCCCGAGCAGGGACCGCAGCGCCCGGACGCTCCTCGGACGCGCGGTCGCCGACCGTATCCCCCCGTCGAGACGGACCCAGGCGGCCCAGTCGGCCGTGTCCAGGGACGCGGCCACGGACCTGCCCAGCAGGAGCCGGTCCTCCGGAGGGAGGTACCGCGTGGGGGACAGAGGTATCAGGCTCCGCATGAACGCAGCATAGAGACAGGGCACGCCTCTCACCAGCAGCTTTGACAAACCATGCAGACCATCGCATAGTTATGCCATTCGTGATCGCGCCGTGAGGCGGACGCACACCCCTTGCACTCCCGAGGAGCACGCAGTGAGCAACGGCACCGGAAACAGCGACGTACGCCTCTGGGGCGGCCGTTTCGCCGACGGTCCGGCCGAGGCGCTGGCCAAGCTGTCCGCGTCCGTCCACTTCGACTGGCGCCTCGCGCCGTACGACATCGCGGGCTCGCGTGCCCACGCGCGCGTGCTCCACAAGGCGGGGCTGCTCACCGCCGACGAGCTGACCCGGATGATCGAGGGACTCGACGCGCTCGAAGCAGCGGTGGCCGACGGATCGTTCACCGGCACCCTCGCGGACGAGGACGTCCACACCGCGCTGGAGCGCGGCCTCCTGGAGCGCCTCGGCCCCGACCTCGGCGGCAAGCTGCGGGCCGGCCGGTCCCGGAACGACCAGGTCGCCACCCTCTTCCGGATGTACCTGCGCGACCACGCCCGCATCATCGGCGGCCTGATCGCCGAGCTCCAGGACGCGCTGGTGGGGCTGGCCGAGGCCCACCCGGACGTGGCCATGCCCGGGCGCACGCACCTCCAGCACGCCCAGCCCGTGCTCTTCGCCCACCACGTCCTGGCCCATGTGCAGCCCCTGTCCCGGGACGCCGAGCGGCTGCGGCAGTGGGACGAGCGGACCGCCGTCTCCCCGTACGGCTCCGGCGCTCTGGCCGGTTCGTCCCTCGGGCTCGACCCGGAGGCCGTCGCGGCCGACCTCGGCTTCGAGCGCGGCTCCGTCGCCAACTCGATCGACGGCACCGCGTCCCGCGACTTCGTCGCCGAGTTCGCGTTCGTCACCGCGATGATCGGCGTCAACCTCTCCCGGATCGCCGAGGAGATCATCATCTGGAACACGAAGGAGTTCTCCTTCGTCACCCTCCACGACGCCTTCTCCACCGGCTCCTCGATCATGCCGCAGAAGAAGAACCCCGACATCGCCGAGCTGGCGCGCGGCAAGTCCGGCCGCCTCGTCGGCAACCTCACCGGGCTGATGGCGACGCTCAAGGCCCTCCCCCTCGCGTACAACCGCGACCTCCAGGAGGACAAGGAGCCGGTCTTCGACTCCTGCGATCAGCTCGAGGTCCTGCTGCCCGCGTTCACCGGCATGATGGCCACGCTCACCGTCAACCGGGAGCGCATGGAGGAGCTGGCCCCCGCCGGCTTCTCGCTCGCCACGGACATCGCCGAGTGGCTGGTGAAGCAGGGCGTCCCGTTCCGGGTGGCGCACGAGGTCGCCGGTGAGTGCGTGAAGGTCTGCGAGCAGCAGGGCATCGAGCTCGACGAGCTGACGGACGAGCAGTTCGCGAAGATCTCCGAGCACCTCACCCCCGAGGTGCGCACGGTCCTCGACGTGCCCGGTGCGCTCGCCTCCCGTGACGGGCGGGGCGGCACCGCCCCCTCCGCCGTCGCCGTCCAGCTGGCCGAGGTCAAGGCCGACCTGGTGACGCAGCACGCCTGGGCGACCGCGCGCGGCTGATTCGCGGGCATCGCGGGCTACGTTGACGGGAAGGCGTTCGGAACGACCGACCCAGAGGAGCCCGCGATGCCCTTCGCCCGCCTGAACCGAGCGACCACCCCGACCTCCCACATCGGGCTCGGCCTGGCCGCCGTCGGCAGGCCCGGCTACATCACCCCGCACCGTGACCGCGATCTGCCCGGTGACCGCGGGGCCGACGCCCTGCGCGACCGCACCCACGAACTCCTGGACGCGGCCTACGCCCAGGGTGTGCGCTACGTCGACGCCGCCCGCTCCTACGGCCGCGCCGAGGAGTTCCTCGCCGAGTGGCTGGCGGCCCGGCCCGAGGCGACGGACGTGGTCGTCGGCAGCAAATGGGGTTACACCTACACCGCCGACTGGCGGGTCGACGCCGAGACGCACGAGGTGAAGGACCACGACCTCGCCACCTTCGAGCGTCAGCACGCCGAGACCGTTGGGCTCATCGGCGGCCGGCTCGATCTCTACCAGATCCACTCGGTGACCGCCGACAGCCCGGCGCTCACGGACAAGGCCCTGCACGAGCGTCTCGCCGAGCTCGCCGCCGGGGGCACCACCGTCGGCTTCTCCACGAGCGGGCCCGCCCAGGCCGAGGCCGTGCGGGCCGCCCTCGCGGTGACCGTGGACGGCGAGCCCCTCTTCGGAACCGTCCAGGCCACCTACAACGCGCTGGAGACCTCCGCCGGACCGGCACTCGCCGAGGCGCACGACGCGGGACTCACCGTCATCGTCAAGGAGGCCCTGGCCAACGGCCGGCTCGCCGGGACCGAGGCGCCCGCCGTCGTGCGGGAGATCGGGGCCGAGGCGGGGCTGGACGGCGACGCCGTCGCCCTGGCGCTCGGGCTGCACCAGCCGTGGGCCGGAGTCGTCCTGTCCGGCGCGGCCACCGTCACCCAGCTGGCGGCCAACCTCCACGCGCCGCTGCTCGACCTGGACCCGGACCGGCTGGACCGGCTGGCGGCCCTGGTGGAGGAGCCCGAGGCGTACTGGCGCCACCGCGCCTCGCTGCCCTGGAGCTGAACGCGCCGGGGGCGGCTCAGACCCATGCGGCGAGCGTCTCGAAATCCTCCCGCACCAGGCCGACCCAGGGGTCGACCCGCAGCAGCAGGGACCGTCCCGGGTGGTGCGCGGCCACCCACGCCCGGTCGGGGTCGGAGATCTCGTCGTCGACCCAGGCGAACGGCCTCCCGTCCGCGTAGTCGACGACGTGACGCGTCTTCCAGTACGTCCCGTCCTCCCGGACGGCATGCATCGCCGGCCAGTCGATGTACGGGAGCGGGGGCAGCCCGAGGCGCGGGCCGACCCACTCGTTGGCCTCGTCCTTCCAGGTGGTCGCCCAGACGAGCTCGTACCGCACGGCGAGGGCGAGCAGCTCGTCGCCGTGCACGGGGCTGAGCAGGACGGGCAGCGGCGTGCCCTCCGTCCACCCGGTCGGCCGCATCCGGTGAAGGGAGTAGCCCTCCGGCAGGGGGGTGCGGGCCAGTGCCGCGTACGGGTTCAGCGGACCGTCGATGTCGATCAGCAGCAGCGGCTTCATGGCGCCATGGTGCCCCGTCGGCGGCCCGGCGCCGGGAAATTTCCGCGGGCCGCGCGCCGGGACGCGCCTCCGCCCGAACCGATGGGACATTGTTGTCTCAAATGGTCTAGTGTCGTCTCATGACTCTCGATCGTGAGCAGGTGCTGCGGAGTGCCGCCGCGCTGCTGACCCGCAAATCCACGGCGACCATGGACGAGGTGGCCCGGGCCGCGGGCATCGGTCGCGCCACGCTGCACCGCCACTTCGCAGGGAGGGACGCCCTGGTCGGGGCGTTGGAGGACTTGGGGATCAGGGAGTTCGAGGCCGCCCTGGACTCCGCCGGGCTCGACGAGGGCACCGCCGAGGACGGGCTCAGGCGCCTGATCGCCGCCGTCCAGCCGAGCGCGGGACTGCTGTCCTTCCTCGTCACCGAGAACCAGCTCTTCGAGGGGGACGACGTCAACGAGGGCTGGAGCCGGCTCGACGCGCGGGTCTCCGCCTTCTTCCGCCGCGGCCAGGAGCGCGGCGAGCTCCGGATCGACCTCACCCCCGCCTGGCTGACCGAGGCGCTGTACGGGCTGATCGGGAGCTGCGCGTGGTCCGTGCAGACGGGCCGCGTCGCCGCGCAGGACTTCCCCTACATGATCGTCGAGTTGCTCCTGGGCGGAGCACGCCGGAGCGTGGAGAAATGAGCAGCACCGATCAGCGGGCAGGCGTCACGGGTGACCCGCACCATCCGGGCCGGTGGATCGCCCTCGCCGTCCTCGTCCTCGCCGTGCTGCTGGTCGCCGTCGACGCGACCGTCCTCGGACTGGCGACGCCGTTCCTCAGCGAGGACCTGGAGCCTACCGGCACCCAGCTGCTCTGGATCGGCGACGTCTACTCCTTCGTGATCGCGGGGCTCCTCGTCTCCATGGGCAGCCTCGGTGACCGCATCGGCCGCAAGAAGCTGCTGCTGACCGGCGCCACCGCCTTCGGGGCGGTGTCCGTGCTCAACGCCTACGCCTCCAGCCCCGAGATGATGATCGTGGCCAGGGCGCTGCTCGGTGTCGCGGGCGCCACCCTGATGCCGTCCACGCTCGCCCTGATCCGCAACCTCTTCCACGACCCGCGCGAACGCAGTCTCGCCGTCGGCATCTGGGGCGCCATGGCCTCCGCCGGCGCCGCCGTCGGGCCGGTCGTGGGCGGGCTGCTGCTGGAGCACTTCTGGTGGGGCTCCGTCTTCCTGATCAACCTGCCCGTGATGGCGGTCCTCGTCGCCGTCGGCATCAAGATGATCCCCGAGTCCAGGAACCCGGCGCCCGGTCCGTGGGACCTGCTCAGCGTCTGGCTGTCCCTGGTCGGCATGATCGGCGTCGTGTACGCCATCAAGGAGGCCGCCGCACATGGTGTGAGCTGGGAGAACATCGTGGCCGCCGTGGGCGGGCTGCTGGCCCTCACCTGGTTCGTGCGCCGTCAGCTGAAGCTCCCCGCCCCGCTGCTGGACATGCGGCTCTTCCACCACCGGGGGTTCTCCGGCGCGGTCCTCGCCGACCTCCTGACGATCCTCGGCCTGTCCGGGATCGTCTTCTTCCTCTCCCAGTTCCTGCAACTGGTCCAGGGGCGTGGCCCGCTCGAGGCAGGGCTCGCCGAACTGCCCGCCGCCGTCGGCGCGGTGACCGCCGGGCTGCTGGCCGGGCGGGTGGCACGCCACTACTCCGTACGGTCCGTGGTGGCCCTCGGGCTCGGTGCCATCGGTGTGTCGCTCGCGACGGTCACGGTGATCCACAAGGAGACCGGCTATCCGCTGATCGGCGTCCTGCTCCTGGTCGTGGGCGTCGGTGCGGGCTTCGCCTTCACCGTCACCTCCGACGTGATCCTCTCCAGCGTCCCCAAGGAGCAGGCGGGATCGGCGTCCGCGGTGTCCGAGACGGCGTACGAGCTCGGCGCGGCCCTCGGCATCGCCTTGCTCGGGTCCGTCGTCACGGGCGTCTACAAGGGCTTCGGCACACCCGAGGGCATCCCGGCGTCAGCGGCCGCGGCAGCCCACGAATCGCTCGGTGGCGCCGTGGAGACCGCCGAGCGCCTTCCCGCGGTGCAGGGGCACGAGCTCGTCGTCGCGGCGCAGGAGGCCTTCGTCAACGGACTGCGGGTCTCGGCGGCGGTCGGCGCCGTGGTGCTGCTCGCGACGGCGGTCGCCGCGTGGTTCCTGCTGCGTGACCAGAAGCTCGAGGACGGCATCATCCCGGACGAGTGAGTGGCCCGGCGCGCGTCGCGCCGGGCCACTCCACACGCACGCGTACGGCTCAGGCGGCCTTGGCCTTCGTGGCGTACATGTCGACGTACTCCTGGCCGGACAGCCGCATGACCTCGGCCATGACGGAGTCGGTCACCGCCCGCAGGACGTAGCGGTCGCGGTCCATGCCCTCGTAGCGCGAGAACTCCATGGGCTCGCCGAAGCGGACCGTGACCTTGCCCGGGCGGGGCAGGCCGGAGCCGCCCGGCTGCAGCTTGTCCGTGCCGATCATCGCGAACGGGACCACCGGCGCACCGGTCATCAGGGTCAGCCGGGCGATACCCGTACGGCCGCGGTAGAGCCGGCCGTCGGGAGAGCGGGTGCCCTCGGGGTAGATGGCGAAGGCCTGGCCCTCCTCCAGCACCCGGCGGCCGGTCATCAGCGCCGCGACGCCCCCGCGTCCGCCGTCCCGGTCCACGGGGATCATGCCGCAGCCCGTGAAGAACCAGGCCATGAGCCGGCCCTTGAGCCCCTTGCCGGTGACGTACTCGTCCTTGCCGATGTAGAACACCGGCCGGTCGCAGCAGATCGGCATGATCATCGAGTCGATGAACGTCAGGTGGTTGCCCGCGAGGATCACCGGCCCGGTCCCCGGGATGTTCTCGACGCCTTCCACCTGGGGCCGGAAGAGCAGGCGCAGGATCGGTCCGAGCACTGCCTTGATGACCGTGAGTCGGGACAACGCATCCTCCGGTGACGTGGCCGGGTGGCCGGGGCGGGAATTCGCGAGGGTCTGTGCAGGTGAGGACGATACTCGCGGGTACCGCCTCTGCGCACATCGGGTTCACCGAGCCGATACGCAGTGTTGACGTGTGTTTCCGCCATGTTCGTCCACGGGCCGCCCCACCGATGGCGTAGCTGCCTACGATCAAGCCTCCCCCGAAGGTGCCGGACATCACATGCGAGGAGCATTCATGACAGAGCGCGCGCAGACTGCACCCGGTCGGCGGACCGTCCTGGGGGCCGCCGTCCTCGGCACGGCCCTCAGCGTGTCCGGCACGGCCCACGCGGCCGGGCGTGGCGCCCAGGACGGACGAGGCGGCGGCCACGGCTCCTACCGGGACCTGCCCGTGCCCACCGTCATCGGCCACCGCGGCGCCAGCGGGTACCGGCCCGAGCACACCCTCGGCTCCTACCAGCTGGCGCTGGACATGGGTGCGCACATCGTCGAGCAGGACCTCGTGCCGACCAAGGACGGCCATCTGGTCTGCCGTCACGAGAACGACATCACCGGCACCACGGACGTCGCCGACCACCCCGAATTCGCGAGCCGCAGGACCACCAAGAAGGTCGACGGCACGACGCTCACCGGCTGGTTCACCGAGGACTTCACCCTCGCGGAGCTGAAGACCCTCCGGGCGAAGGAGCGCATCCCCGGCAACCGCCAGGAGAACACCCTCTACGACGGGCGCTGGGAGATCCCCACCTTCGAGGAGGTCCTGCGCTGGGCCGACCAGGAGGGCCGCAGGCGGGGCAGGCCCGTCTGGCTCTACGTCGAGACCAAGCACCCCTCCTACTTCAGGGGCCTGGGGCTCGGCCTGGAGGAGCCGCTCGCCAAGCTGCTGCGCCGCTACGGACGGCACCGCGCGAACTCCCCGCTGATCCTCCAGTCCTTCGAGCCGGGCTCGATCCAGCGGCTGTCGAAGCTCGTCGCCACGCCCCGGGTGGTCCTGCTGTCCGGGCCGAAGGAACGGCCCTGGGACTTCGTGGAGGCCGGTGATCCCCGAACGGTCGCCGATCTGGTGAAGCCCGACGGGCTGAAGTGGATCGCCTCGTTCGCGCAGGGCATCGGCCCCACCCTGGACCTGGTCGTCCCCAGGGACGCCGGGGGACGGCTGACCACCCCCACGACCCTGGTCGCGGATGCCCACGCGCGGGGACTGGTCCTGCACCCCTACACCCTGCGCAACGAGAACACCTTCCTGCCCGCGGAGTTCAGGCGCGGCACCGACCCGAACGCCTACGGCGACGCGTTCGGTGCGCTCCGCGTCTACTTCGAGGCGGGCATCGACGGGATCTTCTCCGACAACCCGGACACCGCCCTGCTCGCGGCGGCCGACTTCGCCCGGGTTTGAGCCCGGACCACCGGCCGGCGTCAGCCGCCCGACCGGTGTGCCCCGGTCGGGTGGAGCTCCCCGACCGCGGCAACCGGCCGGGCGCGAGGAGCGTTGACGGGGCATGAATCTTCTGGATCATGCTCCCGCGGCGCCGGCCGGGCGGGCGGACGACCGCGGGCGAGCCGTCGTCCAGGCCCTGCACGCGCTCGTACGCGCGGAGGCGGGAGCCGAGGCACCGGCCGCGGGGACCGAGGCCGCGGACCTGGAACAGGCGGTGTGGCTGCGGCTGCTGGAGCGCGATGCCCTCTCGGCCTTACCCGCCGACCCCGTCCGCTGGGTCCGCGCCGCCGTACGGGCGGAGGCGCGCACGGCCCGCCGCCGGACCCGGCGTGAACGCCCCTACTCCGCGGATGGATCCCCGGGCGACTGGACCGGATGCCCCGAACGGATCGCGGTGGGAGCCGACGAACGCAGGGCGCTGCGCGCCGCGGTGCGCCGGCTGCCCGGGCGGTGCCCGCGCCTGCTGGAGGCGATGCTCGCTCCGCACGATCCCACCTACCGGGAGATCGCGGGGGAGTTGGGTATGTCACAGGGCAGTTTGGGCCCTGTGCGTTCCCGATGCCTCGGATGTCTGCGCAGAATGCTGGCGGCGGAGGTTGTAGCTCCTGAACTGCGGGGAAAGGAGCGGTAGACAACCGGCGGATCAGGTGAGCGGGAGGCATGCACACATGGGCATGAGTGTGACCATCTCGGCAGCGGCGGCACAGGACGTCGAGCAGATCTTCAGACTCCAGTACCTCTGCTTCCAGAGCGAGGCGGAGCTCTACGGCAACTACCGGATCGAGCCCCTCGTCCAGACCTTCGACTCCGTCCGGGACGAAGTCGCCACCGACCTGGTGTTCGTGGCCCGGCTCGGCGACGAAGTCGTCGGTTCCGTACGCGGCTTCACCGACGCGGACGGCGCGGGCCGGATCGGCAAGCTCTGCGTCCACCCCCGGCTCCGCAACCACGGTCTCGGTACCCGTCTCCTGCGGGCCGCGGAATCCGGCCTGGCCGACGGGCGTTCGGCCACCCGCTTCCGGCTGCACACCGGGGAGCGCAGCGAGGGCAATCTCCGGCTCTACCGGAAGGCGGGGTACGCCCGGGTGGGGAACACCACCGGTGGGGACGGCGTCAGGCTGGTCCTGCTGGAGAAGGACGTCGCCGCGCAGGCGTTCGCGACCAGCGCCTGACCGGCGTCCGTGACACCCGGTCTCAGGCGTTGCGCGCGCGGCGCAGCCAGATCATCCCGGTGATCGGAAGGATCACCGGGATGAGCAGGTAGCCCACGCCGAAGCCCGACCACACGGTGGAGTCCGGGAAGGCGGACGGCTCCACCAGCGTCCAGGTGCCGACGACCAGCACACCCGCGAGCTCGGCGGCGCAGCACATCAGCGCCGCCCTGCGCGCCTTCTCGCCGCCCCGCACCAGCGAGTACGTGATGAATCCGTACACGACCGCGGCGACGGCCGAGAGGGTGTACGCGAGGGGGGCCTTCCCGAAGTCCAGGATCATCTCGACGACCGAGCGGGACGCGGCGGCCACCGTGAACACCCCGTAGAACCAGACCAGAACCCGGCCCGGCCCGCTGCCGAGCTCGAACTGCGTCTTCTGCTGCGGGCCGGCGGATTCCGGCGCCCCCGTGCGGTCGGTGTCGCTCATGGTCAGTTTCCCCAGATGTCGTAGAGCCGCACTTCGAGGACGGCGAGCACGACCGCACCGGCCGCCACCGTCACCGAGCCCCAGCGGGTCCGCTCCGTCAGCGACAGGAATCCCGCCGCGGGCACGGCCGCGAAGGCGCCGATCAGATACGCGATGAAGATCGTCATGCCCTGTTCGGGCCGCTCGCCGCGCGCCAGCTGGACGATTCCCACGACCAGCTGCGCCAGCGCCAGCACGGAGACGACCGCCATGCCGATGAAGTGCCAGTCCTTCGTGGGCTGGTCCCGGTAGGCGGCGAATCCGCACCAGGCGGCGAGGGCGATCGCGGTCACGGCGACCGCGACCGTCAGGGCGTCAAGCATGAGGTGAGGGTATTACGGGCGGCCGTCGCCGCCGCGTGCGGCCCCGGCCGCAGGCGACACGGGCCGTGGCCGGGAACGGCCGCGGGCCGCGTCCAGGAATCGTGGCCTTTGCCACAGGGCCCGCACAGCATGATCGATCCGCGACGGGGGAGGGAGGGGGACGCTGCCTGCGTCGCCGCAGGTCACACGAGGTGCAGGGAGGGAAGGGGGTGAGCGGGGTGAGCTGTCCGCGGTCGTCCGGAATGCGGACACCCCGGGTTGGCGGAACGTTACGTCTGTTTTACTTGGGGCATGACCACGACGAGCTACCGCACCCCTGCGACCGAGGCGATCCTGACGCCCGGTGCTCGTTGTATGTGTCGAATGCGCGCCTTCTGAGGGCCCACGCCTGAGCCTCGCGCCCCGAAGCGAGACCGAGCCCGTGCCGTCCGCACCTCGCGGATTCCCCGGCCCGGGCATGCCCCGCGCCCGGCCTCCCGCCGGGTCCGGGCCGTGCCGAGACTCCCACCGGTCGACCACTGAGAAAAGTCTCAACAGTCTCATCAGACGAATGCCCCGTGCCCGGCGGACACCGCGCCGTGCACTCGACAGTGACGGAAACCCTGTGATCACCACTTCGGGCCTCACGAAGGTCTACCAGTCACGCGGCCGCGAGGTCACCGCCCTGGACGGCGTGGACCTGCACGTCCGCGAAGGCGAGGTCTACGGCGTCATCGGACAGAGCGGCGCCGGCAAGTCCTCCCTGATCCGCTGCGTCAACCTCCTCGAACGCCCCACCTCGGGCACCGTGACCGTCGCCGGACAGGACCTCACCGCCCTCGCGGGCCGGGGCCGCCGCGCCGGCAAGGAGCTCCGCCAGGCGCGCAGCCGCATCGGCATGGTCTTCCAGCACTTCAACCTGCTGGACTCGCGCACCGTGCGGGACAACGTCGAGCTGCCCCTGGAGATCCTCGGATTCTCCGGGCAGGCGCGCACCGCCAAGGCGCTCGCCCTCCTCGACCTCGTAGGGCTCGCCGACAAGGCGAAGGCCTACCCGGGTCAGCTGTCCGGAGGCCAGAAGCAGCGCGTGGGCATCGCCCGCGCCCTCGCCGGCGACCCCAAGGTGCTCCTCTCCGACGAGGCCACCTCCGCGCTGGACCCCGAGACCACCCGCTCGATCCTCCAGCTGCTGCGCGACCTGAACCAGGAGCTCGGCCTCACCGTCCTGCTCATCACGCACGAGATGGACGTCGTCAAGACCGTCTGCGACTCCGCCGCGCTGATGAGGCAGGGCCGTGTCGTCGAGTCGGGAACGGTCGGCTCCCTGCTGGCCACCCCCGGCTCCGAGCTGGCCCACGAGCTGTTCCCCGTCGGAGGCACCGCCTCCGGCCCCGGCTCCACCGTCGTGGACGTCACCTTCCACGGCGAGGCCGCGGCCCAGCCGGTCATCTCGCAGCTCTCCCGTACGTACAACATCGACATCTCGATCCTCGGTGCCGCCATGGACACGGTCGGCGGCAAGCAGATCGGCCGCATGCGCATCGAGCTCCCCGGCCGTTTCGAGGAGAACGTCGTACCGATCGGCTTCCTGCGCGAGCAGGGCCTCCAGGCCGAGATCGTCAACGACGGCCCCGTCGCCGTCCCCGCACAGACCCCCGCCCCGATCACCAAGGAGGTGGCGAAGTGACCTGGTCCGAAATGCAGCCACTGCTCACGCAGGGAACCACCGACACCCTCTACATGGTGCTCTGGTCCACCCTTGTCACCGTCATCGGCGGACTGCCGCTCGGTATCCTCCTCGTCCTCACGGACAAGGGCGGACTGCTGCAGAACACCGTGGTGAACAAGGTCATCGGCGTGATCGTGAACATCGGCCGCTCGCTGCCCTTCATCATCCTGCTGATCGCCCTGATCCCCTTCACCACCTGGGTCGTCGGCACCTTCATCGGCCCGTCCGCGATGATCGTGCCGCTCGCCGTCGGAGCCATCCCCTTCTTCGCGCGGCTCGTCGAGACGGCGGTGCGCGAGGTCGACCACGGCCTCGTCGAGGCCGTCCAGTCGATGGGCGGCTCCATCCCGACGATCGTCCGCAAGGTCCTGCTGCCGCAGGCGCTGCCCTCGCTCGTCTCCGGCGTCACCACCACCGTGATCGTGCTCATCGGCTACTCCGCGATGGCCGGCGCGGTCGGCGGCGAAGGGCTCGGATCCAAGGCCGTCACCTACGGATTCCAGCGGTTCGACAACCAGTTCATGCTCATCACCGTCGTGCTGCTGATCGTCATCGTGACCGTGGTCCAGCTGATCGGCGACATCGCCGGACGCCTGCTGGCCCGCCGGGGCCGCACCGCCTCCTGAACCTCACCTCCCCATGAAGCCCGAACTCCTTGTCCGGGCGCACCACCATCACCACCGGAAAGAGGCACTCTTCGTGCGTAAGAACATCAAGATCACCGCGGCTGCCGCCGCCACCGCCGCCCTCGCCTTCGGCCTCAGCGCCTGCGGCACGGACTCCGACCCGGCCTCCAAGAGCGAGAGCGGCGCCGGGGCGGACACCTCCAAGGCGCTCGTCGTCGCCGCGTCCCCCGTGCCGCACGCCGACATCCTGGACTACGTCAAGAAGAACCTGGCGGAGAAGGCCGGCCTCAAGCTGGAGGTCAAGGAGTTCACGGACTACGTCCTGCCGAACACCGCCACCGAGAACGGCCAGGTCGACGCCAACTTCTTCCAGCACAAGCCCTACCTGGACGACTTCAACAAGAAGAACAAGACCCACATCGTCCCGGTCGTCGACGTCCACCTCGAGCCCCTCGGCCTCTACTCCAAGAAGGTCAAGGACCTCAAGGACATCAAGGCCGGCCAGACCGTCGCCGTCCCCAACGACACCACCAACGAGGGCCGCGCGCTCCAGCTGCTCGCCGAGAACGGGCTGATCACCGTCAAGGACGGCGTCGGCACCAACGCCAAGCTCAGCGACATCACGGACAAGAAGGGGCTGGAGTTCAAGGAGATCGAGGCCGCGACCGTGCCGCGTGCCCTGGACGACGTCGACGCCGCCGTCATCAACGGCAACTACGCGATCGAGGCCGGTTACCAGCCGGGCAAGGACTCCCTGGCGCTGGAGAAGGCCGAGGGCAACCCGTACGCCAACATCCTGGCCGTCAAGAAGGGCAACGAGGAGGACCCGCGGGTCCAGAAGCTCGCGAAGCTCCTCAACTCCGACGAGGTCAAGAAGTTCATCGAGGACACGTACAAGGGATCGATCATCCCCGCGTTCGGTGCACCCGCGAAGTCCTGACCCCCCGGCGCCACTTGCCGTACGGGCCCCGCACACCCGCCCCCGGGTGTGCGGGGCTCCGCCGTGCGCACCCGGCCATGCACATCCACGCCCCGATGCTGCATGCTGGAGCCTTTACACGGTCTTCGGCATGGAGCTGCGCATGACTACCACCTTCCCGTCCATCTCCATCAGCACGGACAGGTTGGTGCTGCGCCCCTTCGACATGGCGGACGTCCCGGCGTACATCGAGATGATGAACGACGAACTGGTCACCGCGTGGACCGAAGCGCCCCACCCGTACACCCAGGTCGACGCCGAACGGTGGGTCCGCAGGATCGCCCCCGCCGAACGCTCCCAGGGCAACGGCATCGTCTTCGCCGTCACCGAGTTCCTCACCCAGCGCCTCGTCGGATCCGTCCGGCTCCTCAACACCGACCGGCGCACCCTGGCCACCGAGGTCCGCTACATCACCGCGCCCTGGGCCCGGGGCGAGGGGTACGCCACCGAAGCCGTCCTGGCCCTCGCCGAGTGGCTCTTCCGTGACCAGGGCTTCGAGCGCATCGAGCTGCGCACCCCCGCAGGGAACACCGCCTCCCAGCAGGTCGCCCAGAAACTGGGCTGCATCAGCGAGGGAGTCCTGCGCAACGCCCGGATAGCGAGGACCGCGACCGAGGACGGGGGCTGGACCGACATCAGGACCGACCTCATCGTGTGGGGGCTCCTGCCCGAGGACCTGGAGGGCGTCGCCGAGCAGCTGGCCGACGCGGGCGGATACGGCACGTACAACGACTGGAACTGACCTCGTCCCCGGGGTGCGGGAGCCCCCGGCAGGGCGTTGGTACGGACCGGATACGCTCACCCTTGCTCCGCCCATCCCGCGGAGAGCCCCCGCCTGCTACACCCCAGGAGACTGACGACGATGGCCGACCGGGTCACGGTGATCGGCTGGGACGGCTCGCCACTGACCAGAGCGGCCACGGCGGCGCTCTCCGCCGCCACGCTCGTCGCCGGTGCCGCCCACCACCTCGCGCTGCCCGAGGTCCCCGCCCGCGCGGAACGCATCCGCCTCGGCAGCGTCGACCTGGCCGCCCGCAGGATCGCCGGGCACCGCGGCAGCGCCGTGGTCCTGGCCGACGGCGACCCCGGCTTCTTCGGCGTCGTACGCACCCTGCGCAAGCCCGAACACGGCCTCGAGGTCGAGGTCGTCCCCGCGGTCTCGTCCGTCGCCACCGCCTTCGCCCGCGCCGGGATGCCGTGGGACGACGCCCAGGTCGTCGTCGCCCACCCGCGCACCCTGCGCCGCGCGGTCAACGTCATCCGCGCGCACCACAAGGTGGCCGTGCTGACGTCCCCCGGAGCCGGTCCCGCCGAACTGGCCCTGCTGCTCGAAGGGGTCCACCGCACCTTCGTGATCTGCGAGGAACTCGGCACCGCACGCGAGCGGGTCACCGTCCTCACCTCCGACAAGACGGCCGACCACACCTGGCGCGACCCCAACGTCGTCATCGCCATCGGCGGCGGACGCGAGACCACGGCCGACGGCGCGTGGATCGCGGGCCGCCGCCCGGAGGGCACCCGGGGATGGGCCCTGCCCGCCGCGTCGTACGGCGGCGCGGGGGAGTGCGGCGAGGGCGAGTCGCCCGGTCTGCGCGCCGCGCAGCTGGCCCGGCTCGGGCCGCGCACCGGTGACCTGGTGTGGGACATCGGCTCCGGCAGCGGCGCCCTCGCCGTGGAGGCGGCCCGCTTCGGCGCCGCGGTGATCGCCGTGGACAGCGACCCCGACGCCTGCGCGCGCACGGAGACGGCCGCCCGCACCTTCCAGGTGGGCGTCCAGGTCGTCAGGGGCACCGCCCCGCACGTCCTGGAACGCCTGCCCGAGCCCGACGTCGTACGGATCGGTGGCGGCGGAGTCCCCGTGGTCACGTCGGTCGCCGACCGGCGTCCGGAACGCATCGTCACCCACGCCTCGAACCGGGACGAGGCGGAAGCGCTCGGAGGGGCCCTCGCCGAGAACGGGTACACCGTCGAGTGCGCGCTGCTCCAGTCCGTCGAACTGGACACCTCCGCCTGGGCGGAGCGCGAACGCTCCGTCGTGTTCCTGCTCTCCGCGGTCCGTTCCGACCTCGCCCCCTGAGCCGTCGCCGCGGAGCGCGAGGTAGGCTGACCGATTGTTGTACCGCGCCCGGACGTTCGACATTTCGTTCTTCAATGTCCGGAAAAGTGGACCGTTTTGGTCCGCGATGTGGTACAGCGCAACCGGGGGACGCGCAACGTGGCGCAGTCCACAGCGAGCCGAGGCAGAACTGTCTGTCGCGGGGGCGAACGACCGCGAGAATGTATACCTCCGCGCGCGTTTCGTGCCGCGCGGGGAGCCCGCTCGTTCTAGTTGACGAGCACCGGCGTGCCGTGGTTCGGGCATCCCGGGCGAAGGGCGAAGGAGCACTGACGATGGGCGAGGGGTACGCATGACTGACACCGGCCAGATCCCGGGCGAGGGACTGCCGGAGAACGCAGGCATGGTGGAGCAGCCGGGCGTCCCCGCCCCGGACGCCTACACCTACCTCGAACCCTCCGCGCACACTGTCGAGGACGACGATCTGCTCCTGATGCCCGCATCCCAGGGCGCGTGGAGCGACGCTCCGGCCCCCGCGGGCCGGTCCGAGCAGTTCCCGGCGTACGACCAGGCCGCGCACGGCACCCACGGGGCCGGCGTGACCGACGTCAACGGCGTACGGATCCCGGCGCACACGCCGGTGCAGGCGCCGGCCGCCCCCGCGCCCGCCCGGCGCCCGCTGCACCGGGGGCCCACGGCCACCGAGGCGCCCTCCTACGGGGGGACACCGACGGGCGGAGTGGTCCGCTCGCTCGCGGACCGCGGTCCGGCCGGTCCGCAGAACCCGATGCCCGTGCGGCAGGCCGGCCCGCCGACGACCGGCCCCGAGTACTTCGACATCCCGTCGGACGACGGGGCCGCGCTGCCGGGCCCGCAGCTGGGCGAGATCCCGCCGCAGGGCGCGCCCGCATGGGGCGCGCCCGAGCAGGCGGCCGCCCCCGCCCCGGCGGCGGAGCCCGAGGCGCCCGCGGCACCGGTCGAGCCCGCCGCTCCTGCGGAGCAGGCGGCTCCCGCCGAGCAGGCAGCCCCCGCGGAGCCCGTGGCACCGGTCCAGGCCGTCGCTCCGGTGACGTCCGAGGCGCCGGCGGCGCCCGAGACGCCTGTCGAGCCCGCGCCCGTCGCGCCCGCAGAAGCAGAAACGGTCGCCCCCGCAGAAACGGTCGCCCCCGAGCCCGTGGCCGCCGACGTCATGCCCGAGGCCCCTGTGGAGCCCGCGGTGGAGACGGCCGAGGTGCCGCCCGCCGAGGTCCTGGCCGAGGTTCCGGCGGCCGTGCCGGCCGAAGCGCCGGTGGCCGTACCGGACGGGGCTCCCGGAGACGTTCCGGCCGAGGCCGCCGCCCCGGCCGAGGTGCCGGTTCCGTCCGCGCCCGCGGAGGACGCCGCACCTGCCGCCCCGCAGCCGGTGGCCGACGCGGCCGCCGCTGCCCCCGAGCCAGCTCCCGAGCCCGCACCTCAGCCCGTGGTGCTCGCGGCGGAGCCCGCGCCGGCGGTGCCCGAGGCGCCGGAGGCGACCGAGCCGGTCGTCGTCGCACAGCCCGTGGCCCCGGCCGAGGTGCTGCCCGAGGCCGTCGCGGAGCCCGAGCCGGCTTCCGGGCCCGTCACTCTGCCGCCGGCCGGTCCCCAGACGCTCGCCGAGCCGGAGCCGGAGCCGGAGCCGGAGCCGGAGCCGGAGCCCGGGACCGGTCCCGAGATCATCGAGACCCCCGAGGCCGAGACCCCCGAGGCGGAGACCCCCGAGGCGGAGACCCCCGCCGGGGTCGCGCCCGCCGAGGTCGCGGCTCCCGCCGAAGCGGATGCCGCCGCTGGAGCCCGGACCGAGGCCGCGGGTGCGACCGAGGCCGAAGCGGCGGTCGAGGAGGGTCCCTTCGCCCCTCCCGCCCCCGGCTACGACGACGCCGAGCGCGAGGCCGTCCTGCGCGTGATGCGCGAACGGCGCGACATCCGCAACGGCTTCCGCGGCGACCCCATCCCGCACGAGGTCCTCCTCCGCGTCCTGGAGGCCGCGCACACCGCACCGAGCGTCGGCCACTCGCAGCCGTGGGACTTCGTCGTCATCCGCTCCGCGGAGACGCGCCGCTCCATGCACGAGCTGGCACAGCGCCAGCGTGAGGCGTACGCCAAGTCGCTTCCCAAGGCCCGGGCCAAGCAGTTCAAGGAACTGAAGATCGAGGCCATCCTCGACACCCCGGTGAACATCGTCGTCACCGCCGACCCCACCCGCGGTGGCCGCCACACCCTCGGCCGCCACACCCAGCCGCAGATGGCCCCGTACTCCTCGGCGCTCGCCGTGGAGAACCTGTGGCTCGCCGCCCGCGCCGAGGGCCTCGGTGTCGGCTGGGTCAGCTTCTTCGACGAGCGGGAGATGGTGCGGGCACTCGGCCTGCCCGAGCACCTCGAGGTCGTCGCCTACCTCTGCGTCGGATACGTCGACGAGTTCCCCGAGGAGCCCGAGCTGATGCAGGCGGGCTGGTCCAAGCGCCGCCCGCTCTCCTGGGTCGTCCACGAGGAGACGTACGGCCGCCGGGCCCTGCCCGGCGAGGAGCCGCACGACCTGCTCCAGGAGACCATCGCAGGCATCCGCCCCCTGGACGCCAAGGCGCTCGGCGAGGCCTGGGAGCGCCAGAAGCGGATGACGAAGCCCGCCGGCGCGCTCGGCATGCTGGAGATCATCTCCGCCCAGCTGTCCGGGCTCTCCCGGCTCTGCCCGCCGCCCGTCCCCGAGCCCGCCGCCGTCGCGATCTTCGCCGGTGACCACGGGGTCCACGCCCAGGGCGTCACCGCGTGGCCGCAGGAGGTCACCGGCCAGATGGTCGCCAACTTCCTCGGCGGCGGCGCCGTGTGCAACGCCTTCGCCGCCCAGGTCGGCGCCGAGGTCTGCGTCGTCGACGTGGGTGTGGCGGCCGAACTCCCCGCGACGCCCGGCCTGCTGCCCAGGAAGGTCCGTCCCGGGACGGCGGACTTCACCACCGGCCCCGCCCTCAGCCGTGAAGAGGTGCTCGCCGCGATCGAGGTGGGCATCGAGACCGCGCGCGATCTGGTGGCCGCGGGCAACAAGGGCCTGCTCACCGGTGAGATGGGCATCGCCAACACCACCGCCTCGGCCGCACTGATCTGCGTCTACACCGGCATGGACCCGGCGGAGGTGACCGGTCGCGGTACCGGCATCAACGACGAGATGCACGCCCGCAAGGTGGATGTGGTCCGCCGCGGCCTGGAGCTGCACCAGCCCGACCCGGCCGACCCGATCGGGGTCCTGGCCGCGGTCGGCGGCCTGGAGCACGCCGCCATGGCGGGCTTCCTGCTCGGTGGGGCGTCCCTGCGTACGCCGGTGATCCTGGACGGCGTGAGTGCCGGTGCGGCCGCCCTGGTCGCCCGGGCGATCGCCCCCGAGGCGCTCGCCGCGTGCATCGCGGGCCACCGCAGCGCGGAACCCGGTCACGTCGCCGCCCTCAACAAGCTGGGGCTGCGCCCGCTGGTCGACCTGGACCTCAGGCTCGGCGAGGGCACGGGCGCGCTGCTCGCGCTCCCCATCGTGCAGAGCGCGGCCCGCGCGATGCACGACGTGGCGACGTTCGACTCCGCGGGCGTCACGGAGAAGTAGCCGCCGTGCCCGGACGCGCCCGACCAGGGCGGGTCCGGGCGCCCGCGGTGCTGCCGGGAACAGCCCGCCCGTCCGGCGCTCCCGGCAGGACCCCCGGGACCTCGCGCAGGCCGATGTGACATGTCCTGGGCAGTCAGTGACCGCCCAGGGCCCCGTCCATGCCACCCCGTATCGTGGTCCCACACGTCACCCCCTCACCCCGCCCACGTCACCGCCGCTCCACCGCCGCAGCGGCCCGCAGCACACCGCACCTGCACGAGGAGCCCGCACGACCATGGCCGAGCATGACGATCACCCTGCCTACCCCGTCGGACTGCGCCTGAACGGGCGCCGCGTCGTCGTCGTCGGCGGCGGCCAGGTCGCGCAGCGCCGGCTGCCCGCCCTCATCGCTGCCGGTGCCGACATCACCCTCGTCTCCCCGTCCGCGACGGCGTCCGTCGAGGCGATGGCGGACACCGGGGAGATCCGCTGGGAGCGCCGCAGGTATCAGGACGGGGACCTCACCGACACCTGGTACGCGCTGATCGCGTCGTCGGACGCCGCCGCCAACGACGCCGCGTCCGCAGAGGCCGAGCGCACCCGCACCTGGTGCGTCCGGAGCGACGACGCCGAGGCGGCCACCGCCTGGACGCCCGCCACCGGACGCAGCGAGGGCATCACGGTCGCCGTCCTCACCACCACCTCGCAGGGCCGGGACCCCCGTCACTCCGCCGCCGTCCGTGACGCGATCGTGGAAGGCCTGCGCGACGGCACCCTCGCCGCCCCGCACCACCGCACCCGCGCCCCCGGCGTCGCGCTGGTGGGCGGCGGCCCCGGCGACCCCGACCTGATCACCGTGCGGGGCCGCAGGCTCCTCGCCGAGGCCGACGTCGTCATCGCCGACCGGCTGGGCCCGCGTGACCTGCTCGACGAACTCCCCCCGCACGTCGAGGTCATAGACGCCGCCAAGATCCCGTACGGCCGGTACATGGCGCAGGAGGCGATCAACCAGGCGCTGATCGACCACGCCAAGGCCGGCAAGTCCGTGGTCCGTCTCAAGGGCGGCGACCCGTTCGTCTTCGGCCGCGGCATGGAGGAGGCGCAGGCACTGGCCGCCGAGGGCATCGCCTGCACGGTCGTCCCCGGGATCTCCAGCTCGATCTCCGTGCCGGGAGCGGCCGGCATCCCCGTCACCCACCGCGGTGTCGCGCACGAGTTCACCGTGGTCAGCGGCCATGTGGCCCCTGACGACCCGCGCTCCCTGGTCGACTGGGGGGCTCTCGCGCGGCTGCGGGGCACCCTGGTCCTGCTGATGGCCGTCGACAAGATCGGCGCCATCGCCCAGGCGCTCATCGCCCACGGCAAGTCCCCCGACACCCCGGTGGCCCTGGTCCAGGAAGGCACCACGGCCGCGCAGCGCAGGGTCGACGCGACCCTCGGGAACGTGGGGGAGCGCGTCGTGGCGGAAGAGGTGCGTCCCCCGGCCGTCATCGTCATCGGCGACGTCGTCGCCGTCGGCACGGACACGGCCCGACCGCTCGAAGGCTGAGCGGCCGGGCACCGCGTCCGCCGGGCAGCACGCTCGTCCGCCGGACACCACGCCCGCCGGGCGGCACGCTCGTCCGCCGGTATCCCCATCCCTCCCGACAAGGCAGTGGCACCACGTGGCTGAACCCCTCATCGTCGACGACCCGGACGACCCGCGTCTGGGCGACTACACCGGCCTGACCGACGTCGAACTCCGGCGCCGCCGGGAGCCCGCCGAGGGCCTCTTCATCGCCGAGGGCGAGAAGGTGATCCGGCGTGCCGCCGACGCCGGGTACGCGATGCGGTCCATGCTGCTCACCGCCAAGTGGACCGACGTCATGCGCGACGTCATCGAAGCGGCCACCGCACCGGTCTACGAGGTGACACCGGCTCTCGCCGAGCAGGTCACCGGCTACCACGTGCACCGCGGGGCACTTGCCTCCATGGAGCGCAAGCCGCTCCCCGACGTCGGTACGCTGCTGGCCCCCGAGCGGGGGAGCGTACGGCGGGTGGCCGTGTTCGAGGACATCGTCGACCACGCGAACGTCGGAGCCGCCTTCCGCAACGCGGCCGCCCTCGGCGTCGACGCCGTGCTGCTCACCCCGCGCTGCGCCGACCCCTTCTACCGCCGGGCGGTCAAGGTCTCGATGGGGTCCGTCTTCCACGTCCCGTGGACCCGTCTGACCTCGTGGCCCGAGGACCTCGCCCTGCTGCGCGACGCCGGGTTCACCACGGCCGCCCTCTGCCTCAGCGACCGGTCGATCACCCTGGACGACCTCGTCGCCCAGCGGCACGAGAAGCTGGCGCTCGTCTTCGGTACGGAGGGCGACGGTCTCACGGCAGGGGCGCTCTCGGCCGCCGACGCCCACGTCCGCATCCCGATGGACGCCGGAGTGGACTCGCTCAACGTCGCCGCGGCCTCCGCCGTCGCCTTCTACGCGACCCGGACCGAGCCCTCCTGACCCGCGGCCGTCCCCGTCACGGCCCGTCCACCGCGGCCGGACGGCCGGCCGCCCCGCCGTACACCGGTGGCGTCGTGTCCCCCAGCCCGCGCGCGGGGCCCTGGCAGCCCTGAGCGGCCGCGATCCCCAGCGCGACCAGCAGCGTCACCACGACGAAGACGACGAGACGCTGACGCAGCAGCCGCGGATTGGCCGGCCGCCGCTTCCCGCCCTTCCCCGCCGAGGTCGTCCGGACGCCGGGCCGGGAGGCCTGTCTGCCGTTCGTCCCGCCGGGCCCGTGCGGCTGCTGCGCCCGCCGCGGGCCGCCGCGGGTGCCCCGCGGCTGCGACCCGCCCGTACGGGGAGCCGCCGGGCGCGACGACGCGGGGCGCCGCCCCGGAGCACGCGGAGACAGCGCGGGCCCTCCCGCCGCCCGCCGGGTGGACTGCTCGGTGTACGGGCCCTCCAGGCGGCCGGTCGGCCGGTCCGTCTCCTGCTCGCTCCGCTGCGCGGGCGGACGGCGCTCCTGCAGCCCCTGTGCCTCGCGCGCGGCGATCTCCTTGAGCCGCATGGAGAGCTGCAGCGTGCTGGGCCGCTCCTCCGGGTCCTTCGCCAGACAGGCCCGTACGAGCGGGGCGAGCGCGTCGTGCACGTCGAACAGATGCGGCTCCTCGTGGACCACGCGGTAGAGCATGACCTCGGAGCTGCCGTGCCCGAAAGGGGAGTCGGCCATCGCCGCGTAGGCCAGGGTGGCGCCCAGCGAGAACACGTCCGTCGCGGGGGTCACCGCCGCGCCGCGCACCTGCTCGGGCGCGAGGAAACCGGGCGAACCGACGGCCGTCCCCACGTGCGTGAGCGTGCTGGCACCGGTCGACCAGGCGATGCCGAAGTCGATGATCCGGGGGCCCTTGGGCGAGAGGAGGATGTTGGACGGCTTCAGGTCACGATGGACGACCCCGGCCTCGTGCACCGCCACCAGACCCTCCGACAGCGCCGCCCCGATCGAGGCCACCTCGGCGGCCGACAGAGGGCCCTCCTCGACGACCTTGTCGTGCAGCGAGGGGCCCGGGACGTACTGTGTCGCGAACCACGGGCGGTCGGCCTCCAGGTCGGCGGCCACCAGCCGGGCCGTGCAGCCGCCGCGGATCCTCCGGGCGGCGGACACCTCACGCGCGAAGCGCGAGCGGAACTCCTGGTCCTCCGCCAGGTCCGGGCGGATCACCTTGAGCGCCACCCGCTGGCCCCTGCGGTCGGAACCCAGGTAGACGACGCCCATGCCACCCGCGCCGAGCCGCCGGTGCAGCCTGAACGAGCCGACGACACGCGGGTCCTCGCGCCGGAGCCGCATCATCGCCATCGTCTGCCCATCCCCGCTGCCGGTCCGCCTGACGAGGCACAGCTTACGTACCCGCGGCGCGGCGCGCTCAGAGGCCGCGCCCTCGCCCGCCCATCGATTGTCAGTGCCCGGTGGGAGAATTGAGGAGTGGTCAGGGAGCCGGGGATCCAGGTTCCGTGGCCCGTGCGAGATCTCAAAGGACCGTCGCAGAAGGGGGATTGGATCAATGAAGGGCGATCGTGTGGAAATAGTCGTGGACGCGGGTGACACGACCAGGACGTACGAAGTGGTGGCCTCACGAGCGGGCCGCCGGGTGGAGACAGCGGTCCGCAGGGGTGTGGTGGAAGTGAGTGAAGTCACCCGAAGTGGATCAGTTGTCCGTACCGCCCGCTTCATGGCGACCAGGGTGCTCGCCCTGGTCGAACAGCCGGTCCCCCGGGAGGACGCCTCCGAGCGCCCCACCGGGACGGCCTGACCGCCTGAACCGCGCCGGGTAGAGCTCCCGGCCCGGCCCCGCCCCACGCCCCCGTCCGCGTACCGACCCGCGTAGCGCCGTGCCGGGCCCGCCGCCGCGCACACGACGCACCGCCTCCGACAAAGCGACGACCCCCGGCCGCCTCCACGGCACCGGGGGTCTTCGCGCTGCCCGGGACCTCGCCCGCCCCGCGCACAGGATGCCCGCCCCCGGCTGCTCCTCACCGTCGGCCCGCTGACCCTGCCCCCCCGGCGCGGCTGATCCCGGTCCGCCCCGCCCCGCCCGGCACGCGGCCCTGTCACCCCGCCGGACGGCACCGGGCGAATCTCCGGAACACCCTTGACACCCGGTCCATGCGCCCGCATCCTTTCGCCAGAAAACGCAACGGCGTTGCGATTTCCGCACCGAGCCAGGTCGTCAGACCGCAGTCCGGCGCACGAACCACCCGTACGGAACGAAGGAGGCCGGGCCCATGGCGGACCACGGCGACGACACCACCCCGGTCGCGGCCGCACCCCAGGCGCCCGGCGTCCTCCAGACCGTGGACCGGGCCCTCGCCGTCCTGCTCACCTTCACCGAGCAGCGTCCCGAGTGGGGTGTCAGCGAACTCGCGCGCCACCACGGCTGGGACAAGGCGGTGGTCCAGAGACTGCTCACCACCCTGACCGCCCGCTCCTTCCTCGTCTGCGACGACACCAGCCGCCGCTACCGCCCCGGGCCCGCCCTGTCCCGGCTCGCCCGGGTCGGCGAACACAGCGGTGTCCTGCCGTCCCTCGCCCGCCCGATACTGGCCCGGCTGCTGCGTGAGACGGGCGAGAGCATCGTGCTGAACGTCCCGCACGGCTCCAGCTACCGCTGCGCCGCCGCCGTCGACGGCACCGGCCCCGTCCGCTACACAGCCATCATCGGAGCGGTCATGCCCGGCCACGCCGGAGCGTCCGGACACACCCTCTTCGCATACCACCCCGAACGCGAGATCCGGCAGATGTTCGGACCGACCGGCCTCGCCCGGTTCAACGACCGCACCATCACGGACCTGGACGCGCTGCTCGCCTGCTACGCCCGGGTCCGCTCCGACGGGCACTGCGTCAGCTACGGCGAGTACGACGAGGCCGTCACCGCCGTCTCGGCCCCGGTCCTCCAGGGCGGAGCCGTCGCGGCCTCCCTCACCGTGATCGGCCCCTCCCACCGTGTGGACCGGGCCGTCGACACCCTCGTACCGCTGACACGCGCCGGGGCAGCGGAGATCACCGCGGCCCTCGGCGGCTGAACCCGCCCCGAACGCCCACCGCTCGACCCCGCGGCGCCCCGCGCCGCCGGTGCGCACAGCCCTGCCCGCGCACCGACGGGGGAGAGCACCTCCCAGCCCTGCTCACCGAAGGGGGTGCCCCGTGGCGCACCACGCCTCCGCCCCGCACCACGAACCGCCGCCGTCCGGATCCCGGTCCCGTCCCACGGACGACGGATCCCACCCCCGGGTCCTCGAACCCGTCCTGCTGGCCGTCCTGGTGGTGCTCGCCGCCGTCGGCGCCGTGATCGGCATCGACCTGGTGTCCAAGCTGGGCATCTCCGCCAACACCTCGGTCGTCGGCGCGCTCGTCGCCATGCTCATCGGCCGCATCCCCCTCGGGTTCCTGCGCCCCATGAGGTCCGTGCACCGGCAGAACCTCGCCCAGAGCGCCATCTCCGCGGCGACCTTCGCCTCGGCGAACGCGCTCCTGACGTCCGTGGCCATCCCCTACGTCTTCGGACGTCAGGACCTGGTCTGGCCCATGCTCGCGGGATCGTTCATCGGCCTGGTCGTGGACGCCTGGGTGCTCTACCGGGCCTTCGGGTCCCGGCTGCTGCCCGCCGACGCCCCCTGGCCGCCCGGGACGGCTGCCGCCGAGACCATCAGGGCCGGCGACCGGGGAGGCCGCCGCGCGCTGATCCTCGCCGGCGGCACCGCCGTCGGCCTCGCGGGAACGCTCCTCAGCCTGCCGCTCTCCGCCGCCGGTGTGGCCTTCCTGGGCAACGTCTGGGCCCTGATGATGTTCGGCATCGGCCTGATGCTGCGGCAGTACAGCCCCGACCTCTTCGGCACCGACCTGGGGGCCGGCTTCATCCCGCACGGCGTCATGGTCGGCGCGGGCATCGTCGCCCTGGGGCAGGCGGTCCACATGCTCGTCGGCCGCCGCGCCCGCAAGAAGCAGGAAGCGGACCGGGAGACGGCCTCCACCCGTGCCGTCACCGACCCGACCGTCGAGTACACCGTCGACGAGCGTGCCCTGCGGCTCGCCCTGGTCCGCGGCTACGCGCTGTTCACCGCGGGCGCCGTCGTGCTCGCCGTGCTCGGCGGGCTCATCGGCGACATGAGCCCGCTCGGGATCGTCGGCTGGGTCCTCTTCGCCGCGTTCGCCGCGCTGGTCCACGAGCTGATCGTCGGACTCGCCGCCATGCAGTCCGGCTGGTTCCCGTCCTTCGCGGTCACCCTGATCTTCCTGATCCTCGGGCTCGCCATGGGCATTCCCTCCGTGCCGCTGGCCCTCCTGATCGGGTACGTCTCCGCCACCGGCCCCGCCTTCGCCGACATGGGCTACGACCTCAAGGCGGGCTGGCTGCTCCGCCGCGACCACCGCCCCTGGGACCCGTACGAGCGCGAGGGCCGCCGCCAGCAGTTCCTGGCCGCCCTCATCGGCTTCGGCGTCGCCCTGGTGGTCGTCGCCGTCGCCTGGCGCTCCTACTTCGGACAGGGCCTCATCCCGCCCGTCGCCAAGGTGTACGCCGACACCATCAAGAGCGGTCTCAGCGACCCCGACGCGGTACGCACCATGCTGCTCTGGGCCATCCCGGGAGCCGTCATCCAGCTGATCGGCGGAACCCGCCGCCAGATGGGCGTCATGCTCGCCACCGGCTTGCTCATCCTCACCCCGCAGGCCTGCTGGCTGGTCCTCGGCGCGCTCGCCGTCCGCGTCGTCTACCGCAGGCTGCGCGGCCCCGCCGCCGACGAGGAACTCAACCTGGTCGGCGCCGGAGTGATCGCGGGCAGCTCGCTCGGAGACTCCGCCCAGATCCTCAAGGCCTGACCCCTCAAGCCACCACCCGCACCACCCCGCACCACCCGCAAGGCAAGGAGAACCCCACCGTGGACATGTACAGCAGGCTCGAACCGCGTTCCGAGTACCTCAGCTTCGAACTGGCCCTGGCCGCACGCAAGCTCGTCGAGGAGGTCATGCTCGTCAAGCGGGGCGAACACGTCGTCCTCACCGGGGACACGAGCAGCGACCGACGGGTGCTCGAAGCCACCGCGCAGGCCGTCGCCGCGGCAGGCGCGCACCCCGTCATCGTCTGGTACGAGACGATGCCCGGCGCCTCCATGGAGCCGCCCCGCCCCGTAGCCGGTGCGATAGCCGACGCGGACGTGTGGATCGAGTTCGCCGTCTCCTACGTCATGCACTCCGACGCCTTCCGCGCCGCCATGGCCAACGGCTGCCGTTACACCAACCTCACCGCCATGGACGTCCAGATGCTGGTCGCCACCGTCGGCCGCCCCGACTTCCAGGGCGTCATCCGCCTCGGCAAGGCCCTCGTCGCGCTCCTGGAGGCCGCCGACGAGGTACGCATCACCTCCGCCAACGGCACCGACCTCGTCGGCCGCAACGGTGACCGCCCGATCAACCTGCGGGGCAAGCCCGCCGAGAAGCCCGGCGAGACGGTCATGCTCTCCGGCCAGATCTCCTGGAACCCGCTGGAGGAGACCCAGGACGGCGTCCTCGTCTTCGACGGCGCCCTGTGGCCGCCGGACGAGATCGGCCTGCTGCGCTCCCCGGTCCGCTGCACCGTCGAGAAGGGCGTCGTCACGAAGATCGAGGGCGGCGCCGACGCCGACACCTTCCGACGCTGGATGGAGTCCTTCGACGACCCGAACATGTTCCGCGTGGCGCACTGGTCCCTCGGCTTCAACCCGGGCGTCCTCGCCCCCACGGGCCGCATCGTGGAGGACGAGCGCGTCTTCGGATGCGTGGAGCTCGGCATCGGCACGAAGGGCGCCTGGATCGGCGGCGAGCCCTGGGTCGCCGCCGCGCACACCGACGGCAGCGTGCTCGGCCCGTCCATCTACCTGGACGGGGTCGCGATCGAGGAGAACGGGCGCTACGTGCACCCCGACCTCGTCGAGATCTGCCGCGACCTCGGCGTCGCCGGCTACTGAGCCCCGGGCGGCGGCGGGCAGGCACCGGAAGCCTGCCCGCCGCTGCTTCTTCCGTCGGGGCGTGCCCCCGTCACGCCCGGCGAGCACCCCCTCCCGCGACAAGGAGCGCCCATGCCCACCTCTTCGCCCGTCACCTACCGCCACGGCGGCCTGGTCTGCACCGACCACACCCTCGACGTGCCGCTCGACCACAGCGACCCCGACGGCCCGGCCATCGGTCTGTTCGCCCGCGAAGTGGTCGCCGAGGGCCGGGAGCACGAGAAACTGCCCCGGCTGCTCTGGCTCCAGGGCGGCCCGGGCGGACGGGCGGAGCGGCCGAACGCGGCAGGCGCCTGGCTCCGCAGTGCGCTCGCCGGCCACCGGGTCGTCCTCATGGACCAGCGCGGCACCGGCCGTTCCACCCCCGCCGACCGGCTCACCCTCGCCCGGTTCGGCACGGACCACGGGGCGGTCGCCGCCCATCTCGGCCATTTCCGGGCCGACTCGATCGTCCGTGACGCCGAACTCCTGCGCCGGTACCTCCAGGACGAACAGCCGTGGAGCGTCCTCGGGCAGAGCTTCGGCGGTTTCGCCACCCTCACCTACCTCGGCCTCGCGCCCGAAGGGCTGACCCAGGCCTACATCACCGGTGGTCTGCCGACACTGACCGGCCACGCCGACGACGTGTACCGGGCGGCCTACGCCCGCACGCTCGCCCACAACGAGCGCTACTTCGCCCGCTATCCGGCCGACCAGCCGATCGCCGACGCCGTCGCCGCCCACCTGGACGCGCACGACGTGCGCATGCCGACCGGTGAACGCCTCACCGTGCGCCGCTTCCAGACGCTCGGCATCACCTTCGGCACATCGGCGAAGTTCGACTCGCTCCACTACCTCCTGGAGACCGCGTTCACCGACGGAGCCCGGGGGCCCGAGCTCACCGACACGTTCCTGCGGGGCGTGGACGCCGCCGTGTCCTTCGCCGAACGCCCCCTCTACGCGGCACTCCACGAGCCCATCTACGCCCAGGGGCCCCGCCCCACCGCCTGGTCGGCGCACCGTGTCCGCGAGGAGTTCCCCGCCTTCGACGCCAGGCCGGGCGGCCCGGTCCGCTTCACCGGCGAGATGGTGTACCCCTGGCAGTTCGAGGAGGACCCGGCCCTCGTCCCGCTGCGAGGAGCCGCGGAAGCCCTTGCCGCGCGCACGGACTGGCCGGCCCTCTACGACCTCTCGCGGCTCGCGGCCAACGAGGTCCCCGTCGTGGCCGCCGTCTACGACGCCGACATGTACGTCGACCGCGAGCAGTCCCTCGCCACCGCCGGGGCGGTCCGGGGGCTGCGCGCCTGGGTCACCCCCGATCACGCCCACGACGGTGTCCGTGCCGACCCGGCCGTCTTCGACCGGCTGCTCGCCATGGCCGAGGGGGAGGTCTGACCGGAGACGGTTCCTGAGGGGCGCCCCTTAGGTGCCGGGTGCCGCATCCGGCACCTGTTCTCCACCCAGGGGAGTACGCCGGAGGGGCCCGGCTCATCCTCCGGGAGGCCCGGTATTCGGTACGCGGGCATGACGCCGGGTGGTTCCCGTCTCCCTAGTGTTGAGGTCAAGCGGCGGGCGTGGAACTCGTCCCCCGAGGCCAGACGCCCGCCGCTCCGGAACAGTCAGGAGAGGAACCATGGCGGACACGGCGACGCGGACCATGATCCGCACGCGGGAGCGCAAGGCGTACGCCTCGTTCGGCGTACGTCCGTCCGGCACGCGGCACCCGCTGGTGGCGACTGCCATGGTTCTTCCTCTGGCGGCCCTGCTGGTCGTCGTCTTCGGCGGCTGGGACGCAGTGGTCACACAGGCGTCGTCCGTGGGCGTGATGCTGGGGCGCTGAGCGGCGCCCCGGGTCCGGAAGAGCGGTCCGGACCGGGACATCCGGCCAACAGCCCCGTGGGGACGGGGGTGCGGCGGACGGCAGCGTTTGTCCGGCCAGCTGGGGAGCTGGCCGGACATCGCGCTGTCCGGACCCTTTTCGAAGTCCTTCACACGGCCGCCGCCCGGTTCCGTCCCGTGGGTCCACCCGGACCGTGCCGCGCCGGCCGTACGGACCAAGCGCGCGCCCACCCGGCCGTCCCGGCGCGCCCACCCGGCCGTCCCGGGGCGTGCACCTGGCTCTCCACCCCGGCCGTCCCGGGGCGTCCACCTGGCCCTCCACCCCGGCCCTCCCGGCGCGTCCACCCCGGCCCCTCCCGCGCGGCCACCCCGCCGCGCGGCGCGTCCACCCGCCGGACCGGCCGTGACCGGCCGCCTGCCGGGCCGGGGGGGAGCGGCCGCGTACGATCACGGCCGGGGCCCGCCGCGGGGGCCGGCCCATCACCGCAGCGGGAGCCGAGCCGATGACCACCACCCCTGTCGTTCGCGCGCTCGGCGACCTCGCGCACGGCAGGGTCCACGCGGGCGCGGCGGTCTGCGTGTGCGCCCCGCCCCAGGTGCTCGCGGACCGGCCCGACGGCACCGTGGTGCGCAGCGGCCACGTCGTGGCCAAGGCCCACGCCCCCGACACCGAGACCCCCGCCCTCGCGGCCCGTCTCTCCCTGGCCGCGTCCCCCCGCCTGGAGGGCATCCTGCTCCAGCCGCTCCCCACCGCCGACGGGGCGCCCGCGGGCGCCTGTGGCCGCACCGTGAGCCTCTGGCCGTACGGTGCGCCCGTGGACCCGTCGGACCCTGGCGCCGCCCCCTGGGAGGAGGCCGCCGTCCTCCTCGCCCGGCTGCACCGCACCCCGCCCCCGCATCCCCTCCCGCCGATGCGGGGACCGGTCAAGGCCGTACGGGCCGTCGCGCGGATGCGTGCCGCCCGCCCGGACGACCCGGCCGTCGCTCCCGTGCTGGCCGCGTGGCAGGGCCTGCCGGGCTGGGCCCGCGGCGAGGACCCGATGCCGGGGCACCGCGACGGTTACGTCTGCCACGGCGACCTCCACCTCGGCCAGCTCGTCCGGCACCCCGCGCCGCACGGACCCTGGCTGCTGATCGACATCGACGACGCGGGCCTGGGCGACCCCGCCTGGGACCTCGCACGACCCGCCGCCTGGTACGCGGCAGGGCTGTTGCCGCCCGAGATCTGGCTGCGCTTCCTCGGCGCCTACCGGGCGGCCGGCGGCCCGGCCGTGCGGGCCGAGGGGGATCCCTGGCCCGAGCTGGACACCGTGGCACGGGCGCTCACCGTGCAGACGGCCGCCCTCGCCCTGGCCAAGTCCGTGGCGGAGGAGCGCAGTCCGGATGAGGTGGAACAGTTGATGATCGACGCATGTGCCCGAATTGCGTCCCTCCCGCCCGAGTTGGTGTCCGAACCGGCGTCGTAGGGTGAAGCGATCGCCGCCGGGCATGCATTCCGGCGACGTCGTCACGACCTGAGGAGCCGACCCGATGATCCAGTGCCCCAAGTGTCACGCCCAGATGCACACGTACAACCGCAACGGCGTCCAGATCGAGCAGTGCAGCGGATGCCGGGGGATATTCCTCGACTACGGCGAGCTGGAGTCCCTGACGCGCCTGGAGTCGCAGTGGGCCCAGCAGGCGCCGCCCCCGCCGCCCGCCCCGCAGGCCTACCCCGCCGCGCCGGCCCCCGCCTGGGGAGCGCCGCACCAGGGTGGCCACTACGGCGGCCACCACCGTCAGAAGAGCTTCGGCCGGATGCTGTTCAGCTCCTGACCGCTCCTCCGGACGGCAGCAGCCGCAGGGCGGGTCCGGGCCGATGCCCGGACCCGCATTGCATACGGTCGACGGAGATGCGTTCATGATCTAGTCATGGCCATGGCTGATGCCTACAGTGCGGACCCATGAACTTCCTCGACAGGTCCCGAACTGTCGCGCCCCCGGGGTGGAGCCGCTGGCTCGTGCCGCCCGCCGCGCTGGCCGTGCACCTCTCCATCGGACAGGCCTACGCCTGGAGCGTCTTCAAGCTCCCGCTCGAATCCGCCCTCGGCCTCTCGGGCACCGCCAGTGCGCTCCCGTTCCAGCTGGGCATCGTCATGCTCGGCCTCTCCGCCGCCTTCGGCGGCACCCTCGTCGAACGCAACGGCCCCCGCTGGGCCATGTTCGTCTCCCTCGTCTGCTTCTCGTCCGGCTTCCTCGTCGCCGCGCTCGGCGCCGCCTCCGGCCAGTACTGGCTCGTGGTCCTCGGCTACGGGTTCATCGGTGGCATAGGGCTCGGCATCGGCTACATCTCGCCGGTCTCCACGCTCATCAAGTGGTTCCCCGACCGCCCCGGCATGGCGACCGGCATCGCCATCATGGGGTTCGGCGGCGGCGCCCTCATCGCCTCGCCCTGGTCCACCGGGATGCTGGAGAGCTTCGGCACGGACCGATCCGGCATCGCCACCGCCTTCCTCGTCCACGGCGTCGTCTACGCGGCCTTCATGGCGCTCGGCGTCTTCCTGGTGAGGGTGCCGCCGGAGGGGTGGCTCCCCGACGGCTGGGAACCGAAGCAGGAGACCCGGAGGCTCGTCACCAACGCCCAGGTCTCCGCCCGCAACGCCCTGCGTACCCCGCAGTTCTGGTGCCTGTGGGTGGTCCTCTGCATGAACGTCACCGCGGGCATCGGCATCCTCGAGAAGGCCGTCCCCATGATCCAGGACTTCTTCGCGGACACCTCCACCCCGGTCTCGGTCTCCGCGGCGGCCGGCTTCGTCGCCCTGCTCTCGCTCGCCAACATGGGCGGCCGTCTCCTGTGGTCCTCCACGTCGGACCTGATCGGCCGCAAGAACATGTACCGGATCTACCTCGGCGTCGGCGCGCTCATGTACGTGGTCATCGCACAGCTGGGCAACGACTCCAAGCCGCTCTTCATCTGCTGCGCCCTCGTGATCCTGTCCTTCTACGGCGGCGGCTTCGCGACGGCTCCCGCCTATCTGCGCGACCTCTTCGGCACGTACCAGGTGGGAGCGATCCACGGCCGGCTGCTCACCGCCTGGTCCACGGCCGGGGTGCTCGGCCCGCTCATCGTCAACCGGGTCGCGGACGCGGGGGAGCGTGCCGGTCACAGCGGCCCCAGCCTCTACACGACCTCGTTGACGATCATGATCGGACTGCTGGTCGTCGGCTTCGTCGCCAACGAGTGCATACGCCCCGTCCACGCACGTTTCCACGAGGCACAGCCGCAGGAAGGGAGCCCCCGTGTCCACCAGGAGTCGTAAGCCGCTCATGGCGTTCGTCTGGCTCTGGGTCGCCGTGCCGTTCGGCTACGGGCTGTACGAGCTCGTCCGCAAGGCCACCCAGCTCTTCACCGGCTGACCCGCACCGCCCACGACGAAGCCCCCGGTCGTCGAGACGACCGGGGGCTTCGGCTGGTGCGCGATACTGGGATTGAACCAGTGACCTCTTCCGTGTCAGGGAAGCGCTCTCCCGCTGAGCTAATCGCGCAGGGTGACCCTGCGTGTACTGCGTGCGCGATACTGGGATTGAACCAGTGACCTCTTCCGTGTCAGGGAAGCGCTCTCCCGCTGAGCTAATCGCGCGGGGATCCTTGCGGATCGGTGGACGATACTGGGATTGAACCAGTGACCCCTTCCGTGTCAGGGAAGCGCTCTCCCGCTGAGCTAATCGTCCTTGGAGGTGGAGACGGGATTTGAACCCGTGTAGACGGCTTTGCAGGCCGTTGCCTCGCCTCTCGGCCACTCCACCAGGGGTGGGGGTTCGGGAAGATCCCCCACCTTCTGCGAGCGGACGACCAGGTTCGAACTGGCGACCTCAACCTTGGCAAGGTTGCGCTCTACCAACTGAGCTACGTCCGCTTGTCTTTCCCGTTCCGCTTGCGCGTCCCGGCGACGTGTTGAACTCTAGCGGATTCCCGGGCCAGCACAAAAACGCGTTTGCGCAGCGTGCTGCGCCACCGCCGCCCGCCGCAGGTCATCGCGTGCCGCCCTAGACTCGGTCACGTGCCCGACCTCACCCCCCTCGCCCGCTTCGGCGGCCTCGTGGCCTCCGGGCTGCGGGACGTCACCAGTGACCCGGCGGCCCTTGAATCGTCCGGTTTCTGGGCGGTATCCGCTGATTTCGAGGGCGCTCTGGTCTGCGCCCGCTTCGACTCGGTCCGGTCCGAGGAGGTGCCCCTCCCCGTGCCCGGAGCCTGGCGGGGGCCGGCGGCGGAGGAGTGGACGTCCTCACTCGACGAGGTCGCCTACACGGCCGGAGTGCGTCGGATCCGTGAACACATCGCGGCCGGTGAGGTCTACCAGGCCAACCTCTGCCGGGTCCTCTCCGCGCCCCTGCCCGACCCCCGGGCGGACGTGGACGCCCTCACCGCCCTGCTCGCCCGGGGCAACCCCGCCCCCTACGCGGGAACGCTCCGGCTCCCGGAGCACGGCGTGGAGATCGCCACCGCGTCCCCCGAGCTCTTCCTCGCGCGTGACGGGCGGACCGTCGAATCCGGTCCGATCAAGGGCACCGGGCGCACCGAGGACGATCTGCTGGAGAAGGACCACGCGGAGAACGTGATGATCGTGGACCTCGTCCGCAACGACGTGGGCCGGGTCTGCGTGCCGGGCAGCGTGAGCGTCCCCGACCTCTGCGCGGTGGAGAAGCATCCCGGGCTGGTCCACCTCGTCTCCACCGTGCGCGGGCGGCTCGCCGACGACGCGGGATGGCCCGAGCTGTTCACCGCGGCGTTCCCGCCCGGATCCGTCACGGGCGCGCCCAAGTCCAGCGCGCTGCGGATCATCGAGGCCCTGGAGACGGCCCCCCGGGGTCCGTACTGCGGAGCGGTCGGCTGGGTGGACGCCGACCGGGGGACCGCGGAGCTGGCCGTCGGCATACGGACCTTCTGGATCGACCGGACCGGGCCGTCCCCCCTTCTCCGCTTCGGTACGGGGGCGGGCATCACCTGGGGGTCGGACCCGGCGCGGGAATGGGCGGAGACCGAGCTCAAGGCGTCGAGACTGCTGGCTGTAGCGTCAGGCGCCCACGGGGAACACGGGACGACAGGAAGGACCGCGTCATGAGGATCTGGGTCAACGGCGGACTGCACGACGCCGATGACGCCCGGCTGTCCGTCCTCGACCACGGGCTGACCGTGGGGGACGGCATCTTCGAGACGGTCCGGGTCGCCGGCGGCCGGCCGTTCGCCCTCACCCGGCACCTCGACCGGATGACGCGTTCGGCCAGGGGGCTGGGCCTGGCCGACCCGGACCACGACGAGGTCCGCCGTGCGGTCGCCGCCGTCGTCGAGGGCAATCCCATGGAGCTCGGCCGGCTCCGCATCACCTACACCGGAGGCCTCTCGCCGCTCGGCTCCGACCGCGGCGACGCGGGCCCGACCCTGGTCGTCGCGATGGGGGAGACCTCGCGCCGCCCCGACAGCACCGCCGTGGTCACCGTCCCCTGGACGCGCAACGAGCGCGGCGCGGTGACGGGGCTGAAGACCACCTCGTACGCCGAGAACGTCATCGCTCTCGCGCGCGCCCATGAGCAGGGCGCCTCGGAGGCGCTCTTCCCCAACACGGTCGGGCACCTCTGCGAGGGCACCGGCTCCAACGTCTTCGTCGTCCTCGACGGCCGGATCCACACCCCGCCGATCGCCTCGGGCTGCCTCGCGGGGATCACCCGCGCCCTCACCGTGGAGTGGACCGGTGCGCAGGAGACGGATCTCCCGCTGGACGTGCTCGAACACGCCGACGAGATCTTCCTGACCTCCACGCTCCGGGACGTCCAGGCGGTCCACCGGGTCGACGGGCGCGCGCTCGCGGACGCTCCCGGGCCCGTGACGGCCAAGGCCATGCGTGTCTTCGACGAGCGCGCGGCGGACGACCTCGATCCGTGACCGGACCTGTGAGCCGGAATCCGTAAAGGGGATGACGGCCGGCCTTCCAGCGGATAGAACACCCTGATGACCACGACCATCCGGCCGGCCGGGCCGGTCCAGCACAGCGCCGACGGCGCACGGGAACGCACGTACGACGTGTGGGACAACGGGCGGCCCGTCGGGGCCGTCTCCGTCTCCACCGACCCGGCGTTCGGCCCCTCGGCGGGCATACTCCACTCGCTCGGCATCGAGGAGGCCCACCGCAGGCGCGGCCGCGGGACCATCGCCGCGCTCGCCGCCGAGGAGGTGCTGCGCGGCTGGGGCTGCACCCAGGTCCGCCTGGTGGCCCCGGTGGACAACGACGCGGCCCGGTCCCTGGCGGCCGTCCTCGGCTACACCGAACGCAGCCGCAACATGGTGAAGACCCTGCGGAGGACCGCGCCCGCACTGCCGTCCGGAGTCACGGGGCGTCCGATGACGGAGCAGGAGTACGCCGCGTGGGCGGCCACCAGCGTCGGGACGTACGCGCGGGAATGGATGGAGCGCGGCGTTCCGGAGGAGCAGGCGCGGCGCAAGTCCGAGAACGACCATGCCGTGAACCTGCCGGACGGCCTCGCCACCCCTGGCATGTACTTCCACGTCCTCGTCCACGGCGGGGCCGTCGTCGGCTATGTGTGGGTGGCCCGGCGCGAGAGGGCTGACGGCGACGACCTCGGTTACGTGTTCGACGTCGAGGTGCGCGAGGAGCACCGGGGGCACGGCTACGGCCGGGCGCTGATGCACCTTGCGGAGGACGTCACCCTCGACGCGGGTCTCGGCGTGCTCGGCCTGCATGTCTTCACGACCAACACGCCCGCGCTGAGACTGTACGAGTCGCTCGGCTACGAGGTCACGCAGTACAACCTGGCCAAGGCGCTGTAGCCGGCCACCCGGGGCCGGGGGTCAGCCCTGGCCGGCGAGCAGGCGGTCGGCGATCTCCTCGATGCGCGCGCGCAGCCCGTCCTGGCTCTTCCCGCCGTCCAGCCGCTCGTCGCCGATGACGTAGGTCGGCGTCCCGGTCACGCCGATCGCCTTGCCCTCGGCCTGGTCCGCGTCCACGATCAGCATGTGCCGGCCGTCGATGAGAGCCGTGTCGAACTCCTCGGCGTCCAGGCCCAGTTCACCCGCCACCTCGATCAGCAGCGGCTCGCCCGTGCGGGCGAGGTCGGCGGTGCGGGCCAGGACGGCCTCGATGTACGGCCAGCCCTTGCCCTGGACGAGGGCCTCCTCGGCGGCCTGCGCCGCGGCGAAGGCGTGCTTGTGCTTGTCGAGCGGGAAGTGGCGCAGCCGTACCTCCAGCCGGTCGCCGTAGCGGTCGCGCAGGGCGTGGACGTCGGACAGTGCCCGGTGGCAGTCGGGGCACTCGAGCTCGCACCAGAGGTCGAGGACGACCGGCGCCGAGGAGGGGGAATCGCTCATGCGGCCAGTCTTCCAGGCGGGACCTGCGCGTCCCAATCGGGACCTGGGGAGGACGCCGGCCCTGAAATGTCCCTGATGTGGTCCCGGACCGTGGCCCCGGCGAGGGTGACCGGTGCAGGATGGAAGGGACGTATCCCGAGCGCTGGAGGCACCGATGCTTGCCGAGACCATCTGTTCCGCGGTGTCGGCTGCCGGTCTGGGCATCGCCGCCATCACCGCGTACCGGAAGCGGTTCCTCACGGCGACCCGGATCGCCGCCTACGCGCTCGTCCCGGTCGGTCTGGTGATGACCGGCGTCGTGGAGTGGGTGTCGGACATCGCCTTCAAGCCGAGTGTCTGGCTCGGCTTCGGTCTGCTGGCCCTGGCCTGGCTGCTCTTCGTGACCACGCGTGCCGTGGAGCGCCGCAGCGGCTCGACGCGCAAGGAGCGCAAGGCGGCGCGGGCCGCGGAGCGTGGCGCGGCCGTGGCGCCGGCCGCCTCGTCGCCCTCCCTCACCTCCGGAGCCGGGGCGACGGCGCCGAGGACGCAGGACGGGTCCGGCAGGAAGTCGCGGCAGGAACCCGCGCCCGGTGACGACTTCAGCGACATCGAGGCGATCCTGAAGAAGCACGGGATCTGACCGGGGCTCTCGTGGCCCTCGGCGGGCGGTGGGGTGACCCGGACGACATGAATCGATTCATGCCGAGGGTGGCAGATGGAAACGCGCGCACCTGCCCCACGCCTCGGTATATTCGGGTGGCGTCGCTCCGATCTTGACGGTATCCCGTGAACGCGGTTAGCGTCCCGAACCGATTGAAACAATTCAATCCGGCGGGCGCGGTCCGGGCGACAGAGACGGACGCCGGATGTCCGTCGAGGGACCAGGGCCCGCGCCGACGCACGGCGGGCCGAACGCATCAGTGGGGCAGGGCAAGTGGGGCGTGTGGCAGGGATCAAGGACGTGGCCCGACAGGCCGGAGTCTCGGTGGGCACGGTCTCCAATGTGATCAACCGTCCCGAGGCGGTGCTCCCCGACACCCGGGCCCGCGTGCTCGCGGCGATCGAGGAGCTCGGATACGTACGCAGTGAGTCCGCCAGGCAGCTCAGGGCGGGCCGCAGCCGCATCATGGCCCTGCTGGTGCTGGACATGGGGAACCCGTTCTTCGTCGACATCGCCCGTGGCGCCGAGCGCGCGGCCCGTGACGCCGGCCTCGGTGTCATGGTGTGCAACAGCGGTCAGAGCCAGGAGGAGGAGGCCGAATACCTCGGCCTCTTCGCCGAGCAGCGGGTCTGCGGGGTCCTGGTGACCCCGGCGGACGCCACCGGCGGCAACCTCGAGGCCTTCTCGCGGCACCGGATCCCGTACGTGCTGGTCGACCGCGTGGCGGCGACGACCGACAGCTGTGCCGTCTCCGTGGACGACGTGCGCGGCGGCACGCTCGCCGTCGGGCACCTCGTCTCCGCGGGCCACCGCTCCGTCGCCTATGTGAGCGGCCCCGGCGACCTCCACCAGATCAGGGACCGCCGCGAAGGCGCGCTCGCCGCGCTCGCCGAGGCCGGGCTCGGCCCCGAGGCGCTCGTGGAGATCCCCTCCGACCGCCTGGACGTGGCCGCGGGCCGCGACGCCGGAGCCCGGCTGCTCGGGCTCGTCCCCAGGCCGACCGCCGTGTTCTGCGCCAACGACCTCCTGGCCCTCGGCGTCCTGCAGTCGCTGTACGCCGCCGGTGTGCGGGTGCCGCAGGACATCGCCATCGTCGGGTACGACGACATCGAATTCGCGGCGGCCGCAGCCGTGCCCCTCACCTCGGTCCGGCAGCCCGCCGTGGTGATGGGCAGGATGGCGGCGGAGCTCCTCCTGGAGGAGGCGGACGACGGGGACGGCAGCCACCGGCACCGGAGCGTCGTACTCCAGCCGGAGCTCGTCGTACGGGCCTCCAGCGCCGCCCCGCGCTGACCCGGGAGTCGCGGACGGCGGCCCGCGCCGGGGGACCGGCGGCCTGTGGGTGTCCCACAACGCCGGTGCGCGGGAACCGGCACGGGTCCGGGTGACGGGAAGTGCCGTCGGGGGCATCCGGGGCGAACGCGCGCGGGGCGCTCAAACGGGGGATCGAATCCGACCGTCCCGGTGCGGGTGAACCGCCCCTGGGAATGGCTCTGTTGGGCGCCGGCGGGGTCCGCTCTGCGTCATGATCGCTACGAGATGGTGGACACATACCGGGGCGAGGCCCCCGCACCCCCTGCCGAAGAGCCGCGTGGCTGCCTCTTCGCGCTTTCCCAGCCGCCGTTGATGATCTTCCTGACGGTGGTCGGCGGCCTGCTGCTGATGGCCGCGCTGCACGATCTCTTCCTCCTGTGAGCGGCCGTCGTGCCCGGAAGCCCGCCGCACCGCAGGGCCGCCCTCCGCCCGGTCCGCCGCCCCGGCGCTCCGAGAGGGTCAGCGCGCCGCGTCCCGGCGCCGGGCCCGGTAGGCGGCGACATGGAGCCGGTTGCCGCAGGTGCGGCTGGAGCAGTAGCGGCGGGAGCGGTTGCGCGACAGGTCGACGAAGGCGTCCCGGCAGTCCGGCGCCTCGCAGCGCCGCAGCCGCTCCTGCTCGCCCGCCACGACGATGAAGGCCAGGGCCATGCCGCAGTCGGCGCCGAGATGGTCCGCGATCGAGGCGTCGGGCGCGAAGTAGTGGACGTGCCAGTCGTAGCCGTCGTGATCGGTCAGCTGCGGGGTGGTGCCGGCGGCGGCCACCAGGCCGTTGACGAGATCGGCGGCCGTACGGGCGTCGGGTGCCGCGAATATCTCGGCGAACCTGCTCCGGACGTCGTGCACGGCACGCAGGTCCTTCTCGCCGAGGGTTCCGACGCCACTGATGTGGTGGCGCTCCGCGAAGGCGTAGAGCTCGGCGAGCTCCGCGAGCCCGTCGCCCGCGCCTTCCTCCGGTGCGGTGTTCACCAGATCGACCACCGTGTCGAGGGCGATCCGGGTGTCGTGTGGGATCAGCACGCTTCGCTCCCTGGCCTCCGGCGGACGGGGCGTCCGCCGATGGCGGCTGACTCTACTGGCTCGGCGGAGCCGCCCACGGCCCGGTGCGGGCTCACGGGGAGGGACCCGCACCTTTCCCGGCCGGACGCACCGGAGGCGGCTGTGGGCCCTTCCGGCGGCTTTCGGAGGCGGCGCGGAGGCACGGGCGAGGCGCGTGGTGCGAGCGCGGCGGGTGTGCGGGCCGCCGCGGGTGACGTGTGGTCGACGGGGTGGGCGGGCCACCGCGGGTGGTGCGGGCGCGGCGGGTGTGCGGGCCGCCGCGGGTGACGCGTGGTCGACAGGTGGGCGGGCCCCGGCGGGTGCGGTCACGGCGGGTGCCCGGGCCCCGGCGGGGTGTCGCCGGGCACCCGCGCGCCCCGGCGCCGCCGCCGCGGTGGGTTCCGCGGCGACGGCGCCGGTGTCTGCCCTATGAGGTTGTCCGCGCGACGCCGTCTCCCCGAGTCGGACGGCGTCCCGCAGCTCTCGGCCTGGCTCAGCTCTCGGCCAGGATGTGTGAGAGCTCCGTATCGAGGTCGAAGTGACGATGCTCGGTGCCGGGCGGAACCGCGGCGTCGGTCCTCTTCAGGAACGACTCCAGGGCCCTCGCCGGCGCTTCCAGCAGGGCTTCGCCCTCCGGGGAGCTCAGTGCGATGCAGACGACGCCTTGGCCGTGACTTCGAGATGGCCAGACGCGGACGTCTCCGGTGCCGGTGGGCCGGTGCAGCCCCTCGGCAAGGAGGTCACGGGCGAAAACCCATTCGACCGTCTCCTCCGCTCCGGTGTGGAAGGTGGCGTGCACGGCATAGGGATCGGCCGTGTCATACCGCAGGCCCGCGGGTACAGGCAGTGAGGACTCGCTCGACACAACGAGGCGCAGGTGCAGCTCGCAGCTGACCGTGGTGTTCATAAGCGCCAGGGCCTTTCGCTCAGTGTGCGCTCGGGGATTCGCACGTCGGCGAAATCGACATGCCACCTACGGTGGCGTTGTAAACCCCTCTGACCTATTTGTGATGCTTCAGGTCGCTCGTCCAGCGGTGTGTAACTTTGGGTCATGCGTCCATTCCGGTGACGATCGCCGTTCCGGTAGGTTGGGATTCATGAACGCGGAGAGTGACGAGCGGGACGTGGCCGCCGCGACGGTGGCCCCGGGGGCCGCTGCGGGGGACGGGGCCACGGAGGAGCGGGAGCTGGGTTCACGCGCACCCGGATTCATCCAGGGATCGAGGGTGCTCCACCTGAGCTGGCAGGTGGGGATCTTCCTCGTCGGCCTCGCGGTCGTCGGGGCCGGCATCGTGATGCTGCCGCTGCCCGGCCCCGGATGGCTGGTGATCTTCGGCGGCATGGCGATCTGGGCGACCGAGTTCGTCTGGGCGCAGCTCGTCCTGCGCTGGACCCGGCGCAAGGTCACGGAGGCCGCCCAGCGTGCCCTCGACCCCAAGGTCCGGCGGCGCAACATCATCCTCACCGCGGTGGGGCTGGTGATCATCGCGGTGCTGGTCGGGATCTACGTCTGGAAGTTCGGCGTCGTCATGCCGTGGAAGATCGAGCAGTGACCCGGTGATGGTCCGGAGGCGCCGCTGACATGGGGTAATGTGTGCGGTGCGCCGGGGCGATTAGCTCAGTGGGAGAGCACTTCGTTCACACCGAAGGGGTCACTGGTTCGAACCCAGTATCGCCCACCCCGGACCGATGGCCCGGAAGCTTCGAGGAAGCTTCCGGGCCATCGGCGTTTCCGTGTGCGCCCGGCCGCCGTCGCGCCGCCTCCGCCCGTCCGGCAGGTCCTTCCGCCGGCGCTTTGCTTGTCCGGCAGGTCCTTCCGCCGGCTCCGCCTGTTCGGCCGGCCGTCGCGCCGTCGAAATTTCGCCCTAACCGTTGACGCGCCCGGTGCGGCTCCTTACTTTGACCCGGCAAGCGCTTTCTAAAACGATTCAACGCGAACGGTGGGGGCGAGCTATGTCTCGGAACAACGGCATGGACAGGCGTCAGCTGCTGAAGCTGGCAGGCCTCTCGGCGGCCGGTCTGGGGCTGACGGCGGCGGGCTGCGGCTCGGGCGGCAGCGGCTCCGGCGGTCCGGTCACCATCCGGCACTCGTGGTGGGGCGCGGACGACCGGGCCAAGAAGGTCCAGAGCTGCGTCGCCCTCTTCGAGAAGAAGCACCCGAAGATCAAGGTGAAGACGGACTTCCAGCAGTACCCGGACTTCTGGAAGAAGTTCAACACGCAGGCGGCCGGCGGCAACCCCCCGGACGTCATCCAGAACGCCGTGACCTTCCTGCGCAAGTACGAGGCGAAGAACGTCCTCCTCGACCTCAAGCCCCAGGCGGAGAAGGGCAACCTCGACCTCGGAGGATTCCGCTCCGGCCTGGAGAAGTTCGCGGAGATCGAGGGCAAGCTGCTCGGTGTCCCGGTCGGCAGCAACTCGATGGCTCTGGTCATCGACGAGAAGGTGTACGAGAAGGCGGGTGTCGCGCCGGAGACCGGCTGGACCTGGGACGACTGGTACGCGGGCCTTCAGAAGATCAAGAGGGGCCAGAAGATCGCCGGTGACGCCGGTCCGCACGGCGTGATGTACCTCTACGACCTGATACTCCGCCAGAACGGCAAGGCGTTCTTCACCGAGGACGGCATGGGCTTCGGCGAGGCCGAACTGCTGCCGTACTGGACCGAGGCGCTCGCCCGGGTCGAGTCGGGGATCTACGCCGACCCCGGCAAGGTCGAGCAGATCAAGCCCGCGTCGGCCACCGCCAAGGGCCTGTCCGCCGGAGAGTTCACCTGGGACAACTTCTCGGTCCGCTACAGCGCCGAGGGCAGGAGCAGCTACGGCCTCGCGCCGATCCCCAGCACGGACGGCAGGAAGACCGGCCAGTACCTGGGCTCGCTGATGCTGAGCGGCACGGCCCGCACCAAGCATCCCGCCGAGGTGGCGACCTTCATCAGCTTCATGACCCACGACCCCGAGGTCGCCCGGATCATGGGCTACGACCGCGGAGTGCCCGCCACCACCTCCCAGTTCGAGGCCTACGAGCCATCCGACGCCCCCAGCAAGGCGATCGCCGCGTACGAGACCGCGATCGCCGATGCGGGTGTCCTGGAGCCCATCACCCCGCACCCGGCCGGCGCGGACGTCATCGAGGCGGCCTTCCTGCGCATCGGTACCGACCTGTCCCTGGGCAAGGCCTCGCCGAAGGACGCCGTGCAGCAGTTCTTCTCCGAGGCGAAGACCGCCCTCGCCTCGAACTGAGAGGACCGTGGTGACTCACATCCACACCTCCCCGGGTGTGCTCGCCCCCGGGGGCGACCGCCCCGCCACCGAGCGGAACGGTCCCGGAGAAGGCGCGCCGCCCGCCGCCCGCAAGCAGCGGGAGCGGCGGGAGAACCTGGCCGGCTATCTGTTCATGTCGCCGTGGATCGCGGGCTTCCTGTTCCTGATCGCCGGCCCCATGGTCTTCTCGCTGTACCTGTCCTTCACCGAGTACAACCTGTTCGAAGCGCCCCGCTGGATCGGTCTGCAGAACTTCACCGACATGTTCGCCGACCCCCGCTGGCGCCAGTCCGTCAAGGTCACCTCCTGGTACGTGCTGATCGGTACCCCGGTCAAGCTGGCCGCGGCACTCGCCGTCGCCATGCTGCTCGCCCAGAAGCGGTGGGGGCAGTCGTTCTACCGGGCGGCCTTCTACGCCCCGTCCCTGATCGGCGCGAGCGTCTCGGCGGCCATCGTCTGGCGCGCGCTGTTCTCGGACGACGCGCTCGTGGACCGTACGCAGAAGGTGTTCGGCGTCGGGACGGGCGGCTGGATCGGCGACCCCGGCATGATCATCTACGCTCTGATCGCCCTCACCGTCTGGCAGTTCGGCGCGCCGATGGTCATCTTCCTGGCCGGTCTCAAGCAGGTCCCGCACGAGCTGTACGAGGCGGCCGAGGTGGACGGAGCCGGCCCCTGGCGCAGGTTCTTCCACATCACCCTGCCGATGATCTCGCCGGTGCTGTTCTTCAACGTCCTGCTGGAGACCATCCACTCCTTCCAGATCTTCGGCTCGGCCTACATCGTCAGCAACGGCAGCTGCGGACCGGCCGACGCGACGCTCGTCTACACCTGCTACCTGTACGAACAAGGCTTCGTGAACAGCCGCATGGGCTTCGCGTCCGCCATGGGATGGCTGCTGCTTCTCGCGGTCGGCCTGGTCACCGCCGTGCTGTTCTGGTCCCAGAAGCGCTGGGTGCACTACGAGGAGGGCGGCCGATGAGTCTCCGTCACGCAGCCGTACGCCGCCGGATGCCCGGCGCTCTCGCCTGGCACCTCGGCGCGCTCGCCGTCCTCGCCGTGGTCCTGTACCCGGTGGTGTGGACGATCGGGGCGTCGTTCAAGCCCAGCTCCGACATCATCGGCGCCCTGGACCTGTTCCCGGCCGACCCCATCGGTGACAACTACACCCGGCTCACCGAGGGCATCGCCGACATCCCCGTCTCGACGTTCTTCCTGAACTCCGCGTACGTAGCGATCGGTTCCGTGATCGGCGTCGTGCTGTCCTGTTCGCTGACCGCCTACGCCTTCGCGAAGGTGCGGTTCGCCGGCCGCAGCGTCATGTTCGCCGTCATGATCGGCACCCTGCTGCTGCCGTACCACGTGCTGATCATCCCGCAGTACGTGCTGTTCCAGAAGCTGGAGCTGATCAACACCTTCACCCCGCTGCTGATCGGCAAGTACCTGGCCACGGACGCCTTCTTCGTCTTCCTGATGGTGCAGTTCATGCGCGGTCTGCCCAAGGAGCTCGACGAGGCGGCGCGGCTCGACGGCTGCGGGCACCTGAGGACCTACTGGTCGATCGTCATGCCGCTCTGCCGGCCGGCGCTCGTCACCACCGCGATCTTCACCTTCATCAACGCCTGGAACGACTTCATGGGCCCCCTGCTGTACCTCAACGAGCCGGACAAGTACACCGTCTCCATGGGGCTGAAGATGTTCATCGACCAGGACGCGGTGGCGGACTACGGCGGCATGATCGCCATGTCCCTCGTGGCGCTGCTCCCGGTGCTGGCCTTCTTCGTGGCCTTCCAGCGCTATCTGATCGACGGCATGGCCACCTCGGGTCTGAAGGGCTGACGCGCCGTGGCGACGAAGACCCGCACCCCGGCCAGGCGTTCGCGCGTCATGGACCGTTTCGCCCTGTTCTCCGAATGCCTGCTCCTCGGCGTGTGGATCACCGGCGGCGCGCTGCCGCTGTTCACGTTCCCCGCGGCCTTCGCCGCGGGCACCCGGCACCTGCGCCGGTACCTCGCCGGCGAGCACGGCGGCCTGCGCGAGTTCGCGCTCGACGCCCGGGCCGCCGCACGCGGCGGATGGGCCGTCGGCGCGGCCGTGTGGGCCGCCGGGGCCCTGCTCCTGCTCGACCTGGCGGCCGTCCGTGCGGGGCTGCCCGGCGGCCCGCTCGTGGGAGCCGTCGGCGTCGTCGCCATGATCGGCTTCCTGGTCGCCGTCGTACGCGCCGCGTCCCGCTGGGAGCCCGGCGCGCGCTGGCCCGCCCTCCTCGCCGACGCCGGACGCCGGACGGTCACCGACCCCGCCGGATCCCTGCTCCTCGTCTGCGGGATGGCCGTCGTCGTCCTGTCCGGCGCCCTGGTACTCCCGCTCGCCGTCCCCGTCCTCGGGGCCGTCGCCGCCGCGGCCACCGCCGTACGGCAGCGCGACCTCTCGCGCTGACCGGTCCCTGCCCGTCCCCTGTTCCGCCCATCCGCACGGAGAGAGGTACACCCATGTCCAGGATGCCCCGCAGAACGCTCCTGAAGGCCGCGGCAGCGGCCGGCGCGGCCGCCCAGTTCAGCTGGTCCCCCGGCGCCACGCCCGCGTCGGCCGCCCCGGGCGCGGAACCCACCGCCGATCCTGTCGCCCTGACCTGGCTCGAGTCCGGCGGTCTCGGCGCCGCCCCCGGCACCACCGTGGGCGTGCCCTGGCCGAAAGGGAGGTACCCGAAGGACCAGACGTTCGCGCTCTCCACCGAGGACGGCAAGGACGTCCCCGTTCAGTCGTGGACCACCGCCACCTGGCCCGACGGCTCCGCCAAGTGGACCGCGCACGCCGTCGGCCCGGATGCTGCGGGTGCCGGGAAGTTCGTCCTCGGACCGGGGACGCCCGCCGCGCCGGCCCACAAGGTCGCCGTGAAGAACACCGGCGGCACCATCAGCGTCTCCACCGGCGTCGTCACCGCGAAGCTGGGCAGAAGCGGCTCCTCGCTCATCACCTCCCTGACCCGCGGTTCCACCGAGATCGCCAAGGACGGCAGGCTGGTCCTGATCCGCCAGGGGGAGATCGAGGACGGTGACCAGGGGCGCGAGACGTACGAACGGTTCGAGAGCGCCGTCACCAAGGCCGAGGTGGAACAGAGCGGGCCGGTCCGCGCCGTCGTCCGCGTCGAGGGCAGGCACCGCCGCGGGAAGCGCTCCTGGCTGCCGTTCTCCGTCCGGTTCTACTTCTACGCGGGCGCCGAGTCGTTCCGCATGGTGCACACCATCACCTTCGACGGAACCCAGGAGCCCGGAAAGGCGAGCGGAGACTTCATCCGCGGACTCGGCGTCCGCTTCACCGTCCCCATGCGGGACGAGGCGTACGACCGGCACATCCGCATCGGCGGCGAAGGCACCGGCATGCTCCGTGAGGCCGTCAAGGGCATCACCGGGCTGCGCCGCGACCCCGGCGCAGCCGTCCAGGCGGCCCAGTTCGAGGGGACGAAGCTCCCGGACCCCGCCACCTGGGACCAGCGTGTCACCAGCCGCCTCCACCTCATCCCCACCTGGGGCGACTACACCCTCAGCCAGCTCTCCGCCGACGGCTTCTCCCTGCGCAAGCGCACCAGGAAGGGCCACGGGTGGATCGCCGCCGGCGGCGGCAGGCGCGCCTCGGGCTTCGGCTACGTCGGAGGGGCGAGCGGCGGACTGGCCTTCGGGCTGCGCGACTTCTGGGAGAAGTTCCCCGCCCAGCTCGACATCCGCGACGCCCACACCGACGCCGCGGAGGTCACCGTCTGGCTCTGGTCGCCCGAGGCCGAGCCGATGGACCTGCGCTTCTACCACGACGGCCTCGGCCAGGACACGTACGCGGAACAGCTCGAAGGCCTCAACATCACCTACGAGGACTACGAGCCCGGCTTCGGCACTCCCTACGGCATCGCCCGCACGAGTGAACTCGTCTTCTGGGCCCATGACTCCACCCCCGGCGCCGCCGCGCTGGCGCAGCAGACCGAGGCCGTCCGCACCCTCCCGCAGCTGGCCGCACCCCCGTCCCAGCTGATGGACGCGAAGGTCTTCGGCGGACTGTTCTCCGCGGTCGACCGCTCGACCCCGGCGAAGGCGAGGATCGAGGACCATCTCGACTTCCTCTTCACGTACTACAAGGACCAGGTCGACATGAGGCGCTGGTACGGCTTCTGGGACCACGGCGACGTCATGCACTCCTACGACCCGGCCCGCCACCAGTGGCGCTACGACGTCGGCGGCTACGCCTGGGACAACTCGGAGCTCTCGCCCGACCTCTGGCTCTGGTACGCCTACCTGCGGTCCGGCCGTGCCGACATCTTCCGCTTCGCCGAGGCCATGACCCGGCACACCGGCGAGGTCGACGTCTACCACCTCGGCGAGTGGGCCGGACTAGGCACCCGCCACGGCATCCAGCACTACGCCGACAGTGCCAAGCAGCAGCGCATCGCGAACACCACCTACCGGCGCTTCTACTACTTCCTCACCGCCGACGAACGCGTCGGCGACCTGATGCGCGCCAACGTCGACTCCGACGAGACGTTCCTCGCCCTCGACCCGCTCCGCAAGATCCGCACCGAGCCCTACACCCCCGACCGCCACGCGCTCTCCGTCGGCTTCGGCACCGACTGGAGCGGACTGGTCTCGGCGTGGCTCACCGAATGGGAGCGCGGCGGCCCCCAGGCCGCGAAGGCCAAGGCGCGCGTCCTCGGCACGATGGAGACGATCGCCGCCCAGCCCAACGGCTTCGTCCAGGGCAGCGGCCTGTACGACCTGGACACCGGGAAGTTCGCCGTCGCCGACGAACCCGTCGTCAGCGTGTCGCACCTCTCGGCGGTCTTCGGCCTCAACGAGCTGTGCGCCGAACTCATCGACCTCGTCGGCGCCGACGTACCGGCGTTCGAGGAGGCGTACCTCGACTACTGCCGGTACTTCAACGCCACGAAGGCCGAGCAGGCAGCGCGCTACGGGGCCGACTTCGGCAGCCTCATCCTCTTCCAGGGCCACTCACGGCTCGACGCCTACGCCGCCGTGCGGACGGGCGACGGCACACTCGCCGCCCGCGCCTGGGAGAAGTTCTACAACAGCGACGGGTACAAGGAGTCCGCCCCGTGGAAGACCGAGAAGGTGACCGGCCCCGTCACCACCGTCCCGGGGACCGAAGCCGCCTGGGTCTACACCAACGACACCGCCCTCTACGGTCTCGCCGCCATCGAGAACCTCGCGCTCATCGGTGACCGGATGCCGGCCTGACGCCCGGCCCCGCGGACGTCACCGCATCCGGCCGAAGCTCTCCCGCACCCGGCGCGCGTCGCGCAGCCGCTGCTCGTAGGTCGCACCGACCGCGAGCAGCAGCAGCCCGGCGAGCGCCGGGGGTGCCCAGCGGGGGAGCGCGTCGAAGACCTGCACCACGTGCGGGGCGAGCTCGTGCAGCCCGTCCAGCGCCAGGACCGAACCGCCCAGCACCAGGGGAGCCCGCAGCCGCAGGCGGGCACCGGCCAGCGTGACCAGCAGCGCGGCGATCCCCAGCAGCAGCGGCCTCAGCCAGTGCGGGTCACCCCACGCCACCACGAGGCTCGGCACCATCGTCATCGACAGGGCCGGACCGTACGCCACCCACGAGGACGCGGCCGGATCCCTGCGCCGGCGCAGATACCCCACGGCGAAGGCGGCCACGGACACGGGCAGCGTGTACGCCTCCGGGGCCGTCACCCCCGAGGCCGCCAGCCGCACCCACGCCGCCGCCACGAACAGCCCCGCCGCCGGGTACCCCGCGATCCGCCGGCGCTCCGGCCGCAGCGCCGTCGCCGCGGCCAGCACCCCGCTCAGCCCGAGCACCAGCGCCAGGAACGGTGCGTCCGTCACTGCCAGGCAGACGGCGACCACCGCGGCGAACGCCCCCGCGAGCTCCACCGGGACGGCCACCGCGGGCGCCCGCAGCCGGCCCCCGAGCAGCACCGTCACCGCCGTCACCACCAGCACCAGCGGCGCCGTGTGCGGGGCGCTCCACCCCAGCGACGCCCCCGCGGCACCGGCGAGGCCGAGCGCGCAGAGCACCGCGGCACAGGCCGGCACCGACCGCATCGCCGGGACCCCGGACCCGGCAGCCGAGCCGGTGAACAGCACCAGCAGCACCCCGAGGACCGCGTACGTCGCGGGCTCCGCGGCCAGCCCGAGCAGCGTCACGCCCACGGCCCCCACCAGCGCGCACACCAGGCAGGTGACCGCGACCGCACCGGCCGGCCGGCGTACCGCGAAGCCCAGCACCACCCCGACCAGCAGCAGTTCCACTCCCACCGCCACCGCGTACGGCGCATCGGCCACCGCGAGCAGTGCCGGGACGGCGCCCCAGCCCAGTACGGTCCCGACGGCCCCCGCGGCGACGCGCCCCCCGTTGTCCGGGAGCGCCCGAGGCCACCTGAGGTGGAGTGCGGCCGACAGCCCCGCCGCCACGACGAGCACCACCGGTGCCGAGGCCGCCTCCGACCACGGCAGCGCGTACCCCAGTGCGGCACGGATGCCGTCCGGCGCCCCGGACCACACGTGCGCCGTCCACGTCACCGGCGCCAGCAGCACCGCGGCGACCACGGGCGCGGCCCACAGCACGGAGGCCGCCACCACCGACGCCGACGCCGCGAGGACGCCGCCCATGACCGGCCGGGGCACCCGCAGCCGCAGGACCACGGACAGGGCCGCACCGCACACCAGGTACACCACGACCGCCCACTGCCACGGCAGCGCCGCACCCAGCACACCACCCACCGCCGCGACCCCCGCCAGCCCCGCCACGACGCCCCCGAGCACCGCGAGCCCCTTGGGCGCGCGCCATGCCCCGGACACCGCCACCGCGGCTCCGGCCAGCAGCAGCGCCCCCGGCCCCATGGCCCCCGGCACGCCGTCCGCCGACACGGACAGCCCCAGCGCCAGTGCCAGCGACACCAGCAGGGTCAGCAGCGCCCCGGCACAGGCCGTGACCCGTACGCCGGTTCCCCGCCCCCACACCGCCACCGCGACGTCCGCGGCGGCCGTCACCAGGAGGGCCCAGCCGAAGCCCGTCGCCGACGCCCCCGCCGCCCAGGCGGCGAACACCAGCGGCAGCTGACCCGCCACCACGGCCGCGGGCAGGGGCGTGCGCAGCCGGCCGAGCACCAGCCCGTACAGGGTCCACCCCGCCGCCAGCACCGCCGACGCGACCGCCGAGAACGCGAGCCCGTCCGTCCCCGGCAGGGCCACCGCGTGCAGCGCGACCGCGTCCAGCACGGTCAGCACCAGGGCCAGGACGGCCACCGCCTCCGCCGTCGAGGGCAGCCGCCGCCCGAGCAGCAGCCCGGGCGCCACCAGCGCGCCCGCCGTCACGGCCGCCAGCACCGCCGAACGACCGGCGATGCCCATCTCGCCCCAGCTGAACAGGGTGAATGCGATCGCCGCGACCGTCAGCAGCAGACCACCCAGGACCAGCAGCACGTTCTGCGTGCCGTGCGTGGGCGCCGCCGGAGGCCGGGGGACCGGCCCGGCGAACGGCCGTGGGGCGGCGGGAGCCGGGAACGGCGGGGGAGCGGCCGGTGCGTGCAGCGCGTTCACCAGCCACGCGCGACGGCTCAGCAACTGGAGCCGACGGGCGTCCAGCCGGGCCAGTTCATGATCGAGGAGGGCCAATTCCTCGGCGGGCGGCGGCACATGTCTCATGTACGGGAGTGTGGCGGCCGCCACATCCGCGGGCATGGGCTCGGATACTCAGTTCCGCCACTGAGTAGGAGTTTGAACCCAGGGCGCCGCGCCCTGTATGGTTCAACCCGTTCCCGGGCGATTAGCTCAGTGGGAGAGCGCTTCGTTCACACCGAAGAGGTCACTGGTTCGAACCCAGTATCGCCTACCCGGGAGAAGCCGGTCCGTCAGCACCACCGACGGACCGGCTTTCGCGTAGCCCGGACCTGATCAGGCCGCCGCGGGCAGCTCCGGACGCAACGGCCACGCCGGATCCACGACCTCCGGCGCACCGTTCTTCTCGAACCACGCCTGGAGCCCACGCGCCTGAGCCGCGTGCCACACCGCCTGCAGGGAGTGCACCTCCGCCGGTGACAGCCGCTCCAGCCGGGCGGAGAACCGCCGGCCCACGGCGCGGACCAGTTCGAGCGAGGCCGCCGCGTCGGCCGCCGCGTCGTGCGCCCCGTCCAGCGTCACCCCGTACAGCTCGCACAGGTCCGTCAGCGTGCGACGGCCCTTGCGGTAGCGGTCCAGGTGTTTGTCCAGCACCCGCGGATCCAGCACGCACAGCGGCTTGTTCCGCAGGTAGCCGGCCAGCGACGACGCCCGGTGACGCCTCAGTTCCCGGTCGAGCAGGGTCAGGTCGAACGGCGCGTTCATCACGACCAGCGGCCGTCCCGTCGCGCACTGCTCCGCCAGCGCCCGGGCTATCTCCTCGACGACCGGTGCGGGCCACCGGCCGTTGCGCTGCAGATGGTCATCGGTCAGACCGTGGATCTCGGTGGCGCCTGGCGGCACCGGAATCCCCGGGTTGACCAGCCAGCGGGTGACGCGGAGCCGCCCGCCCGCCGCGTCCTGGACGACGAGGGCGGCCGAAACGATCCGGTCCTCCTCGACGTCCACGCCTGTCGTCTCGGTGTCAAAAGCCGCCAGCGGCCCTTCGAACCAATGCATCATCCCCGAACTCCTCGCGCCTGCGCGGCAGATGAAGGGATTCCTCTGCCCGGTTCGGTGATACCCGCACCCTATGCCTGATACGCCGTTTACGGCCCGGCTCCTGCGGTGACAACAGAAGGGACGGGCAAGCACGTTGACCCGCCCGTCAGCGGAGACCGGGCAACCGGTCGGCACAGCCCGGAAGGCACGGAGCCATGGCGCTCGCGCAGCCGAACCCAGGGAGTCCCGCCCGCACCGAGGACCACGGGGGAAGGCCGCCGCAGCAGCGGAGCACCTCACCTCTGCGCGGCACACTCGCGACCACCGCCTGCATGGAGACCCTCCAGGTGGGACACCTCCACGCGGTGGCCGCCGCGGCGGGCTGCTCGCTCTCGCAGCCCTTTCCCGACAACGGCATCGACTGGCACGTCAGCCACGGTGCCCCCGACCACACCGTCGACGACGAGGTGACCATCAAGGTGCAGCTCAAGTGCACCTACCAGATCCCCCCGCACCCGCCCGGAGCCGCGTTCTCCTTCACCCTCGACAACGCCCATCTGGTGAAGCTCGCGCGCACACCCGTGTCGGTGCACAAGATCCTGGTCGTGATGCTCGTGCCCCGCAGCCAGGACGACTGGCTGCGGGCCGGCCACGACAGCCTGGACCTGCGGCACTGCTGCTACTGGACGAACCTGGCCGGCCACCCCGTGACGGGCCGGAACCGGACCACCGTACGCATCCCGACCTCGCGGATCTTCGACGACCGCGCGCTCTGCGACATCATGGCCCGGGTCGGGTCGGGAGGGAGACCCTGATGCACCGGTCGACGGACGAGCCCACCGGAGGAACGGTCCCGGCGGGCAGCCGCGCACACCCGTACACCGACGGCCCCGATCCCGGCCGGACACCCGACCCCGCACGCGTCGACCCCGCCGTCCTCGGGACGCTGCTCCGGCGGCACGGCTGGCACCGGCGCGGAGGCGCGCGGGGCCGCTACAGCCGCTGGGTCCCGCCCGGTCCCGCCGCGGGCGGCACCAGCCTGCTCGTACCGGACACCGCCGACTTCCCCGACAGCGAGGACCTGCTCGCCGAGGCCCTCACCGCGCTCGCCCGCAGCGCCGCCCCCTCGGCCCGCGACATCCTCGTCGCCCTCACCGTGCCCAGCGACGAGATCCACTGGTGGCGTGACGTCCCCGAAGGAGCCGCGGGAGCGGTGGGGGCCGCCGACTGGACGGACACGGACCAGTTGCGCACGGCCGCCCGGCAGATCCTGCTCGCCGGAGCCCTCGCCGTACGCGGCCGGGCCGGCTACCACGGTGCCCGCCACCGGCGGAAGGCCCGGAGCGCCCTGGACGGCACGCTCGTCGGACCCGCCGCCGACGGCCGGGCCCTCACCGCGTTCGTCCCCGTCACCACGGGCCGCGCCGTGGCCGTCCAGCTCTACGCGGCGCTCCACGCGGCCCGGGAGGCCGTGGACTACCAGCGCGCCACCGGCGGGATGGAGGCGTTCGACGCCGCGGTCGCGGCCGGCGTCAGCCGGGAACTGACCGAGGCGGTCGTCGCCCTCGTCCGGGGGACGGAGGGCACCAGGATCACGCTGGCCTGGGCTCCCGCCGCCGGCGCCCCGCCGGGCTGCCCGGCCGGCCCCGAACCGGTCGAGTTCTCGCCGGGCGACCTGCCCGCCCTGCGGCTGGCCGGAGTGCGCTACCTCCAGGACGAACCCGCCGTCGCCGTACGGATCACGGGTGCCGTCGTACGGCTGCGCCGCTCCGGCCCCCGGGGCTCCGGCGTCGTACGGCTGCGGGTCCTGGCGGGGGCGGAGGTCGCGCACGTGCGGATCGAGCTCGACGAGGAGGCCTACCGGATCGCCGGCCACGCCCACCTGGTCGGACTCCCGCTGCGCGTGGAGGGCAGGCTGGAGAACCGGGGAGGCTTCCGGAGGCTCACCGGAGCCTCACAGGTGGCACCCGTCCAGGTCGACGAGGCCGAGCGCGACCGGCTGATGAAGGCGCTCCAGGAGAACGTCGACTTCTTCGAGGAGGCGTGCACGGGGGACGAGGAGTAGCCGGCCCGGTATCCCTTTCGCGTCGGAGCCCCCCGGCTCGGTACGATTCCTCTTGCGCGCGCAAGAGGAAAGCGACGCACCCCCTCAGTCAGGAGAGACCGGTGTCAGACGTCCGTGTGATCATCCAACGCGATTCCGAGCGGGAAGAGCACGTGGTGACGACGGGCACGACGGCCGCGGAGCTCTTCCCCGGGCAGCGCACCGTCGTCGCCGCGCGGATCGCCGGGGAGCTGAAGGACCTCGCGTACGAGCTCAAGGACGGCGAGACCGTCGAGCCCGTCGAGATCTCCTCCGAGGACGGCCTGAACATCCTGCGGCACTCCACCGCGCACGTGATGGCGCAGGCGGTGCAGGAGCTCTTCCCCGAGGCCAAGCTGGGCATCGGCCCGCCGGTCAAGGACGGCTTCTACTACGACTTCGACGTCGAGAAGCCGTTCACGCCCGAGGACCTCAAGGCCATCGAGAAGAAGATGCAGGAGATCCAGAAGCGGGGTCAGCGGTTCTCCCGCCGGGTCGTCTCCGACGAGGCCGCCCGCGAGGAGCTCGCCGACGAGCCGTACAAGCTGGAGCTCATCGGCATCAAGGGCTCCGCCTCCACGGACGACGGCGCGGACGTCGAGGTGGGCGGCGGCGAGCTGACCATCTACGACAACCTGGACCCCAAGACCGGCGACCTGTGCTGGAAGGACCTCTGCCGGGGCCCGCACCTGCCCACCACCCGGTTCATCCCCGCGTTCAAGCTGATGCGGAACGCGGCGGCGTACTGGCGGGGCAGCGAGAAGAACCCGATGCTCCAGCGCATCTACGGCACCGCGTGGCCCACCAAGGACGAGCTCAAGGCGCACCTGGAGTTCCTCGAGGAGGCCGCCAAGCGCGACCACCGCCGCCTCGGCAACGAGCTGGACCTGTTCTCCTTCCCTGACGAGATCGGCCCCGGCCTCGCGGTCTTCCACCCCAAGGGCGGCATCGTCCGCCGGGCCATGGAGGACTACTCGCGCCGCCGCCACGAGGAGGAGGGCTACGAGTTCGTCTACTCGCCGCACGCCACCAAGGGCAAGCTCTTCGAGAAGTCCGGCCACCTCGACTGGTACGCCGACGGCATGTACCCCCCCATGCAGCTCGACGACGGGGTGGACTACTACCTCAAGCCGATGAACTGCCCCATGCACAACCTGATCTTCGACGCGCGCGGCCGCTCCTACCGTGAACTCCCGCTGCGCCTCTTCGAGTTCGGCACGGTCTACCGGTACGAGAAGTCCGGTGTCGTCCACGGGCTGACCCGCTCGCGCGGCTTCACCCAGGACGACGCGCACATCTACTGCACCAAGGAGCAGATGGCGGAGGAGCTCGACCGGACGCTCACCTTCGTCCTGAACCTCCTGCGCGACTACGGGCTGACCGACTTCTACCTGGAGCTCTCGACCAAGGACCCGGAGAAGTACGTCGGGTCGGACGAGACCTGGGAGGAGGCCACCGAGACGCTGCGCCAGGTCGCCGAGAAGCAGGGCCTCCCGCTGGTCCCGGACCCGGGCGGCGCCGCGTTCTACGGCCCGAAGATCTCCGTGCAGTGCAAGGACGCCATCGGCCGGACCTGGCAGATGTCGACCGTGCAGCTGGACTTCAACCTGCCGGAGCGCTTCGACCTGGAGTACACCGGCCCGGACGGGTCCAAGCAGCGCCCCGTCATGATCCACCGCGCCCTGTTCGGCTCCATCGAGCGCTTCTTCGCGGTACTGCTGGAGCACTACGCGGGCGCGTTCCCGGTCTGGCTCGCCCCGGTCCAGGCGGTCGGCATCCCGATCGGCGACACCCACATCCCCTACCTCCAGGAGTTCGCCGCCGAGGCGCGCAGGAAGGGGCTGCGGGTCGAGGTGGACGCCTCCTCGGACCGGATGCAGAAGAAGATCAGGAACCACCAGAAGGCCAAGGTGCCCTTCATGATCATCGTCGGTGACGACGACATGAACGCGGGCACGGTGTCCTTCCGCCACCGCGACGGCTCGCAGGAGAACGGCATCCCGCGCGACGAGGCGATCGCCAAGCTCCTCGACGTGGTGGAGCGCCGCGTACAGGTCTGATCCGTACGGCAGGAGGCCCCCGGGGAGCTACGCGCTCCCCGGGGGCTTCTTCTCGTCCTCCCGCTGGAAGACCTCCACCAGCCACGAGGAGAACGAGCCCGTCACCGCTCCCAGCAGCGCCAGCCCGCAGGCCATCATGAACGACGCGATCACCCGGCCGACCGCCGTCACCGGCACGGCGTCGCCGTACCCCACCGTCGTGAGCGTCGCGCACGCCCACCACACCGCGTCACCGAACGTACGGATCGAGGCTCCGGGAGCCCCGCGCTCCTGGTAGTACACCGCGAGGGCGGAGGAGAAGCCCAGCAGCCCGGCGGTCAGGCCCGCGTACGCCATGACCCGTGCGTACAGGCTCAGCCTCGGCTTGTCGGTGTGCTTCTGGACGGCCGTGTAGACCTTGACCATCCGCAGCGGGCGCAGCAGCGGCAGGAGGAGGACCACCGTGTCCAGCCAGTGGCTGTGGACGAACCGGACGCCCAGGCCGCTGAGCCGCAGGCGTACGGCGTAGTCCACGGCGAAGAGCAGCCAGGTGGCCGCGACCAGGGCGAGGGCGATGTCGCGCCAGGGCTGGGAGCCGACCGGGAAGAGGACGCGGGCCGCGTATCCGGCGAGGAAGACCAGCCCCGCGACGAAGAGCGGCACCTCGGTGCGCTGCTCCCATTCCTCGAGCCGGTCGGGGGCGGGGGCTGCGGGGCGGTCGCTCATGGCGCCAGCATCGCGGTGCGCGGACGAGGTCGGCCCCGGCGACACGCGCGGCGGGAGCGACGCAATATGCTGACGGGCATGACGAGTGAGCCGGAACAGCAGATCGGAGTGGGGACGCCCGACGCGTTCCAGCGCCTGTGGACGCCCCACCGGATGGCCTACATCCAGGGTGAGAGCAAGCCGAGCGGCCCGGGAGCGGGCGACGGCTGTCCGTTCTGCGAGATCCCGTCGAAGTCGGACGAGGACGGGCTCATCGTCGCCAGGGGCGAGCGGGTCTACGCCGTGCTCAACCTCTACCCGTACAACGGCGGCCACCTGATGGTGGTGCCGTACCGGCACGTGGCCGACTACACCGGGCTGGACGGTCCGGAGACCGTGGAGCTGGCCGACTTCACCAAGCGGGCCATGGTCGCGCTGCGGGCCGCCTCCGGGGCGCACGGCTTCAACATCGGGATGAACCAGGGGGCGGAGGCGGGCGCCGGCATCGCCGCCCACCTCCACCAGCACGTGGTGCCCCGCTGGGGCGGGGACACCAACTTCATGCCGGTCGTCGGACACACGAAGGTGCTCCCGCAGCTGCTGGGGGACACCCGGACGATGCTGGCCCGCGCCTGGCCGGCCGAGCTGCCGTCGGCCTGAGCGGGTTCACGCCCCGGGCGGGGGTCAGGCGTCGTAGACGTCGGCCTTCCTCGGGGCGGCGTCCTGGACCATGCCGCTGAGGATCGAGGAGCGGGTGTCGAAGCGGTCGGTGGCGACGCCGTGCTCCGTCAGGACCCGCTTGGCGGCGGAGTGCACCACGCGCAGCACCGGGGTGGCCGCGCGCATGGCGTCGTCGGCCATGAAGCGGTGCCCCCACGGCTTGGCCGCCCAGGCGTGGCGCAGGCCGAACGGCTCGGGCAGGACGATCTTTCCGCCCAGGTAGTCGAGCAGCGGGGGATACCAGGTCAACGGGGCCCGAAGGGCGAGCCGGACGACCTCGCTCGCCTTGATGAGGGGAAGCGCCACCTTTCGCGTCTCCCAGAACCTGACGGCCTTCTTGACCGTCTTGGTCGGCGCCTCCGGCTTGCTGAGGAAGAGCCCGTGGACGGGCCCGAGCGCGTGCCCGGTGACCTCGATCCTCAGGGTCTCGTGGAGCACGGTGACGGTGATCAGCATGGTGATCACCAGCTGGCCGTCCCAGAGGGTGAACTGGACACCCAGGTAGTGCCGGTCGCCGCTGCCGAACTGCTGGTGGTTGCAGATGCGCTGTATCTCGTGGGGCTTGACCTGGAAGGTGGCGACGTCCTCGCCGGCGGGGCGCGACACGGAGTCCGCGTTCTCCCCGATGGGGGAGACGATCCAGTGCTTGACGGACGGCGTGGGGAATCCGCCGGTGTTCAGCGGGCCGCGCTCCAGCAGCTTCAGCTGGTCGTGGATGGCCCGCACGACGTCCCAGCTGCGGAACTGATGGATCTCCTTGGCGGGGTCCGCGGGGGTGAGCTCCTCGGCGAGGTGCCAGCCGCCCCACCGGGTCCCCATCCCCAGGATGCCCTTGGGACCTGCGTAGAAGACGGCGTTGGACTGCTGCTCGGCGGCGAGCTTCTCCAGACTCTGGCGCAGGGCCTCGCGCGCGGTCTCGTTGGGGCTCTTGGGTGCGGCCTCGGGGATCTTCGCGATCACGCCGGCGCCGGAGAGGAGCCCCTCCCAGCGGGCCCGCAGGTCGCGTACGGAGGTCTCCGCGATCCGCTTGGCGAGCAGCCAGCCGATCACCGGGGCGATCGCCGCGGCGCGCAGGTAGAGAGCCGGGAGACCGGTCAGCGGCATGGCGATCAGGAACACCGCGGCGAGGCCGCCGAGCACGACGAGCAGGAGGCCGCCGAGGGCCTGGAAGAACTTGTCCGTGGACTTGTTGAGGGAGTCGCGCAGCCGGAAGGCGAGGACCCAGAAGAGCATCCCGGGCAGGAAGAGGACGCCGAAGAGCACGGTGACCAGGGTGAGCTTCTTGTCACGGGCCTTGCGCAGACCGCTCGCGGAGAGGCAGTGCTCGACGACGGTCTGCGGGTCGGTGCCGAAGGACTGGATGAGCGCGGCGCGGTCGCCGCCGAGCATGCGCTCCTGGACGGCCCTGGAGAACGCCTCACCGAGATTCGGCTTGAAGTAGTCGGACTTGAACAGCTTCGACTCGCCCGGTTTCACCTGGGACTTGTGCCACTCGCTGTTGGCCTTGAGGATCTCCGTCACATCGCTGTCGCGGTACGCGGCGGAGGCGAGGGCGTTGGTCGCCACCGCCTGCGCCCCCGCACCCTGGAGCGGGATCTGCGCTCCGGGAGAGAAATCGAATCCGTCGTTGGCCACTGTCGCCCCCACTCGCCCGCACGGTCTGCTCCTGCGGCTGTTCCCAACTACCGTACGTCGCACACCTTCTGAGCTGGGCCCACAGCGTATCGCCCGGGCCGGTCGCCCGCCCGCGGATCGGGCCGGGAGCGGACGGAAGGGGTCATATCCAGTCAGCTAGCTCACCTTTGTGCTGTTTTCCTGCGCTTCGCGGACGCGGTCGGCGAGGTGGGGAGGCATCGGCTCGTGCCGGGCGTACGCCCGGTCGAACCGCCCGGTCCCGTGCGTCAGGGAGCGGAGGTCGACGGTGTACCTGCCGAGCTCGGCCTCGGGCACCTCGGCGCGGACCAGCGTGCGTTCACCGGTCGACTGTTCGGTTCCGACGACTCTGCCGCGCCGGCCCGCGAGGTCGCTCATGACCGCACCCACGTAGTCGTCGGGGACCAGCACACCGATCCGGGCGACGGGCTCGAGGAGTTCCACGCGGGTGTCCGCCGCCGCCTCCCGCAGCGCCAGTGCGCCCGCGGTCTGGAAGGCGGCGTCGGAGGAGTCGACCGAGTGGGACTTCCCGTCGAGCAGGGTCACGCGCACGTCGACGAGCGGGTTCCCGGCCGCGAGACCGCGGGCCGCCTGGGCGCGGACGCCCTTCTCCACGGACGGGACGAACTGCCTCGGCACCGAGCCGCCGACCACCTTGTCGACGAACTCGATGCCCGCGCCGGACGGCAGCGGCTCCACCTCGATCTCGCAGACGGCGTACTGGCCGTGGCCGCCGGACTGCTTGACGTGGCGGCCGTGTCCCACGGCCCGGGAGGCGAACGTCTCCCGCAGCGGGACGCGGTGGGGCTCGGCGTCGACCTGGACGCCGTACCTGCTGCGCAGGCGCTCCAGGGCCACCTCCGTGTGCGCCTCGCCCATGCACCACAGGACGACCTGGTGGGTGTCCTGGTTCTGCTCCAGCCGCATGGTGGGATCCTCGGCGGCCAGACGTGCCAGCCCCTGGGACAGCCTGTCCTCGTCCGCCTTGCCGTGGGCGCGGACCGCCAGCGGGAGCAGCGGGTCGGGCATGGCCCAGGGCTCCATGAGCAGGGGGCCGCCGTCGTGGGAGACCGTGTCGCCGGTCTCCGCCCCGCCCAGCTTGGAGACGCAGGCCAGGTCTCCGGCGACGCACCGGTCCAGCGGGCGCTGCTGTCCGCCGAAGGGCGAGGAGAGGGCGCCGACGCGCACGTCGGACCCGTGGCCGGGGCGGGCCTCCCCGCCGGGCGGGGTGAGGCCGTGGCCGTACACGTGCACGGTGTCGTCGGGGCGCAGCGTGCCGGAGAAGACACGGACGAGGGAGACCCGGCCCACGTAGGGGTCGGACGAGGTCTTGACGACCTCGGCGACCAAGGGCGCCTGCGGATCGCAGACGGGGGCGGGGCGCGGGGTGCCGTCCGGAGCGGTGACGGCGGGCGGCGCGTGTTCCGCGGGGGAGGGGAAGCCGCGGGTGATCAGGTCGAGGAGCTCCACGGTGCCGACGCCCTGCCGCGCGCCCCCGGCGGCCGGTGCGGCCGTGAGCACGGGGTGGAAGGATCCACGTGCCACGGCACGCTCCAGGTCGCCGACGAGCGTCGTGAGGCCGATCTCGCCGCCGCCGAGGTAGCGGTCCATGAGGGTCTCGTCCTCGCTCTCGGCGATGATCCCCTCGATGAGGCGGTCACGTGCCCGCCGGAGCGGTTCCCGCCGGCCCCCGGAGGGCGGCGTCTCCCGGCGTTCCCCCGACGAGTGGTCCACCACCCGCCGGGTGAGGAGCTCGGTCAGCCCGGTGAGCGGGGCATGCCCGTCCGGCCCCTCGGGCCCCTGGACCGGGAGGTGGAGCGGGAGCACGGCGTCGGGGTCGCCGTTCCCGAAGATCCGGCCGCAGACCCGCGTCATCTCCTCGAAGGACGTGCGCGCGGTGTCCAGATGGGTCACGACGACGGCCCGCGGCATCCCGACGGCCGCGCACTCCTCCCATGCCGCGCGGGCCGTCCCCGCCACGGCCTCCGCCTCCTGGGCGGCCGAGACGACGAAAAGGGCCGCGTCCGCCGCGCGCAGACCGGCCCTGAGCTCCCCGACGAAGTCGGGGTGGCCGGGCGTGTCCAGCAGGTTGATCCGGTGGCCGTCCCACTCGACGGGGACCAGCGAGAGCTGTACGGAACGCCGTCGGCGCTGTTCGATCTCGTCGTGGTCGGAGACCGTCGTGCCGTCCTCGACCCGGCCGGCCCGGTTCAGCGCTCCGGCCGTCAGCGCGAGCGCCTCGACCAGCGTGGTCTTGCCCGCGCCGCTGTGGCCGACCAGCACCACGTTCCGTACGGAAGCGGGCCCGTCGGCCGCCGGCGCCCTGCCGGCGGCTCCGGTGTGCGTATGTGTCCTGTCACCCATGATGCGTGCCTCCCGATCGGTGGCGTGGTGCCGCAAGAGCTGGGAGCGGATGCACGGGCGGGAGGAGAGCCGTCGCGGCGGTCCCGTCGACGCCCGCGGTCATTCGAGCTTTTCACCCGTGCCGGACGCCGTCCATCCGTCGCGTGCGGCGAGGCGTGACTTCCCGGACACGGGTCGGGACGGGGTGCCCGGCCGATACCGGGCACGGCTGGTGACTACGATGGGCCAGCCGGTGGCCGAAGGGGCCGCGCGGCGCCCACCGAACCTCGGGAAGGCCATGCTGAACAAGTACGCGCGTGCATTTTTTACGCGTGTCCTCACACCGTTCGCCGCTCTGCTGCTCCGTCTCGGGGTCAGCCCCGACGCGGTCACCCTCGTCGGCACGGCCGGAGTGATGGCAGGTGCGCTGGTCTTCTTCCCGATGGGGGAGTTCTTCTGGGGCACGATCGTGATCACGGTCTTCGTCTTCTCGGACCTGGTCGACGGCAACATGGCCCGCCAGGCCGGGATCTCCAGCCGGTGGGGCGCGTTCCTGGACTCGACGCTCGACCGGGTCGCGGACGGGGCGATCTTCGCCGGGTTCGCGCTCTGGTACGCGGGCAGCGGTGACGACGACGTCCTCTGCGCGGTAGCGATCTTCTGCCTGGCCAGCGGCCAGGTCGTCTCGTACACCAAGGCGCGCGGCGAGTCGATCGGCCTGCCGGTCGCGGTGAACGGGCTGGTGGAGCGCGCCGAACGGCTCGTGATCTCGCTGGTCGCCGCCGGCCTCGCCGGACTGCACGGCTTCGGGGTGCCCGGCATCCAGGTCCTGCTGCCGATCGCGCTGTGGATCGTCGCCGCCGGAAGCCTCGTCACGCTCGTCCAGCGGGTGGTGACCGTGCGCAGGGAGTCGGCCGAGGCCGACGCCGCCGCGGCGGCCCGGGGGAGCGAGGCCGCGCAGTGAGCGGCACCGCATCCGACCTCAGGGAACGGCTGACCGACGGGCTCTACGGCCTCGGCTGGGGCGCGGTCAAGAAGCTTCCCGAGCCGGCCGCCGCCGCGCTCTTCCGCACCCTGGCCGACCAGGTGTGGAAGCGGCGGGGGAAGTCGGTGCTGCGCCTGGAGTCGAACCTCGCACGGGTGGTGCCGGACGCGGACGCGGCGAAGCTCGCCGAACTGTCGAAGGCCGGCATGCGCTCGTACATGCGGTACTGGATGGAGTCCTTCCGGCTGCCGACCTGGAGCCCGGAGCGGATCAAGGCCTCCATCGACGTCCGCGACGCCCACCGGCTCACCGAGGGGCTCGACGCGGGCCAGGGAGTCATCCTCGCGCTGCCGCACCTGGGGAACTGGGACCTGGCGGGCGCATGGGTCACCACCGACCTGAAGGTGCCGTTCACGACGGTCGCCGAGCGGCTCAAGCCGGAGACCCTGTACGACCGCTTCGTCGCCTACCGCCAGGGCCTGGGCATGGAGGTCCTGCCGCACAACGGGGGCGCCGCCTTCGGCACGCTGGCCCGGCGGCTGCGCTCGGGCGGGCTCGTCTGCCTCGTCGCCGACCGCGACCTGTCGGCCTCCGGCGTCGAGGTCGACTTCTTCGGCGACACCGCGCGGATGCCCGCCGGACCCGCGCTGCTGGCCCAGCAGACCGGCGCGCTGCTGCTGCCCGTCACCCTCTGGTACGACGGCACCCCGGTCATGCAGGCACGGGTCCATCCGCCCGTCGCCGTACCGGAGTCGGGCGACCGCAACGGGAGGACGACCTCCATGACCCAGGCGCTGGCCGACGCCTTCGCCGGCGGGATCGCCGAGCATCCGGAGGACTGGCACATGCTGCAACGGCTCTGGATCTCCGATCTGGAACCCCAGGGAGAAGCCCCGTGAAGATCGGCATCGTCTGCCCGTACTCCTGGGACGTGCCGGGCGGGGTGCAGTTCCACATCCGAGACCTGGCCGAGCACCTGATCCGCCTCGGCCACGACGTCTCCGTGCTCGCGCCCGCCGACGACGAGACACCGCTCCCGCCGTACGTCGTGTCCGCGGGCCGGGCCGTGCCCGTCCCGTACAACGGCTCGGTGGCCCGGCTGAACTTCGGATTCCTCTCCGCCGCACGGGTCCGGCGCTGGCTCAACGACGGCACGTTCGACGTCATCCACATCCATGAGCCCACCTCGCCCTCCCTGGGGCTGCTCACCTGCTGGGCGGCGCAGGGCCCGATCGTGGCCACCTTCCACACGTCCAACCCCCGCTCCCGGGCCATGATCGCGGCGTACCCGATCCTCCAGCCGGCGCTGGAGAAGATCAGCGCGCGCATCGCGGTCAGCGAGTACGCCCGCCGGACGCTGGTCGAGCACCTCGGCGGGGACGCCGTGGTCATCCCCAACGGCGTCGACGTGGACTTCTTCGCGCGTGCCGAGCCGAAGGCCGAGTGGCAGGGCGGCACGCTCGGCTTCATAGGGCGCATCGACGAACCCCGCAAGGGACTGCCCGTCCTGATGAAGGCGCTCCCCGCGATCCTCGCCGCCCGGCCCGGGACCAGGCTGCTCGTGGCCGGACGCGGTGACGAGGAGGAGGCGGTCGCCTCCCTGCCCGAGGAGATGCGCGAGCGCGTCGAGTTCCTCGGCATGGTGAGCGACGAGGACAAGGCACGGCTGCTGCGCAGCGTCGACGTGTACGTCGCGCCCAACACCGGCGGCGAGAGCTTCGGCATCATCCTGGTCGAGGCGCTCTCGGCGGGGGCTCCGGTCCTCGCCAGCGATCTGGACGCGTTCGCGCAGGTGCTCGACCAGGGCGCCGCCGGCGACCTGTTCGCCAACGAGGATGCCGACGCGCTGGCCGCTGCCGCGATCCGGCTGCTCGGCGACCCGGAGCGGCGCGAAGGACTCCGGGAGCGGGGCAGCGCCCATGTGCGCCGCTTCGACTGGACGACGGTCGGCGCGGACATCCTGGCCGTGTACGAGACGGTCACGGACGGGGCCGCGGCCGTGGACACCGACGAACGCACCGGGCTGCGCGCGCGCTTCGGCCTCGCCAGGGACTGACGGCCGCACCGGCGGGTCCGGGTGGGGCCCGCCGACGGTAGCCTTGCCGCCCGTGATCGAAATCCTCATCTGGACCGCCGTCGCGCTGTTCGCGATCGGCCTGTACCTCAGCTGGACGGCCGGGCGGCTCGACCGGCTCCACGCCCGTATCGACGCGGCCCGTGCGGCGCTGGACGCACAGCTGCTGCGCCGTGCCTCGGTCACCCAGGAGCTGGCCACGTCCGGTGTCCTCGACCCCGCCGCGTCGATCGTGCTGTACGAGGCGGCGCACGCGGCACGCCAGGCCGAGGAGGAGCAGCGCGAGGTCGCCGAGAGCGAGCTGAGCACCGCCCTGCGGGCCGTGTTCGGCGAGCCGGCGCAGGTCGACGCGGTGAAGGAGTTCCCGGGCGGCGAGGACGCGGCCAGGGAGCTGGCCGCCGCCGTACGCCGCGTACCGATGGCGCGCCGCTTCCACAACGACGCCGTGCGTGCCGCACGCGCGCTGCGCCGGCACCGGACCGTCCGGCTGTTCCGGCTCGCGGGGCACGCCCCGTTCCCGCTGGCGTTCGAGATGGACGACGCGCCCCCGGTCGCCCTGGCGGACCGTCCCGGCAGCTGAGACCGGGCCCGGGGGAGGGGTGCCGGCGCCCCGCCGGCGTACGGAACGATCCACGCGGTACTCATTGGCCCTTGCTGTGGACTGCTCCCGGAGCGTTTGCTCGGACCTGCAGCATCCAGCGTCTTTCCACCCCAGTGAGGTCGATCCGTGTCCACGCTTCCCAGCACCCCGCAGTCCACCGAGGCCCCGGCCACCGGCACCGCCCGCGTCAAGCGCGGCATGGCCGAGCAGCTCAAGGGCGGCGTGATCATGGACGTCGTCAACGCCGAGCAGGCGAAGATCGCCGAGGACGCGGGCGCCGTGGCCGTCATGGCCCTGGAGCGGGTGCCGGCCGACATCCGCAAGGACGGCGGCGTGGCCCGGATGTCCGACCCCAACATGATCGAAGAGATCATCGAGGCCGTCTCCATCCCCGTCATGGCCAAGTCCCGCATCGGCCACTTCGTCGAGGCCCAGGTCCTCCAGTCCCTCGGCGTCGACTACATCGACGAGTCCGAGGTCCTCACCCCGGCCGACGAGGTGAACCACAGCGACAAGTTCGCCTTCACCACCCCCTTCGTCTGCGGCGCCACGAACCTGGGCGAGGCCCTGCGCCGTATCGCCGAGGGCGCCGCGATGATCCGCTCGAAGGGCGAGGCGGGCACGGGCAACGTCGTCGAGGCCGTGCGCCACCTGCGCCAGATCAAGAACGAGATCGCCCGGCTGCGCGGCTACGACAACAACGAGCTGTACGCCGCCGCCAAGGAGCTCCGCGCCCCCTACGAGCTGGTCAAGGAGGTCTCCGAGCTCGGCCGGCTGCCCGTCGTCCTGTTCTCGGCCGGTGGCGTCGCCACCCCCGCCGACGCGGCCCTGATGCGCCAGCTCGGCGCCGAGGGCGTCTTCGTGGGCTCCGGCATCTTCAAGTCCGGCGATCCGGCCAAGCGCGCCGCCGCCATCGTGAAGGCCACCACCTTCTACGACGACCCGAAGATCATCGCGGACGCCTCCCGCAACCTCGGCGAGGCCATGGTCGGCATCAACTGCGACACGCTGCCCGAGGGCGAGCGCTACGCCAACCGCGGCTGGTAAGCACCGATGACCGACACCCCTGTCATCGGAGTCCTGGCTCTCCAGGGCGACGTACGGGAACACCTGACCGCCCTGGCCTCGGCGGACGCCGTGGCCAGGCCGGTCCGGCGGCCCGAGGAGCTCGCCGAGGTCGACGGGCTCGTCCTGCCCGGCGGCGAGTCCACCACCATGTCCAAGCTGGCCGTCCTGTTCGGGATGCTGGAGCCGCTGCGCGAGCGGGTCGCCTCCGGCATGCCCGTCTACGGCACCTGCGCCGGGATGATCCTGCTCGCCGACAAGATCCTCGACCCGCGCTCCGGCCAGGAGACGGTCGGCGGCATCGACATGATCGTGCGCCGCAACGCCTTCGGGCGGCAGAACGAGTCCTTCGAGGCGGCCGTCGAGGTCGAGGGTGTGCCCGGCGGACCCGTCGACGGCGTCTTCATCCGGGCACCCTGGGTGGAGTCGGTCGGCGCCCGCGCGGACGTCGTCGCGATGCACGGCGGTCATATCGTGGCCGTACGGCAGGGAAACGCCCTGGCGACGTCCTTCCACCCGGAGCTGACCGGGGACCACCGGGTGCACGCACTCTTCACCGACATGGTGCGCGCCGTGGGCTGATCCGATCCCGGTAGGATCTCTCGGGTTCGGATCGATTTTGGTGACGCGAAGGAGAAGGCAGATGTCCGGCCACTCTAAATGGGCTACGACGAAGCACAAGAAGGCCGTGATCGACGCCAAGCGCGGCAAGCTCTTCGCGAAGATGATCAAGAACATCGAGGTCGCGGCCCGTACGGGCGGCGCCGACGTGTCCGGCAACCCGACACTCTTCGACGCCATCCAGAAGGCCAAGAAGAGCTCCGTGCCGAACAAGAACATCGACTCCGCGGTCAAGCGCGGTGCCGGTCTCGAGGCCGGCGGCGCCGACTACGAGACGATCATGTACGAGGGCTACGGCCCGAACGGCGTCGCGGTGCTCATCGAGTGCCTCACCGACAACCGCAACCGTGCCGCGTCCGACGTCCGCGTCGCCATGACCCGCAACGGCGGCTCGATGGCGGACCCGGGATCGGTCGCGTACCTGTTCAACCGCAAGGGCGTCGTGATCGTCCCGAAGGGTGAACTGTCCGAGGACGACGTCCTCGGCGCGGTCCTCGACGCGGGTGCCGAGGAGGTCAACGACCTCGGCGACACCTTCGAGGTGCTCAGCGAGGCCACCGACATGGTCGCGGTCCGCACCGCCCTGCAGGAGGCCGGCATCGACTACGACTCGGCCGAGGCCAACTTCGTCCCGACCATGCAGGTCGAGCTGGAGGAAGAGGGCGCGCGCAAGATCTTCAAGCTCATCGACGCGCTGGAGGACAGCGACGACGTGCAGAACGTCTTCGCCAACTTCGACGTCTCCGACGAGGTCATGGAGAAGGTCGAAGCCTGAGGCGGCACCTGGTGCACCGACGGGCCGACGGGACACACCCCGTCGGCCCGTCGCATTGTCAGCGGTAGCCGATAGCCTGCGGGAACAGATGACCGAGAGGCGGAGGGGGCCCCTTCATGCGGGTGTTGGGTGTGGACCCGGGGCTGACCCGGTGCGGCGTCGGAGTCGTCGAGGGAGTCGCCGGCCGTCCGCTGACCATGGTCGGCGTCGGGGTCGTACGGACCCCGGCCGACGCGGAGCTCGGCCACCGCCTCGTCGCGATCGAGCAGGGCATCGAGCGCTGGCTCGACGAGCACCGGCCCGAGTACGTCGCCGTGGAGCGGGTCTTCGCCCAGCACAACGTGCGTACGGTCATGGGCACCGCGCAGGCCAGCGCCGTCGCGATGCTCTGCGCGTCCCGCCGCGGCATCCCTGTCGCCCTGCACACCCCCAGCGAGGTCAAGGCCGCCGTCACCGGGTCCGGGCGCGCCGACAAGGCCCAGGTCGGCGCCATGGTCACCCGCCTGCTGCGGCTCGACGCGCCGCCGAAGCCCGCCGACGCCGCCGACGCCCTCGCCCTCGCCATCTGCCACATCTGGCGCGCCCCCGCGCAGAACCGACTGCAGCAGGCCGTCGCCGCCCACCGCACGCTGAAAGGCCGTACCGCATGATCGCCTTCGTCTCAGGCCCGGTGGCCGCTCTCGCCCCGGCCACGGCCGTGATCGAGGTCGGCGGCATCGGCATGGCCGTCCAGTGCGCCCCCGCCACCCTCGCCGGCCTGCGGATCGGCCAGGAGGCCAGGCTGGCCACCTCCCTGGTCGTCCGGGAGGACTCGCTCACCCTCTACGGCTTCGCCGACGACGACGAGCGGCAGGTCTTCGAGCTGCTCCAGACCGCCAGCGGTGTGGGCCCCCGGCTCGCCCAGGCCATGCTCGCCACACACAGCCCGGACGCCCTGCGCATCGCCGTCGCCACCGGCGACGAGAAGGCACTCACCGCGGTGTCGGGCATCGGCAAGAAGGGCGCCCAGAAGCTCCTCCTCGAGCTCAAGGACCGGCTCGGCGAACCGGTCGGCGCCCACATCGGCCAGCAGGGCATCGGCACCGCCGTGAGCAGCTCCTGGCGGGACCAGCTCCAGGCCGCCCTGATCGGGCTCGGCTACGCCACCCGCGAGGCCGACGAGGCGGTGAGCGCCGTGGCCCCGCAGGCCGAGGCGGCCCTCGCCGACGGCGGCCAGGCCCCCGTCCCCCAGCTGCTGCGCGCCGCCCTGCAGACCCTCAACCGCGCACGCTGACCCCAGGGGCCCACCCCCCTACGCCGGCCGGGGCACCGTACGGCCCGGCACCGAAACACCCGAGGCGGGACTGACGAGATGAACTGGGACGAGACCGGAACCCCCACCGGAGACCTCGACGACGAGAGGCTGGACGACCGCCTGGTCGACGCCGGCGCCGACGGCGAGGACACCGCGGTCGAGGCCGCCCTGCGCCCGAAGGACCTGCACGAGTTCGTCGGGCAGGAGAAGGTGCGCGAGCAGCTCGACCTGGTCCTCAAGGCGGCCCGTGCCCGGGGGGCGACCGCCGATCACGTCCTGCTCTCCGGCGCCCCGGGGCTGGGCAAGACCACCCTCTCCATGATCATCGCCGCCGAGATGGGCGCCCCGATCCGGATCACCTCCGGGCCCGCCATCCAGCACGCCGGAGACCTCGCGGCGATCCTCTCGTCCCTCCAGGAGGGCGAGGTCCTCTTCCTCGACGAGATCCACCGCATGTCGCGGCCCGCCGAGGAGATGCTCTACATGGCGATGGAGGACTTCCGCGTCGACGTCATCGTCGGCAAGGGGCCCGGCGCCACGGCCATCCCGCTGGAACTTCCGCCGTTCACCCTCGTCGGGGCCACCACCAGGGCAGGACTGCTGCCGCCCCCGCTGCGCGACCGCTTCGGCTTCACCGGCCACATGGAGTTCTACGCCCCGACCGAGCTGGAGCGGGTCATCCACCGCTCCGCCGGACTGCTCGACGTCGCCATAGACCCGGCAGGGGCGGCCGAGATCGCCGGACGCTCCCGGGGCACGCCCCGTATCGCCAACCGCCTGCTGCGCCGCGTCCGGGACTACGCCCAGGTCAAGGCCGAGGGGCGGATCGACAGGGACATCGCGGCGGCCGCCCTGCGCGTCTACGAGGTCGACGCCCGGGGGCTCGACCGGCTGGACCGGGCGGTGCTCGGCGCCCTGCTGAAGCTCTTCGGCGGAGGCCCCGTGGGTCTCTCCACCCTCGCGGTGGCCGTGGGGGAGGAGCGCGAGACCGTCGAGGAGGTGGCCGAGCCCTTCCTCGTCCGGGAGGGACTGCTCGCCAGGACTCCCCGGGGCCGGGTCGCCACCCCCGCTGCCTGGGCCCACCTCGGGCTGGTCCCCCCGCAGCACGGCGTAAAGGGACAACAGGGCCTGTTCGGGGCGTGACGAACGACGGGTTGGCCACCAGGGGAACCACGGTGCGATGCTGGACGTTGTTCCAATGATGCGGACTCGCTTAGACTCCGCCGATGCCGCCCTTACAGGTCGGTGTACCCACCCCCGTAGACCAGGCCGCGTGAATCCAGCGTGGTCGTGCGAAGGAAGTTCCGTCCCGTGAGTCTCGTGACCCTCCTCCCCTTCATCGTGCTCATCGGGGCCATGTTCCTGATGACCCGGTCCGCCAAGAAGAAGCAGCAGGCGGCTGCGCAGATGCGCAACGACATGCAGCCCGGCACCGGCGTCCGGACGATCGGGGGCATGTACGCCACCGTCAAGGAGATCCAGGACGACACGGTCATCCTCGAGGTCGCGCCGGGCGTCCACGCCGTCTACGCCAAGAACGCCATCGGTGCCGTCCTGGACGACGCGGAGTACAACCGCATCGTCCACGGCGACGACGAGCTGGAGGGCGAGGGCACGATCGTTCCCGACGACGCCTCCTCGCTCACCGACGGTGAGGCCGCAGCGGACTCGGAGGACGACGTCGCGAAGATCGACCTCGGCAAGAAGTCCGAGGGCGCCGACGCACCGAAGGACGCTGAGGTCAAGGGCTCCGAGGCCAAGGCCGACGGCGAGGGCGACGCGAAGTAGTTCCACGACCCAGAGACGCCGGACACCCACGGGTGTCCGGCGTCTCACGGGCCGTGCGGTCTTCTGCGGGGGCGGGTCCCCACAACACTTCGTGGCCGCTCGGGCGCGTACCCGGCGCGGGGCGGTTGGACAGGGAGAAACGAAAAGGTGGCAGCACCGAAGAAAGGCCGGGGCTCATCCGGTGGACAGGGCAGGCCGGGCCGTGCCCTGGCGCTGATCCTGATTGCCATGGTCGCCCTGACCGGCGGGATGTTCCTGTCCGGTCACACCACGCCCCGGCTCGGCATCGACCTGGCCGGTGGCACATCGATCACGCTCAAGGCGAAGAGCCAGCCCGGCAAGCCTGACGCGATCAACGAGACCAACATGAACACCGCGGTCAGCATCATCGAACGCCGTGTCAATGGTCTGGGTGTCTCCGAGGCCGAGGTCCAGACCCAGGGCGCATCGAACATCATCGTCAACATCCCCAAGGGGACGAACTCGAAGCAGGCCCGGGAGCAGGTCGGCACGACCGCCCAGCTCTACTTCCGGCCCGTGCTGACGGTCACCGACGGTGGACCGACGCCCGAGGGTTCCGCGAGCCCCTCCGCGAGCGGTTCCGGGAAGCCGAGCGCCACGCCCAGTGCGAAGGCGAGCGACCCGGACACCGCGTCGAGCCCGAAGGCGACGCCTTCGCCGAGCGCCACCACCCAGGGCCGTGCCGTCACCGACGCCCTGAAGAAGGACGCGACGCCCACGCCCTCCGGTTCGGCGAAGTCCTCGGACGCCCCCGCGGCGACCCAGACGCCCGACCCCGCCACGGCGGCGCTCGAGAAGAAGTTCACCGCGCTGGACTGCTCCGACAAGTCCGCCCGGGCCAAGGCCGGCGACGGCGTCAAGCCCGAGGACCCCACGGTCGCGTGCAGCTCCGAGGGTGACGCCAAGTACCTCCTCGGCCCGGCCGAGGTCTCCGGTACGGACGTCGACGACGCCAAGGCGCAGTTCGACCAGCAGCGCGGCATCTGGCTCGTCTCCATGGAGTTCACCGACAAGGGCTCCAAGAAGTTCCAGACGATCACCAAGAAGCTGTCGGCGCAGCAGTCCCCGCAGAACCAGTTCGCGATCTCCCTCGACGGTGAGGTCGTCTCCGCCCCCCAGGTGAACGAGACGCTCAGCGGCAGCGCCGAGATCTCCGGCAGCTTCACCCAGCAGTCGGCGGAGGACCTGGCCAACGTCCTCTCCTACGGTGCGCTCCCGCTGTCCTTCAGCGAGGACACCGTCACCACCGTCACCGCCGCCCTCGGCGGCGAGCAGCTGGAGGCCGGTCTCATCGCCGGCGCCATCGGGCTGGCCCTGGTCGTCATCTACCTGGTCGCCTACTACCGCGGCCTCGCGCTGATCGCGCTCCTCAGCCTGCTGGTCTCCGGCATCCTGACGTACACGATCATGGCGTTGCTCGGCCCGGCCATCGGCTTCGCGCTGAACCTCCCGGCCGTCTGCGGCGCCATCGTGGCGATCGGTATCACCGCGGACTCGTTCATCGTCTACTTCGAACGCATCCGCGACGAGATCCGGGAAGGCCGCACGCTCCGTCCGGCCGTCGAGCGCGCCTGGCCCAGGGCCCGTCGCACCATCCTCGTCTCCGACTTCGTGTCGTTCCTCGCCGCGGCCGTGCTCTTCCTCGTCACCGTCGGCAAGGTCCAGGGCTTCGCGTTCACGCTGGGTCTCACGACCCTGCTGGACGTCGTCGTGGTGTTCCTCTTCACCAAGCCCGTCATGACGCTGATGGCCCGCACGAAGTTCTTCGCCAGCGGTCACCCGTGGTCCGGCCTGGACCCGAAGCGTCTCGGAGCCAAGCCGCCGCTGCGCCGCTCGCGCCGCGTCAACGCCCGTACCGACCACCCGAAGGAGGCGTGAGATGTCGCGACTCGGCGATCTCGGCGCCAGGCTCTACCGTGGCGAGGTCGGTTACGACTTCATCGGCAAGCGCAAGATCTGGTACGGCGTCTCGATCCTGATCACCATCACGGCCATCCTCGGCCTGGCGGTCAGCGGCCTGAACATGGGCATCGAGTTCAAGGGCGGTGCCGTCTTCACGACCGACACCAAGGCCAAGGTGTCCGTCTCCCAGGCCCACGAGGACGCGGTCGCGGCCTCCGGCCACGAGGCGATCGTCCAGGAGCTCGGCAACGGCGGGCTCCGGATCCAGATCACCGAGGTCGACACCGCCAAGGCCGACCAGATCAAGACGCAGCTCTCCGAGGACCTCGGCATCCCCGAGGCGAAGATCAACGCGGACCTGGTCGGCCCCAGCTGGGGTGAGCAGATCGCCAACAAGGCCTGGGCGGGCCTCGGCATCTTCATGGTCCTCGTGGTGGTCTACCTGGCCATCGCCTTCGAGTGGCGGATGGCCATCGCCGCGCTCGTCGCGCTGATCCACGACATCACCATCACGGTCGGTGTCTACGCCCTGGTCGGCTTCGAGGTCACCCCGGGCACCGTGATCGGTCTGCTGACCATCCTCGGTTACTCCCTGTACGACACGGTCGTCGTCTTCGACAGCCTCAAGGAGGGCACGAAGGGGATCACCAAGCAGACCCGCTGGACCTACAGCGAGATCGCCAACCGCTCCATCAACGGCACGCTGGTGCGCTCCATCAACACCACCGTCGTCGCGCTGCTGCCGGTCGCCGGTCTGCTGTTCATCGGTGGCGGTGTCCTCGGCGCCGGCATGCTGAACGACATCTCGCTGTCCCTCTTCGTCGGCCTCGCCGCCGGTGCGTACTCCTCGATCTTCATCGCGACCCCGCTGGTCGCCGACCTCAAGGAGCGCGAGCCGCAGATAAAGGCACTGAAGAAGCGGATCCTCGCCAAGAGGGCCGCGGCCGCGGCCAAGGGCGAGTCCGTCGAGGACGAGCGCGACGACCGGGCCGACGACCTCGACGAGGGCGACGAGCCCGCAGGTGCGGTCGTCGGCCAGCGGCGTCAGGCCGGAGGCCACGGCCGCTCCCCGAGGAACCGCCGATGACCAGCACGGACATCGACGACGCCACCCGGGAGCTGCTGCTCAGCCGGATCCGTGACGTACCGGACTACCCGAAGCCGGGGGTGCTGTTCAAGGACATCACCCCGCTCCTGGCGGACCCGGTGGCCTTCACGGCGCTCACGGACTGGTTCGTGGAGCTCTGCGTGCGCCACGGGGCCACGAAGATCGTCGGTCTGGAGGCCCGGGGCTTCATCCTGGCCGCGCCGGTCTCGGTCCGGGCCGGGATCGGCTTCGTCCCCGTACGCAAGGCCGGCAAGCTCCCGGGCGCCACGCTCGGGCAGGCCTACGAGCTGGAGTACGGCACCGCGGAGATCGAGGTCCACGCCGAGGACCTGTCCGCCGACGACCGCGTCATGGTCATCGACGACGTCCTCGCCACCGGTGGTACCGCGGAGGCCTCGCTGGAGCTCATCCGGCGGGCCGGTGCCCAGGTCGCGGGGGTCTCGGTCCTCATGGAGCTCGGCTTCCTCGCCGGCCGCGGCCGGCTGGAAGCAGGGCTGCGGGACGCCCCGCTGGAGGCTCTGATCACCCTCTGACCTGCACCGCGCCGTCACAGCGCGCGTAGGGACGTACAGGACGGGTACCCGGGAACATCCGGGTACCCGTCCTGTGTTGTGAGGGGTTCCACACTCCCCGGGCGAGGACCTGCCCGGGGGTCGATACCATGGGCTTTCCGGTAGCCCGGATCCGCACGAGGAGCGCTCTTGCCAGACGAGGCCCAGCCCGCCGCCGCCCCGCAGCCCGACAGGCCTGAGGCGGCCTCCGCCACGCCCGGGAAGGCGCAGTCCGACGGGGCCGCAGAGCCCGGGACCGCAGGCGAGCACACGCAGGGCCCCGTCGAGGCTCCGGCCCCCCAGGCGCCCGCCACACAGGCGAAGCCTTCCCCGCCCCCCGGGACGAAGGCCGCACCGTCGTCCGGGGCGAAGCCCGCACCGTCCTCCGGGGCGAAGCCCGCGTCACCGGCGAAGCCCGCGGCCGCGGCTCCCGATTCCCCGGCTCCCGCGCCCGCCACCAGGAATCCCGCGCCCGCTGCGAAGCCGCCGGCCAGGTCCGCCGCCGCACCGCCGGCTGCTCCCGCGCGCTCCGGTGGCTCCTCCAACCGCGTCCGGGCCCGCCTCGCCCGGCTGGGCGTACAGCGCTCCAGCCCGTACAACCCGGTCCTGGAACCCCTCCTGCGCACGGTCCGCGGCAACGATCCCAAGATCGAGTCCGCGACCCTCCGCCAGATCGAGAAGGCCTACCAGGTCGCCGAACGATGGCACCGGGGCCAGAAGCGCAAGAGCGGCGACCCCTACATCACCCATCCCTTGGCCGTCACGACGATCCTCGCCGAGCTCGGCATGGATCCGGCCACGCTGATGGCCGGGCTGCTGCACGACACGGTCGAGGACACCGAGTACGGCCTGGACACCCTGCGCAAGGACTTCGGCGACCAGGTCGCGCTGCTGGTCGACGGCGTCACCAAGCTCGACAAGGTGAAGTTCGGCGAGGCCGCCCAGGCCGAGACGGTCCGCAAGATGGTCGTCGCCATGGCCAAGGACCCCCGGGTCCTCGTCATCAAGCTCGCCGACCGGCTGCACAACATGCGCACCATGCGCTATCTCAAGCGGGAGAAGCAGGAGAAGAAGGCCCGCGAGACCCTCGAGATCTACGCGCCGCTGGCCCACCGCCTGGGCATGAACACCATCAAGTGGGAGTTGGAGGACCTCGCCTTCGCGATCCTCTACCCCAAGATGTACGACGAGATCGTCCGCCTCGTCGCCGAGCGCGCGCCCAAGCGTGACGAGTACCTGGCCATAGTGACCGACGAGGTCCAGTCCGACCTGCGCGCCGCCCGCATCAAGGCCACCGTCACCGGCCGGCCGAAGCACTACTACAGCGTCTACCAGAAGATGATCGTGCGGGGCCGCGACTTCGCCGAGATCTACGACCTGGTGGGCATCCGCGTCCTCGTCGACACCGTCCGCGACTGCTACGCGGCGCTCGGCACCGTCCACGCCCGGTGGAATCCCGTGCCCGGGCGGTTCAAGGACTACATCGCGATGCCCAAGTTCAACATGTACCAGTCGCTGCACACCACGGTGATCGGCCCCAGCGGCAAGCCCGTCGAACTCCAGATCCGTACGTTCGACATGCACCGCCGCGCCGAGTACGGCATCGCCGCGCACTGGAAGTACAAGCAGGAGGCCGTCGCGGGTGCCTCCAAGGTGCGTACGGACGTCCCCAAGAACACGGGCGGCCGCGGCCAGGACACCGTCAACGACATGGCGTGGCTGCGCCAGCTCCTGGACTGGCAGAAGGAGACCGAGGACCCCAGCGAGTTCCTGGAGTCCCTCCGCTTCGACCTGTCGCGCAACGAGGTCTTCGTCTTCACGCCGAAGGGCGACGTGATAGCGCTGCCCGCCGGTGCGACGCCGGTCGACTTCGCGTACGCCGTCCACACGGAGGTCGGCCACCGGACCATAGGAGCACGGGTCAACGGACGGCTCGTGCCGCTGGAGTCGACGCTGGACAACGGCGACCTGGTGGAGGTCTTCACCTCCAAGGCGGCCGGCGCCGGGCCCTCCCGCGACTGGCTCCAGTTCGTCAAGTCGCCCCGGGCGCGCAACAAGATCCGCGCCTGGTTCTCCAAGGAGCGGCGTGACGAGGCGATCGAGCAGGGCAAGGACTCCATCGCGCGGGCCATGCGCAAGCAGAACCTGCCGATCCAGCGCATCCTGACCGGAGACTCCCTGGTCACGCTGGCGCACGAGATGCGCTACCCGGACATCTCGTCGCTGTACGCGGCGATCGGCGAGGGCCATGTCGCCGCGGCGGGTGTCGTCCAGAAGCTCGTCCAGGCGCTCGGCGGCGAGGACGCGGCCAACGAGGACCTGGCGGAGAGCTCGCCGCCCTCGCACGGCCGCAACAAGCGCCGGTCCAAGGCGGATCCGGGTGTGGTCGTCAAGGGCGTCGAGGACGTCTGGGTCAAACTGGCCCGCTGCTGCACTCCCGTTCCGGGCGACCCGATCATCGGGTTCGTCACCCGGGGCAGCGGAGTCTCGGTGCACCGCGCGGACTGCGTGAACGTCGACTCGCTGTCGCAGCAGCCCGAGCGCATCCTCGACGTCGAGTGGGCGCCCACCCAGTCGTCGGTCTTCCTCGTCGCCATCCAGGTCGAGGCGTTGGACCGGTCGCGGCTCCTCTCCGACGTCACCCGCGTCCTGTCCGACCAGCACGTGAACATCCTGTCGGCGGCCGTGCAGACGTCCCGGGACAGGGTGGCCACCTCGCGCTTCACCTTCGAGATGGGCGACCCCAAGCACCTGGGACACGTCCTGAAGGCCGTGCGCGGCGTGGAGGGCGTCTACGACGTCTACCGGGTCACCTCGGCGCGGCGGCCCTGAGGTTCCCTCCGGCGGATCTTCGCAGGCACGAGGATCCGCCGGACAGGACCGAGGAACGCGTCCAGGGCCGGCCGCAGGCTTCCCGCCCGCCGGCCCTGATCGTCCCCGGGCGGTGACGCTTCTCAGGCGTCGACCTCGTACTGGCCGTACTCGAGGAAGTAGCGCATCTCCTCCGGGGTGCCGTCGATCGCGTCCTGGACCGCGGCCCGGAGAGCATCACTGATGCCGGGGCGGTTCAGGATGCTCACGATCGCCACGCGGTCGTCCTCGGCCTGGGCGAGGCGGTAGCCGGTCTCGAGCCACTCGCGGATCTCGGCGGGGTCGTTGTGGTCGAGGAGTGCGTTGATCTCGGCCTTGACGCGCTTGCCGGAGTCGGGGTCGGCGAGGATACGGACTATGGCGACGCGGTCGTCCTCGGCCTGGGCCGCCGCGTAGCCGGTCTTCAGCCACTCCCGCATCTGCGCGATGTCGCCGCTGTCGAGGAGGGCGGTGACTTCCGCGGTCACGCGCTTCCCGGAGTCCGGGTCCCCGAGGATGCGGAAGAGGGCCACGCGTACGTCGTCGTCGGACATCTCGTCCACCGGGATGTCGGTTGCCTCGCCCGCCGAGGGGGCGACCGCCGCAGCGGACGGGGACGCCGTCCCTGCGGCGAAGGCCGGCCCGGAAAGGAGGAGGGCCGGGGCGAGGGCGAAAGCCGCCGCGGTCAGGGCGACACGAGTCGTTCTCATCAATGAACCTGCCTCAACTACGTGAATGTACACGGAAGTCCGGCAGGGACCGTAGCCTGCCGGTGCGTGGATCATCGCTTCCCGGCGCGTCCGGTTCACTGCTGGTTTCCGGCAGTTCTCGCCCCTCCCTCATTGCCGCCCGTACGAGGAAGGGGCCTCCCCGCTTGTACGCGAGAAGGCCCCTGAGGAGTCGCCCGGCGTCAGCCGCCGAACTCCTCCAGGCCCTTCAGCGCCTGGTCCAGGAGCGCCTGACGGCCCTCCAGCTCGCGGGAGAGCTTGTCCGCCCGGGCGTTGTTGCCCGAGGCGCGAGCCGCGTCGATCTGCGTGCGCAGCTTGTCGACGGCTCCCTGGAGCTGCCCGGTCAGCCCGGCGGCGCGTGCCCGCGCCTCCGGATTCGTCCGGCGCCACTCGGACTCCTCGGCCTCCTGGAGGGCCCGCTCCACGGCGTGCACCCTGCCCTCGACCTTCGGCCGGGCGTCACGCGGGACGTGGCCGATGGCCTCCCAGCGCTCGTTGATGGAACGGAAGGCGGCCCGGGCCGCCTTCAGGTCCGTCACCGGGACGAGCTTCTCGGCCTCGGCGGCGAGCTCCTCCTTGAGCTTGAGGTTCTCGCCCTGCTCGGCGTCCCGCTCGGCGAAGACGCCGCTGCGGGCGGCGAAGAACACGTCCTGGGCGCCGCGGAAGCGGTTCCACAGCTCGTCCTCGGACTCGCGCTGGGCGCGGCCCGCGGCCTTCCACTCGGTCATCAGGTCGCGGTAACGCGCGGCCGTCGCACCCCAGTCGGTCGAGCCGGAGAGCGACTCGGCCTCGGCGACGAGCCGCTCCTTGACCTTGCGGGCCTCCTCGCGCTGGGCGTCCAGCGCCGCGAAGTGGGCCTTGCGGCGCTTGGAGAAGGCGGAGCGGGCGTGGGAGAACCGGTGCCACAGCTCGTCGTCGGACTTGCGGTCCAGACGAGGCAGCCCCTTCCACGTGTCGACCAGCGCCCTCAGACGCTCACCCGCCGAGCGCCACTGCTCGCTCTGCGCCAGCTCCTCGGCCTCGACGACCAGCGCCTCCTTGGCCTGACGGGCCTCGTCGGTCTGCTTCGCCTTCTGGACCTTGCGCTCCTCGCGGCGCGAGTCGACCGTCGCGACGAGCGCGTCCAGCCGCTTGCCGAGCGCGGCCAGGTCACCGACGGCGTGGTGCTCGTCGACCTGCTGACGCAGGTGATCGATCGCCGTCGTCGCGTCCTTCGCCGAGAGGTCGGTGGTCTTCACCCGCCGCTCGAGAAGGCCGATCTCGACCACCAGGCCCTCGTACTTGCGCTCGAAGTAGGCCAGTGCCTCATCGGGGGAACCGGCCTGCCACGATCCGACGACCTGCTCGCCCTCGGCCGTACGCACGTACACGGTGCCCGTCTCGTCGACACGGCCCCACGGGTCGCTGCTCACAGCGCCTCCTCCACCTGATGCATCGAGGGGGTTCGCCCCCCGTGCATCGTCCACAGTTTCCTGGGGCGGGCAGCGCCCGCCCTGCACAACGCCAATCTAGGCGACCGGCCACCCGGCTGTCCGCACTCAGCGCGGCTGAAATTCTCCGGTGCGGTCCGGTGACCCCGCGCCGGGTGGCCTCGCACACGGTCAGGCCTTGTCGACCGTCGCCTTCTCCACCGTCACGGTCTTCTTCGGAGCGCCGTCGCCCGCGCCACCGGTGACGCCCGCCTCGGCGACCTTCTTGACGGCCTTCAGGCCGGCATCGTCCATGGTGCCGAACGGCGTGTAGCTGGGCGGCAGTTTGGTGTCCTTGTAGACCAGGAAGAACTGGCTTCCGCCGGTGCCCGGCTGGCCGGTGTTCGCCATCGCCACGGTGCCCGCGGGATACGTCACCGAGCCGTCGTCGCCCGCCTTGCCCAGTGCGGTCAGGTTCTCGTCCGGGATCGTGTAGCCGGGGCCGCCGGTCCCGTCGCCCTTCGGGTCACCGCACTGCAGCACGAAGATGCCCTCCGTGGTCAGTCGGTGACACTTCGTGTCGTCGAAGTACCCCTTGTCCGCGAGGGCCTTGAACGAATTGACGGTGTGCGGGGTCTTCGCCGCGTCCATCGCGATCTTGATGTCGCCCTGGCTCGTCTTGAGCGACATCGAGTACGTCGCCTTCTTGTCGATCTTCATCGCGGGCTCGGGAGCCTTGCTCTCGCTCTCCGAGGGTGAGGGCGACGCCGAGGGGTCGGCGCTCGCGGCCGCGTCCGCGGTGCTCTTCGAGTCGTCGTCGCCGAGCGAGACGTAGGCGCCCGCACCGATGACCGCCACCACGGCCACCGACGAGGCGATGATCACCGTGAGACGCCTGGTCCTCCGGCGCGCTTCCTCCCGGCGCTGCTGCTGCCGCTCGAACTTCTCCCGGGCGAGCTGCCGCCGCCGCTGATCGCTGCTGACCACCGGATGGTCTCCTTGTACGTCGTGTGATCGGACCTGGAATGCCCGTACGGTATATGGGTTAGCTGTGGAATGAGGAGCGCCGGTAGGCTCTGATCTGCCGCATTTCACTCCGCGGCCCTTCTCGTCGGACGAACACTAAGGACGAACGTGCTGATTGCCGGGTTCCCCGCCGGGGCCTGGGGGACCAATTGCTACCTGGTCGCCCCCGCCGCCGGTGAGGAGTGCGTGATCATCGACCCGGGCCACCAGGCCGCCCAGGGCGTCGAGGACACGCTGAAGAAGCATCGGCTCAAGCCCGTCGCCGTCGTCCTCACCCACGGCCACATCGACCACGTCGCCTCGGTCGTCCCCGTGTGCGGTGCCCATGACGTCCCCGCCTGGATCCACCCCGAGGACCGCTACATGATGAGCGACCCGGAGAAGGCGCTCGGCCGGTCGTTCGGAATGCCGCTGATGGGCGACCTGACGGTGGGCGAGCCGGACGACGTCCACGAGCTGGACGACGGCGCCGTGCTGAACCTGGCGGGCCTCGAGTTCGGCGTCGCGCACGCGCCCGGGCATACCAAGGGGTCGGTGACGTTCAGGATGCCCGAGGCCGCGGATGTCCCGCAGGTCCTCTTCTCGGGCGACCTGCTCTTCGCCGGCTCCGTCGGACGTACCGACCTGCCCGGTGGCGACCACGCCGAGCTCCTCGACTCGCTGGCCCGTGTGTGCCTGCCGCTCGACGACTCGACCGTGGTGCTGTCCGGCCACGGCCCCCAGACGACCATCGGCCGCGAGCGCGCCTCCAACCCGTACCTGAACGGTCTGGCCGCGCCCCGCCGAGGAATGTGACGAGAGAAAGAACCGTGAGCACCTTCCAGGCCCCCAAGGGCACGTACGACCTGACCCCGCCGGACTCCGCGAAGTACCTCGCGGTGCGCGGGGCGCTCGCCGAGCCCCTGAAGAACTCCGGCTACGGCTACATCGAGACGCCCGGCTTCGAGGACGTCGCCCTCTTCGCGCGCGGAGTCGGTGAGTCCACCGACATCGTCTCCAAGGAGATGTACGCCTTCGAGACCAAGGGCGGCGACAAGCTCGCGCTCCGCCCCGAGGGCACCGCCTCCGTGCTGCGCGCGGCGCTGGAGGCCAACCTGCACAAGGCGGGCAACCTCCCCGTCAAGCTCTGGTACTCCGGCTCGTACTACCGCTACGAGCGCCCGCAGAAGGGCCGTTACCGCCACTTCTCGCAGGTCGGTGCCGAGGCGATCGGCGCCGAGGACCCCGCGCTGGACGCCGAGCTGATCATCCTGGCCGACCAGGCGTACCGCTCCCTCGGCCTCAGCCAGTTCCGCATCCTGCTGAACTCGCTGGGTGACAAGGAGTGCCGCCCCGTCTACCGCGAGGCCCTCCAGACGTTCCTGCGCGATCTCGACCTCGACGAGGAGACCCGCCGGCGTATCGAGATCAACCCGCTCCGCGTGCTCGACGACAAGCGGCCCGACGTCCAGAAGCAGCTGACCGGCGCCCCGATGCTCCGTGACTTCCTCTGCGACGCCTGCAAGGCGTACCACGAGGAGGTCCGCGACCTGCTGACGTCGGCGGGCGTGGTGTACGAGGACGACGAGAAGCTGGTCCGGGGCCTCGACTACTACACGCGGACGACGTTCGAGTTCGTCCACGACGGTCTGGGCTCCCAGTCCGCGGTGGGCGGCGGCGGCCGGTACGACGGCCTCTCCGAGATGATCGGCGGCCCGGCACTGCCGTCCGTCGGCTGGGCCCTCGGTGTGGACCGCACGGTGCTGGCGCTGGAGGCGGAGGGCGTCGAGCTGGAGATCCCCTCGACCACCAGCGTGTACGCCGTGCCGCTCGGCGAAGACGCCCGGCGGGTGCTCTTCGGCCTCGTGACCGAGCTGCGCCGGGCCGGCGTCGCCACGGACTTCGCGTTCGGCGGCCGCGGGCTCAAGGGCGCGATGAAGAGCGCGAACCGCTCCGGCGCTCGCTTCACGGTCGTGGCCGGCGAGCGTGATCTCGCCGACGGCAACGTCCAGCTCAAGGACATGGAGTCCGGCGAGCAGGAACCGGTCGCACTCGACGCGGTCGTGGCCACGGTGCGCGCGAAGCTGGCCTGATCCGCACCCGTCCCACCCGCTGTGCCCGCCCGATCCGTCCGGGCGGGCACAGCGCGTTCAGCGCCGGTTGCGCCACCGGAAGGTCAGGAGGCACAGGACCAGGCCGCCCAGACACCAGGCGCCCGGCACCAGGGCGATCCGGCCCGGTTCCCAGGCGCCCGTCTGCTCGATCACGGCCGCGGAGTCGGGCAGGAACACCGAGCGGAACCCCTGGGCGGCCTCGCTGCCGAACCGCTCCCGCAGGGCCACGGACCGCGCGAAGTGCTCCGCCGTCTCCTTCACCGTCAACTCGGCGGGAGCCGATTCATCCTGCCGGACGATGCCGATGCGGGAACGCCGACGGCCGTCGGCGGTCGCCGGATCGGCCCCCAGGACACGGACCGTGCCGCCGTCGCGGCTGCGGTGCCCCTGGAGGATCTCCACGGTGGTGCTCTTCCCCGCGCCGTTCGGCCCGAGAATCCCGACCACCTCGCCGGGACGGATCCGCAGGTCGAGACCGTCCACTGCGGTCGGATCGCCGTCACGCCCGCGCAGTCCCCGTACGTCGCTCGCCGATTCGCCCCTGGGGAGGAGGATCTCCCGGAGCTCTGCGTTCCGAGCCCTGCATGGGAACGCCTTTATCCGTATCGAACGAACGGCCGTGCCGGTGGTGCGGCACAATGACCCTGCCCAGCTGACTACTCAGTGATGGAACGGCGATATGACGATGGCAGCGGTAGATCATCCCTCCTCCCGGCAGGACGAGGACAGCGGCGCGAAGACCTACGGCGGCAGTCGCGCGCTCGCGCTGCTGCTGGTGATCACCGGCGCGGCCGGGCTGCTCGCCGCCTGGGTGATCACGATCGACAAGTTCAAGCTGCTGGAGGACCCGAGCTTCACCCCGGGCTGCAGCCTGAACCCGGTCGTCGCGTGCGGCAACATCATGAAGAGCGAGCAGGCCGCCGCCTTCGGCTTCCCCAACCCGATGCTCGGCATCGCCACCTACTCGGTGGTCATCGGCATCGGCATGGCGCTCCTCGCCGGCGCCCGCTTCCGCTCCTGGTACTGGCTGGGCCTCAACGCGGGCACGCTGTTCGGCGTCGGCTTCTGCACCTGGCTGCAGTACCAGTCGCTCTACAACATCAACTCGCTCTGCCTGTGGTGCTGCCTGGCCTGGGTCGCCACGATCTTCATGTTCTGCTACGTCACCACGCACAACATCAAGCACGGCATCCTGCCCGCCCCCGCCTGGCTGCGGAACACCCTCACCGAGTTCCACTGGGTGCCGCCGGTGCTCTGGATCGGGATCATCGGCATGCTGATCCTGACCCGCTGGTGGGACTTCTGGACCAGCTGACGCGGCAGGGGGCCGTGTCAGTGGGGTGGCATAGGCTTCTTGCGTGGAGCCCGACCTGTTTACCGCAGCAGCCGAAGACCGCCAGGAGAAGGACCCGTCCGGCAGCCCCCTCGCTGTCCGGATGCGCCCTCGCACGCTGGACGAGGTCGTCGGCCAGCAGCACCTGCTGAAGCCGGGCTCACCCCTGCGCCGCCTCGTGGGCGAAGGCAGCGGGGGCCCCGCCGGTCCCTCGTCGGTGATCCTCTGGGGTCCGCCCGGCACGGGGAAGACGACCCTGGCGTACGTGGTCAGCAAGGCCACCAACAAGCGCTTCGTCGAGCTCTCCGCGATCACCGCCGGGGTCAAGGAGGTCCGGGCCGTCATCGAGGGCGCGCGCCGCGCCACCGGCGGCTTCGGCAAGGAGACGGTCCTCTTCCTCGACGAGATCCACCGCTTCTCCAAGGCCCAGCAGGACTCCCTGCTCCCCGCCGTCGAGAACCGCTGGGTCACGCTGATCGCGGCCACCACGGAGAATCCGTACTTCTCGATCATCTCCCCGCTGCTGTCCCGCTCGCTGCTCCTCACCCTGGAACCGCTCACCGACGAGGACCTGCGCGCGCTCCTGCGCCGGGCCCTGACCGACGAGCGGGGGCTGGGCGGTGCCGTCACCCTGCCCGAGGACGCCGAGGCCCATCTGCTGCGGATCGCCGGAGGGGACGCGAGGCGCGCGCTGACCGCGCTGGAGGCCGCCGCCGGAGCGGCCCTCGCCACGCACGAGCAGGAGATCACGCTCACCACGCTCGAGGAGACCGTCGACCGGGCCGCCGTGAAGTACGACCGGGACGGCGACCAGCACTACGACGTGGCGAGTGCCCTGATCAAGTCGATCCGCGGGTCCGACGTGGACGCAGCCCTCCACTACCTGGCCCGGATGATCGAGGCGGGGGAGGACCCGCGCTTCATCGCCCGGCGGCTGATGATCTCCGCCAGCGAGGACATCGGGCTCGCCGATCCGACGGCGCTGCCGACGGCCGTGGCGGCCGCCCAGGCCGTCGCCATGATCGGCTTCCCCGAGGCGGCGCTCACCCTCAGCCACGCCACGATCGCGCTGGCACTCGCGCCCAAGTCCAATGCGGCGACGCTGGCGATCTCCGCCGCGCAGGAGGACGTCCGCCGGGGCCTCGCCGGCCCGGTCCCCGCCCATCTGCGCGACGGCCACTACAAGGGCGCCGCCAAGCTGGGCCACGCCCAGGGCTACGTCTACCCGCACGACGTACCCGGCGGCATCGCCGCCCAGGAGTACGCCCCGGACGCCGTGCGCGGCAGGCGCTACTACGAGCCCACGCGGTACGGCGCGGAGGCGCGCTACGCCGACGTGGCGGACCGGGTCCGCGAGCGGCTCGGCCGTGCCGGTCCGGGTGGTCCGGCGTCCTCGTGACCGCCCCCGCTCAGCAGGACGCCGCCTCGAAGAGGGTGTGCATCGCCCGGCGCAGCTCTCCGACGTCGCGCACGGGCCCGGGGAACTCGAACCGGGCGTCGAAGCAGGCGTTCCCGTCCTCGACGAACCGCACCCGGAGACCGAAGCGGTCCAGTGCCACCGGCACGGCGTCGAGACGGTGGTCCGCGCAGCCGCACTCGGCCCGGTCGCCGAGCAGCGCGGACAGCGAGGCCATCTGCTCTCCGTGGGCGGCGTGCAGGTGCTGGAGCAGCTCGGCCTCGTGGGCGACCAGCGGGTCGGCGACGGCGTCCCGGAAGTCGTCCGGTTCGACCTCCTCGAAGCCCCACAGGTCGTCGACCGACGCCTCCCCGGTCTCCAGCCGGAGCATCATCCGTCCCGGCTGCGCGAGCCCGGGTACGGCGGTGAGCCAGCCGGCGATCCGGGCCCGTCCGCGGATGCGGTGCGGCACGGAGACGGGGGCGACGTCGGTGATCTCCAGCACGGCGGTCAGCTCGTCCCCCTGGGCCCGCGTCGCGGCCCGTACGACCGGGGAGTCCGCGGGGAATCCGAGGAAGAGATCCCCCTCCGGACCGATGCTCCTGGAGTCGGGCATCAGCTGGTCCGGGTGGATCACCGACAGCCCCGGTACGAGCAGCACCGCGGAGCAGGTACTCTGTACGAGAGTTCGTGTGCGCTCGGCTGCTGACGGCATCCGAGTGTTTTCAAGCCCGCTGGGACGCGGCTGACCACGATCAGATCGGCCTTCCGTCGTTACGGCGCCTTCGTGTGCGCCGTCGCTGTCTGTGCTGTCCGTGACGTGTGTGGTGTTCCCAGGGCGAGACATGCGATCTCCTTGAGTAAGGTAAGCCTAACCTAACCTACAACGGAGGTCTGGAGAACGTGCCTAACCAGTCGCGTCCCAAGGTCAAGAAGTCGCGTGCCCTCGGCATCGCCCTGACGCCGAAGGCTGTCAAGTACTTCGAAGCCCGCCCCTACCCGCCGGGCGAGCACGGCCGTGGCCGCAAGCAGAACTCGGACTACAAGGTCCGTCTGCTCGAGAAGCAGCGTCTCCGCGCGCAGTACGACATCAGCGAGCGCCAGATGGCGCGCGCCTACGACCGCGCCCGTAAGGCCGAGGGCAAGACGGGCGAGGCGCTGGTCGTCGAGCTCGAGCGCCGTCTCGACGCCCTGGTCCTGCGTTCGGGCATCGCCCGCACCATCTACCAGGCCCGCCAGATGGTCGTCCACGGCCACATCGAGGTCAACGGTGGCAAGGTCGACAAGCCGTCGTTCCGCGTGCGCCCCGACGACGTCGTGCAGGTCCGCGAGCGCAGCCGCTCCAAGGTCCCGTTCCAGGTCGCCCGCGAGGGTGGCTACGACACGGACGGCGAGACCCCGCGCTACCTCCAGGTGAACCTGAAGGCCCTGGCCTTCCGCCTGGACCGTGACCCGAACCGCAAGGAAATCCCGGTCATCTGCGACGAGCAGCTCGTCGTCGAGTACTACGCCCGCTGATCCAGGCGTAGCTCTCAACCGAGCTCGGGCCCGCCCCTCCCTGTCGTACGGGAGGCGGCGGGCCTTCGCGTGTCCCCGGGCGCCGCGGCCGGGGGAGCCTCCTCGGGGGGCGTGGTGCCGTCGGCCCCGGTACCGGACGCCCCCTCCTGGCGGTCGCCGCCGGCCGTCCCCGTCCTGAGCGCCCGGGTCACGACGGCGTCCGGGTCCAGCCGGCGGCCGGAACGCCGCTCCGCTTCGTACCGCGCGTCCCCGAGCTCGGCCCTCGCCCGCTCCTCGCACTCGGCGCGCGGCCTGCCGTAGTGCGCCGAGCCGAACAGGGGCAGGCCCACCGAGGGCCAGATCCGGTCCGCCGCACCCTGCAGCACCGCTGCCTCCGCCGCGTCGCCCTCGGTGAGCGTGATGAGGGCCAGCAGCTCCAGCGAGAGGACCGTGCCGAGCAGGTCGTGGAAGGCGTGTGCGATGGACAGCGACTCCCCGAGCATCCGGCGCGCCGCCCCGCCCCGCCCGGCCTGCAGCGCCGCGTAGCCCAGGACGTACAAGGCGTAGGCCCGGGTCCACCGCTCACCGTGGTCCTCGCAGATCTCGCGGACCTCGTCACAGATCGCCGCGGCCCCCTCCAGATCCCCCCGGAACGCCACGGCCATGCCCAGCTCGACCTGGGCCATCAGCACGTTGCTGTTCAGCTCGCCGATCTCCCGGTAGCGCCCGAGCGCCTCACGCAGCAGTTCCTCCGCGCGCGCAGGGTCGTCCGTGACGATCGACAGACAGCCCGTGCGGTGCACGGCGTACGCCACCGCCGTGGCGTCCCCCGAGCGCTCGCCCTCCTCGCGGCACTCCTGCAGGGCCGACACCGCGCCGACCGGGTCCCCCTGCAGCACGGCCACGTAACCGAGCACCCACAGGGCCTTCAGTCGCGAGTGGTCGTACGGGGTCTCCTCCTCCAGCACGTGGTCCAGCCAGTGGCGCCCCTCGGAGAGGCGCCCGCATCCCGCCCAGTAGAACCAGAGCGTGCCCGCCAGGTACTGCGCGAGATGGACCTCCTCCGGACTCTCCATCGAGCACTCCATGGCCCGGCGCAGATTGGGGAGCTCGCTGTCGATCCGCGCCGCCGCCTCCGCCTGCCTGGGGCTGAACCAGTCGAGCTCGCACCAGGTCGCGAGCCCCAGGTACCAGTCCCGGTGCCTGCGCCGCAGCCGCTCGGCGTCCCCGGTCGCGCGCAGCCACTCGGCGCCGTACTCCCGCACGGTGTCCAGCAGGCGGTAGCGGCTGCCGACGACGGAGTCCTCGCGCACCACCACGGACTGCGCCAGCAGTTCGTCCAGCACGTCCAGCACGGAGTCGGCCGGCAGGCCGGGACCGCTGCAGATGTACTCGACGGCCTCCAGGTCGAACTGCCCGGCGAACACCGAGAGCCGCGCCCACAGCAGCCGCTGTTCGGGGGCGCACAGTTCATGGCTCCAGCCGATGGCCGTACGCAGCGTCTGGTGGCGGGGGAGCGCGCTCGGGCTTCCCCCGGTCAGCAGCCGGAACCGGTCGTCGAGGCGGTGCAGCACCTGCTCCACCGTCAGGGCCCGCAGCCGCCCGGCGGCGAGCTCCAGGGCCAGCGGGATGCCGTCGAGCCGGCGGCAGAGCTCGCGCGCGGTGTCCCGGCCGGCGTCCGTCAGCCGGAACCCGGGCCGGACCGCGGCGGCGCGACGGGTGAAGAGTTCCAGGGCGTCGTCGTCGGCCATCGGCGCGAGCGGGAAGGTGAGTTCGCCGTCCACCCGCAGCGGACGGCGCCCCGCCGCGAGCACCTGGAGGCCCGGTGCCCGGCGCAGCAACTCCCGCACGAGCTCCGCGCAGGCGCCGGCGAGATGCTCGAAGCCGTCGACCACGAGGAGGAGCCGGCGCTCCGCGCAGTGCTCGACCAGCACGGCGCGCGGCGGCCTGTTCGTGTGGTCGGTGAGCCCCATCGCGTCGACGAGCGCGTGTTCGAGGAGGTCCGGGTCGTGGACGGCCGACAGCTCGGCCAGCCAGACGCCGTCGCAGTACCGTTTCTCCATCAGGGCGGCGATCCGCGTGGCGAAACGGGTCTTGCCGACTCCCGCGACGCCCGCCACGGTGATGAGCCTGGACCTGTCCAGGAGCGGGCGGATCTCGGCGAGTTGGGCCTCGCGCCCCACGAAGGCGTTCAGCTCCGCCGGGAGGTTGCCGCGCACGGGGACGGGTTCCGGATCGTCCGGTGAGGGAGAGGGGCGCTGAGGGCGTCGCATGAAACACGCAGAGTACTGGCACGTACGCTCTCCGTACAATCGCCCCGCGTCCGGGACCCGTGCCGCACGCCCCGTGACGACCCGTACCGCACGCCCCGTGACCACCCGTGCCGCACGCCCCGTAATGCGGTACGGCGCGCGACGCCCGGCGCGATAGGCTCGGGGGACGACGATCGGCAGGGGTGGCAGGACGCGCCGGCCGAGCGGCGCCAGGCAGAAACCGGCCGGGGGAGGTCCCGGCCGACAAGGGCGACGAGCAGAGAGCGGTGCACTGTGTCCGGTGGAGAGGTGGCCGGCATCCTGGTGGCTGTCTTCTGGGCGATCCTGGTTTCCTTCCTCGCCGTTGTACTGGTGAGGCTGGCCCAGACGCTCAGGGCGACCACCGCGCTGGTGGCGGACGTGACGGAGCAGGCGGTCCCGCTGCTCGCCGACGCCTCCGCGACCCTGCGTTCCGCGCAGACCCAGCTCGACAAGGTCGACGCCATCGCCAGCGACGTCCAGGAGGTCACCTCCAACGCCTCCGCGCTCTCGACCACCGTCGCGTCGACGTTCGGCGGTCCGCTCGTGAAGGTCGCCGCGTTCGGCTACGGGGTACGGCAGGCGATCGGCCGCCGTACCGCCGCGGAGCCGGAACCGGACCGCAGGGCCTCCCGCCGCACCGTGATCGTCGGCCGTACCGTGCCGTCCGCCCGTGACAGGAAGCGGAACGGCCGAAGCTCCCGCGGACAGAAGGACTGATCCAGCGATGTTCCGCCGTACCTTCTGGTTCACCGCCGGCGCAGCCGCCGGCGTCTGGGCCACCACCAAGGTCAACCGCAAGATCCGGCAGCTGACCCCCGAGAGCCTCGCGGCGCAGGCCGCGGACAAGGCGATCGAGGCAGGTCACAAGCTGAAGGACTTCGCCCTCGACGTCCGTGAGGGCATGGTCAGGCGCGAGGCCGAACTGGGCGGGGCACTCGGTATCGAGGCGCCCGCGGACCCCGATCTCGTCGCCCACCGCACACTCCCCTACAACTCGAACAACCGGAATGAGGACCACTAATGGAGTCGGCTGAAATTCGTCGCCGCTGGCTGAGCTTCTTCGAGGAGCGCGGCCACACCGTCGTGCCTTCGGCGTCGCTCATCGCGGACGACCCGACTCTGCTGCTGGTCCCCGCGGGCATGGTTCCCTTCAAGCCCTACTTCCTCGGAGAGGTCAAGCCGCCCGCCCCGCGCGTCACCAGCGTGCAGAAGTGCGTGCGTACGCCGGACATCGAAGAGGTCGGCAAGACCACCCGCCACGGCACGTTCTTCCAGATGTGCGGCAACTTCTCGTTCGGCGACTACTTCAAGGAAGGCGCCATCGAGCTCGCCTGGGCGGCGCTCACGAACTCCGTCGAGGACGGCGGCTTCGGTCTCGACCCCGAGCGGCTGTGGATCACGGTCTACCTCGACGACGACGAGGCCGAGCAGATCTGGCGCGAGAAGATCGGCGTCCCTGCCGAGCGCATCCAGCGCCTGGGCAAGAAGGACAACTTCTGGTCCATGGGCGTCCCCGGACCCTGCGGCCCGTGCTCCGAGATCAACTACGACCGCGGCCCCGAGTTCGGCGTCGAGGGCGGCCCCGCCGTCAACGACGAGCGCTACGTGGAGATCTGGAACCTGGTCTTCATGCAGTACGAGCGCGGCGCCGGCGACGGCAAGGAGGACTTCCCGATCCTCGGGGACCTGCCGTCGCAGAACATCGACACCGGTCTCGGCCTCGAACGCCTCGCCATGATCCTTCAGGGCGTGCAGAACATGTACGAGACCGACACCCTGCGCGTCGTCATGGACAAGGCCACCGAGCTCACCGGCGTCCGCTACGGCGCCGAGAAGGGCTCCGACGTCTCCCTCCGCGTCGTCGCCGACCACATCCGCACGTCCGTGATGCTCATCGGCGACGGTGTCACCCCGGGCAACGAGGGCCGCGGCTACGTCCTGCGCCGCATCATGCGCCGCGCCATCCGCAACATGCGCCTCATGGGCGCCACCGGTCCGGTCGTCCGTGAGCTGGTCGACGTCGTCGTCGACACCATGGGGCAGCAGTACCCGGAGCTCGTCACCGACCGCAAGCGCATCGAGACGGTCGCCCTCGCGGAAGAGGCCGCCTTCCTCAAGGCACTCAAGGGCGGCACGAACATCCTCGAGACCGCCGTCACCGAGACCAAGGCCGCCGGCGGCAAGGTCCTGGCCGGCGACAAGGCGTTCCTGCTCCACGACACCTGGGGCTTCCCCATCGACCTCACGCTGGAGATGGCCGCGGAGCAGGGCCTTGCGGTCGACGAGGACGGCTTCCGCCGTCTGATGCAGGAGCAGCGGGACAAGGCCAAGGCCGACGCCAAGGCGAAGAAGACCGGCCACGCCGACCTGTCCGCCTACCGCGAGGTCGCCGACAACTCCGGCGTCACCGAGTTCACCGGCTACACCAGCACCGAGGGCGAGTCGAAGATCGTCGGCCTGCTCGTCGACGGTGTGCCCTCGCCCGCCGCCTCCGAGGGCGACGAGGTCGAGGTCGTCCTCGACCGCACCCCGTTCTACGCCGAGGGCGGCGGCCAGCTCGCCGACCAGGGCCGGATCAGGCTCGACACCGGCGCCGTGATCACCGTCCGCGACGTGCAGCAGCCCGTGCCCGGCGTCTCGGTCCACAAGGGCTCGGTCCAGGTCGGTGAGGTGACGGTCGGCGCCTCCGCCTTCGCCGCCATCGACAACACCCGCCGCCGGGCCATCGCCCGCGCGCACAGCGCCACGCACCTCACCCACCAGGCGCTGCGCGACGCCCTGGGCCCGACGGCCGCCCAGGCCGGTTCGGAGAACTCGCCCGGCCGCTTCCGCTTCGACTTCGGCTCGCCCGCCGCCGTACCCGGCACGGTCCTGACCGACGTGGAGCAGAAGATCAACGAGGTCCTCGCCCGGGAGCTCGACGTCCAGGCCGAGGTCATGTCCATCGACGACGCCAAGAAGCAGGGCGCCATCGCGGAGTTCGGCGAGAAGTACGGCGAGCGGGTCCGTGTCGTCACCATCGGCGACTTCTCCAAGGAGCTGTGCGGCGGTACGCACGTCCACAACACCGCCCAGCTGGGTCTGGTCAAGCTGCTCGGCGAGTCGTCCATCGGTTCCGGGGTCCGCCGCATCGAGGCCCTGGTCGGCGTGGACGCGTACAACTTCCTCGCCAGGGAGCACACGGTCGTCGCCCAGCTCCAGGAGCTGCTCAAGGGCCGCCCCGAGGAGCTCCCCGAGAAGATCTCCGGCATGCTCGGCAAGCTGAAGGACGCCGAGAAGGAGATCGAGAAGTTCCGTGCGGAGAAGGTGCTCGCCGCCGCCGCCGGGCTCGTGGAGTCCGCCAAGGACGTGCGCGGCGTCGCCCTCGTCACCGGGCAGGTACCGGACGGCACCACGGCCGACGACCTGCGCAAGCTCGTCCTCGACGTGCGCGGGCGCATCCAGGGCGGCCGCCCGGCCGTCGTGGCCCTGTTCACCACGGCCAACGGCCGCCCGCTGACGGTCATCGCCACCAACGAGGCCGCCCGCGAGCGCGGTCTCAAGGCCGGCGACCTGGTCCGCACCGCCGCCAAGACCCTCGGTGGCGGTGGCGGCGGCAAGCCGGACGTCGCCCAGGGCGGCGGGCAGAACCCGGACGCCATCGGTGACGCCGTAGCCGCTGTCGAACGCCTCGTCACCGAGAAGGCGTGACGCCCGACATGTCGCAGATGCGCCGAGGACGCCGACTCGCGATCGATGTCGGTGACGCCCGGATCGGGGTCGCCTCGTGCGACCCCGACGGGATCCTCGCCACGCCGGTGGAGACCGTGCCGGGACGCGACGTCCCGGCCGCCCACCGGCGGCTCGGCCGGATCGTCGAGGAGTACGAGCCGATCGAGGTCATCGTCGGGCTTCCCCGCTCCCTCGGGGGCGGGGAAGGACCGGCGGCCGCGAAGGTCCGTGAGTTCGCGCAGGTGTTCGCCCGTGCCATCGCACCGATTCCTGTACGTCTCCTGGACGAGAGGATGACCACAGTGACGGCCACTCAGGGGCTGCGCGCTTCGGGCGTGAAGTCCAAGAAGGGCCGGTCTGTCATCGACCAGGCTGCCGCTGTGGTGATCCTCCAGAACGCTCTGGAGTCCGAACGGGCGTCAGGCGCTGCGCCGGGTGAGGGCGTCGAAGTGGTTGTCTGATCGCGATACGGTAACGTTCCGCGCGATGCGCCGGTGTTCGAACAGACACCGCACAGCAAAGCGAAGAGACGGAGCGTCGTCTCGCGGCTCAAGGGGATCGATGACTGAGTATGGCCGGGGCTCCGGCTCCGAACCGTGGCATCCCGAGGACCCCTTGTACGGGGACCAGGGATGGGGAGGCCCCCAGGCCGCCCACGGCCAGGACCAGGGCCAGTACGACGGCCGGCAGCAGCCCTACGCCCAGGACCCCTACGCCCAGCAGGGCTACCCGCAGGACCCGTACGCCCAGCAGCATCAGCAGGACCCGTATCAGCATCAGCAGGACCCGTATCAGCAGCAGCATCAGCAGGACCCCTACCAGCAGCAGCCGTACGGCGTGCCGCAGGACCCCTACGCCCAGCCGCAGTCGCAGCCGCCGTACGACAACGGCGGCTGGGACACCGGCCAGCAGGCGGCGATGCCGTACGGCGCCCAGCAGCACCAGTACGGGAACGGCCCCGGCGGCTACGGCGAGCAGGGCGACTACTACGGCACCTCCGAGGCGTACCCGCCGCCACAGCCCCCGGGCCACCGCGAGCAGGCACCCCGGCAGGACCGGCAGCCTCAGCAGCCCGAGCAGGGCCAGGACTGGGACCCGGACGCGCCGCAGGAGGAGACGCATCCTTTCTTCACGGGCGAGGACGAGCCGGCCGACGGGCGCGGCTCCCGCTCCCGTTCCCGCGAGGACGACGCGTACGACGACGACCCGCGTGAGTCCGGCCGGGGCGGGGGTGAGCGCCGCGGCAAGGGCAAGAAGAAGAGCCGCAACGGCTGCGCCTGCCTCGGTGTGGCCGCGGTCCTCGTCGGAGGCCTGGGCGGAGTGGGCTACTTCGGCTACTCCTACTACCAGAGCCAGTTCGGCGCCGCCCCGGACTACACGGGCAGCGGCACGGGCTCGGTCGAGGTGGAGATCCCGGAGGGCGCGTACGGGAACGAGATCGCGAGCATCCTGAAGAAGGCCGGCGTCGTGAAGTCGTCCGACGCCTTCATTTCCGCGCAGAACGGGAACCCCAAGGGGAAGTCCCTTCAGGCCGGCGTCTATCTCCTGAAGAAGGAGATGTCGGCGGACAGTGCTGTCGAGATGATGCTCGACCCGAAGAGCCAGAACGCTCTCGTCATTCCCGAGGGGACGAGCACCCGCGATATCTACGCTGCCATCGACCGAAGGCTGGAGCTGAAAGCGGGCACCACGGCCGAGGTCGCGCACACGAAGGCCGAGAGTCTCGGGCTGCCCGACTGGGCGGACGACGACCCGAAGATCAAGGATCCGCTGGAAGGGTTCCTCTTTCCGTCCGCCTACGCAGTTCCCAAGGGCTCGAAGCCCGAGGACGCGCTGAAGAAGATGGTCACGCGGGCCAACAAGGAATACGCGAAGCTCGACCTGGAGCAGAACGCGAAGAAGCTGAACCTGGACTCTCCGCTCGACGTCATCACCGTGGCGAGCCTCGTCCAGAAGGAAGGAAAGTACAAGCACGACTTCGACAAGGTCGCGCGGGTGGTCTACAACCGGCTCAAGCCGGACAACCTCGAAACCGTCGGACGGCTCGAATTCGACTCGACGGTCAATTACATTCGAGCTGAGAGCACACTGGACATCGGTGCCGTGGACGACCTTCGGAAGATCAACGATCCGTACAACACGTACAGCATCAAGGGACTCCCTCTCGGGCCGATCTCCAATCCGGGTGCGGACGCGTTGCACTCGGCGATCAGCCCGGCATCCGGCCCGTGGTACTACTTCGTCTCCGTGACCGAGGACAAGACGCTCTTCGCGGTGACGAACGAGGAGCACGAGCGCAACCGCAGGCAGTACGAAGAGAACAAGGCGGACCAGTGAGCGCCACGCACAGGGCCGCCGTCCTCGGCTCGCCCATCGCGCATTCCCTCTCCCCGGCCCTGCACCGCGCCGCGTACGCGGCGCTCGGCCTGGAGGACTGGTCGTACGACCGCTTCGACGTGGACGAGGCGGCGCTGCCCGGCTTCGTCGAGGGCCTGGACAGGTCCTGGGCGGGGCTCTCCCTGACCATGCCGCTGAAGCGGGCGATCATTCCGCTGCTGGACGGGATCAGTGACACGGCGGCGTCGGTCGAGGCCGTCAACACCGTGGTGTTCAGCGAGGACGGCCGCCGTCTCGGGGACAACACGGACATCCCGGGGATGATCGCGGCCCTGCGTGAACGCGGCGTCGAGAAGGTCGAATCCGCCGCGGTCCTCGGAGCGGGCGCCACGGCCTCCTCCGCGCTGGCCGCCCTCGCCGCGATCTGCACCGGGCCCGTCACGGCGTACGTGCGCAGTGCGGCGCGGGCCGACGAGATGCGCGGTTGGGGTGCGCGCCTCGGCGTCGACGTCAGGATCGCGGACTGGGCCGAGGCCGATGAGGCCCTGCACGCGCCCCTGGTGATCGCCACCACCCCGGCCGGCACCACCGACGGCCTCGCCGGCTCCGTACCCCCGGCGCCCGGCACGCTCTTCGACGTCCTCTACGACCCCTGGCCGACCGCGCTGGCCTCGCGCTGGGCGGCGGCGGGGGCGGGCGTCGTGGGAGGCCTCGACCTCCTGGTGCACCAGGCCGTCCTGCAGGTGGAGCAGATGACCGGCCTGGACGCCCCGCTCGCCGTCATGCGCGCCGCGGGTGAGGCCGCGCTGGGCGGGCGTACCCCGGGCGTCTGAGTCCGAGGCGGGAGGGTGGGGCGGCGCACCGTCCCACCCTCGGGCCTGTCTTCCGGACGGTCAGGCGGCCTCGGAGACCCAGCAGGTCTTGTAGGTCACGATCTCGCTGCCCTCCTTGTTGGCGATCTGGATGCCGATGCCGTAGAGGCCGGCGTCGCTCTGGGCGCTGGTGTACCAGGCGCGGCCGCCGGGCGCCCCGCCGTCGTAGGAGTGCCAGCCCCAGTACTTGATGCCGCCGCCGTAGTTGCGGGAGACGAAGCGGACCTCGGGGTGGTGACCGTCGGACGAGATGTCCAGTGCGGTGAGCTCCAGGTCGATGGAGGTGATGGTGCCCTTGCTCCACCAGCGGTACCCCAGCTCACCCTGGGCGCCGCCCGAGGTGCACGTCATGTAGCGCCAGTCGGAGTTGCCCTCCCCGGCGTAAGCGGTGCCACCGAGCGTGGCGGTGAGGGCCAGCGCGGCGCCCAGGGTGAGCGAGATCAGGGACTTACGCATGATGTTCATCCTTGTGGATTATTTGTGTGAAGTTATTGCGCCGTGATTATCACTACTCGTTGACAGGCCGTCAACTGCAATTCAATTCGTCTATTCATATGGCATGTATGGCGTGTGAATGCATGAATGTGGCGACTTTTCCGGTTGATCGGGTCCGGTGTCCGGCCGACAGGGCCGTCCGTCTGATGGACCGGCGGCGGGTCGGCGCTCCGGGTCGTGGGAGGATCAGGGGCGGCGGGCCAGGGCCGCGCACCCGGTCGCGCCGTTGCAGTTACAGGCGCGAGCATGAGGAGCACCGTTGAGCAGGTTGCGCTGGCTGACCGCCGGAGAGTCGCACGGCCCCGCACTGGTGGCGACGCTGGAGGGTCTTCCCGCCGGTATCCCCGTCACCACGGAGATGGTGGCCGACGCGCTCGCCAGGCGACGGCTCGGTTACGGGCGCGGCGCCCGTATGAAGTTCGAGCGGGACGAGGTCACCTTCCTCGGCGGTGTCCGGCACGGCCTGACCATGGGCTCGCCCGTCGCCGTGATGGTGGGCAACACCGAGTGGCCCAAGTGGGAGCAGGTCATGTCGGCCGACCCGGTCGACCCCGACGTGCTCGCCGCTCAGGCGCGCAACGCCCCGCTGACCCGCCCCCGGCCCGGCCACGCCGACCTCGCGGGGATGCAGAAGTACGGCTTCGACGAGGCACGTCCGGTCCTGGAGCGCGCGAGCGCCCGTGAGACCGCGGCCCGTGTCGCCCTCGGCGCCGTTGCCCGGTCGTACCTCAAGGAGACCGCGGGCATCGAGATCGTCTCCCACGTCGTCGAGCTGGCCGCGGCCAAGGCGCCCTACGGCGTCTACCCCAAGCCCTCCGACGTCGAGCGGCTCGACGCCGACCCCGTGCGCTGCCTGGACGCCGAGGCGTCGAAGGCCATGGTCGAGGAGATCGACCAGGCCCACAAGGACGGCGACACCCTCGGCGGAGTCGTCGAGGTGCTCGCCTACGGCGTCCCCGTCGGCCTCGGCTCGCACGTCCACTGGGACCGCAGGCTCGACGCCCGGCTCGCCGCCGCCCTCATGGGCATCCAGGCCATCAAGGGCGTCGAGGTCGGCGACGGCTTCGACCTGGCCCGGGTCCCCGGGTCCAAGGCCCACGACGAGATCCTCGCCACCGAGAACGGCATCAAGCGTGCCTCCGGCCGCTCCGGCGGCACCGAGGGCGGTCTCACCACCGGTGAGCTCCTGCGCGTGCGCGCCGCGATGAAGCCCATCGCCACCGTGCCCCGCGCGCTCGCCACCGTCGACGTCGTCACCGGCGAGGCGGCGAAGGCGCACCACCAGCGGTCCGACGTCTGCGCCGTGCCGGCCGCCGGGATCGTCGCCGAGGCGATGGTGGCCCTGGTGCTGGCCGACGCGGTCGCGGAGAAGTTCGGCGGCGACAGCGTCGCCGAGACCCACCGCAACGTCCAGTCGTACCTCTCCCACCTCCAGATCCGGTGAGCGGCCCGCTGATCGTCCTCGTCGGACCCATGGGGGTCGGCAAGTCCACGGTGGGGGAGCTGCTCGCGGAGCGGCTCGGCACCACCTACCGGGACACCGACGCCGACGTCGTGGCCGCCGCGGGCAAGTCGATCCCCGAGATCTTCTTCGACGACGGCGAGGAGCACTTCCGTGCCCTGGAGTCCGAAGCCGTGCGGGAGTCCCTCGCCGGACACCCGGGGGTCCTCGCGCTGGGCGGCGGGGCCGTCCTCGACGCGTCGACCCGCGCGCTGCTCGCCGGCCACCGGGTCGTCTACCTCTCCATGGACGTGGACGAAGCGGTCAAGCGGGTCGGGCTGAACACCGCCCGCCCCCTGCTCGCCGTCAACCCGCGACGCCAGTGGCGCGAACTCATGGACGCCCGGCGCCATCTGTACGACGAAGTGGCGGACGTGACCGTCACGACCGACGAACGCACCCCCGAAGAGGTCGCCCAGGCGGTCCTCGACGCAACGGAGTTGCCGGAGCGCACGGCCGGGACCGTGCCGTCCGGCCGGGAGAACACAGACATGAGCGAGCAGGGCACCACGCGCATCCAGATCGCCGGGACTGCGGGCACCGAGGCCTACGAGGTGCTCGTCGGCCGCCAGCTCCTCGGCGAGCTGCCGAACCTCATCGGTGACCGTGCCAAGCGGGTCGCCGTACTCCACCCCGAGGCGCTCGCCGAGACCGGTGAGGCGGTCCGCGAGGACCTCGCCGCCCAGGGCTACGAGGCCATCGCGATCCAGCTGCCGAACGCCGAGGAGGCCAAGACCGTCGAGGTCGCCGCCTACTGCTGGAAGGCGCTCGGCCAGACCGGCTTCACCCGCACCGACGTCATCGTCGGCGTCGGCGGCGGCGCCACCACCGACGTCGCCGGGTTCGTCGCCGCGTCCTGGCTGCGCGGCGTGCGCTGGATCGCCGTACCGACGACCGTGCTCGCCATGGTCGACGCGGCGGTCGGCGGCAAGACCGGCATCAACACCGCCGAGGGCAAGAACCTCGTGGGCGCCTTCCACCCGCCGGCCGGAGTCCTCTGCGACCTCGCCGCCCTGGACTCCCTGCCGGTCAACGACTACGTCTCCGGCATGGCCGAGATCATCAAGGCCGGCTTCATCGCCGACCCGGTCATCCTCGACCTCGTCGAGGCCGATCCGCAGGCCGCCCGCACTCCCGCGGGACCGCACACCGCCGAGCTGATCGAGCGTTCCATCCGGGTCAAGGCGGAGGTCGTCTCCAGCGACCTCAAGGAGTCCGGTCTCCGGGAGATCCTCAACTACGGCCACACGCTGGCGCACGCCATCGAGAAGAACGAGCGCTACAAGTGGCGCCACGGTGCGGCCGTCTCGGTGGGCATGGTCTTCGCGGCGGAGCTCGGCCGGCTCGCCGGCCGGCTCGACGACGCGACCGCCGACCGGCACCGTGCCGTCCTGGAGTCCGTCGGACTGCCGCTCACCTACCGAGGTGACCAGTGGCCGAAGCTCCTGGAGAACATGAAGGTCGACAAGAAGTCCCGCGGCGACCTGCTGCGCTTCATCGTCCTGGACGGCATCGGGAAGCCCACCGTGCTGGAGGGCCCCGACCCGTCCGTCCTGCTCGCCGCTTTCGGAGAGGTCTCCGCATGACGGCCCGCAGGGTCCTCGTGCTCAACGGGCCGAACCTCGGACGTCTCGGCTCCCGCGAACCGGACGTGTACGGGGCGACCTCCTACACCGGCCTCGTCGACGCCTGCCGGGCCGTCGGCGAGGAGCTCGGCCTCGACGTCGAGGTCCGGGAGACCAACGACGAGGGCGAGTTGATCCGCTGGCTCCACGAGGCGGCGGACGGCTCGATCCCGGTCGTCATCAACCCGGGCGCCTTCACGCACTACTCGTACGGGATGCGCGACGCCGCGGCCCAGCGCACCGCCGCGCTGATCGAGGTGCACATCTCGAATCCGTACGCGCGCGAGGAGTTCCGCCACACCTCCGTGATCGCCCCGGTGGCCACCGGCACGGTGGCAGGGTTCGGCATCGGCTCCTACCGGCTCGCCCTGCGCGCCCTGGCCGACGAACTGACGGACTGACACCGGGCACTTCCCGCCTTCCCCGCCCGTTCACCGCAGGGCGGCCGGGGAAGGTACGGTTGCCGTTCGACCAGCGCCCATTGCCTGTACGAGACGGAGTGGCACCGGATGCAGCACGCAGTGGGGGCCCCGCTGCCTCCGCCCCAGGGTCCCGGCATCGGACCGTGGACGCAGCAGGCCCAGCAGCCGGGCCACCCCGGCCAGGCCGGGCCGCCGCCGCCCCCTCCCGCGGCGCCGGGGCCGCCGCCTCCCGCGCCCCGTCACGTTCCCGCGGCGCCCGGGCCGCAGCACGCACCTCCGCCTCCTTCCCGGGACACCACCGGACACGTCCAGCTCCCGCCCGGAGGGCCGGTCCCGCTGCCCGCCCCGCCCGCGGAGCCGGGTACCGGTGCCGCGACGCTGGCCGTGCTGCTGATCGGCCCGGCCGGAGCCGGAAAGACCACGGTCGCCAAGCTCTGGGCCGCCCGGCGCAGGGTCCCCACCGCGCACGTGTCCCTCGACGACGTCCGCGAATGGGTCTGCTCCGGATTCGCCGACCCGCAGGCCGGATGGAACGACCACTCCGAGGCCCAGTACCGCCTGGCCCGCCGCACCTGCGGCTTCGCCGCCCGTAATTTCCTGGCCAACGGCATCTCCTGCATCCTCGACGACGCGGTCTTCCCGGACCGGCCCGTCGTCGGCCTCGGAGGCTGGAAGCGGCACGTCGGCCCCGGGCTGCTCCCCGTCGTCCTCCTGCCCGGCCTGGAGGTCGTCCTGGAGCGCAACGCGGCCCGCAGCGGGAACCGCAGGCTCTCCGACGAGGAAGTGGCCAGGATCCACGGCCGGATGGCCGGCTGGTACGGCTCCGGCCTGCCGATCATCGACAACTCCACCTACGACGTCGAGACGACCGCCCGGGTCCTCGACGACGTCCTGGCCCGCTCCATAGCCAGCCCGCCCGCCTGGTAGGGCCCCGTGGTTCCCGGTCGGGTGCGCTGACCGGGCGGGGCTCCGCCCGCGCTCGTAGGCTCGGAACCATGTCAGAGGTGTACGCCGTACGACGCGGGCTGCTGCGTGACCGGTACGCCGCCGCCGGATCCGCGGCCGCACTGGTCTCCCGCCCCGCCAACGTCCGCTATCTCGCGGGTGGGGCCCCGCCGGGCGCCGTGCTGCTGCTCGGCCCCGGTGAGGACGTCCTGCTCTGCCCCCGCGCGCCGACCGGGGACCCCGCCCACGGGCGGCCCGACGAACATCTGCGGCTGACCGTCCTGCCCGACACCGACGGCGACCCGGTGGTCGCGGCGGCGGACCTCGCCGGCGGCCTGCACGCCGACTCCCTGGCCGTCGAGGAACACGACCTGACGGTCTCCCGCCACCGTGCGATGAGCTCCGTCGCCCCGCGCCTGCGCCTCGGCGACCTCGGCGGCACGGTGGAGCAGCTCCGCCTGGTGAAGGACGAGGAGGAGATCGCCTGCCTGCGGATCGCGGCGGAGATCACCGACCAGGCGCTCGGCGAGCTCCTCGAATCCATCCTGGTGGGACGGACCGAACGCCACCTGGCCCTGGAGCTGGAGCGCCGGCTCGTGGACCACGGTGCCGACGGCCCGGCCTTCGCCACCTCGGTGGGGACGGGGCCCCACTCGGGGCTGGGCCGGCACCGGCCCACCGATCGCAGGGTCGAGGAAGGTGATTTCCTCTCCGTCTGCCTCGGGGCGAACTACCGCGGATACCGCTGCGAGATCGGCCGGACGTTCGTCATCGGGACCAGTCCCGCGGAGTGGCAGATCGAGCTCTACGACCTTGTTTTCGCCGCTCAGCGGGCCGGACGTGAGGCTCTCGTGCCCGGTGCCGCCTACCGTGACGTGGACCGTGCAGCCCGCCATCTCCTGGACTCCGCGGGCCACGCCGACGGCCTCCAGGCCTCCACCGGGCACGGGGTCGGACTGGAAATCGACGAGGACCCGCAGTTGGCACCGACAGCCATGGGTAAACTGGACGCTTGTGTGCCGGTCACCGTCGAACCGGGGGTCCACCTCCCGGGCCGGGGCGGTGTCCGGATCGATGACACGCTCGTCGTGCGCCCCGAGGCGGACGGCGGACCCGAGCTACTCACCATTACGACCAAGGAGCTGCTCGCGCTCTAGGAGATCTCCTCGCGGAGGCTCCGGCGCGCATCCCCGGTCGTCCACCAGCTTCAGTCCAGGAGATTCCGCAACCGTGGCTTCCACGAACGACCTCAAGAACGGCCTGGTGCTCAAGCTCGACGGAGGCCAGCTCTGGTCCGTCGTCGAGTTCCAGCACGTCAAGCCCGGCAAGGGCCCCGCCTTCGTGCGCACCAAGCTCAAGAACGTGCTCTCCGGCAAGGTCGTCGACAAGACGTTCAACGCCGGCGTGAAGGTCGAGACGGCCACCATCGACCGCCGTGACATGCAGTTCTCGTACATGGACGGCGAGTACTTCGTCTTCATGGACATGAGCACGTACGACCAGCTCATGGTCGACCGCAAGGCCGTCGGCGACGCCGCCAACTTCCTGATCGAGGGCTTCACCGCCTCGGTCGCGCAGCACGAGGGCGAGGTGCTCTACGTCGAGCTGCCGGCCGCCGTCGAGCTGACCATCCAGCACACCGACCCCGGTGTCCAGGGCGACCGCTCCACCGGTGGCAGCAAGCCCGCCACCCTGGAGACCGGTTACGAGATCGGCGTGCCGCTCTTCATCACCACCGGCGAGAAGATCAAGGTCGACACCCGTACGGGCGACTACCTCGGCCGGGTGAACAGCTAACCGTGGCTGCCCGGAACAAGGCCCGCAAGCGCGCCTTCCAGATCCTCTTCGAGGCCGACCAGCGCGGTGAGTCCGTGCAGACGGTCCTCGCGGACTGGGTACGGCTCTCGCGGACCGACGACCGTCAGCCGCCGGTCGGTGAATTCACGATGGAACTGGTCGAGGGGTACGCGCAGTACGCCGACCGGATCGACGACCTCATCGTCACCTACGCCGTGGACTGGGAGATCGACCGCATGCCGGTCGTCGACCGGAGCATCCTGCGGCTCGGTGCGTACGAGCTGATCTGGATGGACTCGACCCCGGACGCCGTCGTCATCGACGAGGCGGTCCAGCTCGCCAAGGAGTTCTCCACGGACGACTCCCCGGCTTTCGTGAACGGCCTGCTGGCCCGGTTCAAGGACCTCAAGCCGAACCTCCGCCGGGAGCAGTAGCCTCCGGCGGCGCCGAGCCGAAGAAGGGCCCACGGTCGACGTGACCGTGGGCCCTTCGGCGTACCCCGCCTGATCCCGGTGTCCGGCTCACCCGAGGGGATCCCGGTGGGGGTGCGTACGTATGGGAACGCCGGGTGGGCGGGGCCCTGGGGACCCCGCCCACCCGGCGGTACGCGTCTGATTCCGGAGCCGGTCAGCCCTCGTCGTGCGCCACCGCGCGGCGCGCGTCGGCGTCCAGAACGCCCCAGCTGATCAGCTGCTCCGTGAGCACGGACGGCGACTGGTCGTAGATGACGGCGAGCGTCCGCAGGTCGTCCTGGCGGATCGAGAGCACCTTGCCGTTGTAGTCGCCGCGCTGGCTCTGGATCGTCGCCGCGTAACGCTGCAGCGGTCCGGCCTTCTCCGGCGGTACGTGGGCGAGGCGCTCGAGGTCGAGGACCAGCTTCGGCGGCGGCTCGGCGGCACCGCCGGGGGTCGTGCCGGGCAGGAGCTCCTGCACCGGGACACCGTAGAAGTCGGCCAGCTCGGCAAGGCGCTGCACGGTCACGGCGCGGTCGCCGCGCTCGTAGGAACCGACCACGACGGCCTTCCAGCGGCCCTGCGACTTCTCCTCCACGCCGTGGAGGGAGAGGCCCTGCTGGGTGCGGATGGCGCGGAGCTTGGCCCCGAGCTGCTTTGCGTATTCGCTGGACATAAGGCTCCCCGGACGCTGGAACATTCTGCGGCTGGGCCGCGTGGCTGGTAACTCACTGTGAGGTTACGCAGCGTTACTTGGCTGCGTCAAGCCGAAAGGTCCGGTCTGCCACCTCCCGGGGGTGGGGCCAGGGGCTCGCACAAGCCCTGGTAACGTGGATGACGCAATTTCGACGTCCTTTAACGTCCGTCCAGTGAGGCGGAGAAGGAGGTCCGTTTCTTATGGACGCACAGCATGACCACACCGGCAATGCGGCACGGCCCGTTCTCGAGGCTCCCGACATCGCCCGGGCACTGACCCGAATCGCCCACGAGATCGTCGAACGCGCCAAGGGCGCCGACGACGTGGTGCTTCTCGGCATCCCGACACGCGGGGTCTTCCTCGCCCGTCGGCTCGCCGGAAAACTCGAAGAGATCACCGGCCGGAAGACGCCGGTCGGGTCACTCGACATCACGATGTACCGCGACGACCTCCGGTTGCGCCCCGCGCGCGCCCTGGGACGCACCGAGATCCCCGGTGAGGGCATCGAGGGCCGTCTCGTCGTGCTCGTCGACGACGTGCTTTTCTCCGGCCGGACGATCCGCGCCGCACTCGACGCGCTCGGCGACATCGGCCGGCCCCGTGCCGTGCAGCTCGCGGTCCTCGTCGACCGCGGACACCGGGAGCTCCCGATCCGCGCGGACTACGTCGGCAAGAACCTCCCCACCTCGTTGCGGGAGACGGTCAGGGTCCAGCTCGCCGAGGAGGACGGCCGCGACGCCGTGCTGCTCGGCGTCAAGCAGACCGTCCCGGCAGGCGAGCAGTAGCGGAGCCCCGTCCCGTGCGTCCCACCGGCCGCACGGCTGCTCCGCCACGCCCGCCGGCCCGATTCCTCCACCCTCCACGGAGAACTCCAGATGCTGCGCCCTCCCGGGGACAACCCCCGGACCCCCCGTCACCTCATCTCGGCCGCAGACCTCACCCGCGACGACGCCGTCCTGATCCTCGACACCGCCGAGGAGATGGCACGGGTCGCGGACCGGCCGATCAAGAAGCTCCCCACGCTGCGTGGACGAACGGTCGTCAATCTTTTCTTCGAGGACTCGACCCGCACGAGGATCTCGTTCGAGGCCGCCGCGAAGCGCCTCTCCGCCGACGTCATCAACTTCTCCGCGAAGGGCTCGTCCGTTTCCAAGGGCGAGTCGCTCAAGGACACGGCCCTGACCCTGGAGGCCATGGGCGCCGACGCCGTCGTCATCCGGCACGGCGCCTCCGGTGCCCCGTACCGCCTCGCCACCTCCGGCTGGATCGACAGCGCGGTCGTCAACGCGGGCGACGGCACGCACGAGCACCCCACCCAGGCGCTGCTGGACGCGTTCACGATGCGCCGCAGGCTGGTCGGGCCCGACGCCGGCATCGGCCGGGACCTCGAAGGCCGGCGGATCACGATCGTCGGCGACGTCCTGCACAGCCGCGTCGCCCGCTCCAACGTCCACCTCCTGCACACGCTAGGTGCCCACGTCACCCTGGTGGCCCCGCCCACCCTCGTGCCGGTCGGCGTCGAGCACTGGCCCTGCGACGTCAGCTACCGCCTCGACGACGTGCTCCCCAAGTCGGACGCGGTCATGATGCTCCGTGTGCAGCGCGAGCGGATGAACGCCGCCTACTTCCCGACCGAGCGCGAGTACTCCCGCCGCTACGGCCTCGACGGCGAACGTATGGCGAAGATGCCGGAGCACGCCATCGTCATGCACCCCGGACCGATGGTCCGCGGCATGGAGATCACGGCCGAGGTCGCCGACTCCGACCGCTGCACCGCCGTCGAGCAGGTCGCGAACGGCGTCTCCACCCGCATGGCCGTCCTGTACCTGCTGCTCGGCGGCTCCGAGACCGCCCTGCCCTCCGCCTCCGCCCGTACCGAGGAGAACAAGTGACCATGAGCAAGATCCTGATCCGCGGTGCGAAGATCCTCGGCGGCGAGCCGCAGGACGTCCTCATCGACGGCGAGAACGTCGTCGAGGTCGGCACCGGCATCGAAGCGGGTGACGCCACCGTGATCGAGGCAGCCGGCCAGATCCTGCTGCCCGGCCTCGTCGACCTCCACACCCACCTGCGCGAGCCCGGACGCGAGGACTCCGAGACCGTCCTCACCGGCACCAAGGCCGCCGCGGTCGGCGGCTTCACCGCCGTCCACGCCATGGCCAACACCTTCCCCGTCGCCGACACCGCCGGCGTCGTCGAGCAGGTCTGGCGGCTCGGCAAGGAGTCCGGCTACTGCGACGTGCAGCCCGTCGGCGCCGTCACCGTGGGGCTGGAGGGCAAGCAGCTCGCCGAGCTCGGCGCCATGCACGACTCCGCCGCCGGGGTGAAGGTCTTCTCCGACGACGGCAAGTGCGTCGACGACGCCGTGATCATGCGCCGCGCCCTGGAGTACGTGAAGGCCTTCGACGGCGTCGTCGCCCAGCACGCCCAGGAGCCCCGCCTCACCGAGGGCGCCCAGATGAACGAGGGCGTCGTCTCCGCCGAACTCGGTCTGGGCGGCTGGCCCGCCGTGGCCGAGGAGTCGATCATCGCCCGCGACGTCCTGCTCGCCGCCCACGTCGGCTCCCGGGTGCACATCTGCCACCTGTCGACCGCCGGCTCCGTCGAGATCGTCCGCTGGGCCAAGTCCAAGGGCTGGAACGTCACCGCCGAGGTCACTCCCCACCACCTGCTGCTCACCGATGAACTCGTGCGGACCTACAACCCGGTCTACAAGGTGAACCCGCCGCTGCGCACCGAGGCCGACGTCATGGCCCTGCGCGAGGCGCTCGCCGACGGCACCATCGACTGCGTGGCCACCGACCACGCCCCGCACCCGCACGAGGACAAGGACTGCGAGTGGGCCGCCGCCGCCATGGGCATGGTGGGCCTGGAGACCGCGCTCTCCGTGGTCCAGCAGACGATGGTGGACACCGGACTCCTCGACTGGGCGGGCGTCGCCGACCGCATGTCGCTGCGCCCCGCGGCCATCGGCAGGCTCGAAGGACACGGCAGGCCCGTCTCGGCGGGTGAGCCCGCCAACCTCACCCTGGTCGATCCGGCATACCGTGGAGCCGTGGACCCCGCGGGCTTCGCCTCCCGCAGCCGCAACACTCCGTACGAGGGTCGCGAGCTGCCCGGCCGAGTCACCCACACCTTCCTGCGGGGCCGTGCCACGGTCGTCGACGGGAAGCTCGCGTGACAACACTCAACCTCCTCCACCAGCTGGCCGCCGAGCAGAAGTCGGCCGAGGTGACGGACTGGTCCGCCCGCATCAGCTGGGTCCTCGGACTGCTCCTGTTCATCGCGTTCGTCTACTGGCTGATGCGCCAGGGATGGAAGTGGCGGGGCCGGCTGCAGTCCGGCCTGCCCGCGCTCGCGACCACCCCCGAAGGGTTCGCGGACGGCGAGCCGCTCCTCACCCTCACCGGCCGCTACCACGCCTCGACGACCGCCGGGCAGTGGCTCGACCGGATCGTCGCGCACGGCCTCGGCACCCGCAGCAGGGTCGAGCTGACCCTCACGGAGCAGGGTCTCGACGTCGTACGCCCCGGGGCGGCGGACTTCTTCGTACCGGCCGCGGCGCTCCGCGAGGCCCGGCTCGACAAGGCACTCGCAGGCAAGGTCCTGCCCGAGGGCGGCCTCCTGGTCATCACCTGGGCGCACGGCGACCAGCTGATCGACTCCGGGTTCCGCTCCGACCACGCGGCCGAGCACCAGGCATGGGTCGACGCCGTCGACCGCCTCACCGGCTCGGCCGGCAAGAACCTCACCAACACGACGGAAGGCACCGTACGATGACGATCTCCACCCGGGGAGCCGGAAAAGCTCCCGCCGTACTCGTCCTGGAGGACGGCCGCTCCTTCCGCGGCCGCGCCTACGGGGCCGTGGGGGAGACCTTCGGAGAAGCGGTGTTCTCCACCGGTATGACCGGTTACCAGGAGACGCTGACCGACCCCTCCTACCACCGCCAGGTCGTCGTCATGACCGCCCCGCACGTCGGCAACACCGGCGTCAACGACGAGGACCCCGAGTCGAAGCGGATCTGGGTCTCCGGCTACGTCGTGCGCGACCCCGCCCGGGTCCCCTCCAACTGGCGCTCCCGGCGCTCGCTGGACGAGGAGCTCGCGAGCCAGGGCGTCGTCGGTATCAGCGGCATCGACACCCGCGCCCTCACCCGCCACCTGCGTGAGCGCGGCGCCATGCGCGTCGGCATCTTCTCCGGGAACTCCCTCCAGGACGAGGGCATGCTCCTCGCCAAGGTCCGGCAGGCCCCCGAGATGAGCGGCGCCGACCTCGCCGCCGAGGTCGCCACCGAGGAGGCGTACGTCGTCCCCGCGATCGGCACCAAGAAGTTCACCGTCGCCGCGATCGACCTCGGCATCAAGGGCATGACCCCGCACCGCATGGCCGAGCGCGGCATCGAGGTGCACGTGCTGCCGGCGACCGCCACCCTGGAGGACGTGTACGCCGTCGAGCCCGACGGGGTCTTCTTCTCCAACGGCCCCGGCGACCCGTCCACCGCCGACCACCCGGTCTCCGTCATGCGCGGCGTCCTGGAGCGGAAGACCCCGCTCTTCGGCATCTGCTTCGGCAACCAGATCCTGGGTCGCTCGCTCGGCTTCGGCACCTACAAGCTGAAGTACGGCCACCGCGGCATCAACCAGCCCGTGCAGGACCGCACGACCGGCAAGGTCGAGGTCACCGCGCACAACCACGGCTTCGCCGTCGACGCCCCGCTCGACAAGGTCTCCGACACGGAGTTCGGCCGCGCCGAGGTCTCCCACGTCTGCCTGAACGACCAGGTCGTCGAAGGGCTGCAACTGCTCGACCAGCCGGCCTTCAGCGTCCAGTACCACCCCGAAGCGGCTGCGGGCCCGCACGACGCCGCGTACCTCTTCGACCGTTTCGTCACCCTGATGGAGGGCCAGCGTGCCTAAGCGCTCCGATATCCAGTCCGTCCTGGTCATCGGCTCCGGTCCGATCGTCATCGGGCAGGCCGCCGAGTTCGACTACTCCGGCACCCAGGCGTGCCGCGTGCTCAAGGCCGAGGGCCTGCGCGTCATCCTGGTGAACTCCAACCCGGCGACGATCATGACCGACCCGGAGATCGCCGACGCCACGTACGTCGAGCCGATCACCCCCGAGTTCGTCGAGAAGATCATCGCCAAGGAGCGCCCCGACGCGCTGCTCCCGACCCTGGGCGGCCAGACCGCGCTCAACACCGCGATCTCCATGCACGACAACGGCGTGCTGGAGAAGTACGGCGTCGAGCTCATCGGCGCCAACGTCGAGGCCATCAACAAGGGCGAGGACCGCGACCTCTTCAAGGGGGTCGTCGAGGCCGTCAAGGCGAAGATCGGCTACGGCGAGTCCGCCCGCTCCGTCATCTGCCACACCATGGACGACGTCATCGCGGGCGTCGACACGCTCGGCGGCTACCCCGTCGTCGTCCGCCCCTCCTTCACCATGGGCGGCGCCGGCTCCGGCTTCGCCCACGACGAGGAGGAGCTGCGCCGCATCGCGGGACAGGGCCTCACCCTCTCGCCGACCACCGAGGTGCTCCTGGAGGAGTCCATCCTCGGCTGGAAGGAGTACGAACTGGAGCTGATGCGCGACAAGAACGACAACGTCGTGGTCGTCTGCTCCATCGAGAACTTCGACCCGATGGGCGTCCACACCGGTGACTCGATCACCGTCGCCCCCTCGATGACGCTCACCGACCGTGAGTACCAGCGGCTGCGCGACATCGGCATCGCGATCATCCGCGAGGTCGGCGTCGACACCGGTGGCTGCAACATCCAGTTCGCCATCGACCCCACCGACGGCCGGGTCATCGTCATCGAGATGAACCCGCGCGTCTCCCGCTCCTCGGCGCTCGCCTCCAAGGCCACCGGCTTCCCGATCGCCAAGATCGCCGCCAAGCTGGCCGTCGGCTACACGCTGGACGAGATCCCCAACGACATCACCGAGAAGACGCCGGCCTCCTTCGAGCCGACCCTCGACTACGTCGTCGTCAAGGCCCCGCGTTTCGCCTTCGAGAAGTTCCCGTCCGCCGACTCCACCCTCACCACCACCATGAAGTCGGTGGGCGAGGCCATGGCCATCGGACGCAACTTCACCGAGGCGCTCCAGAAGGCCCTGCGCTCCCTGGAGAAGAAGGGCTCGCAGTTCGCGTTCACCGGGGAGCCCGGCGACAAGGCCGAGCTGCTCGCCGAGGCGGTCCGCCCCACCGACGGCCGCATCAACACCGTGATGCAGGCGATCCGTGCCGGCGCCACCCAGGAGGAGGTCTTCGACGCCACGAGGATCGACCCCTGGTTCGTCGACCAGCTCTTCCTGATCAAGGAGATCGCCGACGAGCTGACCGCGGCCGAGCGCCTCGACACCGAGCTGCTCGCCGAGGCCAAGCGGCACGGCTTCTCCGACGCGCAGATCGGCGAGATCCGCGGCCTGCGCGAGGACGTCGTGCGCGAGGTCCGGCACGCCCTCGGCATCCGCCCGGTCTACAAGACGGTCGACACCTGTGCCGCCGAGTTCGCCGCGAAGACGCCGTACTTCTACTCCTCCTACGACGAGGAGAGCGAGGTCGCGCCGCGCACCAAGCCCGCGGTGATCATCCTCGGCTCCGGCCCCAACCGCATCGGCCAGGGCATCGAGTTCGACTACTCCTGCGTCCACGCCTCCTTCGCCCTGAGCGACGCGGGCTACGAGACCGTGATGGTCAACTGCAACCCGGAGACCGTCTCCACGGACTACGACACCTCCGACCGGCTCTACTTCGAGCCGCTCACCCTCGAGGACGTCCTGGAGATCGTGCACGCCGAGTCGCTGGCGGGCCCGATCGCCGGTGTCGTCGTGCAGCTCGGCGGCCAGACCCCGCTGGGCCTGGCGCAGGCGCTCAAGGACAACGGCGTGCCGGTCGTGGGGACGTCCCCCGAGGCCATCCACGCCGCCGAGGACCGCGGCGCCTTCGGCCGGGTGCTCGCCGAGGCCGGCCTGCCGGCCCCGAAGCACGGCACGGCCACGACCTTCGGCGAGGCCAAGGCCATCGCCGACGAGATCGGCTACCCGGTCCTCGTCCGCCCGTCGTACGTGCTCGGCGGACGCGGCATGGAGATCGTCTACGACGAGACCCGGCTGTCCTCGTACATCGAGGAGTCCACCGAGATCAGCCCCACCCGGCCGGTCCTGGTCGACCGCTTCCTCGACGACGCCATCGAGATCGACGTCGACGCGCTCTACGACGGCACCGAGCTCTACCTCGGCGGCGTGATGGAGCACATCGAGGAGGCCGGCATCCACTCCGGCGACTCCGCCTGCGCGCTGCCCCCGATCACCCTCGGCGGCTACGACATCAAGCGGCTGAGGGCCTCCACCGAGGGCATCGCCAAGGGCGTCGGCGTACGCGGACTGATCAACATCCAGTTCGCCCTCTCCGGCGACATCCTCTATGTCCTCGAAGCCAACCCGCGCGCCTCGCGGACCGTGCCCTTCACCTCGAAGGCGACCGCGGTGCCGCTCGCGAAGGCCGCCGCCCGCATCTCGCTGGGCGCGACCGTCGCGGAGCTGCGCGAGGAGGGCCTGCTGCCGAAGACCGGCGACGGCGGCACCCTGCCGCTGGACGCGCCGATCTCCGTCAAGGAGGCCGTCATGCCCTGGTCGCGCTTCCGCGACATCCAGGGCCGCGGCGTCGACACGGTCCTCGGCCCGGAGATGCGCTCCACCGGTGAGGTCATGGGCATCGACTCCGTCTTCGGCACGGCGTACGCCAAGTCGCAGGCCGGCGCCTACGGACCGCTGCCCACCAAGGGCCGCGCGTTCATCTCGGTCGCCAACCGCGACAAGCGCACGATGATCTTCCCGGCCCGCGAGCTGGTCGCCCACGGCTTCGAGCTGATGGCCACCTCCGGCACCGCGGAGGTCCTCAAGCGCAACGGGATCAACGCCACCGTCGTGCGCAAGCTCTCCGAGGGCGAGGGCCCGAACGGCGAGAAGACCATCGTCCAGCTGATCCACGACGGCGAGGTCGACCTCATCGTCAACACCCCGTACGGAACGGGCGGCCGGCTCGACGGCTACGAGATCCGCACCGCGGCCGTGGCCCGCTCCGTGCCGTGTCTCACCACGGTCCAGGCACTCGCCGCAGCCGTGCAGGGCATCGACGCGCTCAACCACGGCGGGGTCGGCGTACGTTCCCTCCAGGAACACGCGGAACATCTGACCGCGGCCCGCGACTAGGAAGCCAGCCAGGGGGACACCGGAAACGGTGTCCCCCTCTTCATGAGGACACCCAGATGTACAAACTCTTCTTCCAGCTGGTCTTCAAGCGGATGGATCCCGAGGAGGCGCACTATCTCGCCTTCCGCTGGATCCGCCTCGCCGCCCGCATCCCGGTGCTCCGCACCTTCGTCGCCGCCGTGTTCGCCCCCCGGTACGAGGAACTGCGCACCGAGGCCCTCGGGCTGCGGATGCACGGCCCCTTCGGTCTCGCCGCCGGCTTCGACAAGAACGCCGTCGCGATCGACGGCATGTCCATGCTCGGCTTCGACCACGTCGAGATCGGCACGGTCACGGGGGAGCCGCAGCCCGGCAACCCGAGGAAGCGGCTGTTCCGCCTGGTCGCGGACCGCGCGCTGATCAACCGCATGGGCTTCAACAACGAGGGCTCCGCGGCCGTGGCGGAACGCCTCGCCGCCCGCACCCCGGTCTTCCGCACGACGGTCGGGGTCAACATCGGCAAGACCAAGGTGGTCCCCGAGGACGAGGCCGCGGGCGACTACGTGAAGTCCACCGAGCGGCTCGCCGCCCACGCCGACTACCTCGTCGTGAACGTCTCCTCGCCCAACACGCCCGGCCTGCGCAACCTCCAGGCCACCGAGGCGCTCCGCCCGCTGCTCACCGCCGTGCGCGAGGCGGCCGACCGCACGGTCACCGGCCGGCGGGTCCCGCTGCTCGTCAAGATCGCCCCGGACCTGGCCGACGAGGACGTCGACGCGGTCGCCGACCTCGCCGTCGAGCTCGGTCTGGACGGCATCATCGCCACCAACACCACGATCGCCCGCGACGGCCTCGGCCTGAAGTCCGACGCGTCCCTGGTCAAGGAGGCCGGCGGACTCTCCGGCGCGCCCCTCAAGGAGCGCTCCCTGGAGGTCCTGGGCCGCCTGTACGCCCGCGTGGGAAGCCGGATCACCCTGGTGGGCGTCGGGGGCATCGAGAACGCCGAGGACGCCTGGCAGCGCATCCTGGCCGGTGCCACGCTCGTCCAGGGGTACAGCGCCTTCATCTACGAGGGCCCGTTCTACGCCCGAGCGATCCACAAGGGCCTGGCCGCGCGCCTGGCGGCCTCCCCCTACGCCACCCTTGCCGACGCCGTCGGCGCCGAGACACGGAAGGCCGCACAGTGACCCTCGAACCCTTCGGCGCGCGTCTGCGCCACGCCATGGACACCCGCGGGCCGCTCTGCGTCGGCATCGACCCGCACGCCTCCCTCCTCAGTTCCTGGGGCCTGAGCGACGACGTCGCGGGACTGGAGCGCTTCACGTGCACGGTCGTCGAGGCGCTGGCCGACCGGGTCGCCGTGCTCAAGCCGCAGTCCGCGTTCTTCGAGCGCTTCGGTTCGCGCGGCATCGCGGTCCTGGAGAAGGCCGTCGAGGAGGCGCGCGCGGCGGGAGCCCTGGTGCTCATGGACGCCAAGCGCGGCGACATCGGCTCCACGATGGGCGCGTACGCCGCCACCTACCTCGACAAGGACTCGCCGCTCTTCTCGGACGCGGTCACCGTCTCGCCGTACCTCGGCTTCGGCTCTCTGCGGCCCGCGCTGGACGCCGCCGCGGTCTCCGGCGCGGGTGTCTTCGTGCTCGCCCTCACCTCCAACCCGGAGGGGGCCGAGGTGCAGCGCGCCACCGCCGCCGACGGGCGCTCGCTGGCCCAGCTGATGCTCGACCACATGGCCGCCGAGAACGCGGGTGCTACGCCGCTCGGCTCCGTCGGCGCGGTGGTCGGCGCGACGCTCGGGGACGCGGGCGTGGACCTGTCGGTCAACGGCCCGCTGCTCGCTCCCGGCATCGGCGCCCAGGGCGCCACGCCCGCGGATCTCCCCGGTGTCTTCGGTGCCGCGGTGGGCAACGTGGTGCCGAGCGTGAGCCGGGGTGTGCTGCGTCACGGACCGGACGTGTCAGGGCTGCGCGAAGCCGCCGGACGGTTCGCGGAGGAGATCCGTACGGCCGTCTCGGAAGCTTGACCATGCCACGTAACTGCCTGTTGGCGGAATCCTGACCAAAATTCCGGGTTGTTATGGCCGAAATGTCCGGCTCGATCGAGGCTGACCAGGACTTTTCCGCTGTTCTCGCTGACTCAGGCGGCCTTGGCCGCTAGTCTCCGTCGAGAGCCAACGAGTACACGTTGTTCGTTGGCTCACCAGGTGCGGAGCCATCAGGTTCCTCGCCGGTCCGTATCCGACAGATCGACATCCGAGGTGACGTAGGCGTGGCTCTTCCGCCCCTTACCCCTGAACAGCGCGCAGCCGCGCTCGAAAAGGCCGCCGCGGCTCGCCGGGAGCGGGCCGAGGTCAAGAATCGACTCAAGCACTCCGGCGCCTCGCTCCACGAGGTCATCAAGCAGGGCCAGGAGAACGACGTCATCGGCAAGATGAAGGTCTCCGCCCTTCTCGAGTCCCTGCCGGGCGTGGGCAAGGTCCGCGCCAAGCAGATCATGGAGCGGCTCGGCATCTCCGAGAGCCGCCGGGTCCGGGGTCTTGGCTCCAACCAGATCGCATCCCTGGAGCGTGAGTTCGGCGGCAGCGCCGCCTGACGTTCTCAGGCACTCCTGAGAGCGGGGATAATCGCCCCATGGCTGCAACATCCCGGGGGAAGTCCCCCGTACCCCCGGACGTACGTCCGCGGCTGACCGTGCTCTCCGGCCCCTCGGGTGTCGGCAAGAGCACGGTCGTCGCTCATATGCGCAAGGTTCACCCCGAGGTGTGGCTCTCGGTGTCGGCCACGACCCGTAAGCCCCGCCCCGGCGAACGCAACGGTGTCCACTACTTCTTCGTGGACGACGAGGAGTTCGACAAACTGATCGCCAACGGCGAGCTGCTGGAGTGGGCCGAGTTCGCGGGCAACCGGTACGGCACGCCCCGCCGGGCCGTGCTCGACCGCCTGGAGGCGGGCGAGCCGGTGCTGCTGGAGATCGATCTGCAGGGTGCCCGGCTGGTCCGCCAGTCGATGCCCGAGGCGCAGCTCGTCTTCCTCGCGCCGCCCGGCTGGGACGAGCTGGTGCGCCGGCTCACCGGCCGCGGCACGGAGGCGCCCGACGTGATCGAGCGCCGGCTCGCGGCGGCGAAGGTCGAGCTGGCCGCCGAGGCCGAGTTCGACACCACGCTCGTCAACACCTCCGTCGAGGACGTGGCACGCGAGCTGCTAACGTTGATGCTGCAGGCTTCCGGCCTCCACGGTACCGACGGCTGACCTCACCGGTCCCCCGCCGGCCCGCGGACGCAGAGCATCACACTGCGGAACCAGCATGACCAAAGATCTCTTTGGTCACTATCCCCTTCGGAAGGCAGAGAGTGTCCTCTTCCATCACCACGCCCGAGGGCATCATCAACCCGCCGATTGATGAGCTCCTCGAGGCCACCGACTCGAAGTACAGCCTCGTGATCTACGCCGCCAAGCGCGCGCGCCAGATCAACGCGTACTACTCGCAGCTCGGCGAAGGCCTCCTCGAGTACGTCGGTCCGCTCGTCGACACCCACGTGCACGAGAAGCCGCTCTCGATCGCGCTCCGCGAGATCAACGCGGGCCTGCTCACCTCCGAGGCCATCGAGGGCCCCGCGCAGTAAGCAGGCGGCACGCAGGAAACGCACCTTCACCACAGGCCCGGCGGTCACCGACCGCCGGGCCTGCGGCGTGTCCGGTGCCGGACCCGCCGGAGCGAGCCCGGCGCGGTGAGGCAGCATGGGGTCCGTACGTCACGAGGCCGCACGCGAGTGCGCGGAGACACGAGTGCGGGGAGACGCAGTGGAGAAGCCGAAGGTCGTCCTGGGGGTCAGCGGGGGCATCGCCGCGTACAAGGCGTGCGAGCTGCTGCGCAGGCTGACCGAGTCCGGCCACGACGTACGGGTCGTCCCGACCGACGCGTCGCTGAACTTCGTCGGGGCCGCCACCTGGTCGGCCCTCTCCGGGAACCCCGTCTCGACCGAGGTCTGGGAGAGCGTCCACGAGGTGCCGCACGTCAGGATCGGCCAGGCCGCCGACCTCGTCGTCGTGGCTCCCGCGACCGCGGACATGCTCGCCAAGGCCGCCCACGGCCTCGCCGACGACCTCCTCACGAACACCCTGCTGACCGCGCGCTGTCCGGTCGTCTTCGCGCCCGCGATGCACACCGAGATGTGGGAGCACCCGGCCACCCAGGAGAACGTCGCCACCCTGCGCCGCCGGGGCGCCGTCGTCATCGAGCCGGTCGTCGGCAGGCTCACCGGTGTGGACACCGGCAAGGGCAGGCTGCCCGACCCCGGGGAGATCTTCGAGGTCTGCCGCCGGGTCCTCGCCCGCGGTCCCGTCGTCCCGGACCTCGCCGGCCGTCACGTGGTGATCAGCGCGGGCGGCACCCGTGAGCCGCTCGACCCGGTGCGCTACCTGGGCAACCGGTCCTCGGGCAAACAGGGCTACGCCCTCGCCCGCACCGCTGTGGCCCGGGGCGCCCGGGTGACCCTGATCGAGGCGAACACCGGGCTCCCCGACCCCGCGGGAGCGGACGTCCTGCGCGTCGGGACGGCCGTGCAGCTGCGTGAGGCGGTGCTGAAGGCGGCTGCCGACGCCGACGCGGTCGTGATGGCCGCGGCGGTCGCCGACTTCCGGCCGGCCGCCTACGCGGCGGGGAAGATCAAGAAGAAGGACGGCCAGGAACAGCCTCCGGTCGCGCTCGTCCGCAACCCCGACGTCCTCGCCGAGGTCGCCGCGGACCGTGCCCGGCCGGGGCAGCTCGTCGTCGGATTCGCCGCCGAGACCGACGACGTCCTCGCCAACGGCCGCGAGAAACTCCGCCGCAAGGGCTGTGATCTTCTCGTCGTGAACGAGGTGGGGGAGCGCAAGACCTTCGGTTCCGAGGAGAACGAGGCGGTCGTGCTCGGGGCCGACGGCAGCGAGACCGCTGTGCCGTACGGGCCCAAGGAAGGGCTTGCCGACACCGTATGGGACTTGGTCACGGCGCGTTTCCGTTAGATTGCGTAAATGCCGTCCCGCCGGGAAGGAACCCACGGTGATCGGCTCTCTCTCGCCCCTGGAAGGAGGGATTGTCGTACTGCTGTCAACAGTGCCGCAGGTCACAGACCTCCCAAGGGGCGAGACGCGTGACCCAAACACCGGAAGCGACCGATAAACTGGTCGACGGAATGTGCCGGGCGCAGCTCCCGGAGTTCCATCAATGATCAGCCAGCAGCCGCTGCAACCCCAGGGAGCGATGTGTCCCGCCGTCTCTTCACCTCGGAGTCCGTTACCGAGGGCCACCCCGACAAGATCGCTGACCAGATCAGCGACACGATTCTCGACGCGCTCCTGCGTGAGGACCCCTCCTCGCGTGTCGCCGTCGAGACCTTGATCACCACCGGTCTGGTGCATGTCGCGGGTGAGGTCACGACCAAGGCCTACGCCGACATCCCCAACCTCGTGCGCAACAAGGTGCTGGAGATCGGCTACGACTCCTCCAAGAAGGGCTTCGACGGAGCCTCCTGCGGTGTCTCGGTGTCCATCGGCGCCCAGTCCGCGGACATCGCCCAGGGCGTCGACACCGCTTACGAGAAGCGGGTCGAGGGAGACGAGGACGAGCTCGACAAGCAGGGCGCGGGCGACCAGGGGCTGATGTTCGGCTACGCCTGCGACGAGACGCCCGAGCTGATGCCGCTGCCGATCTACCTCGCGCACCGGCTCTCCCGCCGCCTCTCCGAGGTCCGCAAGAACGGGACCATCCCGTACCTGCGCCCCGACGGCAAGACCCAGGTCACCATCGAGTACGACGGCGACAAGGCCGTACGCCTCGACACCGTCGTCGTCTCCTCGCAGCACGCCTCCGACATCGACCTCGACTCGCTGCTCGCGCCCGACATCCGCGAGTTCGTCGTCGAGCACGTCCTGTCGCAGCTCATCGAGGACGGCATCAAGCTGGACACCGAGGGGTACCGCCTCCTGGTGAACCCGACCGGCCGTTTCGAGATCGGCGGCCCCATGGGCGACGCCGGCCTCACCGGCCGCAAGATCATCATCGACACCTACGGCGGCATGGCCCGCCACGGCGGCGGCGCCTTCTCCGGCAAGGACCCGTCCAAGGTCGACCGCTCGGCCGCCTACGCCATGCGCTGGGTCGCCAAGAACGTCGTGGCGGCCGGGCTCGCCGCCCGCTGCGAGGTCCAGGTCGCCTACGCGATCGGCAAGGCCGAGCCGGTGGGCCTCTTCGTCGAGACCTTCGGCACCGCCGCGGTCGACACGGAGAAGATCGAGCACGCGATCGGCGAGGTCTTCGACCTCCGCCCGGCCGCGATCATCCGCGACCTCGACCTGCTCCGCCCGATCTACGCCCAGACCGCGGCCTACGGACACTTCGGCCGTGAGCTCCCGGACTTCACCTGGGAGCGCACCGACCGCGTGGACGCGCTGCGCGCGGCTGCGGGGCTCTGAGCACCGCCTGCACTCCTTCACGCCGGGGCCCGGACACCGTACGAGGTGTCCGGGCCCCGGCGTGCTGTCCAGGCCGTTCCGGACGGCCCGGACGTGTCAGTGGCGTCTGGTAGGAAGGTGGCTGTGAGCAGCGACGACGAGCGGTCCGACGAGCCCGGGTCCGGGGCACCGGAGCAGCTTGCGCTCATCCGGGAGACGGTGCGCCGGGCGAACGTGCCGCGCGCGAAGCCGCGGACCTGGCGGGGCGCCGCGCTCGCCGGGGAGCTGCCCGTCGCCCGCGTCCTGGTGAACAAGGGCGCGCTCCACCTCGATCAGTACTTCGACTACGCCGTCCCCGAGGAACTCGACGCCGAGGCACAGCCCGGCGTCCGGGTCCGGGTGCGCTTCGGAGCCGGAGGACGCCAGGTCCGCGGCGGGCGGCGCGAAGGCGGCGGGCTGATCGACGGCTTCCTGATCGAGCGGCGCGCCACCTCGGACTACCAGGGAGCCCTCGCCGCCCTCGCCTACGTCGTCTCGCCCGAGCCGGTCCTCGGGCCGGAGCTGCTCGAGCTCTCGCGCGCCGTCGCCGACCGTTACGCCGGCAGTCTCGCGGACGTGCTCCAGCTCGCCGTGCCCCCCAGGAACGGCCGTGCGGAGGGCAGACCGTCGCCCGAGCCCCTCCCGCCCCCGACCGCCCCGTCGCCCGGCACCTGGGAGCGCTACGCCCAGGGGCCCGGTTTCCTGCGGGCGCTGGCGGAGGGCGGGGCGCCCCGCGCCGTGTGGACGGCGCTGCCCGGACCGCACTGGCCCGAGGAGATCGCCCGTGCGATGGCCGCCACCCTGGCCTCGGGCCGGGGCGCGCTCGTCGTCGTACCGGACGGCCGGAGCGCCGGCCGCGTCGATGCCGCGCTCACCGCGGTGCTGGGGGAGGGGCGTCATGCCCTGCTGACCGCCGACTCCGGGCCGGAGAAGCGCTACCGCCAATGGCTGGCGGTCCGGCGCGGTTCCGTGCGCGCCGTGGTCGGGACCAGGGCGGCGATGTTCGCCCCGGTCGCCGATCTGGGCCTGGTGGCGCTCTGGGACGACGGCGACTCCAGCCACAGCGACGACAACGCCCCCTTCCCGCACGTCCGGGAGGTCCTGGAGCTCAGGGCGGCGCACGGCCGCTGCGCCTTCCTCCTGGGCGGGACGAGCTGCACGGTCGAGGCCGCCCAGCTGGTCGAGAGCGGCTGGGCCCTGCCGCTGCAAGCGGAGCGCGACCAGCTGCGGATCGCGGCGCCCCTGGTGCGCACCGTCGGCGACGGGGAGCTCGCCCGGGACGGCGCGGCCCGCTCGGCGCGACTGCCCAGCCTGGCCTGGCAGACCGTGCGGGACGGGCTGCGCACCGGCCCCGTGCTCGTCCAGGTGCCGCGCCGGGGGTACGCACCCCGGCTGGCCTGCGAGCGCTGCCGCGAGCCTGCCCGGTGCCGGCACTGCGCGGGGCCGCTCCAGGCCCCGGACCAGCGGGATCTCGACTGCGCCTGGTGCGGGCGGGCCGAGACGGCCTGGAACTGCACGGCCTGCGGAGGTGTGCGGCTGCGGGCGCAGATCGTCGGTGCCCGCAGGACCGCCGAGGAGCTGGGGCGGGCGTTTCCGGCGGTGCCGGTGCGGACCTCGGGGCGGGACCACGTCCTGGACTCCGTGCCGGACCAGCCGGCCCTGGTCGTGAGCACACCCGGGGCGGAACCGGTGGCCGAAGGCGGCTACGCGGCCGCGCTCCTGCTGGACGGCTGGGCGATGGTCGGCCGCCCCGACCTCCGGGCGGGCGAGGAGGCCCTGCGGCGCTGGACGGCCGCCGCCGCCCTAGTGCGGGGGCAGCCGGAGGGCGGCACGGTGGTGATCGTGGCCGAGCCGACCCTGAGGCCCGTGCAGGCGCTGGTCCGCTGGGACCCGGTCGGCCACGCCCGGCGGGAACTCGCGGAGCGGGCGGAGCTCGGCTTCCCCCCGGTGTCGCGGATGGCCGCGGTGACCGGCCCGCCGGAGGCGGTGGCCGCGTACCTCGCCGGTGCGGAGCTGCCCCCCGAGGCGGAGGTGCTCGGGCCCGTGCCGGTGCCCGGGGCCGGGCCCGGCAGGCCGCGCAGGCAGGGCGACGCCCCGCCCGGGGAGACCTGGGAGCGGGCGCTGGTGAGGGTCCCGCCGGGACGGGGGGCGGCGCTCGCGACCGCCCTGAAGACGGCCCAGGCCGCCCGTACGGCCAGGGGCACAGGGGATCCCGTACGGATCAGGATCGATCCGCCGGACATCGGCTGACGCGGCCGCACCCCGCGGTCGGCGCCGGGGACGGGGCCCGGCGGGAGCCGGGCCTTCGGAGAGCCCGCGGCGGCCGGGCGGGCCACCGCGGGCTCTCCGGCATCCGGACCCCTGTACGGAGGCCGAGCGTCCTCGGCCTCCGTCCCCGCCCTGTCCCTGTCCTGCTCCGGCCGGGAGCGTCCCGGCCGTGCACGCCGTCAGCCGTTGCGCGGGCCGGGGAAGGCGCCGGGCCGGTCCGAGGGCTGCGGCGGCATGGAGCGGGCCGCGGGCACCACGGGGGCGGAGCCGGGCCCCGCGGGCACCGCGCGGTTCACCGGCTCCGCGGCGGCCTCCGCCGCGGACGGCTGCGGGGTGGCGCGGCGCGCGCCGTAACGGCGGTGCACCGCCTGCTTGGTGACCCCGAGGGCGGAGCCCACCGCGTCCCACGAGAACCCCAGCGAGCGGTCGAAGTCCACCGCGGCGGTGACCAGCGTCTCGACGCTGTCCCGCAGTTCCTGGGCCAGCCGGACCGTCGGAGCCGGCGCCCTGCCGTAGACGACGAAGCCCGCGGACGGGCCGGAGCGGCGGGGACGGTAGACGTTGCCCAGCTGCGCAGTGAGGGTGCGCAGCGCGTCCACCTGCCGCCGCACCCGCTCGATGTCCCGCACCAACAGGTGCAGGCTGGCACGCGCTTGGGCGTCGTGGGTTGCGTGGTCGGCCATGAACAAGCCTCTCGAACCGGCGTTGAAAGGGATCGGACCGCGCGGCGGCGGTCCACTTCGGTCAATCTCACTTGACCAACGCCTCACCCGGCCATGTGGTCACGCAACAGGGGCGTATGTGCATATGCGCGGGGCGCATCCGCGTGCGTACGCCCCCGGTCCGGGCGGCCCGGGCGGGACCTCGGGGCACCCCCTAGACTGGTGTGCTGCTCGCCACGTACGTTCCGGCCCGAGAGGCAGTCCGCCACCCATGAAGCTCGTCTTCGCAGGCACCCCCGAGGTCGCCGTCCCCGCTCTGGACGCCCTGATCGCCTCCGACCGCCACGAGGTGGCCGCCGTGGTGACCCGCCCCGACGCGCCGGCCGGGCGGGGACGCAGGCTGGTCGCCAGCCCCGTGGCCGAGCGCGCGGAGGAGGCGGGCATCGAGGTGCTCAAGCCCGCCAGGCCGCGCGACGAGGACTTCCTGGCGCGGCTGCGGGAGATCGCACCGGACTGCTGCCCCGTCGTCGCGTACGGCGCCCTGCTCCCCAAGAGCGCGCTGGACGTGCCGGCCAAGGGCTGGGTCAACCTGCACTTCTCGCTCCTGCCCGCCTGGCGCGGGGCGGCGCCCGTGCAGCACGCGGTGATGGCCGGTGACGAGGTGACCGGGGCGTCGACCTTCCTCATCGAGGAGGGGCTGGACTCGGGCCCGGTGTACGGCGTCCTCACCGAGGAGGTCCGGCCCACCGACACCAGTGGCGATCTGCTCACCCGGCTCGCCTTCGCGGGAGCCGGACTGCTCGCGGCGACCATGGACGGAGTCGAGGACGGCACCCTCCACGCCGTGCCGCAGCCGGCCGAGGGCGTCACCCTCGCCCCGAAGATCGGCGTCGAGGACGCCCAGGTGCGGTGGACGGAACCCGCGCTCCGGGTCGACCGCGTGGTCCGCGGCTGCACACCCGCCCCGGGGGCCTGGACCCTCTTCCGCGGTGAGCGCCTCAAGCTCGTCCAGGCCCACCCCGTGCTGGACCGCACCGACCTCGCCCCGGGCGAGCTCTCCGCCGCCAAGAACAACGTGTACGTCGGCACCGGCTCCCACGCCGTGGAGCTGCTCTGGGTCCAGCCGCAGGGCAAGAAGCCGATGAGGGCCGCCGACTGGGCCCGCGGCGTGCGCATCGTCCACGGGGAGCTCCTCGGGCTCTGAGCCGCGGGAGCGGTCCGGCCGGGGCTCGGGACCGGGCCCCGGGGAGGGCGACGTACGCTGGACGGGTTCGCCCCCTCACCCTCAGCGGAGCACCTTTCACGTGAACGACCAGCAGCGTCGACGTCCCGCCAAGCCACATCGCCGCCCCAAGAAGGACCCGGTCCGGTTCCTCGCCTTCGAGGCGCTCCGGGCGGTCGACGAACGCGACGCCTACGCCAACCTCGTCCTGCCCCCGCTGCTCAAGAAGGCACGGGCCAAGGGCGACTTCGAGGGCAGGGACGCGGCACTGGCGACCGAGCTGGTCTACGGGACACTGCGCCGACAGGGCACGTACGACGCGATCGTCGCCGCCTGCATCGACCGGCCGCTCCGCGAGGTCGACCCGCCGGTGCTCGACGTGCTCAACATGGGTGTCCACCAGCTGCTCGGCACCCGTATCCCGACCCATGCGGCCGTCTCCGCCAGCGTGGAGCTGGCGCGGGTGGTGCTCGGCGAGGGCCGCGCCAAGTTCGTCAACGCGGTGTTGCGCAAGGTGTCCGCGCACGACCTGGAGACGTGGGTGGAGCGCGTCGCGCCCTCCTACGAGGAGGACGCCGAGGAGCACCTCTCGGTCGTCCACTCCCATCCCCGCTGGATCGTCTCCGCCCTCTGGGACGCCCTGGGCGGCGGCCGCGCCGGGATCGAGGACCTGCTGGAGGCCGACAACGAGCGGCCCGAGGTGACCCTGGTGGCCCGGCCCGGGCGCTCCACCCCCGACGAGCTGCTCGACGCCCTCGGAGAGGAGAGCGGCCTGCCCGGCCGCTGGTCTCCCTACGCCGTGCGGATGGCGGAGGGCGGCGAGCCGGGCGCCCTGGAAGCCGTGCGGAACGGCAGCGCCGGTGTGCAGGACGAGGGCAGCCAGCTCGTCGCCGCCGCGCTGGCGGCTGCTCCGGTCGAGGGCGGCGACACCCGGTGGCTGGACGGCTGCGCCGGCCCGGGAGGCAAGGCCGCGCTGCTGGCCGCGCTCGCCGCCGGACGCGGCGCGACGCTGCTCGCCGCGGAGAAGCAGCCGCACCGCGCACGGCTCGTCGAACGCGCACTGGCCGGCAATCCCGGGCCGTACCAGGTGATCACCGCCGACGGGACCCGCCCGCCGTGGCGGCCCGGGTCCTTCGACCGGGTCCTCATGGACGTCCCGTGCTCCGGCCTCGGAGCCCTGCGCAGGCGTCCGGAATCCCGGTGGCGCCGGCGGGCGGAGGACCTGGAGAGCTTCGCCCCCCTGCAACGCGGTCTGCTCCGCGAGGCGTTGAAGGCCGTCCGGGTCGGCGGAGTCGTCGGCTACGCGACCTGCTCGCCGCACCTCGCGGAGACCAGGGTCGTCGTCGAGGACGTGCTCAAGGGGCGCGGCGGACCGGCCGCCGAGGCGGAGTGGATCGACGCCCGCCCGCTGCTCCCGGGGGTACCCGCGCTGGGTGACGGTCCGGACGTCCAGCTGTGGCCGCATCTGCACGGCACGGACGCGATGTACCTCGCCCTCCTGCGCCGCACGGCCTGACCGGGGGGAAAAGGCCGGGATTGCGCGAACCGTAATGATCCCGTGAGGCTTTGAGGCCCACCGGGGCGGGGAAGTGGCCCGGAGCATGGCAGGCTTGGGTGCATGGCCCAGATCAACCCCAGCATCCTGTCCGCCGACTTCGCCCGCCTCGCCGAGGAGGCGAAGGCCGTGGAAGGCGCCGACTGGCTCCATGTCGATGTCATGGACAACCACTTCGTGCCCAACCTGACGCTGGGCGTGCCCGTCGTGGAGGCGCTGAGCAAGGCCGCGGACACCCCGCTGGACTGCCACCTCATGATCGAGGACGCGGACCGCTGGGCCCCGCAGTACGTCGAGGCGGGGGCCGGCTCGGTCACCTTCCACGCGGAGGCCGCGGCCGCGCCCGTACGGCTGGCCCGGGAGATCAGGGCCAAGGGCGCCCGCGCCTCCATGGCGCTGAAGCCCGCGACGCCCATCGAGCCCTACGAGGACCTCCTCCCCGAGCTCGACATGCTGCTGATCATGACGGTCGAGCCGGGTTTCGGTGGCCAGGCCTTCCTGGACATCATGCTGCCGAAGATCCGCCGCACCCGTGAGCTGATCTCGAAGCACGGCCTGGAACTGTGGCTCCAGGTCGACGGCGGGGTCTCCGCCACCACCATCGAGCGGTGCGCCGAGGCGGGCGCCGACGTCTTCGTCGCCGGCTCGGCGGTCTACGGGGCCGAGGACCCGGCCGAGGCGGTCCGGGCGCTCCGCGCACAGGCCGACGCGGTCACGGCCACGGCACCCTGGGCATGCGGCCACTGAACCAAGCTCAGGTGAACGCGGCCCGACGGGCCTGATCAAGGATCGCCGGATCTGACAGGATGGACGGCGTATCGAGCGTGTGAACAGCAGTGAGGAGATCGCGGTGTCTGGCATCTCGGCGGGTCGGTCAGCCATGCGGATGGGACCCGCGGAGCTGGTGCAGGCGGCGGCCATGGCCCGCCGGTTCTACCTCGAGGGCAAGTCGAAGATCCAGATCGCCGAGGAGTTCGGCGTCAGCCGCTTCAAGGTGGCCCGGGTCCTGGAGACGGCCCTCGAGCGTGATCTCGTACGGATCGAGATCCGGGTACCGGCGGAGCTGGACGCGGAGCGCTCCGACGCGCTCCGGGCGCGGTACGGCCTGCGGCACGCCGTCGTGGTCGAGTCGCCGGCGGAGGAGCAGGACGACGCCGCCGACCCGGAGAACCTGGGCGAGGTGGCGGCCGACCTGCTCGGCGAGCTGGTCAACGAGGGCGATGTGCTGGGGCTGGCCTGGGGCCGCTCCACCATCCACATGGCGGCGGCCCTCGACCGGCTGCCCCCGTGCACGGTCGTCCAGCTGACCGGGGTCTACGACGCGGGGACGGCCGAGCGCGGCTCGGTCGAGGCGGTCCGCCGCGCCGCGCAGGTGTCCGGGGGAGAGGCCCACCCCATCTACGCGCCGATGCTGCTGCCGGACCCGGCGACGGCGGCCGCGCTGCGCCACCAGACGGGGATCGCCCGGGCCTTCGAGTACTTCGACAAGGTGACGGTCGCCGCGGTCTCCATCGGCTCCTGGGAGCCCGGCATCTCCACCGTCCACGACATGCTCTCGGACGAGGAGCGCGCGCACTACGCCTCCCTCGGCGTGGCCGCGGAGATGTCCGCCCACCTCTTCGACACGAACGGGCGACGGGTCGGCCGCGACCTGGGCGAGCGGTGCATCACCGTGGAGGCGGACCGGCTGCGCCGGATCCCCGAGGTGGTGGCCATCGCAGGCGGGCAGCGCAAGGCGGCCGCGATCGGCGCGGTCCTGCGCTCGGGGCTGGTCACCAGCCTCGTGACGGACACCGCTGCGGCCGACTACCTCCTGACGGAGTCCGCCGCAGGCCAGCGGCCCGCCCTGGAGCGGGCCGACCCGGACGACTGAGACCGGCCGCGCGACCGGCACCGGTCATGACGGAGGCCGGGCACCCGCAGGGGTGCCCGGCCTCCGTCATGACCGCCTCAGCGACGGCCGTGGCCCGCGCCCAGCCCGGCGCCGGTGTCCACGGGTGCGGGGCCGGGGTCGACCCCCGGTGCCCGGTCCGGCCGCGCGGCGTCCGTCCCGGGCCGTGCGGCCCCCGTCCCCGGCTCCGCGGGCTCCGCGCCCACTCCGAGGACGGACTCCTCCAGATACGCGCCGGGCTCGGCGTACTGGCTGACATCCGCGGGGGCGTAGCGGGGGGTCTGCCGAGACCAGTCGAGATTGCCCCGCATCCAGCTCCGCATCCCGTCGAGGTAGGGCACGAGCAGCCCGGCCAGCTCAGGGTGGCGGTCGAGCAGCTCGCCCTCTGCGGTGAGGAAGCGCTCCGTCTCGGTGGCAATCTCGGCGCACACGTGTTCGAGGGCCTCCTGCTTTCCGAAGCCGCGGTGGTGGCGGACCAGGTGCACGAGGTTGTGGATCTCGCCCAGCACCTGCTCCTTCTCGTAGGAGTAGACGTCGTTGGCCCAGCACACGACGTTGCAGGACGCCTCCAGCGCGGTGATGAACCGGGCGTCGTTGTGGACCGACTCGGGGGCCACGATCCCGGCCACGATCTCTATCAGGTCCATGCACACATGGATGGCCCCGGTGTGCCTGCGCTTGGCGATGTACGTCGCCTCTGACGGCACGACGCCGTCGGCGCGGTTCCCCGCCTCCCAGGTCGTGGCGGTCGTCAGGTAGGTCATCAGGTGCCAGGTGAAGCGGGCGCGCCAGTGCGGGGCGGCCCGCGGAATCGTACGTTCCCACAGGTCCGCCAGGGCGATCAGCGCGGCCGGGGCCTCCTCGCCCGGCCCCGGGCCGGGCGCCGTGCCCTCGACCACGGCGCGCATGCGCTCGACCACGTCGCGTACGCGGTCGGGGCTGCGGCCCAGGTGTCCGTCGTCGAGCTGGTCGTCGACGAGGAAGAGCCAGACGAACCAGTCGGCCACCAGGTCCAGGTGCTCGCCGTCCGCCGTCGGGTAGACCATGCCCACGAAGGCCCCGAAGTCGGCCTGCTCGAAACGCTCCCGGGCGGACTCGCGGTGGACCAGGCCGGTGTGCCGTGTCCAGGCGTCGAGGTGCTCACGGGTGTGGTCCACATGCGGATTGCTCCGCTGGGGGAAAGGGCAGTAGATGTCGGGCAGTTCGCTCTCCACAGGCGGATCCCCATCCTCTCCGGCCAGACGCGCGACAGGTGTTCGGGGCTCGTGGACGGCGTGTCGCCTACCGCCGAGACCTGCGGATTTGAAGCTACCTGAGCCCCCGTCACCCGGTCCAGGGATCGTGATCACGAAGGATCGAATCCTGTTCGGGTAGGGTCCATGGGTAAGGCAGGTTTCCACTTGCCCCGCCCCCGGGCAGCCTCCTTGGAGGAACTGACGAACGCGGGGGCGCATCGCTGTGTCTTCGTGGAAACGACCTGCACCGTTTCGTATGAAAAAATGAGTGTTATGCGTTTTCTTGAGCCCGGCACCGGTCGCTACACGACCTCTCCCTCGGTCCCCTACGACCTGACGTACGACGACGTCTTCATGGTCCCCGGCCGCTCCGCGGTCGGGTCCCGGCAGGCCGTGGACCTCGCCTCGCCGGACGGCAGCGGTACCACCATCCCGCTCGTCGTCGCGAACATGACGGCCATCGCGGGCCGCCGGATGGCCGAGACGATCGCCCGTCGGGGTGGTCTGGTCGTGATCCCCCAGGACATTCCGATCGAGGTCGTCACCGAGGTCATCAGCTGGGTCAAGAAGCGCCACCTCGTCCTCGACACGCCGATCGTGCTGGCCCCCGGCCAGACGGTCGCCGACGCGCTGTCCCTGCTGCACAAGCGGGCCCACGGCGCGGGCGTCGTCGTCGACGCGGAGAACCGGCCCGTCGGCGTCGTCACCGACCACGACCTGACCGGGGTGGACCGCTTCACCCAGCTCTCCGAGGTCATGTCCAAGGACCTGGTCGTGCTCGACGCGGACATCGACCCGCGCGAGGCCTTCAACACGCTCGACGGCGCGAACCGCAAGCTCGCCCCGGCGGTCGACGCGGACGGCCGGCTCGTCGGCATCCTCACCCGGAAGGCCGCGCTCCGCGCGACGCTCTACACTCCCGCGACGGACGCGGACGGCAAGCTGCGGATCGCGGCGGCCGTCGGTATCAACGGCGACGTGGCGGGCAAGGCCAAGCAGCTCCTGGACGCCGGTGCCGACGTGCTCGTCGTCGACACCGCCCACGGCCACCAGGAATCCATGATCAGCGCGGTGCGGGCCGTGAGGGCGCTCGACCCCCGGGTCCCGATCGTCGCGGGCAACATCGTCGCCGCGGAGGGCGTGCGCGACCTCATCGAGGCGGGCGCCGACATCATCAAGGTCGGTGTCGGCCCGGGTGCGATGTGCACCACCCGGATGATGACCGGCGTCGGCCGGCCGCAGTTCTCCGCGGTGCTGGAGTGCGCGGCCGAGGCGAAGAAGCACGGCAAGCACGTCTGGGCCGACGGCGGCGTCCGGCACCCGCGCGACGTGGCGATGGCGCTGGCCGCCGGTGCGTCCAACGTCATGATCGGTTCCTGGTTCGCCGGTACGTACGAGTCGCCCGGCGACCTCCAGCAGTCCGCCGACGGGCGGTACTACAAGGAGTCGTTCGGGATGGCCTCGGCGCGTGCCGTCAAGAACCGCACCTCCGAGGAGTCCGCCTACGACCGGGCCCGCAAGGCGCTGTTCGAGGAGGGCATCTCCACCTCGCGGATGTTCCTCGACCCCACCCGCCCCGGGGTGGAGGACCTGATCGACTCGATCATCGCCGGTGTCCGTTCCTCCTGCACCTACGCGGGCGCTTCCTCGCTCGAGGAGTTCGCCGAGAAGGCGATCGTGGGGGTGCAGAGCGCCGCCGGTTACGCCGAGGGCAAGCCGCTGCACGCCAGCTGGAGCTGATGGAGCGGAGGCCGGTACGGCCTCGTCGCAGGTGCCCCTTCCGGGAGTTCACGCCGGGAGGGGCACTTCCGTGTGAGCCCACCGGGCGCCCGGAGGGCACCTGGCGTCCACCTGTGAGCACTCCCGTCACCCCTTCAACTTGGTTGAAGGGTAAGTAATATGAGCCGCAATCAGCTGCCCCCCCCCTCTGCGGTAAGGGATCTCATGTCTTCGTTCTTCACCGACCTGGCCCAGCAGTACATCGACGGTGAGTGGAGGGCGGGGAAGGGATCCTGGGACATCATCGACTTCAACCCGTACGACGGGGAGAAGCTCGCCTCGATCACCGTGGCGACGGCGGACGAGGTCGACCAGGCATACCGGGCGGCCGAGCGGGCCCAGCAGGGATGGGCGGACACCAACCCGTACGCCCGGCGGGCGGTGCTGGAGAAGGCACTCCGCGTGGTCGAGGAACGCGAGGCCGAGATCGGTGAGGCGATCGTCGCGGAGCTCGGAGGGACCCGTCTGAAGGCGGGCTTCGAGCTGCACCTGGCCAAGGAGTTCCTGCGCGAGGCCGTCCAGCTCACCCTGCGCTCCACCGGGCAGATCCTGCCCTCGCCCACGGAGGGCAAGGAGAACCGCGTCTACCGGCTGCCCGTCGGCGTCGTGGGCGTCATCAGCCCCTTCAACTTCCCCTTCCTCCTGTCGCTCAAGTCGGTCGCGCCCGCCCTGGCCCTCGGCAACGCCGTGGTCCTGAAGCCGCACCAGAGCACTCCGGTCTGCGGCGGCACCCTGATCGCCAAGGTGTTCGAGGAGGCAGGGCTGCCCGCCGGGCTGCTGAACGTGGTGGTCACCGACATCGCCGAGATCGGCGACAGCCTGCTGGAGCACCCCGTGCCGCAGGTCATCTCCTTCACCGGCTCGGACGCGATCGGCCGCCACGTCGCGCGGGTCTGCGCGGCCCACCTCAAGCGCGCCGTGCTCGAACTGGGCGGCAACAGTGCGCTGATCGTCCTGGACGACGCCGACGTGGACTACGCGGTCGACGCGGCCGTCTTCAGCCGCTACATCCACCAGGGCCAGGTCTGCATGGCGGCCAACCGCATCCTGGTGGACCGCTCCGTGGAGCAGGAGTTCACCGAGAAGTTCGTCGCCAAGGTCGCCTCCCTGCGGGTCGGTGACCCCGCGGACCCCGCGACGCACATCGGCCCGCTGATCAGTTCCTCGCAGGCCGACGCGGTGTCCAAGCTCGTCGACGAGACCGTGGCGGCGGGCGCCACGGCGCTGCTGCACGGCCGGGCCGACGGGAACCTGGTGAGCCCGTCCGTGCTGACCGGCCTCGCCGCGGACTCCCCGGTCCTCCAGCAGGAGATATTCGGCCCGGTGGCCCTGCTCGTCCCCTTCGACGGCGAGGACGAGGCCGTCCGCATCGCCAACGACACCCCGTACGGGCTGAGCGGTGCGGTGCACACCGGCAACATCGAGCGCGGCGTAAGGGTGGGGCAGCGGATCCGCACCGGCATGATCCACATCAACGACGGCACCGTCCACGACGAGCCCATCGTCCCCTTCGGCGGCGAGAAGAACTCCGGACTCGGCCGGCTGAACGGCGAGTCGATGCTCGAGGCGTTCACCACCCAGAAGTGGATCTCGGTCCAGCACGGCCGCTCGCAGTTCCCCTTCTGACCGGCCCCTCCCTGCGGCGGGCGCGCCCCTCGTGGCGCGCCCGTGGTCTACTTCGGGGGCGGCCCGTGCCGCCCCGTACCCCCTCCGCCGCAGAGAGACGACCCACCCGACGTGCGCCTGAACGACCTCGACGAACGCATCGTCCACGCCCTCGCCGAAGACGCCCGCCGCTCCTACGCGGACATCGGCGCACTCATCGGCCTCTCCGCGCCCGCGGTGAAGCGTCGTGTGGACCGGCTGCGCGCCGAAGGCGCCATCACGGGCTTCACCGTGCGGGTCGACCCGGCGGCGCTCGGCTGGGAGACCGAGGGGTTCATCGAGATCTACTGCAGCCGCAACACCGCGCCCGAGGCGATCAAGCGGGGTCTCGCCGCCTACCCGGAGGTCGCGTCCGCCTCCACGGTGACGGGTGACGCCGACGCGATCGTGCAGGTCTTCGCGGCCGACATGCGTCACTTCGAGCAGGTGCTGGAACGGATCGCCGGCGAGCCGTACGTCGAGCGGACCAAGTCCGTCCTCGTGCTCTCCCCGCTGCTGCGGCGGTACTCCTCGGGCCCGCCGGCCTGACGGGCGCCGACCACCCGGGGACCCGGCCCGCGCCGCCCCGCAGACACGTCCCGTGGAGACCGAAATCACTCGCCTGACCTGCGACGACGTCGTGCGCAACGAATCGCCGCACCGGCCGCCTCGTGCGCAACGGATCGACGGTGCACGCGCAACATTCGCGTCTTGTCGCCCCTGATCCCCGCGCCGTACCTTCGATAGGTCTCCCCGCCCCGCCCGCCCCGCCCGAGGTCAGCCATGCCGCCGTTGCGCACCGCCCTGCTCCAGAGCTCCGGACGGACCGGTTCCGTGACCGCCAACCTCGCAGCGCTCGACGAGGCCGCCGCCCGGGCCGCAGCCGCCGGGGCCCGGCTGCTGGTCTGCCCGGAGCTTTTCCTCACCGGCTACGCCGTCGGTGACGCCGTCCCCGCGCTCGCCGAGCCCGCCGACGGGCCCTCCGCGCACGCCGTCGCCGAGATCTGCCGGCGCCACGGCCTCGCCGTCCACTACGGCTACCCGGAGCGCGCCGGGGACGCCGTCTTCAACGCCGCGCAGCTCATCGGCCCCGACGGCACGGCGCTCGCCAACTACCGCAAGACCCATCTCTTCGGCAGCTTCGAGGAGGAGTGGTTCACCCCCGGCGACCGCCCCGTGGTCCAGGCCGAGGTCGACGGCGTACGGGTGGGGCTGCTCATCTGCTACGACGTCGAGTTCCCGGAGAACGTCCGGGCGCACGCCCTGGCCGGGACCGAGCTCCTGCTGGTCCCGACCGCGCTGATGCACCCGTTCCCGTTCGTCGCCGAGGCCGTCGTGCCGGTCCGCGCCTTCGAGAGCCAGCTGTACATCGCGTACGTCAACAGGGCGGGCAAGGAAGGCGAGTTCGACTTCACCGGGCTCAGCTGCCTGGCCGGCCCCGACGGCACGGCCCGGGCCCGCGCCGGCCGTGGCGAGGAACTGCTCGTCGGTGAGGTCGACCCCGGCCTCCTCGCCGCGTCGCGTGCGGCCAACCCCTATCTCGCGGACCGCGTCCCGGGGCTGTACGGCTCCCTGGCCTGAGCAGCCCGCCCCCTGTCCCACGCTTCCCCGCAAGGAGTCCCCGCCCCATGACGTCCACGGTGCCCAACGCCGTCCAGCACACCGACGCGCAGCCGCCGATCACCATGTTCGGGCCGGACTTCCCCTACGCCTACGACGACTTCCTGGCCCACCCGGCCGGCATCGGGCAGATACCGGCCACCGAGCACGGCACCGAGGTCGCCGTCATCGGCGGGGGGCTCTCCGGCATCGTCACCGCGTACGAGCTGATGAAGATGGGCCTGAAGCCCGTCGTCTACGAGGCGGACCGGATCGGCGGACGGCTGCGCACCGTCGGCTTCGACGGGTGCGACCCGTCGCTGACCGCCGAGATGGGCGCCATGCGCTTCCCCCCGTCGTCCACGGCGCTCCAGCACTACATCGACCTGGTGGGCCTGGAGACCAAGGCGTTCCCCAACCCGCTCTCCCCGGCCACCCCGTCGACCGTCGTCGACCTCAAGGGGGAGTCCCACTACGCGCGGACCATCGACGACCTGCCGCCGGTGTACCGCGAGGTGATGGACGCCTGGAACTCGTGCCTGGAGGAGGGCGCCGACTTCTCCGACATGAACCGCGCGATGCGCGAACGCGACGTACCGCGGATCCGCGAGATCTGGGCGAAGCTCGTGGAGAAGCTCGACGACCAGACCTTCTACGGCTTCCTCTGCGGCTCCGACGCCTTCGCCTCGTTCCGCCACCGCGAGATCTTCGGGCAGGTCGGCTTCGGCACCGGGGGGTGGGACACCGACTTCCCCAACTCGATCCTGGAGATCCTCCGCGTCGTCTACACCGAGGCCGACGACCACCACCGGGGGATCGTCGGCGGCAGCCAGCAGCTGCCGCTGCGCCTGTGGGACCGTGAACCGCAGAAGGTCACGCACTGGCCGCTCGGCACGTCACTGGCCTCCCTGCACGACGGGGAGCCGCGTACCGCGGTGACCCGGCTCGACCGCACCGCCGGGAACCGCATCACCGTCACCGACGCCACCGGAGACATCCGCACCTACCGGGCAGCGGTCTTCACCGGCCAGTCCTGGCTGCTGCTCTCCAAGATCGCCTGCGACGACGCGCTCTTCCCGATCGACCACTGGACGGCGATGGAGCGCACCCACTACATGGAGTCGTCCAAGCTCTTCGTCCCCGTCGACCGGCCGTTCTGGCTCGACGAGGCCGTCGACGGGGCGGGGAGGCCCACCGGCCGGGACACGATGTCCATGACGCTGACCGACCGGATGACCCGGGGGACGTACCTCCTGGACGACGGGCCCGACAAGCCGGCCGTCATCTGCCTCTCCTACACCTGGTGCGACGACAGCCTGAAGTGGCTGCCCCTGTCCCCGAACGAGCGCATGGACGTCATGCTGAAGTCGCTCGGCGAGATCTATCCGGGCGTCGACATCCGCAAGCACATCATCGGCAACCCGGTCACCGTCTCCTGGGAGAACGAGCCGTACTTCATGGGTGCGTTCAAGGCCAACCTGCCGGGCCACTACCGCTACCAGCGGCGCCTGTTCACCCACTTCATGCAGGAGCGGCTGCCCGCCGACAAGCGGGGCCTGTTCCTCGCCGGCGACGACATCTCCTGGACGGCCGGCTGGGCCGAGGGCGCGGTGCAGACCGCGCTGAACGCCGTGTGGGGCGTGATGGCGCAGTTCGGCGGCTCCACCGACCCCGCGAACCCCGGCCCCGGCGACGTCTTCGACACCATCGCGCCGGTCGAGCTCCCGGAGGGCTGAGCGGACCGCGAAGGGATGCAGCCGGCGTGCCGGGCGAAGCGTTTCAGCGGCACGGTGTGAGCAGGAAGCGCCCCACCAGGCCCGTCCCGGCGTCCATCCGCACCCGGAACTCCTCGGCCAGCGGCGGCACCGCACGCAGCCGCCACAGCATCCTGGCCGCCGACCACGACGCCTCACGGGCCCTCTCCAGGCTCCAGGCCCCGGCGAGATGGGTCAGCGGATCCGCGACCTCCAGCAGATCGGGGCCCGGCATCAGATCTTCGCGGATCTGCTCCTCCAGCAGGACGAGGAGATCACCCACCCGCTCGAACTCCTCCTCCAGGTCGGCGGGAGCGCAGTCGAGCGTACGGCAGGTGTCCACCACGGCCAGGGCGAGATCGTGCCCGATGTGCGCGTTGATACCGGCCAGTGCGAACTGGAGCGGGCGTACACCGGGGTGGCGGCGGTACTGGAACAGGAGACGCCAGCAGGCGGGCGGGGTGCCGCCCGAGACGGCCGTGTCGACCGCCGCCAGATAGTGCTCCGCGAACCGCACGTCCAGTGCGGACACGGCCTCCCGGTCCTGGAACGCGCCGTCCGCGAGGTGCCGGCCGAGGGTCTCCGTGACCGTCAGATAGACCTGGTTGAAGACGGCCACGCCGTCCCCGGGCGGCCAGCCGGAGCGGAAGGCACGCATCCGCTCGATCACCGTGCCGACATCGGTCACCGTGCCGGCCGCGCCGGCCGGACTTGCGAACTGCTCGATCCGCTCCATGCGGGCAGCGTCCCAGCCATAGGCTCGCCACGGCGCCGACGGGCCGGAGACTTCATCGGAACGGACGAACACCGGGCGCCGGGGGAGGGGACGAGGGGTGTCGGGCGCACGTGAACGAGGCAGGACCGAGGCGGGGTGCCGGAGGCGCGCGGCACGCCGCCACACCATGGCCGCGCTGGCGTCGGCCGTCGTGGCCGCCGGTGCGGCGACGGGTGTGTTGTCCGCCGCCGACGACGGCGGGCGCACGACCGCCCGCCCGGACACGAGCGCCTCCCCGGTCCTGGAACCGCTGCCCGCCGTGCTCACTCCCTCCGTCTCCCCCTCGGCGTCCGTGGCGCCCGCGCCGTCCCCGGAGTCCTCCCGGACGGCGCGCAGGAGCCCGGCTCCGGCCACGTCGTCCGAGCGGCCCCCGCCGAGCGCCGCGCGGTCCGCCGCGCTCTACCGCCACCCGCAGTCCCAGGTCCTGGACTGGGTCGCCGCCCACCGGGACGACCCGCGCCGCCCCCTGATCGAGTCCAGGATCGCGGCGCAGCCCGCCGCCGTGTGGTTCCCCGCCTACAACCCGGGGGCCGTGACCGGTCAGGTCCGGGGCGTGACGGCCGCAGCCGCGGCTGCCGGCCGCACACCCGTGCTCGTGCCGTACGCGATACCCGACCGGGACTGCGGCGGGGCGTCCGAGGGAGGGGCGCCCGGCCTGGACGCGTACGACGCGTGGATGGAGGACTTCGCCGCGGGCCTCGGGGACGGACCGGTCATCGTGGTCCTCGAACCGGACGCGGTCGCCCTGTCGGACTGCCTCACGGCCGGGCAGCGGGCCGACCGCTTCGCGTCGCTGGCCCGCGCGGGCCGCATCCTGCACGCGGCGAACCCCCGGGCCAGGGTCTACTTCGACGGTGGGCACTCCGGCTGGCACAGCCCGGCGAAGCAGGCCGCGGCGCTCCGGGCTGCGGGAGCCGCGACCGCCGGGGACGGCATCTTCACCAACGTGTCCAACTTCCACGGCACGGCCGACGAGGCCGCGTACGCCCGCCGGGTGCTCGCCGCCCTCGGCGGCCCGCCCGGCCTGGGCGCCGTCATCGACACCAGCCGCAACGGCAACGGCGCGCCGGAGGCCGGGGAGTGGTGCGACCCGCCGGGCCGGGCCCTCGGCAGGACTCCGACGACGGACACCGGTCTGCCCGGGATCGACGCGTACCTCTGGGTGAAGCTGCCGGGGGAGTCGGACGGCTGCAAGGGGTCGGCCGGTTCGTTCACCCCGGACTACGCCTACGAGCTGGCCACGGGCTGAGCGGTACCGCCGGGGCAGGCGGGCCGGAGAGGCCCGGTCGCCCGACGGCGGGACGGGTGATCGCGCAGTGGAGCCGGACCGTGGCCGACATCGAACGGTGCCACGCGAGTGGAGCGCTTCGGGCGGATTTCCGGAGGACGGAGTTCCCGACCTCGCCGATCGGCCGAAGGCCGGAGCTCCGCCGCTCCCCGCGTGCGACGGACGGCCATCTCATCGAGGTCGGTCAGGGAACCGTTGCGGGGAATCCCCGCCGATCGGCCCGGGGTTCCGGCCGAGAGCGCTGTCAGGGCCTTCCGGCCGGCGGTTTCCCGGCGTACCGCGACACGCCCGGGTCCGGCGAGCGTGGAGCATCGCCGGCCAGGGCGGTGCGGCGTATGTGACTGATGCCAGTTTTCAGACCAGGGTTGTCGCTTTCTGGACGGAATCACTGGCCTTTCTTTACAGAGTTGTCGGCGCCCATAAAAAATGATCGGAGGGCTGACGTCCGTTTCATTGCTCGGTGCGGGTGAGTACACCGCTCACGTTCAGAACCTCGTGGCACCCCTGCGCCCTGCGGCCGGTGGCCGGAGTCCCCGGCTCGGAACAGGTCACTTCGATGGTCACGGTGTCGTTCGCGGGGATCCTGATGGGGGTGACCCAGTGGTAGTCCTGATTGCGGAAGGTCTCCAGGGCGATCGTGGTGATCTTGCGGTCGCCGAAGCTGATCGTCATCACCCCTTCGTCCCCCTGGAAGTTGGCGACAACGATGTCCGTGACGCCGAAGACGCTCTTCTCGGGCACCTTGTAGGTACCGGTCTCGGTCTGCCCGCCGGAGGTCTTCAGGTCGATGGTCGCCGAACTCTGCTGACCGCCCTCGGCCGACGTGCCGTCACCTCCTCCTGGACCCTGCCCTTGGCCCTGCCCCTGCCCCTGGCCCGCGCCCGGGCCGGTGGGCGAGGTGCTCGCGCCGCCGGAACCGCTGCCCGGTGTCCCGCTCTCGCCGCCCTGTTCTCCGGCGGGCGCGGGGCGCGGCTGGACCACCTCGGTGGCCGCCTCCTTCGCGGCGCTGCGCACCGCCGGACGGACCAGCGCGAACCAGGCGAGCAGCAGCGCGAGCAGTACGGCGAGCACGGCGAGCAGCCACTTGGGGAAGACGGGGATCTGGACGAACTCCGCGTCCAGGGACGACCGGCCGGCGCTCTCGTCGGCACCGGACTCGTCCTGCTCACCGGTCTCGGCGGTGGTCAGCGTGAACGGCCACACCACCGGGGAGCCGAACCACACGGGCTTGCCCGTCCGGACCCGCAACCCGACCTCGGCCGACTCGCCGGGCTCCAGCGCCGGCGCGGCCGGGTTGAAGGCGAACGTCAGCTCCTCGCCCGCCTGATCGGGAGTGAAGCCCACCGTCACCGGAGTGTTGCCCTCGTTGCGTACCGCCAGCCGGTAGCGGCCGCGCAGCCAGCCGCGGCGACGGCGCGGCCGCACCTCGGTGCGCAGTTCGTGGAACTCCTCCACGTGCACGGTGGTCTCGGGAACCCGCACCGCGTCGGGATGCTCGGCCGGCAGGACCCGCACCGCGAGGGGCATCTCGCCGGCCCGGATCTCCGGCGAGCGCGGCGGATCCAGACGGATCGTCACCGTCTCGGAGGTGCCGGGGTAGAGGGAGACCCGCGCGGGTTCCACGGTGGTCCAGGATGCACAGTCCCCGACGACCTCGAGGCTGTAGGCCTCGACGATGTCGCTGTCGTTGCGGACCGTCAGACCGGTCGTGGCGGTACTGCCCGGGGTCACTGTCACGACCGGGATGTCGAGTCCGGGCGCACCGGGACCGGGAGAGGCTGGAGAAGGCGTCACAGCACCACGCTAGAGACGCCCGTACGGGTGCGCCGAGGGGCGCGAGGGCAACTCCCGGGCAGTCGTGGTGCCCGCGACGCCACCGCCGGCCCGGCCGTGGAAGTGGGTGGCTGATGTCACTCGACGGCTCCCGTGCGCCGCCTTCCGGTGTTCGTCCCGCCCTTGCGATCCTCCCCCTGAACTCATGAACAGGTAACCCTCATGTCCTGCGCAGAGGAGAACAACCCCTCCATGCCTGCCTCCCCGTCCCATGTGCCCGCCGCCGGTTCCGGGCACCGGGCCCCACCCACCGGAGCGCCGGAGCGGGTGACCGTGGCCGTCTACGCCGCCGACCCCATCCTCCGTGTCGGCGTCGTCCAGCAGTTACGCCAGCGCCCGGAGGTCCATCTGCTGGCCGAGGCCGACGCGGAGACCGCCCAGGTGTCGCTGGTGGTCGCGGACCACGTCGAGGACGACGTCGCCGCCCTGTTGCACCGGCTCCGCCTCAACTCCGCCACCCGCGTCGCGCTCGTGGTCGCCACCCTCGGCTCCGGCGCGCTGCAACGTGTCATCGAGTGCGGCGTCCCGGCGGTGCTGCGGCGCGCCGACGCCGACCAGAACCGGCTCGTCCAGCTGGTCCTCGCGACGGCCAACGGCGAGGGGGTGCTTCCGGGCGACCTGCTCGGCAAGCTGCTCTCCCACGTCGGGAGCCTCCAGCGCTCGGCGCTGGATCCGCAGGGCCTGTCCCTGTCCACGCTGACCAGACGGGAGGCGGACATGCTGCGGCTGGTGTCGGAGGGACTGGACACCGCCGAGATAGCCCGCAAGACCGCGTACTCCGAACGGACCGTGAAGAACGTCCTGCACGAGATCACCAACCGCCTCCAACTGCGCAACCGGGCCCATGCGGTGGGCTACGCACTGCGGAACGGGCTCATCTGACGACAGCCGGGTACTCCTGCGCTGCCCGAAAGCACACCGGTCCCTTCCCCCGGGTACGGCCCCGCCGCCCTGCCGCGCCGTGCGCGGCCGTCGCAGGGTGGCAGGGGCACATCCACGTGCCGCGCGGAACGCGAGGGGGACTCCATGGGAACCGCTGGCCGAGGCGGGCGGTACCGCCCCGGGAGACTCGGCATGTCGTTGCTGCTGCTGGTCCCGCTGCTCGGGGTGACGGCGGCCTCCGGGCCCGGCGCCGCCGAGTCCGCACCGCAGGCCGCGGCCGCGGACCCCACGGACACCCGGATCGCGTACGCCGGCACCCGGCACCGCAGTCTCGGCAAGGTGGCCACCACGACCTCCAGCACCCCGCTGTTCGGCGAGGGCGCGGCCCACCAGGACGTCCAGCCGTCCGCCCTCGGCGACCGGATGGTCTTCGCGAGCCTGCGCGACGAGGCGACCCCGCAGATCTACCTCCGGTCCGCCGACGGTTCGGTACGACGGCTGACCAGCGGCATGGACGCCGCGCACCCCCGGCTGGCCCCGGACGGCGCCTCCGTGGTGTTCGACGCGGCCGGGTCCGGCGGTCCGGGGAACCGGACGCAGCGCGACCTGTGGCAGGTGCGCACCGACGGCACAGGGTTGACCCGGCTGACCGACACCCCCGCGGACGAGGAGGGCCCGACCGTCTCGCCCGACGGGCAGCGGCTGGCGTACGCGAGTGACGGCGACGCGGCGGCCGGGCAGCAGATCTACGTACGGCCCCTGAGCGGCGGCGCCGCCACCCGCGTCACCTCCCCCGGGAACGGGACGGCCGGCGAACCGGCGTGGAACCCCGTGGACGACGACGAGAACCGGGACTGGATCGCGTACACCGCCACGACCACCGTCGACGGCCTGAGCGTGCCCCGGCTTCGGGTGACGAACGCGAACGGCACCGGTGACGAGCCGCTCCTCGGGGGCGATCGGGCGCAGTGGCGTGCCCACGGGGCAGCGTGGCTGCCCGACGGGGACCAGGTGCTGTTCCTGAGCCCCGAGATCACGTGCGAGTGCGAGGGCGACTGGGACCATGTGTTCAAGGCGACCGCCCACGACGCCGGCCAGGTCCCCCCGCTCGTGCTGAACGAGGACCGGGAGGTCTCCTCGGTCACCTGGTCCGGTCCGCTCGACGGCGGCTATGCAGTGGTCGAGCGCACCTCGGCGCCGGCCCCCGACGAGGAGCACTCCGGCGCGCACGTGGTGACGCTCCAGGACATCCGGGCGGACGGGACCGACCCCCGCGACCTGGGGCTGCCGATCCTCGACGAGGACCCGGCGGCCGACACCAACACCGATCCCGCCAAGGACCCGCTGTTCGAGCCCGAGGCCGGGTACGACCCGTGGACCGAGCGGCAGAACTACACACCCGACGGCCGCCGCATCGTGCTGACCCGCTTCGAGGACGGCTCCCAGGGCCGGATCGAGCGGATCTGGACCGCCGACGCCGACGGGACGAACGCCCGGCCCATGCCGCTCGCGGGACGCGGCGAGACGGACCGGGACACCGATCCGGCCTTCTCTCCGGACGGCACGTACCTCGCCTTCACCCGGACTTCACCGGGCGGCGTCGGCGGGCCCAGCCACATCCTCGTCGCGGACGCGGCCACCGGAGAGATCACCGGGCGGATCACCCCTCCGGCCGGGCAGCAGACGGGCGGTGACGCCCAGCCCACCTGGTCCTCCGACGGCACCACTCTCGCGTTCACCCGCAACACGGTGATCGACGGCAACGGCGGCAACAAGCACATCTGGACCGTGCCCGTCGACCGTCTGGACCAGCAGAGCGACCTGAGCATCCGGAACTGCCCCGGCGCCTGCGAGGTCATCGACGACAGCCCGGCGTTCTCGCCGGACGGCACCACCGTCGCCTTCAACCGCAAGAGCGGCGGCGGCCAGATCGACCAGGGCGGCGGCATCCTGCTCACCTCCCTCACGGGCGGCGACTGCCGGGTGCTGACACCCGCGACGGCCGTCGACCTGCCCGGGGCCTGCGGCCGGCAGCTGCCGGACCCTCCGGCCACCGGCCCGTTCCAGCCGCGTGACGCCGCCTGGACGGCCGACGGCGAGAGCCTGGTGATCAGCTCGCGGGCCGAGGCGGCGGTCAACAGCCCCGAGAAGCTGGGCGTGCTGGACGTCGACTCCGGCGACCTCACCCCGCTCACCGGTACGCTCCCGGGCCGGCAGAAGGAGCCCAGCGTCCAGCAGTCGGTCGACCTCGCCGTCGACGCACCCGGCACCACCCCCGAGGTCACGGTCGGCACGTCCACCACCGTCCGGGTCGGCCTGGTGAACAACGGCCCCGCCGCTTCCCCGGGCACCACCCTGACCATCGCCCCGCCGGCCGGCGTCCAGGTCACCGAGGTGACCCACCCCGGCGGCACCTGTGACGCCGCCACCCTCCAGTGCGACGTCGGCGTGGTGGGGCCGGGCACCACCGTCACGGTGGACGTCACCCTCACGGGCCTCACCATCGGTGACCAGCCCGTCGGCTGGTCGGTCACCGGCACCGTCATCGATCCGGAGCCCAGCGACAACGCCGGCCGGACCGTGGTCCCGGTGGGCGAGGCGGAACCGACCCCGACCCCGACCCCGCCCACCCCGACCCCGCCCACCCCGGACCCACCGTCGCCCACCCCGGACCCGCCGGTCCCGACGCCCACCGTGCCTCCCGAGCCGCCCGCACCCGACGCCGGACCCGGCGTGCGGGTCACCGCCCAGCCCGACCCGGGCTACGTCGGCGGACGCGTCGTGGTGACCTACACCGTCCGCAACGGCCGCAACGCGCTCGCCACCGGGCTGCGGCTGCGCATCGGCCTGCCCCGGGGCATCCCGGACAACGGGCGGCCGCCCGGCTGCGACAGCTCGTGGGTGTGCGCGCTGCCTGACCTGAAGCCCCGCGCGAGCACCGTCGTACGGGTCGTCCTCAGCCCGGACAAGGCGATGACCGGCCGTGTCACGGGTGAGCTCACCACGACCGGCACCGACGCCGACAGGGGCGACAACACCGCACGGCAGCGGCTGCGCATTCTCCAGCCGCGTATCGTCGCGGTGCCGGACATCGGCAAGCCCGGCTTCGTCACCTCCGTGCGCGGCAAGGACTTCCCTCCGGGAGTGCCGGTGCGGTTCAGCTGGAAGCCGGGGATCACCGCGGCGGCGGCGCCGACCGTGCCCCTCCCGGACGGCACCTTCATCGGACAGCTGCTCATCCTCGCCAAGGACCAGACCGGACCGCGCGTCATCACCGCCAAGGGCCGCGGGTTCTCGCCGGTGACGACCGACTTCCTGGTGGTCAGCGGCACCTTCCAGCCACCGGGTGAGGTGACCCGCCGGTGATCCACGAAGTCGACGAGGGCCTGCGCCGGCTGCTCGGCGAGTCCGGTCTGGACTCGGCGGGCGTCGAGTTGGCCTTCGACGCCCCCACCCGCGACTGGGCGGCGCGCCGCAGCGCCCCCACCGTCTGCGTCTTCCTCTACGACATCCGGGAGGACGCCACCCGGCGCGGGAGCGGCGCCGGGGAGGTCCACGACGCCGACGGGCATCTGGTGGCGCGGCGCACCCCGCCGCGCTGGTTCGAGCTGACGTACCTCGTCACGGCGTGGGCGAGCCGGCCGCAGGACGAACACCGGCTGCTCTCACAGGCGCTGGAGACCCTGGTCGGTGCCGACACCCTGCCCGCCCGTCTGCTCACCGGCACGCTCGCCGACCTCGGTCTGACGGTGGGACTGGACGCCGGCGGGGTCGGGCTCGACGCTCCCGCCGCCGCCGACGTGTGGTCGGCGCTCGGCGGTGAGCTGAAAGCGTCCTTCCAGATCCGGGCGAGGGCGCCGCTCGCCGGTGTGACCAGGGTGACGGCGCCGCCGGTCACCGAGGGTCTCGTCGTGCGCACCGCCTCCAGGAGCGAGGGCGCCCAGGCGACGCCGGGCCGCCGCCTGCGCTACACGGAGGCCACCGACCCGGGCCCGGACGGCGGCCTCGCGGGGCCGCGCGAACGGGGCCCCGTTCCCGCCCGCCGCCGCCACCGAGGAGACCGCCAGCCGTGACGCACACCGTCGAACCCGTCGCCGTCGCCGACCCGGTGTCCGTCGACGCCGGATCCGTGGCCACCGGCGTGGATCCCCTGTGGGACAGGCTTCGGCTGGTCGAGGACCGGGTGCGGCACGCCGTCGCCGTCCGGCGCGCCGCCGACCCCGACCCCGACGACCCGTACCGCGGCCAGTACCTCACCCCCGACGCCGTCGCCCGCATCCTGGACGAGCCGGGCGGACTCGGCGTGCCCGGCTACGAGCCGTGGCAGCCGGCCGCCGGTTCCGTGCTCGACGGACTCGCCCGGCGGTTCGGCCTGTCCGCGCTGGACCTGGACCTGCTCCTGGTCGCGGTGGCACCGGACCTCGACGCACGGTTCGAGCGGCTCTACGGGTTCCTCAACGACGACCTGACCCGGCGTCGGCCCACGGTCGGGCTGGCCCTGGAGCTGTGCGGGCTGGCCGGGGCGGCGTCCGCCCGGTTCCGGCTCGCCCCCGGAGCACCGCTGATCGAGGGCGGTCTGCTGGAGGTCACCGAGGCCGAACGGCCGCCGCTGTCCAGGGTGCTGGCCGTCCCCGACCGTGTCACCGGACACCTGCTGGGCAGCGCCCGGCCCGACGCCAGACTCGCCGGGGTGCTCGGTGAGGCCCGTGAGGACCCGACCGCCGAGTCGGCGGTGGTCCGGCGGACGGCGGCCGCGGCCGGCACCGGTGCCGGCCTCGTCCATGTACGCAGCCGAGGTGGTGACGCGGCGGGGCTGGCCACCGCCGCCCTGGACGCGGCCGGCCTGCGCCCGCTCGTCCTGGACGCCGTGGCGCTCGCCCGCCGCCCGGGCGACGTACCCGAACTCGCCAGGATCGCCGCTCTCGAAGCCCGTCTGACCGGCGCCGGAGTCGTCCTCGGCCCCTTGGAGGCACTACCCGCGGAACCCGCCGAACGGGCCCGTACGCTCGGGGCGTTGTGCGCGGCGTTGCGGGGCATCCCGCTGTTCACGCACGGCACCGGCGGCTGGGTTCCGGAGTGGGCCGCCGACACCCCCGTGGTCCTGACCGTGCCGGCGCCCTCGCCCGAACGGCAGGCCGCACGCTGGCGGTACGCCCTCGACGATGCCGCAGGCGAGGGCATGGCGATCGGAGACGTGGCGGCGCTCGCCGAGGCCGTGGCCGCACACCGCCTGGACTCCGGGCAGTTGCGCCGTGCCGCCGATGTGGCGGTGCGCACGGCCGCCCTCGCCGGCCACCCGGTCCACCCCGAAGACCTGCGCACCGCCGTACGCGCCCAGAACGGCGCGGGGCTCGACCGGCTCGCCCGCCGGGTGGAGCCGGGCGTCGGCTGGGACGACCTGGTGCTGCCTCCCACCACGGAGCGGCGGCTGCGCGAACTCGCGCTGCGCGCCCGTCACCGCGAGCAGGTGCTCGGGCAGTGGGGGATGCGGCCCGGCGGCGGCCGGGGGCGCGGGGTGATCGCGCTGTTCGCCGGCGGGTCGGGCACCGGCAAGACCATGTCCGCCGAGGTCGTCGCCGCCGACCTGGGCATGGACCTGTACGTGGTGGACCTGTCCACGGTCGTGGACAAGTACATCGGGGAGACCGAGAAGAACCTGGAGCGGATCTTCACCGAGGCCTCTGCGGTCAACGCGGTGCTGCTCTTCGACGAGGCCGACGCGATCTTCGGCAAGCGCTCGGAGGTGAAGGGCGCGCACGACCGGCACGCCAACATGGAGTCGGCGTACCTGCTGCAGCGCATGGAGTCGTTCGACGGCATCGCGGTGCTGACCACCAACCTGCGGGCCAACCTGGACGAGGCGTTCACCCGGCGCCTCGATGTGGTGGCCGACTTCCCGGTGCCCGACTCGGGCCAGCGGCTCGCCCTGTGGGAGCGCTGCCTGGGCGACCGCCTGCCCCGTGCCGACGACCTGGACCTCACTTTCTGCGCGGACCGGTTCGAACTGGCCGGCGGCTCCATCCGCGCCTGCGCGGTGACCGCGGCCTACCTGGCGGCGGAGTCCACCGGCCCGCTCACCATGAGGCAACTGGTGACGGCGGTCGCGCAGGAGTACCGCAAACTGGGGCGGCTGGTGCTGGAGTCCGAGTTCGGGACGCATCTGGCGGAGGCCGCCCGGGCGTGAGGACGGAGGGGCGGGCCGCCGTGCCCGCCCCGTGCACCGGTCCTGGGGAGCGCTGCGGCCCGAGACCCCTACTCCTGGAGATCCTTGATGAGCTGGTTCTTGGCGGCGGCGCTGCCATCGGGCTGGTTGAGCGGATGGCCCGCGGAGCGTTCCTCGACCACCACGTGAGGGACCCCGTTGTCGACGGTGACCGGTACTCGGTTGCTGGCACGCGGGTGGAAGTGCCGAAGGTCACCGGTGGATGCGCCGGTCGCGTCCAGCACGGGGGAGGAGTGGTCGTTCTCCGTCCCTTTCTTCCGCACCCCCAGCTGCTGCCTTCCTGCGGTCAGCCGCGTGTTCAGGGCCGTGAGCAGGTCGGCGACGTCGACGCCGACGCCCTTGGTGGTCACCGCACCGCCCTTCCGGGCGGCCTCCGCGGCCCCGCGGTTCAGTGTCGTCTGCGCGGCGCTCTCCTGCAGCCACGTGAGCAGACCGGCCGCTTCCTCGTCGGTGAGGACAGCCATCGCGACATCCTGCGGGCTCACCTTCAGCATCACATGGAAACGCTGCTTGTCCACATCCCGCTCCGCGCCCTTCGTGATGCGGTGCAGGGCGTACATCGCTTCCTGGAAAACGACCTGCGTGAGCAGTGAGATGACGTTGGGGCGGCCCGTCACCCGCTCGTCGGTGATGCTGTTGGCCGTCGCGCGAGCCGCCTCGAACAGCTGCTTCGCGTTCTTCTCCTGGAAAAGTCCGGCGAAGTCGCCCCTGGTACCGCCCGCCGCCTGTCCGGCCGGCGCCGGGACACTGCCGCCCCGGCCGCGACCGCGCCCCGCCGGGGCGGCGCCCCGCCCGCGTCCGGCGAGGGACCCGCCCCGGCCACGGGCCGCCGGGGCGTCGGCCGGCGCCGGGGCGGCCCCCACCTTGGAGTAGGGGAGGGAGATGTTGGTCTGGATGTTCTGGTTGATGGTGCCCGCCTGCTTGGTCTTCACCTTTCGGCCCGCGGCCTTCGTCTTCAGCGCGTAGCGTGCGTCGGTCCCGCCGACGGACCTGTTGTAGGCGGTGATGACGGTCTCCAGCGGGACCGACTTCCCGGCCACCTTCCTGAACTGGTCGAGGAGACTGCGCCGAGCCGCCAGATGGGCCTCCTGTCCGTACTCCTCGCGCGGCAACGGCCCGTAGATCAACTCGATGCTCGGAACCCCGCGGTCCGTCCCCTCGACCTCCAGCTTGATCACCGGCAGACCCAGCTCCTTCGCGTCCGACTCGGCCAGCACGTCACCGTTCTTGAGGGTGCTGACGGCCTTGCCCTTGCTCTTGGAACCGCTGGCCTGGGTCTCAGGGAAGACCTCTTCGAGCGGGACGGTGATCTCGATCTCCAGCCCCACCCGCTTCGCGTCGTCGATCTGCTGGGGCTGCGGCCGCCCGTCCGCCGGGACCGAGGTGTCCCCCTCCTCGGTCTCGTCCGTCACCATGCGCTGGACCGCGCCCCCATGCGCGTGTCCTGTCGCATGCGCGGACCCCTCCTCCCGCTGGACCGGCGCCGGACCCGACAGCACCCGTCGGGCGTTGGCCTCCGCGGCCTGCTCGAAGCGGTCGGACGGATCGGAGAGCCGCAGGCCCGCGCCCTGGTCGGTGCCGGACACCGGACCTTGCCGCTGCTGGACGACATGGGTGAGCTCATGGGCGAGGGTGTGCTTGTCGCCGCCACCGGCGCCGAGGACGACATGACTGCCGGAGGTGTAGGCGCGGGCCCCGATGGCGCGGGCCGAGCGTGAGGCGCCGGCCCCGGTGTGCAGCCGTACGTCGGAGAAGTCGGTGCCGAACCGGGACTCCATGTCCTGGCGCACCCGCGAGGGGAGGGGTTTGCCGGGGGAATGCAGGACCTCGTCCACTCCGTGGTCCTGCTCGACGACGGGTGCAGGGCGGGCGCGGCGGGCGATCATCGCGGTCACCGCGGCGTTGCCCGCGCCGCGCTGGGCCGCGCGGAGAGCATCCGCGGTGAGGGGCGGCGGTACGTCCGGGGCGCCGGAGGCTTCCTGAGTCTCCTGGCGGGCGGGGCCGCGCGTGGTCTGCCGGTCATCGTGCTGCTCGGCGTGCGCACCGGTCGTCCGCAACGTGTTGCCTCCTCGTCGGCGCAGTACTCCTGCGACCCCAGTCGAGCGCCTGGCGGAGCGGCGCGTCCAGGCCCGTACGGGCAGATCGGGGGGCACGTCCAGGTGGCGGCCGGACGGTTCCCACAGGCAGCGAAAGGCAGCGTTCCTGCCCCTGACCAGGTCCCCGCGTCCCTGCCGTCCCACCCGCCCCCCGCGCAGACTCGACCTGGACACAGGTGAACGACCCGCAGGACGCGAAGGAGCGAGCATGCCGACGTACCTCACCCCGGGCGTGTACGTGGAGGAGGTGCAGTCCGGTGCCCGACCTATCGAAGGGGTCGGCACCGCCGTCGCCGCGTTCGTCGGGTTCGCCGGGAGCGGCCCGTTCCACGCACCGACACTGGTCACCAGCTGGGACCAGTACACCCGGACGTTCGGTGGCTTCACCGAGGGCGCCTACCTGCCCCTCTCGGTCCACGGCTACTTCGCCAACGGCGGCGGCGCCGCGTACATCGTGCGGATCGGCGGCCAGGCCGAGGACGCCTCCGTCCCGTCGGCCGACGGCGGCCGGCATGCGCCCGAGGCGGCCGCGCCGGTGGCGCTCGGCGGCTTCCTCGTCGCCGCCAGGCAGGGCGTGACCGGCGTGTCGGTCGAGGTCGCCGACGTGGACGGCGAGAACCCGCCGGAGGACCGCTTCAAGGTCCTGGTCCGCCAGGGGGACCAGGTCGTGGAGACCTACGAGGCCTCCACCCGCAAGAACGTCAAGGGGTACCTGGTCAGCCAGGCCCGCGCCTCCAAGCTGATCCAGGTCACCGAGCAGCAGGGCGCCCCCCAGGCCAGGCCCGCGGCCCAGACCCTGGCCGTGCCCGACGCCCCGGCCACCGCGCCCGCGCCGGGCGGCTCGGGTGAGGTGGCCCGCCTCGACCCGGCGGAGTACGTCGGCGACGCCTCCGCGCGCACCGGTTTCGGCGGCCTGGAGACCATCGACGAGATCACCATGGTCGCCGTGCCGGACCTGATGAGCGCCCATCAGCGCGGCGACATCGACGCCGAGGGCGTCCGCACCGTGCAGCTCGCGGTGATCTCCCACTGCGAGCAGATGGGCGACCGCGTCGCCGTCCTGGACGCACCGCCCGGCCTGGGCGCCCAGCAGGTGCGCGCCTGGCGCAACGACGAGGCCGGCTACGACTCCCGGTACGCCACCCTCTACTACCCCTGGATCCGCGTCTTCGATCCGGCCACCGGACGCAACACCACCGTTCCGCCGAGCGGCCACGTCGCCGGCGTGTGGGCGCGCAGCGACGGCGAGCGCGGTGTGCACAAGGCACCGGCCAACGAGGTCGTCCGCGGCGCGGTGGACCTGGAGCTCCGGCTCAGCAAGGGCGAGCAGGACCTGCTCAACCCGGTCGGCGTCAACTGCGTACGGGCGTTCCCCGGACGCGGCATCCGCATCTGGGGCGCCCGTACCCTCTCCTCGGACCCGGCCTGGCGCTACCTGAACGTGCGCCGCCTCTTCAACTACCTGGAGGAGTCCATCCTCCTGGGCACCCAGTGGGTGGTCTTCGAGCCGAACGACGACCGGCTGTGGTCCAGCATCCGGCGTAACGTCACCGCGTTCCTCACCGAGGAGTGGCGCAGGGGCGCGCTGTTCGGCCGCACGGCCGAGGAGGCGTTCTACGTCAAGTGCGACCGGGACAACAATCCGCCGGAATCCATCGACCAGGGCCGCGTCATCTGTGAGATCGGCGTCTCGCCGGTCAAGCCCGCCGAGTTCGTGGTGTTCCGGCTGGCCCAGTTCTCCGACAGCACCAGCCTCATCGACGAGTGACCCCGGACCGGAAGAACGAACAGCTCAGCAACGGAAGGTGACGGACAGTCATGGCAACGGGCGATGCTCTTTCCACCCACGTCTTCGGCGTGCAGCTCGGCGGCTACCTGGTCGAGTCGGTCCAGGAGATCAGCGGGCTGACCGTCGAGGAGGAGGTCGTCGAGGTACGTCAGGTCAGCGCGGAGGGCAAGCAGATCATCCGCAAGCAGCCCGGCGCCCGCCAGGCCGGTGAGATCACGATCACCCGGGGGCTCGACCAGAGCGGTGAGTTCACCGACTGGATCAAGGAGACCCTGAACAACGGCGCCGTGAACTCCGCGCGGCAGAACCTCACAATCGAGATCAAGGACAGCGAAGGCAACACGGTCCGCCGTATCCAGCTGATGCAGGGCTGGGCCTCCAAGTGGGAGGGACCCTCCCTGAAGGCGGGCGAGTCGGCCGCGGCCACCGAGTCCGTGACGATCGTGTTCGAAGAGATCATCGTCGAATGAGGCGCCGTACCGTCACGGCGGGCAGTCTGGAGGAGATCCTCCAGGCCACCGCGCCCGCCCCGGCTCCGGAGCAGGCGGCGGCACCCCCGGCCCCCGCCGCCCCGGTGCCGCACCGGGAGGAGAACGCGCTGCGCACCGAGTTCGAGTTCGAGCTGCCGCGCGGCTACGTGGACGAGGCGGGCACGGTGCACCGGCACGGTTCGATGCGCCTGGCCACCGCCCGGGACGAGCTGCGTCCGCAGATCGACCTCAGGGTCAAGGAGAACCCGGCGTACCTGAGCGTGGTGCTGCTGAGTCAGGTGATCACCCGGATCGGCACCGTCACCGATGTGCACGCCGGGGTCGTGGAGCGGATGTACGCCACCGACGTCGCCTTTCTTCAGGACTTCTACCGCCGGGTCAACAGCGAGGGCCACACCAGGGCCGCGGTGACCTGCCCGCACTGCGAGGGCGGCTTCGAGGTCGACCTCTCGGGTGGGCGCCTGGGGGAATCGTGACGTACGCCCTTCCCCGGCTCCGGGAGGAGATCGCGTACATCGCCTATCACTTCCACTGGCAACGCGAGGAGATCCTCGACCTGACCCACGGCGAACGGCAGCAGTGGGTGGCCGAGATAGCCCGTATCAACACCCGCGTGAACGAAGGCGGTTGAGCACATGGGATGGCGCGACAGGCTGCGCCGCCGGGCTGCTGCGCCTGCTGCCCCGGCCCCGGCCCCGGGAGTGCCCGGCACCCCGGGTGCGGCCGTGCCCGGCGCCCCGGCGCCTTCCGTGCCCGGTGACTGGGACGGAGGGTGGCGCCGCACCGCCGCGCCGGAACTCACCGTGTCCCGAGCCCCGCTGGGCGTCAGCGACGGCCTCGCCTTCCGCGCGGGCCTGGCGGCCTGGCAGGACCCGTCGTTCGGCAGCGGCCTCGGGCATGCGCTGCTCCCCGCCGCTCCGGCCGGAGTGGTGCGCGGCGTCGCCCGCCCGGCGGCTCCGAGGGCCGGGCACACCGCCGGGGGGCCGTTGCTTCTGAGAGCACTGCGGCCGGACGGTGCGGAGGGGGGCGCGACGGCTGCCGGCGGGGCACCCGAGGACGCCCTGCGGCCGGTTGCGGGGGAGCCGGAGCCGGGCGCGAAGGGATCACGCCCGGGCCCCTCCGCCGCACGGCCCTCCCGCGCCGGTGACGCCATCCGTGCGGGAAGGACGGGTCGAAGCGTCGCGGTTCCCCGGTCCCGTGGCCTCACGGCCGCGGATTCCCTCGCCGCCTCACCGGCCGCCGTCCAACGGGCCGTCGGGCCGGGCACGGGCCCGGTCGTGACTCCCGCCGGCACCGGCCGTCCGCCGGCCGCCGCCAGGAACCCGCTGGTGCGACGGGTGGCAGTCGTGCCGCTCCCAGCCGGGGGCCGGCCCCCTTCCGTACCGGACCCCGGGCGGGCGTCCGCGGCCCGGAGTGCCTCCGGGCGCCGTACGCCTTCGGACCCGGCGGCCCGACGCGCCGTGACGGAGGCGCCCGGGCCGCACCCGGAGCCATCCCGTACGCCCGGAGCCGAGGGGTCCCACGCGGCGGTCCGGACCAGCCCTGGGCCTCGCCTGACCGTCGCCCGCCGCCCGGCCGGACCCGTGCGCCGTGTCGCGGTGGTGCGGCCCGCGACCCCTCCGGCGCCCCCGCGAGACGCCTCCGGCGCCACCGCCTCACCCGCCGGTACGAGCACGGATCCCCCCGGCACCACGGCAGGTGCCCGCACGGGACCGGACCCTTCCGCCGCCACCGCACCGGCCGGCGCGGGCACGGACCCCTCCGTCCCCGTGCGCCGCGCCGCCACACCCTCGCGCGGTCGCGGTCCTCTCGGCGCCCCGTTGAGTGAACTGCCCTCCACGGCAGTGCCGTTGGTGAGCGGTGCAGTCGAGCGCGGCGCCGGTCCGGCGCCCGGTCCGGCCCTGCCTGTCGTCCAGCGCCAGGCAGGCACACCGGTGCCGGACGACAGCGGCACGAGTACCACCGGGGGAGCGGCATCCGCGGCCCCGGCCCGCGCTCCGCGCCGGACCCCGGCCCCGGACGGCCCGGGCGCCCGCGCGCGCGGTGGCCTGGGAGCACCGCTGACCGAGCTGCCGCCGAGTGCCGGGCTGCCCCGTTCCGCCGCGTCCCCTGCTGCTCGTGCCTCTCGCGCTTCCGCTCCGGGGACGGGCCCGGACGTCCAGCGCGCTCCCGGAGCGGACGCCCCGCTGCTGGGGACGGCCGACGCCCGGCGCAGCCCCGCGGAACACTCCACCATTGGGGGCACCACCAGCATCGGGGCCACTCCCGTGCCCCATGGACACGGGCCTGACACGCCGCTGGTGACGACGTCCCCGGCCGTCGCCCCCGAGCGCCCGGATCCGGCGAACGCCGTAGCCGCGGGAGGAAAGCCGTCCGGTGGGGTGAGCTCGGGCGGGACCGGCCCGGGCGGATCGGGCCCTGACGGGCCGGCCTCCGGCAGCCACCGGGCGGACGGACCACGCTCCGGCGGGCGGCGGCCTGGTCGCCCCGCCGTCCCGGGCCCGGTCGTCGTGGCCAGGGCGGTGTCACCAGGCACCGCCGGCATCCGGTCCACCGGCTCGGCAGACCCGCGCCCCCTCACTCCGAGCGGCTCCGCGGCGCACTCGGCCACGGCGGTTCCCCGCATGCTCCCGCTCCTGGCGGCCCGCCCGCTCACCCCGAGCTCCCGGCTGCCGGACGGGGCGGCACCGCCCGTCGCCGCACGCTCCGGCGGCCGTCCCGTGGTGGCGGCCCGCTGGCCAGGCGCGCCGGCCTCCGCTCGGAGCGACACCGCGCCACCGACCGGAGCTCCCGCACACCGGGCCGGCCGGTCGCCCGTCCTCCCGGTGCCTCCTCCCGGCGGCTCCGGAACACCCGTGCGCCCGCTGTTCGGCCGGCCCGTGCCCCCCGCCACACCGCACGTCCAGCGGGCCGCGACCACGCACGTCGGACCGGAGGGCACGCGGAGCGCACCGGGCCGGGACGCGGGCACGGAGCCGTCCGGCTCCCCGGCCCCGGTTCAGCGGGTCCCGGTCGTGCGACCCGCGCCGCTCCGCCCGGTGACCGCGGGCGCGGCCGGCGCCGCACCCCGGAAACCCCTGCCGGTGACCGCCCCGCAGGCGCCGCCGCTCGCCGACCCTCCGCCGGGCGTCCCGGCACCGGTGGGATCCGTCCCGGGATCCCTTCCCGCGGTCCGGCCGACGACGGTCGTCGCGCCGGGTGCGATCACCCCGGTGCAGCGCGACGTCGCGGCCGACCTGCCCAAGGGCGTACAGGCCGAGGAGGCGCCGGCGCGCGGCCGTCCGCGGTCGTCGTCCGCGCCACCCGCCCCCACCCCGGCCTCCGCCTCGGGCAAGGCGGCCTCCCGCCGCCGGCCCGAGAGCCCCCAGGACGACCCCGGCCTCGACCTCGACGACCTGGCACGCCGTCTGATCGACCCCGTGTCGCGGCTGCTGCGGACCGAGTTGCGGCGCGGTCGGGAACGCACCGGCCGCCCCCACGACGGACGCCGCTGAGGCACGCGATGGACGATGACCGACCGTACGACGAACGATGGACGGGCGAGTGACGGACCGATGACCGACAGCATCTTCGCGACGAGCGTGTTCTTCCGGCTCGCGATCGGCGGCAACGACCTGGGCGCCTTCCACACGTGCTCCGGCATGGGGGCCGAGGTCGAGATGGAGACGTACGCCGAGGGCGGGAACAACGGCTTCGCCTGGCAGCTGCCAGGTCGCGTGAGCTGGACCAACATCACGCTCACCCGGCCCGTCACCGCCGACACGGCGAAGATCGCCCGCTGGCTCGACGAGACGCTGAAGCGGGTGGAGCCCAAGGACGGCGAGATCGTGGCGCTGCAACCGGACCTGACGCCGATCATCAGCTGGCAGGTGTCCGGGATCGTCCCGGTGCGCTGGCAGGGCCCGTCCTTCGACCCCGCCACCTCCCAGGCGGCGGTGGAGACCCTGGAGATCGCCCACCAGGGCCTGCGCCCGTCCTGACCCGGTCCCTCACACACCGTCCCCGACCTGCACACCCCGCAGCCGCCACAGGAAAGGAGGTCCTGCCGTGTCCCCCGCACGTTCCAGCCGGGCCAGGGCCCAGCTGACGCTGAAGGAGCCCCCCACGGCCGTCGGCGCCAAGCCCGGCGGGACCATCGCCCGGCTGAACCTCCAGTTCAACCCCTCCACCCTGGAGCTGGGCAAGAGCACCGAGTGGCGGCGCACCCCGTCCCGGATGGCGGGTCAGTCGTCGCTGCCGGAGTTCGTGGGCAGCGGCCCGCGCACGCTCAGCCTGGAGGTGTTCCTGGACGCCACCGCCACCCACGACGACTCCGTGGAGCTGGCGGTGGAGAAGCTGATGAAGGGGTGCGTGCCGACCCCGGCCAGCCTGGGCCGCAAGAAGCCGGCCAGCCCGTGGGTGCGGTTCGAGTGGGGTACGGCGCGCACGACGTCGTTCGACGGGGTGCTGTCGAGCCTGTCCGTGAGCTACACGCTGTTCGACGTGGACGGCAGACCGCTGCGGGCCACCTGCGCACTGTCCATCGAGGAGGCGAGTGTCGACCCGGCGGGCCAGAACCCGACGTCCGGGTCGCGCACCGCCCGCAGCACGCACACCGTGGTGGCGGGCGACAGCCTGGCCCTGCTGGCCTGGCGGGAGTACGGCGACGCGACGGCCTGGCGGGTCATCGCGGAGGCCAACGACATGGACGACCCGATGGCTCTCGCACCGGGCACCGAACTGGTGCTGCCGGGGCTGCGCGACGCGGGCGCCGAGGAGGACCAGTGAGCACACCCGAGGCGCCGGGCGGCCGGTCGTTCGCGGCCGACCCGGTCATCGAGACACCCGCCGAACTCCCGCGGATCTGGGCCGCCCAGCTGGTGAACTGCGTGGTCGACGAGAACGTGGGCCTGCCGGACTCGGCCGTCCTCACCTTCCGCGACCCCGACCACGAGTTCCTCCAGAAGACCGGCATCACCATCGGGACCCCGCTGAAGGTGTCGGTGGTGACCGTCTCCGGGCAGGCACGCGCGCGGCTGTTCAGCGGCGAGGTGACCGCCCTGGAGCTGGACCGGGACCGCACGGGTTCGTTCACGGTGGTGCGCGCCTACTCCCGGGCGCACCGCCTTCAGCGGGGCCGCAAGGTCGTGGCGTACCGGAACATGACGGCGGCGGCGATCGTCCGCAAGGTGGCCGCCGGGGCCGGGCTGGCCTGCGGAACGGTCGAGGCCGAGCCGGTCACCTACCAGCAGCTGTCGCAGGCCAACGTGTCCGACTGGGACTTCCTGCAGTTCCTCGCGGGCGAGAGCGGCGCGCAGGTGCGGGTCGACGACAAGGGGATGCTGCAGTTCACCAAGCCGCGGAAGGCGTCCGGCGCGCCCGCTCCGTCGACCCCGGCGACCCGCACCCCGATGGTGCTGGAGTACGGGCGCAACCTGCTGGCGCTGCGGGCCTCCCTGTCGGCCGCGGACGGCGCCCAGCAGGTGGAGGTGCGCGGGTGGGACGTCGCCAACAAGCAGCCGCTGGTGGCCCGCAAGGCGTCGGTGGACAGCGACACGGTGGTGCCGGGACTGAGCCCGGCGTTCGCCGCCCGGTTCGGCACGTCGTCGAAACTGACCGTCACGGACACTCCGTACCGCACCCATGCCGAGACGAAGGCGGTCGCGGACGCCACGGCCGCCGAGGTCAGCGCGGGGTTCGCCGAGCTGGAGGCGCTCGTCGAGGGCAACCCCAAGCTGCGGGCGGGCAAACCGGTGGCACTCGGCAACGTCGGGCAGGCGTTCTCCGGGAAGTACACGGCGACGGCGGTGCAGCACGTCCTGGAACCGCACGGCGGATACCGGACGACGGTGTGGGTCAGCGCCAGCCCGGACCGCTCCCTGACGGGCCTGGTGACCGGCGCGAACGCGCCCGGCCGCGGACCCCGTATGCCCGGCCTGGCCATCGGGGTGGTGACCGACGTACGCGAACCCGGCGGCGCCGAGTCCGGCGGCGTGCGGCTGAAGTTCCCCTGGCTGGACGACACCTACGTCACCGACTGGGTGCGCACCGTGCAGTGGGGCGGCAAGGGCGGTGGCGGTGTGTTCAGCCCGGAGGTCAACGACGAGGTCCTGGTCGGCTTCGAACAGGGTCTCCTGGACAGTCCGTACGTCATCGGAGGGCTCTACAACGGCGTGGACAAGCCCTCACCGCACGACGTCCCGCTGGTCGACAGGACCACGGGGAGGGTCAACCGGCGCTCCCTCGTATCCCGTTCGGGGCACCGGGTGGAGCTGCTGGACGCGCGGGCGCCCGGTCGCTCAGGGGTGCGGCTGACGAGCGCCGACGAGCGCCTCGAAGTGTTCCTGGACAACCGGCGTGACCGGATCGAGCTGACCGTCTACGCGGGGAAGGGCCGCCAACGGCCCCTCAGCTCCGTCCTGCTCGACAAGAAGGGCATCACCCTGGACGCGGGGCGCGGCGACGTCAGCGTGTCGGGGCGGAACGTGGACATCCAGGGCCGGGTCGGGGTGAAGATCGGCGGCCGCACGGTGAGCGTCAACGGCGCGTCGAACGTCACCGTCGACGGCGGTCTGCTGGGCGTCCTCAAGGCCAAGCTCATCCGGATCAACTGACCTCCGTCCCCCGACGGTCCCACCACCCCCGAGGAGTCCGCATGCCTGCCGCAGCCCGTACCGGTGATCCCACCAACCACGGCGGCGTGATCGCCCTGCCGGCCGGCCCCGCCGCCCAGGTGGTGCTGCGCGTGCTGATCGGCGGCCGTCCTGCGGCCGTGACCACGGGCCTCCCCGGCCCCCCGGGCAGCGTGCACGCCTGCGTGGTACCCCCGCACCTTGCCCTGGGACCGGGCAACGTGGTCATGCCCGACCCCGCCGCGCCCGCCCGGGGCCAGGTCCTCATCGGCGGGCTGCCGGCCGCGAAGATGCGCGACAGGACCACGTGCGGCGCGATGATCTCCGGTGGTGCCCTGAACGTCCTGATCGGGGGCGTGTGATGAGCGACCGGTTCATCGGCCGAGGCTGGGCGTTCCCGCTGCGGGTCGGGCCGACAGGCGGGATCGGCATGGTCGAGCGTGAGCGCGAGATCGAGGAGGCGATCCGCCTGGTCCTCGGCACCGCGCCCGGCGAGCGGCCCATGCGCCCCGAGTTCGGCTGCGGCATCCACGACTACGTCTTCGCGCCCGGCGACGGTGCCACCGCCGGACGGATCGCCCAGCGGGTGCGCGAGGCCCTGGAGCGGTGGGAACCGCGCATCACGGTGGACGACGTGGTGGTCGCCTTCGACGCCATCGAGGACGGCACCCTCTACATCGACGTGCACTACACCCTGCGTTCCACCAACGACCGGCGCAACCTGGTCTTTCCCTTCTACACGATCCCCTCCGAGGAGGGGGCCGAGGAATGGGGCGCCGCCTGATGGCCCTGCCCTCCCCCAACCTGGACGACCGGCGGTTCCAGCAGCTCGTCGACGAGGCGAAGCGGTACGTGCAGCAGCGTGCCCCGGAGTGGACCGACCACAACGTCTCCGACCCGGGCGTCACCCTGATCGAGACGTTCGCCTACCTCGTGGACCAGCTGCTGTACCGGCTGAACCGGGTTCCCGACAAGAACTACACCGCCTTCCTGGACCTGCTCGGCATCCGCCTGTTCCCGCCGGCCGCGGCCGTGGCCGAGGTCGACTTCTGGCTGTCGGCGCCGCAGCCCGACACCGTGACACTGACCCCGCGCACCGAGGTGGCCACTGCGGGCGGCGAGGCCGAAGAAGCCGTGGTGTTCACCACCACGGACGAACTGTGCATCGTGCCCAGCGAGTTGATCCGCCTGGTGACCGCGTCCCGCGCCGGTGAGCAGACCGACCGGACCGGTGAGCTCACCGAAGGCCGCGACATCCCCGCCTTCCAGGCGGCACCCCAGCCCGGTGACGCGCTGCTGTTCGGCCTGCCGACGGCGGTGCCGCGCTGCGTGGTCGCGGTGAACCTGGACAGCCGCGTGGAGGGCATAGGCGTGGACCCCCGCCAGCCGCCGCTTGTGTGGGAGGCGTGGGACGGAGGCGGCTGGCAGGTGTGCGAGACCGGCGAGGACTCCACCGGAGGCCTGAACCGGCCCGGCGAGGTCATCGTGTACGTACCGGCCGGGCACACCGCGTCGGTGATCGGCGGGACTCGTGCCGGCTGGCTGCGCTGCCGGGTCACCGAGGCGGAGCCGGGCCAGCCGTTCTACTCGGAGTCGCCGACGGTGCGCGAGGCGTCCGTGTTCACCGTGGGCGGCACCATGACCGTCGAGCACGCCGAGACCGAGACCGACGTACCGCTCGGCACTTCGGAGGGCGTAGCCGGGCAGAGGTTCCGGCTCGGCCGCCCGCCGGTCCTCCTCGACCGTGAGCCCCCGGTGGTGGAAGCGTCCTCGGCCGAAGGCTGGCAGCGCTGGGACGTGGTCGAGCACTTCGGCCGCTCGGGCCCGGCCGACCGGCATGTCCAGGTCGACGCCACCACCGGCGAGTTCACCTTCCCGCCGGTGCTGCGCGAACCGGACGGCACCCTGCGGCAGTGCGGCGCCGTGCCGCCCAAGGGCGCCCGGATCCGGGTGGCCCGCTACCGCACCGGCGGCGGCCCCGCGGGCAACGTGGCCCGCGGCGCGATCTCCGTACTGCGCAGCTCCGTCCCCTACGTCGCACGGGTCGTCAACCGGGAGTCGGCCGGCGGCGGCGTCGCCGGCGAGACCCTCGCCAACGCCCGGCTGCGGGCACCGGACGCGCTGCGCATGCAGGAACGGGCCGTCACCGCCAGGGACTACGAGATCATCGCGGGCCAGGCCGCGCCCTCGGTACGCCGGGTCCGCTGCCTGCCCGCCGCCGAAGGAGCGGGCGCCGTACGGGTGCTGGTCGTCCCGGACGCGGTGGCAGACGAGGGGGACGACCGTCTCCGCTTCGAACAGCTCATCCCCTCCGACCAGGTCCTGCGGACCATCACCGCGAGCCTCGACGAACGGCGTCTCATCGGCACCCGCCTGGTGGTCGAGCCGCCGGTCTACCAGGGCGTCACCGTGGTCGCCCGGCTGGCGGCGGCCCCCGCCGACACCGACCGCGTGCGCGAGGCGGCCCTGGCCGCCCTCTTCCGCCACCTCAACCCCCTGGTCGGCGGCCCGGACGGCACCGGATGGCCCTTCGGCCGACCGGCCCAGTACGGCGACGTCTTCGGCGTTCTCCAACGCGCCGCCGGCAACGCCCTCATCGAGGAGATCCTGCTGTTTCCCGCCGACCCGGTCACCGGGCGGCGCGGCGCGCCGACGGACCGCGTCGACGTGGCTGCGGGCGCGCTGGTCTTCTCCTACCAGCACCAGGTGGTCGTCACGGCCCTGGAGCCGGAGGGACGGGGATGAGCCGCGCCGCCGTCCCCGGTCTGCCGAGCCGGTACCCGATCGGCGGGCAACTGCCGGCGCTGTACGCCGACGACGACTTCGCCCAGCGCTTCACCGCGGGACTGGACACCGTCCTCGCCCCGGTGTTCGCGAGCCTCGACAACCTGCCCGCCTACCTCGACCCCCGGGTGGCACCGGCCGACTTCCTGGCCTGGCTGGCGTCCTGGGTGGGCGCCGCCGACGACCCGGCGTGGCCGGTGGAACGGCGCCGCGAGACGGTCGCCCGCGCGATGGAGCTGCACCGCTGGAGCGGCACCCGGCGCGGCCTGGTCGAGGCGCTGCGGCTCGCGCTCGGCGTGCACGCCGAGGTCGTCGGGGACGGCGGCGCCGTGTGGTCGAGCACCCCCGGAGCCGATCTGCCGCCGGAGCCCCCGGCCGAGGTCCTGGTGCGGGTGTGGCCGGCCCACGGGGACGGGGCCGACCCGGCCAGGGTCCATGACGTCGTCAGGGCCATGTGCCCTGTGCACACCGTCTGCCGGGTGGAAGTCCTGCCCGGCCCGCCCACCGACGAAGGGAGGTGACGTCATGCGTGCCTGTCCCGCGTGCGGGGCGTCCAACGGCTCCACGGACGACTTCTGCGGCAACTGCGGGGCGTACCTGGGATGGTCGGACCGTTCGGCGCCCTCGGGTACGTCGTCGGAACCCCCAGCACCCGGTACACCCGCTGAGCCCTCGCCGAGCACGCCGACGGAGCCCCCGGCCTCCGGGACGTCCTCGGGGCGGCCGTCGGGCACGGGCGCACCCGGCCCCGCAGCTTCGGAGCCGCAGACCCCCGGAGCGCCCGCAGAACCCCCGGCCGCACCACACGTCACCCCGCCCGACACCGCCCGACCGGCCACCCCCTCGGTGCCGCCCCCGGCAGGGGAACCGGCATCGCCCCCGGCCACCCCTTCGGCGCCGCCCCCGGCCGGGGAACCGGGGTCCGCCGAGCGCGTCCGTGGCTCGTCGCTGCGCAGCCGGCTGACGGGACGCGGCCGTGGCGAGGTGCACCGGACGGACACGGCACCCGTCGCGGGTTCACGCGGCGACGACAGCGAGGGCTCCGGGACCGTTTCCGGCCAGGGCGGGACGCCGAGCCCCGCCCCCCACCCCGTTCCGACTGCTCCACCTGCCCCGGCCCCTGGGAACGCGCCGGGCCCCCGGCCCCCGGTCACCCCTGCCTCCGGCCCGTCGGCTCCCGCCCCCATCCAGCCTGTCCGCCCCGCGAAGCCGGTGGCGCGCCGTCCGGTCGTACGCCCGGTGGAGGCTCCCGATGAGGTGGCGGGCGCGCCCTGCCCCTCCTGTGGAACCCCCAACCCGCCCGGCCGACGGTTCTGCCGACGGTGCGCGGCCGCGCTCGACCCCGCCGCGAAGCCCGAGCCGCTGCCATGGTGGCGGAGGGTGTGGCCGTTCCACCGCCGGGTGCGGGCAGGTTCGGGCAGGGCGGTGCGGTTCCTGGTGATCCTGGCCGTGGTGCTGGCGCTGTGCGCGGGCGCTCTCCTGCTGCTCCCCGCCGGACGCGCCCTGTTCGAGGACACCCGGGACAAGCTGGGCAAGGCCAGGCCCATCACCCCGGTGAGCATCGAGGCGAGCGCCGCATCGCCCCGGCATCCGGCGAAGAACACCACGGACGGGCTGAGCAACAGCTACTGGGGCGCACCCGCGGAGGGCGACTCCGTGACGTACACCTTCCGCGAGCCGTTCCGCCTGGTCGACCTGATCATCACCAACGGCCCCTCCAAGGATCCGGAGGACTACACCAGCGAGGCACGCGCACTCCGGATCGACCTGGAGGTGACGACGCAGGACGGCGGGCAGCAGCACAAGGAACTGGCCCTCGGCGACAAGCCGGGCCCGCAGACGATCCACACCGCCCTCAGCGACGTGAAGACGGTACGCCTGGTCCTGCGCGAGCCCGTGGAACTGACACCGGGACGTCAACTGGCTCTGGCGGAGGTGGAGTTCTTCCAGCGAGGCTGACCCGGGACCGGCCGGAGGCGACCGGTCCCACGAAGGCCGGCCGCGCTACGGTCCGGGACCCGTGCAGGGGGAGCCTCCGGTCAGGAGGCGTCGGCCGGCGGCTTCTCGTCGTACTGGGACGTGCCCGAGTCCAGCAGGGGTTCCTGGGTCTTCAGGTGGGCGGGGGCGAAGGCCCGCAGCGCGTGGTAGCCGGTGATCACGACGAGGGTGCCGAGGGCGATGCCGCTCAGCTGGAAGTTGTCGGTGATCTTCAGGCTGACCCCGCCGACGCCGATGATGATGCCCGCGGCGGCCGGCACGAGGTTGAGCGGGTTGCGCAGGTCGACCTCGGCGTTGAGCCAGATCTGGGCGCCCAGCAGGCCGATCATGCCGTAGAGGATGACGGTGATCCCGCCCAGCACCCCGCCGGGGATGGCGGCGACGACCGCGCCGAACTTGGGGCAGAGGCCGAAGAGCAGCGCGAAGAACGCGGCGGCCCAGTACGCGGCGGTGGAGTAGACCCGGGTCGCCGCCATCACCCCGATGTTCTCGGAGTACGTGGTGTTCGGCGGTCCGCCCACGGCTGTGGAGAGCATCGACGCCGCGCCGTCGGCGGCGATGGCGGTGCCCAGCTTGTCGTCGAGCGAGTCTCCGGTCATCTCGCCGACGGCCTTGACGTGTCCGGCGTTCTCGGCGATCAGGGCGATGACCACCGGCAGCGCCACCAGGATCGCCGACCATTCGAAGCTCGGGGCGTGGAAGGACGGCAGGCCGATCCAGTCCGCGTCCGCCACGGCCGAGAGGTCCAGCCGCCAGTGGTCCACCGCCTCGGCGCCGCCGGCCGGGGAGTGGATCTTCCCGAAGACCAGGTCGAGCACCCAGGACAGCACGTATCCGAAGACCAGGCCCAGGAAGATCGCGATGCGGGAGAGGAACCCGCGCAGGCAGACCACGGCCAGCCCGGTGAAGAGCATCACCAGCAGGGCCGTCCACTGGTCCTGGGGCCAGTACGTCGACGCGGTGACCGGCGCCAGGTTGAAGCCGATCAGCATGACGACGGCACCGGTCACCACGGGAGGCATCGCGGCGTGGATGATCCGCGCGCCGAAGCGCTGCACCATGAGCCCCACGAGGAACAGCACGGCGCCGACGACCAGGACCGCGCCCGTGACCGTGGCGCTGGTGCCCCCGCTCGCACGGATGACGGCGGCCACACCCACGAAGGAGAGCGAGCACCCCAGGTAGCTGGGGACCCTGCCCTTGGTCGCCAGGAGGAAGATGGCGGTGGCGACACCGGACATCATGATGGCGAGGTTGGGGTCGAGGCCCATCAGGACGGGCGCCACGAAGGACGCGCCGAACATGGCCACCACGTGCTGGGCCCCGAGCCCGAACGTGCGGGGCCAGCTGAGCCGCTCGTCGGGGCGCACCACGGCCCCCGGTGCGGGGGTCTTTCCGTCGCCGTGCAAGGTCCAGCGCACGCCGAGGCCCATGGTCGCTCCCTGATTGGTGTGTGCGGTGCGCCCTGGGGGTCCATCCGCGGAAAAGATCAGAGCCATGGTAGTGCCGGAGGGCGAGGGCCTCGCGCTCGGCCCCGCCGCGAGCGGAATCTGTTGTTCCGACCCTGCCCGTCCGGTCCCCGCTCAGCCTGCCCGCCTGGCCGCTCCGGTCCGGTCCGGCTGTCCGCCCGCCCGCCCGACCGTCTGCTCGCCCGCCCGCCTCTCGCGGCCCCCGGTCAGCCGCCGGCCGGGCTCCTGGTCGGTGCCGGCTGCGCGACGCCGCCCTCCGCGACCGTGCGGTCGCCCGCCCGCAGCACCCCGGCACCCAGGACCAGCCCGAAGGACAGCACCGTCACCACGCCGAAGGAGGCGAGCAGCGAGGTCGCCTCGGCCAGCGAGCCGATCGCGGACGGGGCGATGAGCCCCGAGGTGTAGGTGATGGTGGCGACGCCGGCGATGGCCCGGCTCGGGTTCGTGCCACTGCGCCCGGCGGCCGCGAAGGCCAGCGGTACGACGACCGCCACGCCGAGGCCGAGCATCCCGAAGCCGCAGAGCGCCAGGGCCGGGCCGGGGGCCAGGACCACGAGCAGTCCGCCCGCGGTGGCCAGGACGCCGCCGACGCGTACGGTCCGCACCGCGCCGAAACGGTCGACGACCTTGTCGCCGGCGATCCGGGCGATGGCCATCATCAGGGCGAAAGCCGTGGTCGACGCGGCCGCGAGCCCCGCCGAACTGCCCATGATGTCCCGGAGGTAGACCGCGGACCAGTCCATGCTGGCCCCTTCGGCGAACACCGCGCAGAAGCCCACCGCTCCGATGACCAGCGCGGACTTCGGCGGCAGGGTGAAGCGCGGCGGCGGCTCCTCGTCGGGCTCGCTCCGCAGGTCCAGGACGCCCTGGCAGGCGGCCAGGCCGAGCGCCGTCAGCACCAGCGCGGCCAGGGTGTGGTGCAGCCGGGCATCGGCCCCGATGTGCGCCGCGACCGTGCCGGCCGCCGAACCGATCAGGGCGCCCACGCTCCACATGCCGTGCAGCCCGGACATGATCGACCGGTCCAGACGGTTCTCCACCTCGACGCCGAGCGCGTTCATCGCCACGTCCGACATCCCCGCCGACGCCCCGTACACGAACAGCGCGGCGCAGAGGGTGAGCAGGTTCGGGGCCAGGGCCGGGAGGATCAGGGCCAGGGTCCAGAGCGCCAGCAGCCCCCGCAGCGCGGTCCGGGCGCCGAACCGGTGGCTGACGCGTCCCGCCAGCGGCATGGCCAGGGAGGCGCCGATGGCGGGGAAGGCTAGGGCGAGGCCGAGCTGGCCCGCGCTCACCGAGGCGTGGTCCTGGATCCACGGGACCCGGGTCGCGAAGCTGCCGGTCACCGCCCCGTGCACGGTGAAGACCGCGGCGACCGCATATCTCGCCCGCCTGACCTGCTCCGTGCCGAAGACCGGGACCGCTGAGTCCTGTGTCATGTGCCGTGCCCTCCCCTGGAAGCCCTGATCCGCCGTGTCCCGGCGGACGTCGCGCGGTGCGGGGCGTAAACTATCAGGAACCCTGCCTGATAAATAACCCCCATGGCGGCGGACCGTCAGTGATCTGGAAGGATCCCGGCATGCCCGCATCCCCGAGCACCGCCCGGGCCATCAACGACCGGCTCGCCCTGCGACTGCTCCAGCAGGACGGCCCGCTGACGGCCACTCAGCTGAAGACCCTGACCGGTCTGTCCCGTCCCACGGTCGCCGACCTGGTCGACCGCCTCCAGGACGCCGGCCTGGTCCGGGTGGTCGGGGAGAGCGGCGCGGACCGCAGGGGCCCCAATGCCCGGCTGTACGGGATCGTCGCCGACCGCGCGCACCTGGCCGCCCTCGACGTACGGACGGACAGCGTCGCCGTGGTCGTCGCGGATCTGCTCGGGGTCACCCTCGCCGAGGCGACCCTGCCGATCGGCAGCGACACGGATACGCGGCCCGCCGTCGAGAAGGCCGTCGCGATGCTGGAGCGCACCGCCCGGACCGCCGGAACGGCCCCTCTGCACAGCGTCGGCATCGGCGCCCCCGGACTGGTCGACCCGGTCACCGGGGAGCTCAGGAACACCGCCGGGCTCCCCGCCTGGCACGGGGGGCTGGTCAGGGAGCTCCAGCAGCGGCTGTCCGCCACCGTCCTCGTCGAGAACGAGACCAATCTCGCCGCCGTCGCCGAACACCGCATCGGGGCCGCCCAGGACCGTGACACCTTCGTACTGCTCTGGCTCGGTCACGGCATCGGCGCCGCCGTCATGCTCGACGGAAAGATCCGCCACGGCGCCTCGGGAGGCGCGGGGGAGATCGGCTTCCTCCCCGTGCCCGGCACTCCGGGGGTCCCCTCGGCGGTCAACTGCGACGGCGGTTTTCACTCCCTGGTGGGGTCGGCCGCCGTGTGCGAGCTGGCCGAGGAGCACGGCATCCGCTCCTGGGGGCCCACGGCCGACGGAGGCCATGAACAGGACCCGGCCGCCGCGTTCGCCGTCCGGGCCGCGCTGCGCGCCGACGACGCCGAGGGTGAGGCATTCCTGGCTGCCCTCGCCGACCGCCTGGCGCTCGGGGCCGCCGCCGTCGTCTCCGTGCTCGACCCCGGCTGCCTCGTCCTGGCCGGCGAGGTCGGCCGCGCCGGCGGCGACGCGCTCGCCGCCCGGGTGGAGGAGCGCCTGGCCCGGATGTCACCCCTGCGCACGGAGGTCAGGGCGGGGACGCTGGGCGGTGGGGCGGTCCTGCGCGGTGCGCTGTTCGCCGCCCGGGAATCGGCGCAGGAAGAGCTGTTCGCGCCGAGGGGGTGAGGCGCCTCCGGGGCGTATCCAGCCAGGTGGCGTGAGCGTTCCGCCCGATGACCGAGGTGCGATCGCCCACCGGGCGGCGGTGATCAGGCTCGAGGGGCAGGTCAACGCGAAAGGTCTCACAACCGGACGCGGCCGGTCGCGCAGGGCCTGCCGTACGTGGTTGAGGACGGCTTCTCGGATGAGACCGGAGCAAGTGTCGGGGGCCGCGTCCGATTCGGGCCCGGGACCGCTTCTCAGCCCCGATCAGAGAGGGCTTGGCGGTTCACGGCACCCGTTTCCACCAGGAACTCACTCGGGTCGCCCGACCACGACACGTCCAGCCCGTCCCGGGCCCGGGTGCACGCGACGAAGAGCAGACAGCGCTCCGCCAGGAGGTCCGCGTCGTACTGGAGCCGATCCACCTCCGCCGCGGTGACCGCTTTCGGGAACGGCAGGGCTCCCTCACTCACCCCGATGACCGCGACGCACCGGAACTCCAACCCTTTGAAAGCGTGCATCGTGCCGATCTGCACGGTGCCCGGGTCGGGCGGCGCGTTGCCCCGGAGTCGCACGGCAGGGACGCCAGCCACCCTGAGGCGGTCCACCGCCCTGTCGCAGGTCTTGTTGAACCGGGCGCTGACACCGATTTCGCCCGGCGCGATGCCGCTTCCGAGCCATCCGCACACCCTCGTGACCAGGGCGTCCATTTCGGCGTCCTCCGAACCCCCGCCGAACGTCTCGGGTCCGCTGCCGTGGAGGGCGGAACGGTAGCCGAGCAGGGTTTCGTTGCGTGCGTCATCCGCCAGTTGTTCGAAGGGGCGGCCGACAAGAAGCGCGGTGGAGCAGCTGAGGATCTCGTGGTTGGAGCGGTAGTTCTTGCGCATCTTCGTGGACCGGCCGGTCCCCTTCACGCCGACCGTCCTCAGAGAGACCTTCGTGTCGTAGATGCGCTGGTGAGGGTCGCCCGCGATGAACAGATCGTCCGGGCGGGCCGGAGCCGCAGCCCTCGTCGATGCCGAGCGCAGCCATGTCGCCGTCCGACACCTTCGCGAACGCTCCTCCAGGAGCTCGTACCGTCCGGCGATCGGCTGTTCCGGCACCCTGCCCCCGTGTGTGCGTGTACTGAGGGCCGACGTGTGTTGGCGCGTGGACCCGGCGTGGTGGGGCCAAGTCTCTCCGTGCGGCGATCTCCAGTCCAGCGAAGCCGCGGGAGTGAGTGAGGGGGCGTCTTTTTCCGGTCACCGGAAGTGGAGCGCGCCTCGTTGCGCGTAGCTTGGCCGGAACGTTGAGTATCCCGGTCATCGCGGATACGGCACCGGCAATTGGCTGACCACGGAATGTGAGTTCGGTGTCAGCTGTTCTTCAAGCCTGTGAATGAGCATGCAAGGTCGAATGGGTAGCGCTGTGACCGGTCACACCCGGTCCCGTATGGGCGGTGATTGCAACCCCGCCGACGGGACGGTCCCCCCGCCCTCCGGGAGGGAGAGGCCTTCGACGCCCGTGCCGACGGGGCGTTCAGTGCTGCGGTGCCGAATTCAGGACGTCGCGCTTGGCCAACGTCTCTGCTCCGGTTCCCGTGAGCGTGACCTTGCCGGAGTGAACGGTGTCCAGTTGCTCGACCTGCCTGCCGTACCACTCAATAGCGGTCAGCGAGCACTCTGGTGTGGCCGTGCCCGGAGAGGCTGAGGAACCCGGGTGCTGGAACACCATTCCCAGCCGTGCCGTCCCCTCAACACAGCGGACGACGCAAATGGCTACGGCGTCCGCCGCGCCGGGAACGGCCGGTGTCACGGACTCGATGGATTCGATGCTCATGGCTGCCTTTTCCGGCACGTTGTCAAGCACGTCGGTGTGCCTCCTCTACGAAGTGCGCGATCTGCTCGGGGGTGAGCACGGTTGCCGCGTTCCCGAGCGAGGCGAGGACCGCGGAGATCTGCTTGCGGTCGGCGGCCGGCACGATGCCGAAGTCGATCAGATCGGGCTTGAGCTCCGTCGGGACCTCGCCACAGACGACTGCCACACCGGGGAGCACCTCCGCGATGACTGTCGACGTGGGTGACGAATCGAGACCCGGGCCCAGTGCCGGACCGTCCGTCCCGGGTGAGTCGGCGTAATCGCCCTTGCCGTCCTCTTCAGGCTCGGGTATCTCCGTCGAGTCCAGAGGGCCCTGCATGCGATCTCCTCCTGCGGGGACGCCCAACGACCAGACGTCGTCGGCGTTCACGGCGGATTCTATGGCCCCATGCCCTACGGTTCGGCGCGAATGCCCCGAGTTGATCGCAGAAGGTCAAGCCAGGCGGGTCAACTCGCAGAGCTGTCCGGCCAGCGTCTGGACGTCGCGTTCAGAGGGTGGAGCGGCGGACGCATCCTGCGGGGTGGTGCGGCAGGGACGTCAGAGGTCGTCGGGGAGTGCCTCGGGCGAGCCGGGGCGCCCGCATTCGGTGCACTCGGCGAGGACGCGGCGCTTCGGGGCGACGGGTCGTGGCAGGTGCCGGGCTGCTCGCCGTGAGCGGCGGAAGCTTGTCGGTGAGGCGGCGGCGTACGAGGCCGACGGGTGAGCCGACCTGGGCGGGGAGGCCCGCCGTGAGAGCGTGGGTGAGGTAGTCGGCATCCACCCCGCGTGCGAACCAGCCGGCGGCCAGCGGCTCCAGGGGCGCGACAGTCCGCCGCTGAGAGCGCCAGGCGCGTTTCCAGGCGGCCGAGTTGGACCAGGGCGAGGTACGCCGGGGAGCCGTCGGCCGCCGGTGCCGCGGAGGTGCGCTGTGCGGGCACGGCGGGCGGCACGGGCGTGGAGGCAGGCGGCGCCGTGGGTCGGGCGTGGTGGCGGGGGCGACGGTCGCCCGCACAGGTGAAGCTGTGTGCCCGGGCGCCGAGGGAACGGGCGTCGCCTCCGGGGTGGAGTGACTGGACTCGGCGGCCAGGAACGCGCCCCACCACTCGTTGTCGCGGGCCGTACGGGACCAGTAGGCACTGGAGACCCAGCGGACCTGGTCCCCCTCGCCGGCCAGGCAGCGTACGCGCCGCAGATGCCCCGCCACTCCGAGGGCCTTCAACGCGCTGGAGACGGCCATCTGGCCGTACAGCGGGAGGCTCTTGGCGAGCGACTTGATGTCCATGGCCGCGCCGTCGGGGAGCCGGTCGACGTATCCGGCGACCAGCGTGACTTCGCCACCCGCCTCGCGCACCGTGTCGCCGAGGCCGTCAAGGTGGACCTGGACGGCAAGCTCGTACCGTTCACCAAGCTCGTCAACGCCAGCAAGCGCCAGGTCGGCAAGAGCGACCCCGAGGTCATCACGCTCTCCGCTCTGCGGGCCCTCGTCCTCCTGGATGGTCTCCGCGTAACGGGCTGTCCCGTTCCGCGGAGACCATCCAGGAGGACGAGCTGCCCGCCGGTACCGACGCCACTCAGGTCGAGGGACACGTCGTACTACTGCTCGCCCGGCTCATTGCCGAGCACAGCTCCCACTTCGTCTCGCGCAGCGCCCTCACCGCACCCGCCGTGCCGGCATCGCCGTCCACCACACGACGCCCTGGGCGGACCCGGCGAACGCGCTGAGCACGGACGCGCTGCAGCGGCTCCTCGCCGACATCCAGTGGGAGCGGGAGGCGCGCTACTGGGACGGCGTGGCCGCGAAGGCCGGGGCCACCGGCCGGCTCAACTTCAGTGGCGGCGTGAAGGATTCCGGCGGCCGTGTCGCCGACGCGGTGCTCTACCCGGGTGAGGAGGCGGGACGGCGCATCCGGGGGCAGTGAATGGCATCGCCGCAACCACCGACGCCCGATCGCGACGATCAGGAGCCCGCAGGCTGAATTTCCGACAACCCGCAGCAGCCCGGCACACCCCGTCCCGTCAGCGCCTCCACCTTCGGCGCGTACCCGACGCGGCCCGCCCCGCCGCCACACGGTCCGTACCCGGGCGGGTTCACGCACCCGCCCGCGCAGCCGTCGCAGGGAAGGAAGTGGCTCACCCACGGAGCCGTCGGTCTCGTCGCTCTGTTCCTCGGCGTCGGGATCGGCATCTCGGACGACCAGGCCCAGGCCACGGACTCCTCAGGCCCCGCCCCGAAGGTGACTGTCACCAAGACCGTCACCAAGGAGGTCGAGGTGCCGGCGCCGAAGGTCACCGTGACGAAGGCTGCGACCGTCACGGCTCCGCCGCCCAAGCCCAAGGGTCCGCCGACCACGGTCGAAGGGGACGGCGAGTACCTGGTGGGGGAGGACATGAAGGCGGGGACTTGCAAGACCGCGGGATCCGATGGGGGCTTCGGGTGCTACTGGGAGCGGGCGAGCAACGCCAGCGGCGAGTTCGACGCGATCATCGCCAACGGCAACCTGGACGGAAGCGGCCGGGGCACCGTCGACAAGGGCGAGGTCTTCACGTCCACCCGTTGCCAGGAGTGGAAGCGCGTCGGCTGAGCGGCGCCGAGACGGTGGCCGCAGCAGGGTGGGCGCCGGTCCTGCGCCGAAGTCCAGGTGGGACGCCCCGTCCGGCCGGGGCGCCCGCCCCGGCACGTGCGAGCCCCGCGGTGACCGGCGTCCTGCCGGTCACCGCGGGGCGGTTGTGGTGCGGGAGCGGATCAGCAGGCCCCGAGGTCCTGCCAGACGCCCCACTCACCGGTGGTGCCGGGGGTCTCGCCCTTGGTCCACCACCGGGCCTTCCAGGTGTGCGAGGCGTGGCTCACCGTCGTGCCGCCCCCGTACTCCGCCGTGGCGCTCCACGCCGTCGCGGAGCAGCTGCCGCCGCCCGGCCCCGAGGTCGGGGTAGGCGTCGGGGTGGGGGTCGGGGTCGGTGTGCTCCCCGTCCCCGGCTGGACCACGGTGGTGCCGCGGGCCAGGTCGCCGGCGAGGGCGTACGTGGATCCGCCGAAGGTCACGGTCCAGTTGGACGGGGTCGACGTCGGGAGGTAGTAGACGAAGTCCAGCTGTACGGAGGCTCCCGGGGCCAGGGTCTGCCAGGAGGGCAGCTTCAGCGAGACGCGGTTGTAGTCGCCCTTCAGTCCGCCCACGTTGTTCGCCGCGGTGTGGTCGCTGCGCACGATCTTCGTGCCGAAGCCGGACTGGTCCTTGGCGTTGGCGGGCGCGGAGGTGGAGTAGTCGAACTGGAACTCCGTGCCGCCCGGCAGGGTCGCCGTCGTGTTGTTGGTGATCTTCAGCTTCGGGCTGATCGGGTAGTTCGAGTCACCCAGCGGGAACTGGTCGAACGACACGTCGATGTCGAGGGCCTGGGAGGGGAGGGCGACGGTGGACCTCTTGGCGCCGTACGGCGAGGCCGACTTGAAGGTGTCGTAGAGCGACGAGGTCAGCGTGGACCCCGGCTCGTACTGGCCCTTGGCGGCGTTCCAGGCGTAGTCGCCCGCGAGCTCCCAGATCATCGTGCCGCCGATGCCCTTGTCGACGACGTAGTCGGCCTTGGCGGCCACCGACTGCTCGTCCTCGGTGGAGAGGAACACCTTCTTCTGGGCGTTCCACAGCCAGGGGGCGACGAGCGTGGAGTCGTAGTTGCGGACGTAGGTGCCGGTCAGCTTGGTCGACGCGGGGATTCCGAACTGCGTGACGTAGTCGCCGACCACGCCCTTCTCCAGGTTCTTCGCGTGCCACATCGGGTTGGAGCCTGCCGGGGACTCCTTGCCGTTGGTGTCCAGGTCGTGCCAGAGGTTGTCGATGCCGACCGCGCCGTCACCGCACTTGGTCAGACCCGCGCCCGCCGGGCAGTCCGTCGTCGCGGCCTTGCCCCACAGGCCGTTCGTGCCGCCCTGCACGTTCTTGAAGCCGCGGGTGTAGTACGGCAGCCCGATGTTGATCCGGCCGGCCGGCATGGACCCGCGGAAGTAGTGGTACGCCCAGTCCGTGTTGAGATAGCCGACGCCCCCGTACTGGGAGGTCGAGTAGACACCGGCCTGCGCCAGTTCGGCGTCCTTGCCGTCGTCGAAGAGCGAGGCGTTGGGGCCGACGTACTCGTTCCAGGCGCCGTGCAGGTCGTAGGACATGATGTTGACGTAGTCCAGGTACTTCTGGACCTGGAAGGTCTCCATCCCGCGCAGCAGGTAGCCGGAGGAGGGAGCCGCGACCGTCAGCAGGTAGTGCGTGCCGTCGGCGGCCGACGCGCGGTCGAGCTTCTCGCGCAGGGTCTTCATCAGGGCGGCGTAGCTCTTGACGAGACCGGCGCGGCGGGCGTTCGCCAGGGTGTGGTCCAGCGGGTTGCCCGCGTCCTTCATCGTCGTCGGGTACTCGTAGTCGATGTCGACGCCGTTGAAGCCGTACTTCTTGATGAAGGCGACGGTGGAGTCCGCGAAGGTGTTGATGCCGGCCTGGTTCACCGAGCCGTCGGCGTTCGTGGTCATCGAGTAGAAGCCGCCGGAGTCCACCCGGGCGCCCTTGTCGTCGAAGTAGCCGCCGGTCTCGGCCCAGCCGCCCACGGAGACCAGGGTCTTCACGGCAGGGTGCTGCTTCTTGAACTTGTTGAGCAGGTTGAAGTGGCCCTTGTAGGGGAGGGCGGGGTCCATCTCCGCCCCCGCCACGCCCGGCCAGGTCATCCCGGTGGACGCGTTCTCGGGGCCGTCCGTGCCCACGGAGATCTTGTTGGCGCCGTCGACGTGCGCGAAGGCGTAGTTCAGGTGGGTGACCTTGTCCCAGGGGATGTCCGAGGCGAGGTAGGCGGGCTTTCCGTCCTTGCCGGTACGCCAGTTCGTGAAGTACCCGATGACGCGCCGCTGGTGGTCGGCGCCCATCTTCTCGCGGCCTTCGGTGTCGTAGACGGAGCAGTAGGGCACGGCGACGCCCGGGGTCTCGTAGAGACCGTCGGGCCGGCAGGACTCCTGGTCGGCTGCGGCCGACGGGGACGCGGTGAGAGAGCCCAGCAGCAGGGCGCCGGCGGCGCCGGCGGCCATCAGGGCGGCTCTCGCGCGGGTGGGGGACAGCATGTGTTGTTCCTCCTGGGGAGGTCGGCAGAACACAACTGGCGAAAAGGGGTTGGTTGCGCGGTGCCCGGGTGTGCGCACACCCGGACGGCGTTCCTCGGAGGTGACGCAGAGATTAAGAGGACTAGACCATTGAGTCAATAGGTATGGACCATTCAGGAGAGGCGCTGTCCGGGGGGGGTCTCTCCTCGGTTTGTGAGGCGTCCCACAGACATCACCCGTTCGGCCCGGTCCCGGCCGTGGCACAATGAGTCCTGTACCAGCAGCAGCGCACTCCGGGGTCGGTGTAATTCCGAACCGGCGGTTATAGTCCGCGACCCGTCCGCATCCAGCGGCCGGTTGACCAGGTGAGATTCCTGGACCGACGGTGAAAGTCCGGATGGGAGGCAGTGCGCGGCGGGCCGTCACAGGTACGCCGCCGTAGGCGGATGCGTTCCGGGGTGTCCCGGGACGGTCACATCCGTCTTCCGGTTCCCGGCGTTCCCCTGTTGCGTTCCGCTCTCTCTGTCGTCATCGACAGGCCCCGGAGTCCGTGCCCGAAGAGGCAGGAGGACCCGGTGGCAACCGCAGCGACACGAACCGCCATGCGGCGTGCGATCGCGCTCGCGGCGCGCGGACTCGGCGCCACCAGTCCCAACCCCGTCGTCGGCTGCGTCATTCTCGACGCCGCCGGCGAACAGGCCGGCGAGGGCTTCCACCAGCGCGCCGGCGGGCCCCACGCCGAGATCCACGCCCTGCGCGAGGCCGGCGGACGTGCCCGGGGCGGCACCGCCCTCGTCACCCTCGAACCCTGCAACCACACCGGACGCACCGGTCCCTGCGCCCAGGCCCTCATCGAGGCCGGGGTCAGCCGGGTCCTGTACGCGGTGGCCGACCCGAACCCGCAGGCCACGGGCGGTGCGGACACGCTCCGTGCCGCCGGTGTCCAGGTGGAGCAGGGCCTCCTCGCCGACGAGGCGGAGGCCGGCAACACCGCGTGGCTCACCTCCGTCCGCCTCGGCCGCCCGTACGTCCTGTGGAAGTACGCCGCCACCCTCGACGGCCGGATCGCCGCTGCCGACGCCACCAGCCGCTGGATCACCTCCCCGGAGGCCCGCGCCGACGTCCACCGGCTGCGCGCCGAGGCCGACGCCGTCGTGGTCGGCTCCGGCACCGCCCGCGCCGACGACCCCCAGCTGGGCGCGCGCGGCATCGGGGGCGCCACGCAGCCGCTGCGGGTGGTCGTCGACACCGGCGCCACCGCCGTACGGCCCGGATCCCGGGTCCTCGACGCGACGGCGCCCACCCTGGTCGCGGTGGCCGGCGACGCCGATACCGGCCACCTCCCCGCGGAGGCGGTCCTGCGCCTGCCGCGCGCCGCGACCGGTCCCGGCCTGGACGTCCAGGCGCTGCTCGCCGCCCTCCACGAGCGCGGCATCCGCTCCGTACTCCTCGAAGGAGGGCCGGTCCTGGCCGGCTCCTTCGTCGCCGCGGGAGCGGTCGACACCGTCGTCGGCTATCTCGCTCCGGTCCTCCTCGGCGCGGGCCCCGCGGCCCTCGCCGACGCCGGAATCTCCACCATCTCCCAGGCGTTGCGCCTCGATGTGACCGAGACCGTCCGCATCGGCCCCGATCTGCGCATCACCGCCGTCCCTGTTCCTGCTCGGAAGGGAAACTGAGTGTTCACCGGAATCGTCGAAGAACTGGGTGAGGTCACGGCCGTCGAGAAGCTCGACGACGCCTCCCGCTTCCGACTGCGCGGCCCCGTGGTGACCGAGGGCGCCAAACACGGCGACTCCATCGCCGTCAACGGCGTCTGCCTCACCGTCGTGGACCTCGGGGAGGACGAGTTCACCGCCGACGTCATGGCCGAGACGCTGGACCGCTCCAGCCTGGGCGCGCTCGTGGCCGGCTCCCGCGTCAACCTGGAACGCCCCATGGCGCTCGGCGGCCGCCTCGGCGGTCACATCGTCCAGGGTCACGTGGACGGCACCGGTCACATCGTCGAGCGCAAGGTCTCCGAGAACTGGGAGCTCGTCACGGTCTCCCTTCCCGCCGGCCTGACCCGCTACGTCGTGGAGAAGGGCTCGATCACCGTCGACGGGGTGAGTCTGACCGTCGTCGACGCCGGGCCCGACTTCTTCACGATCAGCCTCATCCCCACGACCCTCGCGCTGACCACGCTCGGCCTCAAGGAGCCCGGCGACCCGGTCAACCTCGAGGTGGACGTCCTCGCCAAGTACGTCGAACGGCTGCTCGCCCACGGCACCGTGCCGGCGTCCGGGGAGCCGGTCGCATGAACGCCCTGGACTGGCTGAACTCGGAGGCGTTCACCGCCTTCGGGCAGCACATCATCTGGTCGGACATGATCGGCAACACGATCGGCCTGATCGCCCTCGCCCTCGGCTGGCTCCGCTCGGTGTGGACCTGGCCCGCCCAGCTCCTGTCCGGCGTGGTCCTCGTCGCCGCCAACGTCTCCGTGCAGCAGGCGGGCAGCGTCGGCAAGCAGCTGATCGTCATCGCCGTCGCCGTCTGGGGCTGGCAGCAGTGGACCCGCGGCCGGCAGCAGGCGCAGGACGGCACCCTCGCCGTGCGCTTCGCCACCTGGCGCGAGCGCGGGTACCTGGTGGGCGGCGCCGCCCTCGGCACGCTCGCCGTCGGCGGGCTGTTCACGGCCTTCCCGTCGCTCTCCTGGAGCCCCTGGGCCGACGCCTACATCTTCGCCGGCACCCTCGTCGCGATGATCGCCCAGGCGCGCGGCATGGTCGAGTTCTGGTTCGCCTGGCTGCTCGTCGACCTCGTCGGCGTACCGCTCAACTTCCACAGCGGACTCGCCTTCTCCGGTCTCATCTACGTCGTCTACGGGGCCCTCGTCCTGTGGGGCATGCGCGACTGGTGGCTGCGTACGCGGACACCCGCTCTGGAAGGAGCCACGGCATGACTGCCCAGCCCACCTGGTTGCACGACCGGACCCTCGAAGACCTCTCGCTCGACCCCGTCGAGCAGGCGATCCGCGACATCGCCGCCGGGCGGCCCGTCGTGGTCGTCGACGACGAGGACCGGGAGAACGAGGGCGACCTCGTCATCGCCGCCGAGAAGGCGACCCCCGAGATCATCGCCTTCATGATGAGCGAGTGCCGCGGCCTGATCTGCGCGCCCATGGAGAACGACGAGCTGGAACGCCTCGACCTCCCGCAGATGGTCACGCACAACACCGAGTCCATGCAGACCGCCTTCACGGTCTCCGTGGACGCCTCCGCGGAGCACGGCGTGACCACCGGGATCTCCGCGGCCGACCGGGCCGCCACGCTCCGGCTGCTCGCGGGCGGCACGGCGGGCCCCGGCGACTTCGTGCGCCCCGGCCACGTCTTCCCGCTCCGCGCCCGGACCGGCGGTGTCCTCGTCCGCAACGGCCACACCGAGGCGGCCGTCGACCTGGCCAGGCTCGCCGGACTGCGCCCCGCGGGCGCCATCGTCGAGATCGCCGGCGAGGACGGGGTGATGCTGCGGCTGCCCGAACTCGTCCCGTTCGCCCGCAAGCACGGCCTCACGATCATCTCCATCGAGGACCTGATCGCCTACCGCCGCAGCTCCGAGCCCACGGTGCGGCGCGAGGCCGAGGTCCGGCTGCCCACCACCTTCGGCGCGTTCACCGCGTACGGCTACCGCTCCACCGTCGACGGCGTCGAGCACGTGGCGCTCGTCCACGGCGACATCGGTGACGGCCAGGACGTCCTCGTCCGGGTCCACTCCGAATGCCTGACCGGCGACATCTTCCAGTCGCAGCGCTGCGACTGCGGTCCGCAGCTGCACGCCTCGATGGAGCGTGTCACGGCCGAGGGCCGCGGGGTCGTCGTCTACCTGCGCGGCCACGAGGGCCGCGGCATCGGACTGCTGTCCAAGCTGCGCGCGTACGAACTCCAGGAGCGCGGCTCCGACACCCTCGACGCCAACCTCGAACTCGGCCTCCCGGCCGACGCCAGGGACTACGCTGCGGGCGCCCGGATCCTGAGCGACCTCGGGGTGCGCACCCTGCGGCTGATGACCAACAACCCCGACAAGACGGCCGCGCTCGTACGCCACGGGCTCGAGGTCACCGGGCGCGAGCCCATGCCCGTGCAGGCCGGCGAGCACAACCTCCGGTACCTGCGCACCAAGCGCGACCGGATGGGCCACGACCTGCCCTGGCTGGACGCCACGGCGTCCGCCTGCGGCAACCAGTAAGCACCGAACACCACACACAGGAGAGACATGAGCGGCAAGGGCGCACCCGAACTGTCCGTACGCAACTGCGGGGACCTGCGGGTGGCGGTGATCGCGGCCCAGTGGCACGAGCAGGTCATGGACGGGCTCGTCGACGGGGCCCTGCGCGCCCTGCGCGACCTCGGCATCGACGAGCCGACGCTGCTCAGGGTCCCCGGCAGCTTCGAACTCCCGGTGGTGGCCAAGGTGCTCGCCGGCCGCGGCTACGACGCGATCGTGGCCCTCGGAGTGATCATCCGCGGCGGCACCCCCCACTTCGAATACGTGTCCCAGGGTGTGACCAACGGCCTCACCCAGGTCACGGTCGACACCGGGGTTCCCGTGGGCTTCGGCGTACTCACGTGCGACAACGAGGAGCAGGCGCTGGACCGCGCCGGACTCGAGGGCTCCAACGAGGACAAGGGGCACGAAGCGGTCACCGCGGCCGTGGCCACCGCGGCCACACTGCGCACCGTCAGCGAACCCTGGCGCTGAGCAGCGGTCCGGGACCCCGTATTCTAAGGACCATCATGGCGAACAAAACCTTCGAAGAGCTCTTCGCCGAGCTCCAGCTCAAGGCCGCCGACGGCGACCCCTCCACCTCCCGCACCGCCGAGCTGGTGGGCAAGGGCGTGCATGCCATCGGCAAGAAGGTCGTCGAGGAGGCCGCCGAGGTCTGGATGGCCGCCGAATACGAGGGCAAGGAAGCCGCCGCCGAGGAGATCTCGCAGCTGCTCTACCACGTCCAGGTGATGATGGTCGCCCGCGGGATCTCCCTCGACGACGTCTACGCCCACCTCTGAGCCACGCACCGCACGTTCCCGCACATCCCTCCGCACAAAGGAAACCCGACTTCATGCTGCGCATCGCCGTCCCCAACAAGGGTTCACTCTCCGGGCCTGCGATGGCGATGCTCCATGAGGCCGGCTACCAGCAGCGCAAGGAGTCCAAGGAACTCGTCCTGGTCGACCCGACGAACGAGGTGGAGTTCTTCTACCTGAGGCCGCGGGACATCGCGATCTACGTCAGCTCGGGCCGCCTCGACATCGGCATCACCGGCCGCGACCTGCTGCTGGACTCGGGTGCCGACGCCGAGGAGATCCTCCAGCTCGGTTTCGCGCGCTCGACCTTCCGCTACGCCACGAAGCCCGGCACGGCCGACGGCCCGCAGGACTTCGACGGGATGACCATCGCCACGTCGTACGAGGGCATCGTCGCGGCCCACCTCGCCGAGGCCGGCGTGAAGGCGTCCGTCGTCCACCTCGACGGCGCGGTCGAGACCGCCATCGAGCTCGGTGTCGCCCAGATCATCGCCGACGTCGTCGAGACGGGCACCAGCCTGCGCAACGCCGGGCTCGAGGTCATCGGCGAGCCGATCATGACCTCCGAAGCCGTCGTGATCCGCCGCAAGGGCGCCGACGCCGAGGACGCCAAGGTGCAGCAGTTCCTGCGCCGCCTCCAGGGCGTCCTGGTCGCCCGCACCTACGTGATGATGGACTACGACTGCCGCGTCGAGCACCTGGAGCGCGCGGTCGCCCTCACCCCGGGCCTGGAGTCGCCGACCATCTCCCCCCTGCACCACGAGGGCTGGGTCGCCGTACGCTCCATGGTCGCCTCCAAGGAGGCCCAGCGGATCATGGACGACCTGTACGAGCTGGGTGCGCGCGCGATCCTCACCACGGCCATCCACGCCTGCCGCCTCTGACCGCAGGACCACAGCACACCCGAGGACGTCACCGCCGCCATGCCCGAGCCCGGCCCGACCGAACTCCCCGCTCTCCCGGCCACCTTCAGGCCCACCCTCACCCGAGTGGTCCTGCTGGCCGTGGGGGCGGCGATGTTCGTCGTCATCACGGCGGTCGCACTGGTCCTGGAGAACCTCGGACCGGGGGAGCGGGCCAGCTTCGTCTTCGTGGCCCTGCTCTTCTTCGGCGTCCTCGCCCTGCTGAGCAGGCCCCGGATCACCGCCGACGAGACGGGGATCACGGTCGTCAACATCACCCGCACCCGGCGGCTCGCGTGGGCGGAGATCCTCCGCGTCAATCTGCGGGCCGGTGACCCGTGGGTCTTCCTCGACCTCAGCGACGGCACCAGCCTGCCCGCGCTCGGCATCCAGCCCGGAATCGCCAGGAAGCAGGCGATCCGGGACGCCCGCGCGCTCCGCGCCCTCACCGACCTCCACGGCAGCGGAGTGAACGACGCCACGGAGAACGGCTGAGCCCCCTGCCCCGTTCGGCCGGATCCCGATTATTCTGGGACCGGCGGCGCACCGGGTGCGCCCCGCCCCGCACCAGAAGGCCCCCGGGCCCCGCGGGGCCTCTTCCTGCGACCCAAGGAGTGACTCCCTCCAGCAATGGACGGATCGTCCGGTAGTACCTGCGCCGCCCTCTCCCCGGAGGCGGCGGCATGACCACCCCCCTGTTGCTGCTCCTCGCGGCATTCCTCCTCATCCTCGCCAACGGGTTCTTCGTGGCAGCCGAATTCGGGCTCGTCACGGTGGAACGGCCGGACGCCGAACGTGCGGCCGCCGACGGCGACCGCCGGGCCCGTACCGTCGTCGCGGCCCTGCGCGAACTCTCCTTCCAGCTCTCCGGCACCCAGCTCGGCATCACCATCACCTCGCTGGTCGTGGGCATGCTCGCCGAACCGGCGCTCGCCCAGCTGATCGCCGGACCTCTCACCGCCACCGGGCTGCCCGACGGGGCCGTGCCCGGAGTGAGCGTCGTGACCGGCATGCTGCTCGCCTCCGCCGTGCAGATGGTGGTCGGCGAGCTCGTACCGAAGAACTGGGCGGTCTCCCGGCCCCTCCAGGTCGCACGGTTCGTCGCCGGGCCCCAGCACCGCTTCTCCACCCTCCTGCGACCGGTGATCACCGCCCTGAACACCGTCGCCAACCGGCTCGTGCGGCTGCTGGGTGTCGAACCGGCCGACGAGCTCGCCTCCGCGAGGACCCCAGGTGAGCTGGTCTCCCTGGCCCGGCACTCCGCGGAGGCCGGGACCCTGGAGCAGGACACCGCCGATCTCTTCGTGCGGACCCTGTCCCTCGCCGGTCTCACCGCGCAGCACGTCATGACCCCGCGGGTGAAGGTCAGCGCGCTGCAGGCGTCGGCGACGGCGGCCGACGTCCTCAACCTGACCCGCGCCACCGGCCTGTCGCGCTTTCCCGTCTACCGGGACCGCATCGACGAGGTCGTGGGCATGGTCCACCTGAAGAACGCCCTGGGCGTCCCCTCCGAGGACCGGCGGCGCACCCCGGTGAGCCGTATCGCCGTACCGCCGCTCCTGGTGCCGGAGACCCTGCCCGTGGAACAGCTGCTCCAGCGGCTGCGCAGCGAGCAGCCGATCGCCGTGGTGGTCGACGAGTACGGCGGCACCGCCGGCGTCGTCACCCTCGAGGACATCATCGAGGAGCTCGTCGGAGAGGTCAGGGACGAGCACGACGCGGAGGGCGCCGACCGCCCCGAGCTGACCCCCGTCGTCGCCGACGACGGACGGTCCGGCTGGGACGTGGAGGGCAGTACCCGGGTGCTCACCCTGCACCGTATAGGCCTCGACGTGCCCGAGGGCCCGTACGAGACCGTGGCCGGGCTGGTCGCCGACCTGCTCGGGCGCATTCCCGCACCCGGTGACCGCGCCGAGCTGCCCGGCTGGCGGATCTCCGTCCGCCAGGTCGGCCACTACCGCGCCGAACAGGTCCGCTTCGTCCGCCTGGCGGACCTCCCGGCCTCCCCGGCGGAACCCCTCACCCAGGAGCTGCTGGAGGCCGTGCGATGAGCCTCGTACAGCTGGCCCTCGCCGGTCTCCTCGTGCTGGCGAACGGCTTCTTCGTCGGCGCCGAGTTCGCGCTCGTCTCCGTACGGCGCAGCCAGGTCGAACCCCTCGCGGCGGGCGGGTCGAGCCGCGCCAGGCAGGTCCTGTACGGCCTGGAGAACCTGCCGCAGATGATGGCGGCGGCACAGTTCGGCATCACCATCTGCTCCCTCACCCTCGGCGCCGTCGCCGAACCGACCGTCGCGCACCTCCTGGAGCCGGTCTTCCACGCGGCCCATGTGCCCGAGGGGTTCGTCCACCCGCTCGGCTTCGCCGTGGCTCTCGTCTCCGTGGTCTTCCTCCACCTCGTCATCGGCGAGATGGTCCCGAAGAACCTGGCGATGGCCGCCCCGGAGAGGACCGCGCTATGGCTCAGCCCCGGCCTGGTCGGCTTCGCCCGGCTCTGCCGGCCGGTCACCTCGGCGCTCGGGGCCTGTGCCGCTTTCGTGCTGCGGCTCTTCAAGGTCGAGCCGAAGGACGAGGTGGAGGCCGTCTTCACCAGTGAGCAGCTCAACCGGCTGGTGGAGGACGCGGGCCTGGCGGGCCTGCTGGAACCGGAGGCGCAGGAGCGCCTCGGCGACGCCCTGGAGCTGGGCAGCAGGCCCGTCACCGACGTGCTGCTGGACAGGGCGTCCCTGGTGACGGTGGACCCCTCCGTCACCCCCCGCCGTGTCGAGGAGCTGACCGTACGGACCGGCTTCTCACGCTTCCCGGTCTGTGCGGAGGGCGGCGGTGCCTTCATGGGCTATCTGCACGTCAAGGACGTCCTGGAGCTGGAGGACGGCGAGCGGGCCGTTCCCCAGCAGGTCTGGCGCCCCATGGCGACGGTGCGGGCGGAGCTTCCTCTGGACGACGCGCTGACGGTCATGCGCCGCGCGGCCACGCACCTCGCCCAGGTCGCAGACGCCTCGGGCAGGGTGCTCGGCCTGGTCGCCATGGAGGACGTCCTGGAGATGCTCGTGGGCGAGGTCCGGGACCCGGCCCACCGCGTGTCGGTGCCCCGCCGCACGGTGGAGGTGCCGAAGGCCATGGCCCCTCTGGGCTGACACCCGGAGCCGGTCGCCACCGCCGCCGGGCAGCCCCACAGGGGGCTGCCCGGCGGCGGCCGTCTCACAGCGCGCCGGGCTCCTGCGTCCCGCGGTCCATCGGGCCCCGCCCGGACAGCACCTCGCCGTACGCCTGCATCAGGTCCGGCAGCCGCAGGGTGGCCAGGTCGTCGCGGGTCGGCACTGCGGCGTAGCCGGACAGCCGCAGATCGCGGTAGGCGCAGCTCTTCTCGTACAAGGTGCGCAGGAAGCGGCCGTTGCCCAGCTCGTCGATCCAGCCCTGGCCGACCACGTGCCCGCTGATGCTGCGCAGCTCGTCGAGGGACTCCTCGTCCCAGACGTCGCCGTTCTCGGCGGCCAGCACCCCGCCGATCGCGGTGAGTTCGAGGGGACGGTAGCTGGGGAAGTCGACGCGCGTGGTGAAGCGTGAGGACAGCCCCGGGTTGGTGGAGAGCAGCCGGTCCATGCCCTCCGGATAGCCGGCGAGGATGACGACCAGATGGTCCCTGTTGTCCTCGGCCCGCTTGAGGAGCACCTGCAGGGCCTCGTCACCGTACGCGTCGCCCTTGCTGTAACCGGAGTTGGAGAGGCTGTACGCCTCGTCCACGAACAGCACACCGCCGAGCGCCGAATCGATCAGCTCGTTGGCCTTCACCGCTGTCTGCCCGAGGAACTCGCCGACCAGATCGGACCGTTGGGCCTCCACCAGATGGTCGCCGCCCAGGAGCCCGAGTGCGTAGAACACCCTGCCGAGGATGCGGGCGACGGTCGTCTTGCCCGTCCCGGACGGGCCGGAGAAGACGAAGTGGCGCTTCGGCGGCTGCACCGGCAGTCCCTGCTCCGCCCGCAGGCGCGCCATGTTGAGCTGTGCCGACAGGGCCTTGACCTGGCGCTTCACCGGTTCCAGCCCGACCATCCGTTCGAGCTCGGCCAGGGCCTGCGCGAGCATCTCCGGGTCGCTCGGCCCCGCGGGGAAGACGACGGCCCGCGGGGCGCCCGGCTTCGCCCGTGCACCGTCGCCGACCGGACCGGACGACGGCAGCACGGCCCCGGGCAGGACCTGCGGGTCGCCGCCGAGCCAGGGGTCGCGGCCGTCCGCCAGATCGGTGCCCAGTGCCACGTCCCCGTCGGCCTGTGCTTCGGCCCCCGTGCCGTCCGAACCGAAGCCGGCCAGCGAGACCGCGGCGAGATCGGCGGCCTCGTCGTAGCCGTCCCCCTCGGAGATCGCCGCGAGCCGGGCCGAGGTGTCCATGAAGGCCGGGTCCACCCGGTGCACCGCCCGGTACAGCGGCAGGGCCGCCGCGCTGCGTCCGGTGCCCTCGTGGGCGCGCGCCAGCCAGTAGCGGAGCTCCTTGCGCTGGGGCTGCTCGCTGCGACATCGCATCAGGGCGGCGGACAGCAGGGGCTCGGCCTGCCCGTACATCTCCAGGCGTACCCGCGCCATGCCGCCGAAGAGCCCCGCCTCGATGCCCAGCAGCGGATCGTCGGTGAGCTGCTCCGTGGTGCGCACGAGCTGGTCCCAGTCCTTGACCAGGTAGGAGCGGCAGGCGTGCAGGAACCGCACCTGGGGATCGGCGTCGACCGGCGGCAGACCTGCCAACGCCCGGTCCAATTCCGGCACATGACGGCCGTCGAGCCAGTGCGAGGCGTGCGCGAGAAGCAGGTCGCGCGGGCTCTCCAGCACCGGCTGCACCCACCACCCCAGCCAGTACCACGAGTTGAGCGTACGGCGGTGGCGTCCGCGCTGCTCGCCGAAGCGCTCGCGGTGGCGGTACATGCGTAACAGCGCCGTGGTGGTGTCGATCCGCAGCGCGTGCAGGCCCAGCCAGCCGTCCGCCATCCCGGGATCGAGGCGCACCGCGGTCCTGAACTCCTCCTCGGCCTGCGGGTACGCGCCCATGGTGTAGGCGTCCACCCCGCGCAGCCAGGCAAGGTCGGCCGGGGCCTGCGTGCCCGGCGTGCCGATGTCCATCAGGTCCCCCACAAACCGTGCCCCCAGAATGTCCCGCCCGCACAGCATGCCCAGCGCGACGTACCTAATCACCGCGCCCGGGACGGGAATTGACCCCACCAGAGACGCATCGTACCTGTACAGGGAGTGAGCGGTTAAGTGCGATACCGGCGCATCGCCGGTGGTGACCGAGGGTGAGTGGGGCCCGGTCCGAGGGGTGCGGGAGAGCAGGACGAAGCCCCCGGTCACGGGGGAACAACCGGGGGCTTCGCGTCTGCCGGGGCTCCGAAAAGCCGCACATCGAGAACGTAGAACCAGTACGGCCCGTCGGTCAAGCCGGGTCGGGGCGCCTCCGGGGCTTTTTCCGACTGGCCGGTATGGGGACCCTCACGCTTCACTGTCCGTGATGATCCGACTCGCCCCCGCTGTCGGACGAGGCCCTTCCAGCCACACGTATCCCGTGGGTGTCTGCCGTACCACCACGTCGGCGAAAGGAGCTGAGGGGTCGTCGGCGAAATGCCGTCGTTCCGCGACGGTCCAGCCGTCCCAGAACTCCGAGAGCCCGGGACCGTCGCGGCGCCTGCCGCGTTCCCACGAGGACTCGCTGTCACCCTCCATCCACAGCAGCCCCGCGAGGAACGGCCGCACCGCGGCCCGGCCGGCACCGACGCCTTCGACGAGGGTCACGGGGGCGGGGTCCAGTGTCCTCGGCGGGCCGAAGAGCCGGGCCGTCCAGTCGTACGGGGCGTACCGCGCGGGCTCTCCCCGGGACAGCGGGTCCAGGACCTGCGCCCGGATGCGGTCCGTCCAGTCGAAGAGCTCCTCGTGCGTGGCCAGGTCGTCGAGGTGCAGCACGGGGGCGCCGTCGAGCGCGGCGGCCAGGCGGCCGGCGAAGGTGCTCTTGCCGGACCCCGCGTGGCCGTCGACCGCGACCAGCCGCACCGGGCCGCAGGACGGGGGCAGGGTGCGCAGCCGGCGTGCGTGGTCCGCCAGGTCGTTCATGGCTCCACCCTACGAGAGCGCGGTTCCGCTGCCCCTCCTGCCCCGCTTCTAAGGTCCCGCGCAGGTCACGCCAGTGGACCAGACCAATATTGCTCACGCGGCACGGGCCGAATCACTGGCAGGATGCCCTCCCGACCCGCGATAGTTGCCCCACCGATCGGCACCCGCAGCCCCAATCCGCTCAACGACCGGGGGTCTCGCCCATGACCAGACCGACTTCACGCAGGACCGTGCTCACCGCCGCGCTCGCGGCAGCGGCCGGGGCGGGCACCGTGGCCTCCGCCGGCCCGGCGAGCGCCGCCCCCACCCGTACACCTTCGGCCCCGGCGGCAGCCTCGCTCGTGGACAACCGCTTCTGGACCTCGTACACCGACTGGCGCTTCGGCTCCTCGGCCGGAACCCGCGCCGTCGCCGGGCGCCGGCCGGGGCTGGTGATCTCCGCCCCCGCCGGGACCACCGACTACGCCGATCCGCACACCGGCACCACCAGCACGTGGGAGTACGCCACCTGGACCTCCCCGGTCCACCGCCCGGCCGTACCCGCCACCGAGGTGATCGCCTCCTGGAACGCGCACACGCCGCAGGGCACCTGGATCCAGATCGAGCTGCGCGGCAGCTACTCGGACGGGACGGACACGCCCTGGTACGTGATGGGCCGCTGGGCCTCCGGTGACACGGACATCCGCCGCACCTCGGTGGACGACCAGACCGACGGCAGAAGCACCATCTGGACCGACACCTTCTCCCTCGACGACGCGGCGAGCGGGCTGCGGCTGGTGTCGTACCGGCTGAGGCTCACCCTCCACCGCACCCCGGGGTCCCGCCTCACCCCGACGGTCCACCGGATCGGCGCCATGGCCTCGGACGTCCCGGACCGCTTCACGGTGCCGGCCACCACACCGGGCGTCACCCGGGAGCTGGCCGTGCCCCGCTACTCGCAGAACGTCCATGTGGGGCAGTACCCGGAGTACGACAACGGCGGCGAGGCCTGGTGCAGCCCGACCTCCTCGCAGATGATCATCGAGTCGTGGGGGCGCAGGCCCACCGCCGAGGACCTCGCCTGGGTCAAGCCGGGCATCGACGACCCTCAGGTCTGCCATGCGGCGCGGTACACCTTCGACCACCAGTACGACGGGTGCGGCAACTGGCCCTTCAACGCCGCCTACGCCGCGACCTACAAGGACATGAACGCCGTGGTCACGCGGCTCGGGTCGCTGACCGACCTGGAGAAGCTGATCGACGCGGGCATCCCGGCCATAACGTCCCAGTCGTTCGTCAAGGACGAGCTGACCGGGGCGGGTTACGGGACATCAGGCCACCTGATGACGGTCATCGGCTTCACGGCCGACGGCGACGTCATCGCCAACGACCCCGCCTCACCGTCCAACGACGCGGTGCGCCGTGTGTACCGGCGGCGCGAGTGGGAGAACATCTGGCTGCGCACGAAGCGCTACGACGCGAGCGGCGCGGTCAGGGGAGGGACGGGCGGGGTCTGTTACCTCTACTGGCCCGTCGACCCGACACCGCGTCAGCGCCGCGTTCTGCGCACGCTCGGGCTGGCCTGAACCTCCGGAACCACTCCACGGCCACCTCGACGACCGGACGGCATTCCTTCCTGGCCGTCCCGGGCGAGGTGGCCGTGCCGGTGCTGCCCGTCCCCTGACGCGGGCGGCGCGGAACGGCTCCAGGGCCTTGGTCCCGCTCCGCCCGGGATCAGCGCTCGGGCGCCGTGTTCCGGCGGTCGGCCCGGTACGCGCCGGGGGTGCTGCCGGTGATCTTCGTGAAGGCCGCGATGAGGCTGCTGGGATTGGCCCACCCGCAGGTGTGCGCGGTTCGCGTGACGTCATGGCCGTCCGCAAGGAGCACGAGGGCGTGGTGGACGCGCAGTTGGGTGCGCCATTCGTAGAAGGTCATGCCGAACTCGTCGTGCAGCAGGCGGCTGAGCGTGCGGGCTCCGGCGCCGGCCTTCCTGCCGCTCGGTCAGCGGACTGCCGTCCGCAGGGTCGTCGGACAGGAGCCGCGCAACGGCCCGCAGCCGGTCGTCCTGTGGTTCCGGGAGGAAGAGGGGCTGCCCACGGGTCTCCCTGAGTTCGTCGATGAGGACCCGGAGGAGGCGGATGCGCGCAGACGGGCTGTGGCCCGGCACCGTCCCGTCGTGGCGGTGCGGCCCGGTGAGGGCGAGCAGGACCTCACGGGCGAGAGCGGAGGCCAGGAACACCGCCGGACGGTCCGGTATCCGCCTGGCGAGGGACGGCGGGAGGAACACGATCCGCATGTCGGTGTCGCCGTGTGCGGTGTGCCGGTGGGGCGTTCCCGCGGGGGTCCACGCGACCCGGTCGGCGGGGACGATCGAGGTGCCCCGGACGGTGTGGACGGTGAGGACGCCGGTGGCGGCGTGCACGAGGTGGCCGCGGGCGTGGGACTGCGACGCGCTGGAGCTTCCGGACGGCCACAGGTGCCGGCCGCCGGACGGCCACACGAGCGACGTCACGGACGATCCGGCTTCTTGGCGGGCTACGGGCATCAGCTGTCAGTTCACGGGTGGCGAGCCACACCGTCGGGATGCTGAGGTTGTCCGGTCCGTCAGTCATCACAGAAGGAGAGCCGCGATGGCAACGCTCATCCTCGTCCCCGGCGCATGGCACGGCTCCTGGGCGTTCGAGGCCGTGACACCGCTGCTGGAGGCCGCCGGACACACCGTCCACTCCCTGACCCTGACGGGGCTGCGACCGGACGACGACGACGCGACCGTGGCGCGCGCCGACCTCGACACCCATGCCGATGACGTCGTGCGTCTCATGGACGCCTTCGAGATCACCGACGCGACGCTCGTCGGCCACAGCTACGGCGGAATGGTGATCTCCGCCGCCGCGGACCGCACGCCGGGCCGCGTCTCCCGGCTGGTCCATCTCGATGCCTACGTTCCGCGCGACGGGGAGTCGTGCTGGTCCTCGACCACCGACGCCTACCGGCAGGCGTTCGTCGACGGCGCGGCGGACACGGGGTACGCCGTGCGGCCGCCGTTCCGGGCGCCCCACGGCGGCGAGCCCCGGCGCCGTCCTCACCCGCTGGCCTCCCTCGTACAGAGGATCCGGCTGACCGGTGCCGTCGATCGCGTGCCCCGGCGCGACTTCATCCACTGCTCGGGATGGGAGGACGCCACGCCCTTCACCCGGCTCCGCGCGCGGCTCGGTGCCGATCCTGCCTGGCGCGTCCACGACCTGCCGACCGGCCACGACGCCATGCGCGAGGCCCCGGACGCGGTCGCCGGACTGCTGGACGACCAGCCGGCGTGACGCACCGCAACCCCGCTGTCCCCGGGAGGACGCCGTGCGCCTGGTGGAACGGTGCCGTGCCCCTCCCGGACGGCCCGGACCGCTCCCCGTGGCGGACGGCGGCTCACCGGTTCTCCGGCGCCCCCGGTTCCTCCGGTGCGGAGCGGGGGGTGAAGGGGCTGGCCACGGCCAGTTCCTTACTGGCGGCCGGGGCGCGGGCAGCGGGTTCGAGGACGTCCGCGCCGTACAGGTCCTCGACCCAGTTGTCCTGGTACACGGTGTCGAGGTAGCGCTCGCCCAGGTCGGGGGCGATCGCCACCGCGGTGAGTCCCGGGGTCCCGTGCCGGGCCAGCCAGCTGACCGCTCCGCTCACCACCGTGCCGGTGGAACCGCCGAACAGGAAGCCCCGCCTGGCCAGGCGGCGGCAGGCGCGGATCGTGTCGGTCTCCTCGACCCGCACCACCTCGTCCACGTACGACTCGTCCAGGAGCGGCGGACGCATGCTCATACCGAGCCCGGGGATCATCCGGCGGCCGGGTGCTCCGCCGAACGCCACCGAGCCGGCGATGTCCACCGCGACGATCCGGACGGGGCGGGGCCAGTCCCGGAACCACCGCGCGCAGCCCATCAGGGTCCCTGTGGTCCCCGCACCCATGAACAGGACGTCCAGCTGCGGGAAGGAGCGGGCGATCCCCGGAGCCGTCGTGAGGTAGTGCGCCCTCCAGTTGGCCGGGTTGGAGTACTGGCTCAGCCACACGCACCGGTCGTCGGAGGCGCACAGCTGCCGGACATGGGCCAGACGCGCGGCGAGGAAGCCGCCGTTGGACTCCTCGGCGGCCACCAGGTGCACCTCGCTGCCCAGTGCCTCCATCATCAGCCGCGTGGCCAGGTTGCAGCGTGAGTCCGTCACACAGATGAAGCGGTAACCCTTGCTGGCCGCGATCATGCTCAGTGCGACGCCCAGGTTCCCGGACGAGGACTCGACGAGGACGGAGTCGGCCCGGAGCGTGCCGTCGCGTTCGGCCGAGGCCACCATCTCGGCGGCCGCCTTCAGCTTGATCGAGCCGGCGAAGTTGAATCCCTCGCACTTGAGGAGCAGGGACTGGCCGAAGACGGCCTCGACGTCCACATAGAGATCCTCCTCGTTGAAGGCCTGGGGGACGGTTATGACCGACACGGTGAACTCCTCCTCGGGATGGTGCTGGGTCGTCGTGCGGGCAGGGCGGCGCATCGCGGCGGAACCGTCATCCGTAGCGGCTCAGTTCGTGGAAGAAGCCGTCGACGACACGGAGTTCGCCGGCGCGGGCGATCCGGTCGTAGACGTAGCCACCGACCGCCAGATCGAGCACCCCGAGGCCGAAGGGTGAGAAGACCGCGGGCCGGTCGCCCGGCACGGTCACGCTTCCGGCCATCACGTCGTCCAGCGTTCCGTTCACGAACTCCCGGTTTCCCGTGAGCTGTTCGGTCAGATGGGGTGAGGTGGCGGCCCTGAGGCAGTGGTCGATGTCGTCCACGATGTTGGTCGAGGCCAGAAGGATCTCCGGCGCGAGGTCGCGCAGTGACACGTGCAGGACCACGGGGTCGTGGTCGAACCACGCCGGATCGGTGACGTGCGGCTGTCCGGCCACGGTCGCGAAGACCACGAGGTCGCTCGTGCGGATGAGTTCCTCGGGGCCCGGGTGCACGGTGACAGCGGCGGCGCTGCCGGACTGCTCCACGTACACGCGGAATCCGGCCGCGCTGTCGGCCGACAGGTCGTACACCCCGACGTCGTCGAACGACCAGCCGGAACCTTCGAGGAAGGTGTGGATGTACCGGGCGATCAGGCCCGTTCCGAAGAACCCCACACGGGTGGGACGCGGCCGGTCACGGCTGAGCCGGTCCGCGGCCGATGCCGCGGAGGCGGCCGTCCTCGTCGCGCTGATGATCGAGCTCTCCATGCAGGCGAACGGATAGCCGGTGGCGGGGTCGTTGAGGATCAGCACGGCCGAGGCACGCGGCACACCCGATGCCACGTTCCCCGGGAAGCTGGAGATCCACTTCATTCCGTCCACCGGTGACTCGCCGCCCAGGGAGGCGGGCAGGGCGATCATCCGGGAGGCGGGGCGGTCGGGGAAGCGGAGGAACGAGGAGGGCGGGTTCACCGTGCGGCCGGACCCGTGCAGCCTGTATGCCGCCTCGACCACCTCCACGATCTCCTTCTCGCGGCCTTCGAGGGCTTGCTGGACCTGGCCGCCGGGAACCACCGCGAACGGGGGCACGACGGTCTCTCCGGCTACGGCATGTGCGGGACCCGTGGTCCGGGTGGTGTTCATCGCAGCCCCACCTCCTCCGTGACCGGGCCGGTCTCCAGCCGGGTGGGCGAGGCCATGGCGACCACGACCTCGCGCGGCCCCTCGTAGGCCTCCCTGCTGTGCGCGGTGCGGATGTTGTCGACGAGGAGCAGATCGCCCGACTGCCACGGCGTGCGAACGGTGTGCTGCTCGTAGACCGAGTTGAGGACGCGGACGACCTCCTCCTCGATGGGCTCGCCGTCGCCGTACCACGTGTTGAACGGCAGGCCGTCGGGCCCGTACTCGTCGATCAGGTACTCGGCCACCTCGGGGGCGAGCGTCCACCTGTTCAGGAAGGCGATCTGGTTGAACCAGCAGCGCCGTCCGTCGGCCGGGTGACGCACCACGGCGCTGCGGCGCTGCGCGGTACGCAGCGTCCCGTCGGTCTGCCAGGCGAAGTCGATGGCGTGGGCCCGGCAGTAGCGTTCCACCGCGTCGCGGTCGTCGGTGCCGAAGGCCTCGGTCAGCGTGGCCCCGATCTCACCGTTGTAGCTGCGGGTGAGGAGCCACCCCTCCCGCTCGAACCTCTCGGTCAGCCCCCGGGGCAGTGCGTCGAGGACGGCCGCCGCGTCGGCGAGGCCGGTGGCCCCGCCCGTGGTGGGCGCGGAGAGGCAGGCGAAGAGCAGGAGGCCGGGGAAGTCGAGCGTGTAGCTCAGCTCATGGTGCATGCACATCGGCTGGTTCGGCGGCCAGGCGGACGAGGAGTGGACGCCGGGGGAGTGGGTCCGCCTGGGGGCGAAGGCCTCCCTCTCCGTCACCGGTTCGACCGCCAGCTGCCGCAGGACCGTGCCGACGTCCGCCACGTCCCGCAGGCCGAGCCCGCGGACCAGGACGGCACCGTGCTCGGCCAGTGCCGATCGGATGGCGCCCCAGGCCCCTGCGGCCCGACCGGCCGGGTCGTGGATCGCCGGCACCCGCAGCATCGCGGGCCTGCCGGGTTCCTGCTCCAGGTCGAGCGGAGGGGCGGTGGTGTCGATGGAAGGCATCTGGGTCTCCTTGGGGGTGCGAGGGTTCATCGGGCGGAACGTGTGTCGATCAGCGCCGCCAGATCGGTGAGTACGGGGTGCCGGACGAGGTCCTTGAGCGAGATCTCCCGGTCCAGGGAGACCGCGACGCCGACCGCCGACAGTGAGGTGCCGCCACGGGCGAAGAAGTCGTCCTGCCGGCCCACGAGGTGCTGGGGGACCCCCAGCACCTCGGCCCAGGCCGCAGCGAGACGCCGCTCGGTGGGGGTGCGGGGCGAGTCGTCGCCCCCACGTTCCTCGGGTCCGTCCGACCCGGCGGCTATCAGGCTCAGTTCCCGGCGGTCGATCTTTCCGTTGGCGGTCAGCGGAAGCGCTTCGCGCCAGTGGAAGGCGGAGGGGACCATGTAGGGGGGAAGGGCGGTGGAGAGCCCGTCACGCAGGACGTCGGCCCGCAGCGGGGGTGCGCCGGTGCAGAAGGCGACCAGTCGCCGGTCGCGTCCGGCACCTTCGGCGACCACCACCGCACCGCCGCGCACCCCGTCCTGCCGCAGCAGGGCGTTCTCGACCTCACCGATCTCGATCCGGAATCCCCGGATCTTGACCTGGGCGTCCCGGCGGCCGAGGAACGCGAGCCGGCCGTCGGGCAGCCAGCGGCCGTAGTCCCCACCGAGGTGGAGCCGCTCACCCGCGCGGTACGGATCGGGCAGGAACGCCGCCCGTGTCCGCTCGGGGTCGTTGATGTACCCGCGGCCGACGCAGACCCCCGAGAAGGCGATCGCACCGGGGGAGCCCAGCGGCACGGGGGAGAGGTGCTCGTCGACGAGATAGACGCGTACGTTGCCGACGGGACGGCCGAGCGGGATCTCGTCGGTGTCCGGCACCTCGTCCATGACCGCGTGGTTGGTGTCGTCGGACGTCTCGGTCAGTCCGTAGGCGTTCACCAGCCGGACTCCGGGCCTGACGGCGAACCAGCGCTCGACGAGCCCCTTCTTCAGCGCCTCGCCCGTGACCGAGACACAGTGCAGGTGCGGCAGCGGGCGCGGGTGCCGTTCCAGGAAGGAGAGGACCACGTCGAGGTAGGACGGAACCACCTGCACCACCCCGGCCTCGCCGTCCGCCAGGGTGTCGACGAACCGCCGTACGTCCATGATCGCCTCCTGGCCGACCAGGAGGGTGTGTCCACCGGTGATCAGTGGGGCGAGGAGCTGCCACAGGGAGATGTCGAAGCACTGGGGCGCGGTCTGGGCGACCACGTCGCCCTCGCGGATGCCGAGGTCGTCGATCTTCGCGAGGAGGTGGTTGAGCATGCCGGCGTGTTCCACCATCGCGCCCTTGGGCTCGCCGGTGGAACCGGAGGTGAAGAAGACGTACGCCAGATCTCCGGGGGCCACCGCCACATCGGGATCGGTGTCCTCGCGGCTCTCCTCGCAGATCCCCTCGATGCCGAGGATCCGGACGTCCGGCAGGGCGTCGGGGGCGCCGCCGAGCGCCGCGGTGGTGCCGAGCGCCGCGGGGGTGCCGGATTCCGCGAGCACCAGCCGGCAGCCGGCGCGGGCCAGCATGGTCGTGACGCGTTCGGCGGGGAAGTGCGGTTCGACGGGGAGGTAGGCGCCGCCGGACTTGAGGACGGCGAGGACCGCGGCCAGCCATTCCAGGCTCCGTCCGGACACCACGGCGACGACGTCCTCCCGGCCGAGGCCGGCGCCGAGCAGCGCGTGTGCCAGCCGGTTGGCGCGGTTGTCGAGCTCGCGGTACGTCCACCGCCGGTCGTCCTGGACGGCGGCGACGGCGTCCGGGTGTGCGCGCACCCGCTGTTCGAAGAGCTGGTGGAAGCGCAGGTCCGGCAGTGCGCGGCTCGGCCCCGCGAGCCCGACGAGCTGGTGGCGGAGTTCGTCCGGCGACAGCAGGCTCTGCGGCCCGTGGAGCGCGTCCGGATCGTCGGCGATCAGCCTGAGCGCGGCGAGGTGGTAGCCGGAGATCCTGGTCGCGTACTCCTCGTCGATGACCTCGGTCCGGTACCGGGTCCGGAGCACGGACCGGCCGCCGCGACGCGTGAGAGCCACGTGCAGCACCGCGTCCCCGGCCGCGTCCCCCGCGCCCGTCGGATCGAACACCGCCTCGGGCGTGGTGAGGGGCAGTCCCAGTTCCGCACGGAGGACGTCGACGGGAAAGTCCTTGTGGGCCAGCAGTCCGGACTCGATGCTGTCCGCGTGCCTGATCAGTGCCCGCCAGGACAGGGCACGGGTCGTCAGCCGGCACGGCAGCGGACCGCCGCCCGTGCCCGCGACGTAGCCCGTGGTGACGTCGAGGTCACCGGACAGGGCGGAGAGCACCTTGGCGTGGGCGGCCAGGACCGGCGCGGTGGGGGAGACCCCCATCGCGGACGCCATGTCGTGCAGCTCCGTGACGAGCTCCTCGGGAACGGCCGTCTCGACCACGGCGGTGCCGGGTTCGGGGGTACGGGTCCACGGACCCACCGAGGTGGTTCCGCCGGCGGCTAGCACGTCGCGCCAGTACTCCGCGGAGGTGTGTGTGAGCGTGTCCATGGGGTCAACTCCTCGCCCCGGGCGTCGCCCGGTCGATCCGGCGGGCCGGATTGCCGCCCCACAGCGCGTGCGGCGGGACTGTCTCGCCCTTCATCAGGAAGGAGTCCGGAGCGAGCTCCGCTCCGGCGCCGATCGTGACGCCGTAGTGGACGAAGGCTCCGACGCCGAGCGTGACGCCGGCCCCGATGGTGGAGCGGTCGGACTTGAAGGCGCCGTCCTCCTGCGAGTGGCACTGGACGACACTTCCGGTGTTCAGCGTGGCGCCGTCCCCGATGGCGACCATGGAGCGCTCCGTCAGGGAGCAGCCGTCGTCGAAGACCCTGCGTCCGATCCGCACGCCCAGCAGACGCCAGACCAGACTCTTGAACGGGGTCCCGTCGAAGGCCTGGAGATAGGTCTCCGAGGGCACCTTCCAGAAGCGTTCGCGCTGCCAGAACCGGGGGTCGTAGATCGAACAGAACAGGGGGCCCGGCGGGTGGAGGGCGGTGACCGCGCGTTCCACGAGGATGAAGTACACGGCGCCGAGGAGCACGACGAGGATGTTGCCCAGGGCGATCGCCACCGCGCCGACCGAGGTGTAGAGCTCGGCGGATCCCGACGCGACCAGGGTGCACACGAAGACGAAGATCCACCGGACCAGCAGGTACAGCCCCATGGTGGCGCCGTTGTGCCTGTTCTTGCCCGCCAGACCGCTCGCCAGCTCCTTGCCGCTCTTCATGAGGTCGAAGCTGCTGTCGCGCCGGACCGACCGGGGGATCTCGAAGCTCGGGGAGCCGAGGAGCCCGACCCCCTCGCGGATCTCTCCGTCCACCGGGACCATGACCTTGGTCGCCAGCAGGCAGTCGGCGCCGGTCCTGCCCCGGGACGGGTAGGCGATCCGGTTGCCCAGGAAGTTCTGCGGGCCGATGGCGGTCCGGGACACCCGGAAGGAGGTGCTGGAGAATTCGGCGTTGTTGATCGACAGTCCGTCGGCGACCATCGTGCCTGTCCCGACCGAACTCAGGAACGGCGTCTCGTGCTTCACCTCGGTCCCGAAGTTCGACCCTGTCTGCTCCACCCGGGAGAGGTCGTAGCCCAGCATGCGGAGGTAGGGGACCACTGCGGAGCTGTCGCCGAACAGACGGGTCAGGAAGCGACGGTTCGTCAGCAGGGTGATCGCGCGGTGCACGCCGTAGTGGAAGCCGTAGAGGGGGTAGACCCGGTCCGGCGTGATGGTGCGGCTGAGCAGCCGCGGGACGGTGGCGAGGACGAGGAAGCCGAGCGGCACGATCACGAAGACGATGACGAACGAGGCCATCAGGCCGTCGCGGTAGAACTCCCAGCTCGTGAGGACCGTGGATCCCGGTTCGAGCACCGCCCCGAGCTGCGGGGCCTCGGCCAGCAGGATGCCGATCCCGCCGACGGCCAGCGGCAGATACACCAGCAGTGCACTCAGCAGCTGCGTGACGCTGTGCACCGACCGGCGCACCGGGCCGCAGGCCGCCGGTTCCACCACCGGGTACTCCGTCCCCGCACGTTCCGCCGGTGAGCCGTGCCAGTGCTCGCCCGCGGGTACCGTCTGCCCGCTGTGCAGGGCGGACGCGTGGGCCAGCCGGGCGCCGTCGCCGAGCGACGTACCGATGTCGAGGACGGAGGCCTCGGCGACCAGCGCGTCCTTCCCGAGCGTCACGGGGCCCGTCTCGATCACGTCGCCGTGGGCGCGGTAGCAGGTGAAGAAGGAGTCCTTGCGGACGACCGTGGCGTCGCCGACGGTCAACAGGTCGGTGCAGGAAGGCACATGGCGGGAGAAGATCGCGACGCCTGACCCGATGCGCGCGCCCAGCGCCCTGAGGTAGAGCGTGTAGACCGGTGACCCGACGAAGAGGACGAGCGGGTCCGCGCGTACGAGTGTCTTGACGACCCAGAACCGGAAGTACGCCGGACTCCAGATACGGATCCGCTGGGGCTTCCAGCGCCCGACGAGGACCCACTTCACCACGATCGGCAGGGCGGACAGCCCCAGGAACACCGCGGAGCCGAAGACGACGGAGCGGAGATACACGTCGAGGACGCCGGAGCCGGCGGATATCCACTCGTAGCCCCGGACACCCACGAACGCGATGAGGCACGAGTAGGCGACGAAGGTCAGCAACTGCAAGGTCCCGCACAGGACATACCTGGCCCGGCCCGTCGGCCCGGCCGGTGCCGGCGCGGGCCGGGACCGGGCGGGGGGTGACGACGGGGCGACGGGTGCGGCGGGGGCGTCCGTCGTCAGTGCGCGCGTCAGGGCGCCGACGGTGGGGTGCGCGTAGACGTCCTTCATCGAGACCGACGGCAGGTCCGCGCGCTTCCTGACCCGCGCGCAGAAATGGGCCATCACCAAGGAGTCGGCACCCAGGTCGTCGAAGAACCGGCTGTCGGCCGGTACGTGATCCAGGTGCATGACGTCGGCCAGCACCCGGGCGAGTGTCTCCTCGGTCGATGCGGCCGTCGCATCGGGCGGTTCCTGCCGCACCTCCTGGCCGCCCCCGGGGCTCGGGGACAGTGTGGCGACCTGATTGCCGGTCATGGGGGCTCCCTCGCGCGATTCCTCCGGTGGCCCGGCGCGTCGATGACGCGCGCGCCGGACCGTGGGCGCATGTGCGTCGGGCAGGGGGCCGGGCCGGGTGATGACCCGGTCCCGGGCAGGCTGCTCGGTGTGCCGAACGCGACTCGATGTGAGCGGTGAGCCGCGTGGGGACTCTCTACAAGGCATTCGGGACCGATGCGGAGAAGGTTTGCCCTTCTGGGGTGGAAATTTCGCATTGGTCACCTATGGGATTCGGTGCCCCTCGCGCCCCGGTCGGCCGCGCTGCCGGGAGCGGGTCACCGGCTCCTGGGAGGCGTACGGCGAGGAGAGGGCGGCCCGATGCCCTCCGAGGGGTTCACCACCGGCGCGTCGCCATGTCGTCGCAGGCCGGGGCCCCGGGCGCCGGTGAGGGCCCTGATAGTTTTGTCCGCATGGTCCGATCGTCCCGTGGTGAGGCGACCCCCGGGATGTGGCGTCGCGAGGCGGGCACCGTGATGCGCCGGGCGGCGGCCCTCCCCGAGCGGGCGGCGGGCCCGTTCGCCATCGTCGCCGGACTCCATGTCCCCCGCGTCCCCACGGAGTGGGCGCCGCACGCGCACCCCCGGCACGAACTCGTCTGGGTGCGTGGCGGGACGCTGACGTCCCGGGTGGAGGACCGCGTCTTCACCGTGTCCGAGGGGTACGGGCTCTGGATGCCGGCCGGGATGGTGCACGGGGGCCGCGCGACGGCGGGCGCGGAGTTCCACGACGCGTTCTTCGCCCCCGACCGCACGCCCACCGCGTTCGCCTTCGCGGAGCCCACGGCGATCGCGATGACGCCGTTGCTCGAATCGCTGCTGGCCCATCTGTCCCGTACGGACCTCGACACGGCGGCCAGGGCGCGGGCGGAGTCGGTGGTGTTCGACGTACTCCGGCCGTCGGAACGCCAGTTCGCCCTGCAACTGCCCGGCGACCCGCGGATCGACGCGATCGCCGAGGCCCTGCTGGACGATCCCGCCGACGACCGCTCCCTGGAGGAGTGGGCCCGGTCGCTGGGGATCAGCGACCGCACGGTCACCCGCGCGTTCCGTCATGCGACCGGGCTGTCCTTCGCGCAGTGGCGCCAGGTGCTGCGCGCACACCGGGCGCTGACGCTCCTGTCCGCGGGTTTCGACGTGACGACCGTCTCCGAGGTGCTCGGCTACGCGCAGCCCAGCTCCTTCATCGCCGCTTTCCGGCGCGTCATGGGCACCACGCCGGGCGCCTTCTTCGAGGAGGGCGACGGCGCTTCCGGAGATGTCCGGAATCCCGTATCGCGTGTCCAGAACTCCTGATTGCCGACACGACGGGCGGAATATAACCTTCCCGGAGTTAGGTAACCCTTAGTTGTTCCTCGCCCCGGACGGTGCTGTCCGTACGGGGCGGAGTCTGCTGCCCGGCCTGCGAAGGGCCGGACGGAGGGTGCCGCGGACCCTGCCCCTGCGACCGTCCGGACCCACCCATGTTCAGAAGCCCCTTCCGGCACGCCGAGCGCCCCGCGGCCGCCGCCACGCCGGCCGCCGCCCTCGGCGGGCACGACCTGGTGCTGCGGTACGGCGGCACGACGGTCGTCCACGGTGCCTCGCTGGCCCTGCGTCCCGGCCGCGCGACCGCCCTGGTGGGGCCGAACGGCAGCGGGAAGTCCACGCTGCTGCGCGCGCTCTCCCGGCTCCACCGGGTGGACGGCGGCCGGGTCACCCTCGGCAGCCACGAGGACCTGCCCGAGCGCGACGCGGCCCTCCTCGGCGCCCGTGAGTTCGCCCGCGAGGTCACGCTGTTCTCCCAGTCGCGGCCCGCGCCCCAGGGGCTGACGGTCAAGGAGGTCGTGGCGTTCGGACGCCACCCCTACCGGCGCGGTTTCGCCGGACCCACCGCCGAGGACCGCACCGCCGTCGACCGCGCCATGGGGGTCACCGGGGTGCGCGACATGGCGGGCCGGCCCGTCGGGGAGCTCTCCGGCGGCGAGATGCAGCGCGTCTGGCTCGCGGCGTGCCTGGCCCAGGACACGGGCGTGGTGCTGCTGGACGAACCCACCAACCACCTGGACCTGCGCTACCAGATCGAGACCCTGGACCTGGTACGCGACCTCGTCGAGGAGCACGGCATCGCCGTCGGGATCGTGCTGCACGACCTCGACCAGGCGTCCCGCGTCGCGGACACGCTGGTCCTGATGCGCGCCGGCCGCGTGCACGCCGCGGGCGCACCCGCCGACGTGCTCACCGCCGAGAACATCGGCGAGGTCTACGACATCCGCGTCGAGGTCGGCGTCGACCCGCGCACGGGCCGTCTCCGTATCGACCCCATCGGACGCCACCCCGCCTGAGCGGGCCCGCCCGCCGAGGCATCCGACCGGAACGGCACCTCCGCCGCTCCGGCGAACCACCAGAAAGAAGCCCCTTCATGAACCGTGCCCGTCTCCTGACGGCGTCAGCCGCCGCAGGGCTCGTCGTCCTCACCGCAACGGCCTGCGGCACGACCGACGTCGACAAGGCCGCGCCCGGGAACAGCGCCGCCGCCGCGCCCGCGTCGAAGAGCTGCGCCGACGACACCACGACCACCTCGACGAAGCCGGTCTCCTTCAAGGACGGCGTCGGCCGGCAGGTGGAGCTCGACAAGCCCGCCCGGCGGATCGCGGTCCTGGAATGGCAGCAGGTCGAGGACGCGCTGACCCTGTGCGTCACCCCCACCGCGGTCTCCGACGCGAAGGGCTACAGCACCTGGGTCAGCGCGGAGAAGCTGCCCGACGGGGTGACGGACATCGGCACCCGTGAGGAGCCCGACCTCGACACCCTCTACGCGGCGAAGCCCGACCTCATCGTCGTGGAGGCGTTCGACGCCGACGACGAGACGGTGAGGAAGCTGGAGAAGCGCGGCGTCCCCGTCATGGCGACGCGAGGGGCGAACCCGGAAGACCCGATCGGGAACATGCGCGAGGTCTTCCGCATGATCGGCGAGGCGACCGGCCGCACCGAGCGGGCCGACCAGGTGCTGGAGGAGTTCGACGAGCACCTCGCCACGGCGAAGAAGCAGGTCACCGACGCCGATCTCCCGACGAAGGACTTCGTGTTCTTCGACGGATGGCTCGAAGGCGGCAACCTCACCGTCCGCCCGTACAGCGACGGTGCCCTGTTCACCGAGATAGGCAAGGAACTCGGCCTGAAGCCGGCGTGGACCGCCGACGTCGACAAGAAGCACGGTGACGGGGGCGTGGACCCCGCCTACGGGCTCGCGCAGACCGACGTCGAGGGACTCACCGCCGTGGGCGACGCCAACCTCTTCTACGCCAACGACGAGGGTGCCGGCGGGTACGTCGCCGCACTGGGCAAGAACCCGATCTGGAAGATCCTCCCGGCCGTGAAGGAAGGCCGTGCACACGCCTTCCCGGCGCGGGTGTGGGGCGCCGGCGGTCCGCGCTCCAACGAGCAGGCGATCGACGCCTACGTCGACGTACTCGACACGAAGTGAGCGCACCGCGGACATCGACAGCCGGTGGGGAGGCGCTGCCGCGTGCCGAGCGCGGCGGCGGCCCCACCGGGCCGGCCGTTCTGGGGCTCCTTCTCGTCGTGACGGCCCTGGTGGGCATGTGGCACCTGACGCAGGGCACCTCGGGCGTCGGCGTCGGCGACCTGGTGCGCCATCTCGCAGGGGGACGAGAGGACGGCGGCGGCCCGCCGGTCGGCGAGATCATCTCCGGCTCGCGGGTCCCGCGCCTGCTCGCCGGTGTGGCGGTCGGCTTCGCCCTCGGCTGCGCCGGCGCGCTGCTCCAGTCCGTCACGCACAACGCGCTCGCCTCCCCCGACACCCTCGCGGTCACGGCCGGGTCCTACTTCACCCTCACCCTCGTCGCGGCCTTCGGTCTCACCGTCCCGCTGTGGGCGTCGGGCGCCGTCGCCTTCGCGGGCGGACTGGTCGCGGCGGCGGTCGTGCTGCTCCTCGCCGGCCGCGCCGCGGGCACCGCGGGCACCCGCCTCGTCCTCGCCGGATCGGCGACCGCGATGGCCCTGGACGCGGCGACAGGGATGCTCCTCATCCTGTTCGACCAGAACACGACCGGTCTCTTCGCCTGGGGGAGCGGGTCGCTCGCCCAGCTGAACGTCGACGCCTCCCTGCGCGCGCTTCCCCTCGTGGCCGTGGTGCTGTGCGCCGCCCTGGCCCTGTCCCGGCGGCTCGACGTCATGAACCTCGGCGACGACGCCGCGTCCACCCTCGGGGTGCCGATCCGGGCCACACGGGTGGCCGCCGTGCTCTGCGCGGTGCTCCTGACCGGGACCGCGGTGACCCTCGCCGGCCCGATCGCCTTCGTCGGGCTCGGCGCCCCCGTCCTCGCCCGGCTGGTCGCCGGGAGGGTCCGGGCGCTTCGCCGCCACCTCTACCTGGTGCCCGCCGCCGGGCTGTTCGGCGCGCTGCTCGTCCTGCTCGCGGACGCCACGCTGCGCGCCGTACAGGGCGCCGACGGGGCCGCCTCCATCCCCACCGGCGTACCGACCGCGCTGCTCGGCTCCGTCGTCATCGTCGTTCTCGCCCTGCGCCTCCGGGACACCGGCCGGCTCCGGCAGCCCCCGCACGCCCGGGTCGCCGCACGGTCGACCCGCGCCTTCCTCCTCGTCGTGCTCGGCGCACTGGTCCTCCTGGCGGGCGCGGTCCTCGTGGCCGTCCTGGCCGGAAGCCTCTGGCTGCGCACGGGCGACCTCGCCCTCTGGGCCCGGGGCACCGCCCCCGGTCTGATCGGCCAGGCGCTCGACGACCGGGTGCCGCGCGTCGCCGCCGCGGTCCTGGCCGGTGCCGCGCTCGGCCTGGCCGGGTGCGTCGTACAGAGCGCCGTGCGCAACCCGCTGGCGGAGCCGGGGGTGCTCGGCATCACGGCGGGCGCCGGGCTGGGCGCGGCGAGCGTCGTCACCTCCGGTGTCCCCGGCGGCAGACCGGTGCTCATCGCCGTCGCGGTCGCGGCGGGGCTCGCCACCTTCGCCGTGATCGCCCTGCTGTCGTGGCGCGGCGGCTTCCTGCCCGACCGGTTCGTCCTGATCGGGATCGGCTGCGGGTACGGCCTCAGCTCGATCACGACCTTCCTCCTGCTGCGCGCCGACCCGTACAACACGCCCCGGATCTTCACCTGGCTCTCCGGCACGACGTACGGGCGCACGATGCCCGACGTGGTGCCGGTCGCGGTGGCCCTGGCACTGGCGCTTCCCGTGCTGCTCGCCCTGCGCGGCCGGCTCGACCTGCTCGCCGTCGACGAGGACACCCCGCGCATCGTCGGCGTCCGGCCGGCGGGCACGCGCTTCGTCGCCCTGGCGATCGCGGCGGTCCTGGCCGCGCTCAGCGTGATCGCCGTCGGCGTCGTCGGCTTCGTGGGGCTCGTCGCCCCGCACCTCGCCCGGTCGCTGGTGGGTGCCCGGCACGGCCGCTCGATCCCGGTCGCGATGCTGCTCGGAGGGCTGCTGGTCTGCGTGGCCGACGCCCTCGGCCGCACGCTCGTCGCCCCCGCCCAGGTGCCCGCGGGTCTGATGATCGCCCTGGTCGGCGGTCCGTACTTCGTGTGGGTGCTCCGCAGGTCCCGCGCATGAGGACCGGCGGCGCGCCGGTCCTGTCCCCTCCGATCCCGCAAGGAGTGCCGGAATGCCCCTCCACCGGGGAACACCCGTGAGCAGCATCGTCGTCCCGTACGAGCCCGACGCCCCGCCGGCCCCGCTGGGGCGGCTCGGACACCCGGAGGCGGCGGAACGCTGGCGGGCGGTCGACCGCTCCGCCCACGCTCCCCGCATCGTGGCCGTCCCGGCCGGCGACGGCGACGGATGGACCGCTGCCGCACTCGTGACGTCGCGCCCCCGCACGTCCTACCTGAAGATCGTCGATGCCCTCGGCGACGTGCCCGCCGCCGTCGGAGCCGTCGTCGCGTACGCACGCGGCCAGGGGCTCGCGCAGGTGAAGTGGGAGGGCTGGACGGCCGGTCCCGAGGACGCCGCTGCGGCCGGCTTCACCGCGCTGCGCCCACCGCTCGCTCCGGTGGAGGACGCCGACGGGCCCTCCACCGGATACGTGCGCTGGCTGAGCGGCGGCGAGGTGAGCGAGCCTCCGTACTACGGCCAGAGCACGCACTTCACGTGCGGCGCCGTCACCGCGCTGGTCGCCCAGGCGCACGCGGGGGCGCTGGAGCGGGGGGCGTTCGACCGCGGCGCGGAGCTGAGGCTGTGGCGCGACGCGACCAACTTCCCCGCGTGCGAGCCCGTCGGGCTGGGCCTCGCCGTACGCCGGGCGTGGCCGTCGTCCCCGGTGACGGTCCACCTCGACGTGGACCGGCCCGTCCTGCTCGACCACTACCCGGAGGGCGAGCAGGAGTGGCGTGCCCTGCTCCAGCGCGCGTCGCGGGAGGACGCCGGGCTGACCGGCCTCCCGGTCGATCCGGCTCACCTCTCCCTGGCCGCGGTCCGGCGAGCGGTCGGCAGGGAGGAACACGTGCTGCTCCTGATCTCGCTCGCCGGGATGCAGGGGTTCGACGTGCCGCACTGGGTGCTCTGCCACGGAGCCGTCCCCGGAGCCCTGGTGATCGAGGACCCGTGGGCCCACGCGACGGCGGGGGACACCTGGGTCGACGCCCATCTGCTGCCCGTCCCCGACGCCTCGCTCGACGAGATGTCCACCCTCTCGGACGACCGTTTCCGCGGTGCCGTGACCATCGGCCGCCCGGCGTGGCACGGCACCTCCACGCCGGAAGCCGTCACCGGCCCGACCTGACCGCCCCGGGGCATCGTCAGGTGCGGCTCCGTGCCTGATCCGGCCCGGAGAGCGGCAGTGCTTCGCGGCGGGGGAGCAGCAGCGGGGTCGCGAGCAGGAGCACTCCGGCCAGGCCCACGGCGGTACGCGGCCCGAGCACGCCGCCGAGCACGCCCCACACAGCCGTCAGGAGGGCGGTGGCGCCCTTGTTCGTCACCGCCCACGCGGACAGGGTGCGGGTGACCCGGTCGGTCGCGGTGCGCCGGAGGCGGTGGGTGGCCTGGACCGGGTTGAAGATCCCGCAGCAGAGGATGAGCCCGGACTCGACGCCCATCACGAGCAGCAGCCCTCCGGTCCCGGGCCCCACGAAGGCGAGGCCCACAGGCCAGACCGCGCGCAGGGACCCGGCCGTCACGAGGACCCGGTGCTCCCCGAACCGGGCGACGAGCGGCCGGGCCAGTCGCGCGCCGAGCAGCCCGCCGACCGAGGGCGCGGCGAAGGCCAGGCCGTACTGCCACGGGGCGAAGCCGAGCCGGCCGAGCATCAGGACGGCGAGCAGCGGCGAGGTGGCCATCACCAGGCCGTTGAACAGGGCGGTGTTGAAGAACAGCGGGCGCAGGGCCGGGTCGCCGAGGATGTACCGCCAGCCGTCGAGCAGGTCTCCGGCCCGTATGCGGACGGCCTCCAGGCGCTCCGGCGGCGGCTCGCTCCCGCCGATCGCGCGGATGCCCAGCGCCGAGAGCAGATAGCTGACCGCGTCGGCCACCACGGTCGCCACCGGGCCGAGGAGCCCGATCGCCAGGCCGCCCAGCGGCGGTCCGACGATCGTGGTGGTCCAGGCCGTGGACTCGAACCGGGCGTTGGCCACCAGCAGGTGCTCGGCCGGCAGCAGCGTCTTCAGATAGGCGCCCGAAGCGGCGCGGAAGGTGATGTCGGCCGCCGCGACGACGACCGAGACCAGCAGGAGCTGAAGGAAGGTGAGCACGCCGAGCGCGAACGCGGCGGGGACCGTCAGCAGCGCCGCTGACCGCGCCAGGTCCATCGAGACCAGCACGGGCCGCTTGCGCCGGAACTCCACCCACGGGCCGAGCGGCACCGCCACGACCGCGCCCACCGCGGCCCCCACCGAGGCGAGCGCGGCGACCTCGGCCGGTCCGGCGTGCAGCACCTGGACGGCGATCAGCGGGAAGGCGCCGAAGGCGAGCCAGGTGCCGAGCGCACTCGTCCCGTACGCTCCCCAGAGCCACCCGAACGACCGCCCCAGCCGCTGCCCGCTTCCCATGCCCGACGCCCCTCGCCACTCACCCGTACAACTGTTGCGCGATCGGAAGCATCAAAGCGAGTGCGATACCAGGGGATCAAACAACCGGACGGCCATGCGGCACAACCAACGGTTGTGCCCGTAGGGTGTTCGCCATGGACCTCGACACCGTCCGGACCTTCGTCGCCGCCGCCGACGCGGGGCAGTTCCAGGAGGCCGCCGCCGAGCTCGCGGTCACCCAGCAGGCGGTCTCCAAGCGCATCGCCGCGCTGGAGCGCACCCTCGGGGTGCGGCTCTTCACCCGCACGCCGCGCGGTGCCGAGCTCACCATCGACGGACAGGCCTTCCTGCCGCACGCGCGCGAACTGCTGCGCGTCGCCGAGCGCGCAGCGACCTCCGTGCGCACCGGCCGCCGTGCGCTGCGCGTCGACATCATCGCCTCGCGCGGCGCGGCGTCGGGCCTGATGCGCGGATTCCACCGCGCGCACCCCGGGATCGAGCTCGACGTGGTGATGCTCCACGACATCGAGCGGGCCCTCGCCGCCATCCGGTCCGGGGAGATCGACGCGTCCTTCCGTGCCGTCGCCGCACCCGGCCGTCCCCTCCCCGACGACATCGAGTCCGTCCGCGTGCTCGACGAGGAGCTCCAGCTCCTGACCGGTCCGGCCCACGCCCTCGCGGGCGCCCGGTCGGTGACCGTCGCACAGCTCGCCGGGCACCGCATCTGGATGCCCGGCATCGTGCCCGGTACGGAGTGGGCCGCCTTCTACGACGACCTCGTCGCCGCGTTCGGTCTCACGATCGAGGCGACCGGCCCCAACTTCGGGTCCGACGCGCTCCTCGACACCGTGGCGGACACCCCGGCCCTGGCCACCTTCATGGGCGGTCAGACCCGCCTGGTCTGGCCCTCCGGCCACGGACTGCGCCGCATCCCGGTGACCGGGCCGACGCCGGTCTACCCGCACTCGCTCCTCTGGCACCGCGACAACCCCCACCCGGCGCTGGCCACGCTCCGCTCCCACCTCGCCGACGCGGCGCCCGGCCACGACGCCGCCGGGACCTGGAGGCCGGGCTGGGTGTTCCCGCACTGAAGGCGGGGGGACGAGCGGGCCCCCGGCCGTCGGCGCCGGACATGTCTGGCACGGGCATGACCCTGACATGCCGGCCAGCCATGACCCTGACATGCTCCCCGCCGGAGACGGCCCGCCCGGAGACGGCTGCCTGACAAGGCCCGCCCGGAGACGGCCCCTTGTCGTCGGCCCGCCCGGACGAGGCCGCCCCGGACACGGCCGCCCCGGACCTGACGCTCCCGGGCGACGCCCGCCCGGCGCACGGCGTCCGGAACGTATCGTGCGCGCCGGCTGGACCGCGTCTCCTCCGTCGACGACGGCCGGACGCACCGGGGTTGCGGGGGCGCGCCGCGATACGTCGCCGCCGGCCCGGCGCCCCTCCTCGGGGGCTCGCACGGGAAGCCGCTTCCTGACCCACCTCTACGATGGGCGCATGGCCTCACGCACAGGTTCAGCAGGTGCGTCCCCTCTGCAGGAGGAGACGGCAGGGGAGCGGCTGGACGTCGCCGCCGCGGTCCTGGGCCTGCTCGCCGACCGTACGCGCCTGGCCCTGCTGCAGCGGCTCGGCCGGGGCGAGGCCGATGTGACCACGCTGACCGAGGCGTGCGGTGCGGCGCGGACCTCCGTCAGCCACCACCTGGCCAAGCTGCGTCTCGCCGGACTGGTCACGACGCGCAAGGACGGACGCCGCGTCGTGTACTCCCTGCGGCACGGCCATCTGCGCCGCCTGGTCGACGAAGCGCTGAACGTCGCCGACCACCGCATCAGGGCTCTGCCGCCCCACGACTGACCGGACCTCCGGCGCCGGCGGGAGTGGCCTGAAGACAACATGTGCGCAGGTGTGCACATGTTGTCTAATGGGGCGGTCTCCTCACGCCGGACAGGGACGGGACCGATGCTCTCCGTGATGCGCAACCGCACCTATCGCCGTCTGTTCACCGCGCAGGTCGTCGCCCTGGTGGGCACCGGGCTGGCGACCGTCGCGCTGAGCCTGCTCGCCCACGACCTCGCGGGCAGCGGCGCCTCGGCCGTCCTCGGGACCGCCCTGGCGATCAAGATGGTCGCCTACGTGGCCATCGCGCCCCTGGCGGGCGCCCTCGCGGACCGCGTGCCGCGCCGCACGCTGCTGGTGGCGGCAGACGTCACCCGGGCCGGTGTCGCGCTCGTCCTGCCGTTCGTCAACGAGGTCTGGCAGATCCACCTCCTGATCTTCCTCCTGCAGGCGGCGTCCGCGGTGTTCACCCCGGCCTTCCAGGCCACGATCCCCGACGTGCTGCCCGAGGAGCGCGACTACACCCGCGCCCTCTCGTTCTCCCGGCTGGCCTACGACCTGGAGAGTCTGTTCAGTCCCGTGCTGGCCGCAGGCCTGCTGACCCTGATCTCCTCCGGCGGGCTGTTCGCCGGGACCGCGGCCGGCTTCCTGGCCTCCGCGGTCCTCGTCGGCTCCGTGGTGCTGCCGGGTCCCTCCGCGCCGGAACACCAGGGGGGTGCCCGCGCCAAGGCGGTCCTCGGGACCCGCCTGTTCCTGGCGACCCCGCGGCTGCGGGCCCTGCTCGCGCTCGACCTCGCCGTCGCCGCGACCGGGGCGATCGTCTTCGTCGACACCGTCGTTCTCGTACGGGACCACTTCCACCGCCCGGACAGCGCGCTCTCCCTCGCGCTCGGTGCCTACGGTGCGGGATCCGCCGCCACGGCGCTCCTGCTGCCCCGGCTGCTCCACGGGGCCGGGGACCGCACCGTCATGCTCACCGCCGCGCGCACGCTCCCCGTCGCCCTCGTCGCGGTCGCGGCCCTCGGTGCGGCCGCGCCGAGCGGCTGGTCCTGGGCGGGGGTCCTCGCCGTCTGGGCCCTGATCGGCGCGGCCTGCTCCGCCGTCCTCACACCGGCCGGCCGAGTGGTCCGCCGCTCCGCGACCACTCCCGACCTGCCTGCCGCCTTCAGTGCCCAGTTCTCCCTCTCCCACGGCTGCTGGCTGCTGACCTACCCGCTCGCGGGATGGCTCGCCGCCGGTGCCGGGCTCCCGGCCACCGCCGTCGTGCTCGGCGTGCTCGCGCTCGCCGCGACCCTCGCCGCAGGGGCGATGTGGCCTGCGGTCGATCCCGGCCGGATCGACCACGTCCACGCCGGACTGGAGCCCGGCCATCCGCACCTGGCCGGCGCGAGCCCGACCCGGGACGGCTGGAGGCACCGGCACCACTACGCCATCGACCGGTACCACCGCACCTGGCCGTCCGCCGGGCGGGTGCCGTCCCGGTCCTGAGGGAGGGAGAGGGAGAGGGAAGGCAACTCCTGCACGCTCAGGCGTCGTTGCTCCCGGGGGCTGCGTCCAGCCACAGCTCGGTGAACCGGTCGAGCAGGCCCGCGGCCCTGGTCACGTCGTCCGTCAGCGGCCGGTCGGCCAGCTCCGCGTCGAGCGCGGCGTCCGCGAGCCCGAAGGCGCGGCCGACGGGCAGCTCCGGATCGAGCCGCATGTCGCGCTGGCGCAACGCCCTTACTGCTGAGACCAGTTCACAGCCCACGACGAGCCGGTACGCCTCGCACGCGCGCAGTGTCTGGCGGGCCGCGAGGGAGGCGAAGCTCGCCTGCTCCTCGACGCCCCGCGAGAGGACCGCGTGGCCGAGGGAGGCGGGTGCCGAGAAGGCGCGCAGGTCGCCGAGCGCCGCCCCGGCGGCGTATTCGAGGATCATCACGCCCGACGACGCCGGTTCGCCGTCCGCGAGGAACGGCCGCAGGCGGGTGAAGCCCGGTTCGTTCAGCGTCGAGAGGCGCGAGGTCGACAGGCGTGCCGCCTGTGTCACCGCCAGTCTGAAGTGGTCTAGAGAAAGGGCGAGTTGGGCGAGGTAGAAGCCGCCGTGGTGGTAGGCGGCGCGGTCCTGTGCCGAGATCAGCGGATTCTCGGCCGCCGCGTTGATCTCGACCGTGAGGACGTCTTCGAGCGCGTCCGCGGCGTCGTGCGCCGGCCCGTGGATCTGCGGGACGCAGCGGAAGCCGTACGGGTCCTGGATCCGGCCGAGCGGCGGCGTGGGGCGGTCGGGTGCACCGAGCAGCCGGCGCATCCGCTCCGCGACCGCGTACGACCCCGCGTGCCGCCGTGCCTCGTGCACGGGCAGCGCGTACGCCTCGTACGACCCGTCGATGGCCATCAGGGAGAGGGCGGCCACCACCTGCGTCGCGGCGATCAGGCCGCGCAGCTCGTGCAGGGCGAGCGCGGACTGGCCGAGGGTGAGGGCGTTGCTGCTGATCAGGGCGAGGGCGTCGTTGTTGTCCAGGGGCTGCGGGGCGGGGGCGGTCCCCGGCCCCTCCCAGGGGTGTTCGCCGGTCAGGGCGAGGCCCATCTGCGCGAGGGCGGCGATGTCGCCGGTGCCGACCGAGCCGAATTCGTTGACCTTCGGGTGGGCGCCCGTCGCCAGGGCCTCGCACAGGGCCGTGACGACGGTCGGCCGCAGGCCGGCGCCGCCGGCCAGCAGCTGGTTGGCGCGGACGGCGAGCATGGCGCGGACCTCTCGTGCCGGCAGCTTCTCACCGATCGCCCCGGCGTGGCTGCGCAGGAGCCGCAGCCCGTGATCGGCCGCCGCCTCCGTGGGCACCGACTCGTTCCGGTTGGCGCCCACGCCGGTGGAGCGACCGTAGACGCGACCCCATGACGCGATCTCCCGCGCGGCGTTCCACGACGCCTCCACGCGCTTCATCCCGTCCTCTCCAGGGACGGGTATCGCGGTGGATTCGGCCATGCGTACGACATCTGCGACCATCAGTCCGCGGCCTTCCAGGACGACGGTCGCGCTGCTCGTGTCGGCCGCCCTGTTCGCCATGCGAGACGACATCACTCGCCATTCCTCCTCAACCGGACGTTCCATCTCGCTCTACGGCCCTACGTCACCAGGGATTTACGCCTGAGCGGCGACGAACTATTGACAATCTATTCAGTCACCAAGAAGTCTGCATGACGATATACAGCCGGGCAAGGGACTCCTCATGATCCAATTCGATACGGTCCACAAGCGCTTCCCGAACGGCACAACCGCGGTGCACGACCTCACTCTTGAGATGCCGGAAGGGGGCGTGACCGTCCTCGTCGGATCTTCCGGTTGCGGCAAGACGACGACGCTCCGCATGATCAACCGGATGGTCGACCCGACCTCCGGGACGATCAGGGTCAACGGCAAGGACGTCCTGGAGCAGGACGCCGCCGAGCTGCGCCGCTCCATCGGGTACGTGATCCAGCAGTCCGGGCTCTTCCCGCACCGCACGGTCCTGGACAACATCGCGACGGTGCCGCTGCTGCTCGGCTGGGGCCGGAAGAAGGCCCGGACGCGGGCGGCGGAACTCCTGGAGACGGTCGGCCTCGCCGCCGACGCCGGGAAGCGGTACCCGCACCAGCTCTCCGGCGGTCAGCAGCAGCGGGTCGGCGTGGCCCGCGCGCTCGCCGCGGACCCGCCCGTGCTCCTGATGGACGAGCCCTTCGGAGCCGTCGACCCCGTCGTGCGCACCCAGCTCCAGGACGAACTGCTGAGACTCCAACGCGAGTTGAGCAAGACCATCGTCTTCGTCACGCACGACATCGACGAAGCCGTACGGCTCGGCGACCGCATAGCCGTCTTCCGCACAGGCGGTCACCTCGTCCAGTGCGCCGGCCCCGCCGAACTCCTGGCCCGCCCCTCGGACCCCTTCGTCGCGGACTTCCTGGGCGCGGAGCGGGGCCTGAAACTGCTGTCCCTGACGACCCTCGCCGACGTCCCGCAGGGGCCCGCCCCCGAAGGCACCCGCTGGCGGCTCACACTCGACGCCGCCCGCAAGCCGCTGGCCTGGCGCGACACCGGGACGGACGCGGAGACCCCGGTCCGGCCGCTGCGGGACACGGACTCCCTCCTCTCGGCGCTCAACGAGTCGATCGCCGCGCCGAGCGGCCTGGTCGCCCGGGTCGACGCTGAGGGCGTCCTCACGGGAGTGACCTCCCGCGACGACATCCACGACCACGCGGGACACGTGCACAGCGAGGCAAGCACGGTGGCCGCGTGACCGTCGACTGGTCGTGGATATCCGACCACACCGGCGATCTCACCACCCTGACCCTCTCGCACCTCCAGGCCGCCCTCACCGCCGTGCTCCTCGGCCTGGCCGTCTCGCTCCCGCTGGCCGTGGTCGCGCACCGGGTGCGCCCCCTGCGCGGCTTCCTCCTCGGCCTGTCGAACGTCCTGTTCACCATCCCGTCCATCGCCGTCTTCGTGCTCCTCCTGCCGGTCAGCGGGCTCACCCGCACCACCACCGTCATAGGCCTGACGATCTACACCCTCGTCGTGCTCCTGAGGAACACCGTCGAGGGCCTGGACTCCGTGCCCGCACGGACCAAGGAGGCCGCGAAGGCCATGGGCGCCCGGCCGCTACGCACCCTGCTCACCGTCGAACTCCCCCTGGCCCTCCCCGTGATCATGGCGGGCGTGCGGATCGCGACGGTGATGGCCATCTCCCTCGTCTCGGTGGCCACCTACATCGGGGACGGCGGACTCGGGCAGCTGTTCACGGACGGCTTCCAGCGCAACTTCCCCACCCCCGTCATCGTCGGCGTCGTCCTGACCCTGCTCCTCGCGCTCGTCGCGGACGCGGCGCTCGTCACCCTCCAGTACGTCCTGACTCCCTGGACGCGCAGCCGGAAGCAGGGGGCCTGACCCATGGACGAACTCCTCAAGGACCTCGGCGCCTGGCTGGTCAGCGCCGACCAGTGGACCGGGCCCGACGGCATCGGGCACCGCCTCGCGGAACACCTCCAGTACTCGCTGCTCGCCACCCTGGTCGCCGCCGCCCTCGCACTGCCCGTCGGCCTGCTCATCGGGCACACCGGGCGCGGTGCCTTCCTCGCGATCAACCTCGCGAGCTTCGGACGGGCGCTCCCCACGGTCGGGCTCGTCGTGCTGGTCTTCCTCGCCAGCGGACTGTCGATGTGGCCCGTCTACATCGCGCTCGTGGCGCTCGCCGTCCCCTCCATCGTCACCAACACGTACGCCGGGATGACCGCCGTCGACCCCGAGGTGCGCGACGCCGCGCGAGGCCAGGGGATGCGCCGGCACCAGGTCCTCCTCCAGGTCGAACTGCCCCTCGCACTGCCCCTGATCATGACCGGGCTCAGGCTCGCGCTCATCCAGGTCGTCGCTACGGCCACCATCGCCGCGTACGTCTCCTTCGGGGGGCTCGGCCGCTACGTCTTCGACGGTCTGGCCCAGCGCGACCTCGTCCAGGTGCTCGGCGGTGCCGTGCTCGTGGCGGTCGTCGCCGTCGTCCTCGACCTCGCGCTCTCCGCGCTCCAGCGCGTCCTCTTCCGCCACCGCCCCGCCACGACGGCCTAGGAGCAACCACGATGAACCGCAGAAACCTCCTCGGCGGGCTCTTCGCCGCCGCCACCGTCCCCGCGCTCGCCTCCTGCAGCAGCGGCATCACCTCCCTCGACGGGCAGGGGTCCGGTGGCGGGGGCGGAGGCTCCAGCAGGAACGGCGTCACCATCGGCACCGCCAACTTCACGGAGAACCAGGTCCTCGGACACCTCTACGCGGCCGCACTCGAAGCCGCCGGCGTGAAGACCACCGTCCGCCCCAACCTGGGCACGCGCGAGATCCTCATCCCCGCCCTGAAGGGCGGCGACATCGATCTCCTGCCCGAGTACCAGGGCGCGCTCCTCCACTACCTGGACCCCGAGGCCGAGGCCACCGAGGAGGGCGAGATGCAGAACGCCCTCGCCATGGCCCTCCCGCGCGGCCTGCAGATCCTCCCGTACGGCAGGGCGGAGGACTCCGACGCCTTCGTCGTCACCCGGAAGACCGCGGGGAAGTACGGCCTGAAGTCCCTCGCGGACCTCGCGAAGCACAACGGGAAGCTCGTCATCGGAGCCGCTCCCGAGGTAAAGAAGCGCACGGTGGGAGCCGTGGGCCTCAAGGACGTCTACGGCGTGGAGTTCAAGGAGTTCACGTCCCTCGACTCCTCGGGGCCGCTGGTGAAGGGCGCCCTCAGGAAGGGGGACGTCGACGTCGCCAACCTCTTCACCACCGACACCGACATCGCCGCGGAGAAGTGGGTCGTGCTCGCCGACCCCAAGAACCTGATCCCCGGTCAGCGGGTCGTCCCGCTCATCGCCGACCGCAAGGCCGACTCGACGGTGCGGGCCGCGCTCGCCCGTCTCGGCAACGCGCTCACGACCGAGGACCTCACCGAGCTCAACCGCCTGGTGGACAAGGACAAGAAGGACCCGGAGGACGTCGCGCACGACTGGGCGGCGCGGCACGGGATCAGCACGAAGTAGGCCGACCGGCAGCAGGGAGTTCACCGCATCATGGCAGACACCCTCGTGGAGCATCGCTCCATCGACGTCGTCCCCGACGACGAACGGCACGGCACCGCGTTCAGCCAGTTCACCCTCTGGCTCGGTGCCAACCTGCAGATCACCGCGGTCGTCACCGGCGCGCTCGCCGTCGTCTTCGGCGGCGACGTCGTGTGGTCGGCGGCCGGTCTGCTGCTGGGCAACCTGCTGGGCGGTGCCGTGATGGCACTGCACTCGGCACAGGGGCCCAAGCTCGGACTGCCCCAGATGATCCAGTCCCGCGCCCAGTTCGGCGTACGGGGCGCGGCTGTGCCGCTGTTCCTGGTCATCCTCATGTACGTCGGCTTCTTCGCGAGCGGCACCGTTCTCGCGGGACAGGCCACGGCGAAGCTCACGCACACGGGCGACACCACCGGCATCATCGTCTTCGCCGTGGTCACCGGGGTGGTGGCGACGGCCGGCTACCGCGTGATCCACACCCTGGGCCGTGTGGCGAGCGTCGTCTGCGCCATCGCCTTCCTCTACCTCGGCATCCGCCTGCTGGACCGGGTGGACCTCACGGCCCTCCTCGGCGACGCCCACTTCGACCTGCCGATGTTCCTGCTGGCCGTGTCGCTGTCGGCGTCCTGGCAGCTCGCCTTCGGCCCGTACGTCGCGGACTACTCGCGCTATCTGCCGCGTACGACGTCGGGCCGGGCCACGTTCTGGTGGACCCTGTCGGGATCGGTGCTCGGCTCGCAGTGGTCGATGACGTTCGGGGTGCTCGTGGCGGCGACCGCGGGTGAGGCGTTCCTCGCCGACCAGGTCGGCTACGTGGTCGGCCTGGGCGGCGCCGGCCTGATCGCCTCGTTCCTCTACTTCGTGATCGCGCTGGGCAAGCTGACCATCAACGTGCTCAACACCTACGGCGGATTCATGTCGATGGTGACCGGCATCAGCGGTTTCCGCGGGCGGACGACGCTCTCGCCGCGCGGCAGGACCGCGTACATCGCCCTGATCATGGTGGCCGGCACGGCGGTGGCGCTGCTGGGCAAGGACAGCTTCCTGACGTCCTTCAAGGACTTCCTGCTGTTCCTGCTGACGTTCTTCACGCCGTGGTCGGCGATCAACCTGGTCGACTACTACCTGATCTCGCGGGAGCGGTACGACATCCCCGCGCTCTCCGACCCCGGGGGCCGCTACGGCGCCTGGCGCGGCGACGCCCTCACGGTCTACGGGGTGGGCGTCCTGGCCCAGCTGCCGTTCCTCGCGACGCACTTCTGGACGGGCCCGATGGTGGAGGTGCTGGGCGGCGCGGACATCTCCTGGATCGTGGGCCTGGTGGTCCCCGCGGCCCTGTACCTGCTGCTGGCCCGCCGTGACACCTCGCGCGTCCCCGAGGAGACGCGGTACACCCGGGCGGCTGCACGGCAGAGGTCCTGACACCCGCCCGGCGGCCCGGGGCGGAGGCGCCGCCCCGGGCTAACCGGCCTGCTGCCGGCGCACCGTCTCGCCGATCCAGACGGGCGCGTACGGAGAGGTGCAGCCCGCGGGCGTCGGGTAGTCCTTGAGCACCTCCAGGCGCTCGCCGATGCCGATCGCACGCGTGCGGAGGGCGGCGTGCTCGATCCCGATCCGGGCCAGGCAGGTGTTCATCGCCCACTGCAGACGCTCCGGGGCGTCCTTCATCTCCGCCTCGATGACGTCGAGCAGCCCTTCCAGGTCGAGACCTCCGGGCTCCTTCGTCACGCGGTCGGCGGTCAGGGCCCAGCCTGCGCTCGCGACCACCGGATCCGGATCGGCGGACCAGGCCGCGCGCACCTCCTCGGCGTGCGGGTTCTTCTTCACCACGTAGTTCACGAACCAGTCGTGCACCTTGGGGGTCCGCGCCTCACGCACCATGACGTCCAGTTCGTCACGGCCGAACGCCTTCGGCCGGCAGATCAGGAGTGCCAGCAGCCTCGCCGCGGAGTCCTCGGTCTCCCACAGCCGGCACGCGAGGTCCTGCTGCGTCCTCAGTCTCTTCGCGAGGGCCCGCAGCGCACCGAGGTTCACGCCGTGGTCGTCCCCGTGCCGCTCGTTCACCGCGCGTGCCTTCGGGTCCTCGAGTCCGGCCAGCTCGGCCATCACCTCGGTCACCGTCGTCCCGGACACATCGGCCTCCCGTCGCTCAGCTCCGGGAACCAAGCCTAGAGGCGCCGTCGTACGGGCGGCGGGGCGACCCGGTGCGCTCACCCGTGCCGCCGCGCCGTCACCGTCGAAGCCGCCGATGGGCGGTCAGGCCGGGTCCGGGACCGCCGCACGGGCACGCCGTAGGGGCAGCATGGTCTCGACCGGGCCGTTCTCCAGATGGTCGAGGACCAGGTGGTTCACCTGATCCGGCTTCTCCAGCGGGACCAGGTGCGAGGCGCCGGGCACCACGGCCAGCTGGGAGCCGGGGATCGCGCGGTACAGGCCGATGGTGTGTTCGAGCGTCATCATGTCGTCGTCCCCGACCAGGACCAGCGTGGGTGCGCCGATGCGGCCCAGGTCCTCCGCGGAGAGCTCCGGCTCCCTGCGCCACATGTCGATGATCCTGCCGGCCGCCACCGGCCAGTGGCCGGCGCCGTCCGGGCTCACGGCTTCGTACATCTCCCGGAAGAACGCCAGGTCGGGGCTGTCGGGAGTCATGGCGTCGAGCATGGCCGGCTCCACCCAGCACTCGGGGGAGGGCCGGTGGTTCGCCCCGATGACCGCCACCCTGCGGACCAGGTCGGGGCGGGCGAGGGCGACGAGCAGGGCGACGATGCCTCCGTCGCTCCACCCGAGGAGATGAGCCGGACCTCCGACGACCGATTCGAGGAAGGCGACGGTGTCGTCGGCCATGTCCCGGTAGGAGAGCGGTCCTTCGACGTCTGGTGTGTGCCCGTGCGCCCGGCGCTCGGGAAGGAAGAGGCGGTACCGCGCCGCGAGATCGGCCCGCTGGGCGCCCCACGTCTCGTTCGTGCAGAAGCCGCCGTGCAGGAGCACCAGCGGATCGCCGTCGCCCTCCGTCTCGTACCACGTCCTCACGCCGCGAAGCTCCACGTAGTCGCCCATCGGCCCAGGTCCTTCCGGAGTGATGCCGTCCCGCATCAGTCTCCTCCGGTGCCGAAAGGCCTGCAAAAGCGGCGGCCGCGCCGTGAGGTCTCCACGGCCCCACCTGGTGCCGCGCGGGGCCCGGCCGGTCGTCTCAGCCGGTCGTCTCCTCGACGGGACCGCTCCCGCGCGCCCGTACGGGACCGCTCACGCAACGTTCACCTGCCGGCCGGGCACCGCCGCGCCCGAGGTCGTCGACGTCGTCACGACGGCGGGGCGGATCACCGAGTTCACCGTGCCGCTGGACACCGCGGACGGCGACTGGGCGGTCCTGCGCGTCTCCGACCCGACCCGACCCGGGCGAACGGCTCGCCAGGCCCGGCCGGGCACGTGTGCAACGACTGGGGGTGGCGTACAGCAGCCCCTGGTGGCTCCAGGGCTGACCGGCCGCAGGAGGGCCCCTCCATTGGGGCCGGCCCGCACCGGCATGGGCGCAGGCGCGGGCCGGGTGCCCACGCCCGGTCCCGGGGCCGGGTGCGGACACCGGGCCCCGGCCCGGTATCCCTACGCTCCCCGGGGCTGGAGGAACCGCGCCAGCAGGTCGTCCAGGCTCACCATGCCGGTGAGCGCGCCCGAGCCGTCCCGGACGACGGCGAGCGAGGCCCGGCGCCGGCGGAGTAGCTCGATCGCCTCGGCGACGGTGGCGTCCTCGGCCAGCTCGGGCACGGGCCGCGCCAGCTCCCGGGCGACGGCGGCCCGGCCCTGGGCGCGCGCGACGAGGACGTCCCGGGCGTGCACCGACCCGAGGACGGCCCCGTCCTGCTGTACCAGCAGCCGGGTGCGGTCGGTGTCCGCGGCCAGACGCAGGATCTGTTCCGCGTCGGCGTCCGCGCCGACGGCGGAGATGGCGGAGGCCGGGATCCGCAGGTCCCGGACCGGGGTCTCCGGCTCGGTCAGCGAACGCGTCAGGAGACCGGAGTCGGTCCCGCTGATCAGCCCGAGCCGCTCCGACTCCTCCACCAGGTGGGTGAGCTGCTCACGGTTGTGGACCGACGTCAGCTCGTCGCGCGGGGCGACCCGGCACAGCCGGACCAGGCCGTTGCTCATCATGTTGAGCACCCGGATCAGGGGGCGTACGGCCTTCACGACGCTGCGGAAGGCCGGTGCGAGCAGCATCGCGGAGCGCTCGGGGTGGGCGATGGCCCACGACTTGGGCGCCATCTCGCCGAGCACCATGTGCAGGAACACCACCACGATCATCGCCACGGCGAACGCCACGCCGTAACTGAGCGCGCCGGGAAGCCCCAGCTCGCGCAGGAGCGGGTCCAGTTCGTGGGAGATCGCCGGCTTGGACACCGATCCCAGGCCCAGGGTGCACACCGTGATGCCGAGCTGCGCGCCGGCCAGCATCAGCGACAGCTCGCGCATTCCGGCCAGGGCCGCCCCGGCGCCGCGCCGCCCCTCGGCGACGGCCTTCTCCATCCGGTGGCGTCTGGCGGCGACCAGGGCGAACTCGGCAGCGACGAAGAACCCGCTGCCGATCAGCAGCAGCACGGTGACGAGGACCGCCATCGGGAAACTCATGACTGCTCCTCGGGCTTGTCCGCCTGATGCTCGATCCGGACACGCTCCGGCACGTGCCGGTCGAGGGTGCGCACGTCGATCGCCGCGACCGAGCCGTCGGGCAGCCCCACGGTGAGGTGGTCGCCGATGGCCGGGAAACGCCCCAGCCGGTCGATGACCAGTCCGGCCACCGTGTCGTAGTCCTCCTCGGAGGGCAGTTCGATCCCGGTGGTCCCGGCGACCTCGTCCAGGCGGCGCCCGGCGTCCACGATCCAGCCGTCGCCGTCCCGGACGGCGACCTCGGTGACCGCGTCCGACTCGTCGGCGATGTCGCCGACCAGCTCCTCGGCGATGTCCTCGTAGGTGACGACCCCGGCGACACCGCCGTGCTCGTCCAGGACGACGGCGAACTCGTCGTCCCGCTCCCGCATCCGCTCCACGGCCCCGGGCAGGGGCAGGGTGTCCGGCAGGAGCAGCGCCGCGCGGGCCACCGCTCCGGCGGTGACGCCGGCGAGCCGGTCCGCAGGCAGCCCCATGAGCTCCCTTACGCCCAGCACACCCGCCACGTCGTCCGGATGGTCGCCGAGGACCGGGTAGTTGGAGTGGCCGTGCCGGCCGATGAGGCCGATCGCCTCCGCGGCGGTGGCGTCCCCGCGGACGAAGACCGCGTCGACGCGCGGCACCATCACCTCGTGCAGCGTCCTCTCGGAGAACCCCAGTGCGTGGTCCAGCAGTTCGGCCGTCCCCCGGGGCAGCTGGCCCTGCTCGTGGGACTCGCCGATGAGATGGCCGAGCTCCTCCAGGGTGGCACCGTGGTGGAGCTCCTCCACAGGTTCGATGCCGGCCTTCCGGAGCAGCTTGTCGGCCGCCCCGTCGAAGATCCGCACCACCGGGCCGACGACCTTGAGATAGGCCAGCGTGGAGCCGGCCAGCGCCTTCGCCAGTCGCTCCGGGACGGCGATGGCCAGGTTCTTCGGGGCCAGTTCACCGAGCACCATCTGCACCGCGGTGGCCAGGACGAACGCGAGCACCACGGAGATGCCGCTCACGGCGCCGTCAGGGATGCCCACCCCGGACAGGGCGGGCCTGAGCAGCGCGGACACGGACGGCTCGGCGATGAACCCGACGACGAGGCCGGTCACGGTGATGCCGAGCTGGGCACCCGACAGCATGAACGACAGCCGCCCCAGCACGTCCAGGGCGCGGGCGGCCTTCCGGTCGCCGGCCTCGGCCTCCCGGGCGAGTGCGAGCCGGTCGGCGGAGACGTAGGCGAACTCCTGGGCGACGAAGTAGCCGGTCCCGGCGGTCAGGACGAAGACGGACAGCACGCCCAGCCATGCCTGCGCGGCGCTCATCCGACACCACCCGGCCGTGTGCGGTGCTCAGGAATCTCAGGGAGGGGTGGCCGGGAACGGTGTCCCGAGGGGTCCGTCGATCTGGCGGACAAGCGAGGGCTCCTCATCTTGGTGTGCATACGGAAAACGATTCTGGCCGGAACCTGGTTCCCGGCCACCGTGCCCACGCCGACCCGGCAGGACCGCACCGGTCGGTGGGGACGACTCTATGCTTCTACGTGACTGTAGAAGTTGGGTACCCCGGCTGTCCGGCCCCTACCGCCGGGAGGAGGGCCGGCGGCGAGGAAGGTGCGCGGGCGCGGGCATGCGTCACGGAGGCACCGGAACGCCGCAGTGCCTCCGTGAGGAGCCTGACCGCGGGCGGGCGGGCGAGGACGCCTCAGCCGCCCAGCCCGAAGAACCGTGCCGCGTCGTACGGACCGCAGAGCGAGCGTGCCCCCGGCCGGCCGTGCCGCACCGGTCGATGCCGGTACCGGGGTCGACCGGCACCTCATGGCCCATCGAGTCGATCAGATACGTCTCCACCTGCCCGTCGCCGTACACCTGCTCCGTGACGCCGGAAGCGGGACGCGAGGTGGGCGACGGGGTCTGCGGGATGCCGAACACATCGGTCCAGCCGTCACGTTGCTTCTCCATCGACTTCTTGTTGATCAGCGGATCGGAGCCGCCGTGCCAGAGCTGCACGCGCGGCCGTTCGCCGGACCGGCCGGGGTGGGCGCTCCGGATCTCGTCCCCCCACTCGTGCGGGGCGACGAGGTTGTACCGGCCCGGGCACGGAGCGAAGGAGCCCGTGCGGAAGTAGTCCTGCTCGGTGTCGGCGCACCCGTAGGCCATGCCGAAGAAGACGGCGCCGGCCTTGAACACCTCGGGGTGCGCCGCGAGCATCACGTCGGTCGCCGCGCCCCCGCCGGAGTATCCGGTGGCGAAGACGCGGTCGGCGCCGGCGGCGTGGTTCGCCTTCACGTGGTCGACCATCTGCACGACCGAGCGGGCCTCGTCCTGCCCGTCGTGGGTGCGGTCGGCGGGGTTCCAGGCGCTGGGGCACCTGTGCGGCACGATGCCGCCGGAGCCGGACGGGGCGGCTGTGGGACGGACCACATCCGGCCGTCGTCGGGCGCGTCCTCCCCCCGTCGTTCCCTTGCGGGGGCGGCCCCGTCCGTGCGGGCCGGGAGTTGCCGGCGGGCCGCTGTGACCCGGATCTCTACCGCGCCGCACCCGCCGGCTGGCACTGTGGTCGGGTCACGGGGGACCCCCACTGCCGACCGACCGAGCGAGATGCCATGACCGCGACCACAGCCGAGAACCGGACCCGCACCCGTACCGGTGGCCCCGAGGACGGACCCAAGGTCCTGGAGCACATCCTGGGCTGGACGCTCGTCGTCGTCCTCGCCATGTTCGTCACCCAGGCAGGACTCATGTGACCTGCGGTCCCCGCGTACGACGGGTGGGGTGGGGCGCCCGCCCGGCACCCCACCCCTGACCCGCCCTGCGGTGCGTGTACCCCGTCAGGGCTAGTTGATGGCCTTGATGAGCTCACCGTTCGCGGTGTCGCCGCTGAGCTCCCAGAAGAAGGTGCCACCCAGGCCCTGCTGGTTCTTGTACTCCATCTTGGTGCCGATGGTGGCCGGGGTGTCGTAGCTCCACCAGTTGGTGCCGCAGTGGGCGTACGCGGTACCGGCGACCGTGCCGGTGGCCGGGCAGCTGTCCTTGAGGATCTTGTAGTCCTCGATGCCGGCCTCGTACTTCCCCGCGGCCGCTCCGGTCGCCGTGCCGCCGGGCTCGTCCTGCGTGACGCCCGTCCAGCCGCGGCCGTAGAAACCGATGCCGAGCAGGAGCTTCGAGGCGGGAACGCCCTGCGCCTTGAGGTTGCTGATGGCCGCGTCGCTGTCGAAGCCCTCCTTGGGAATGCCCGTGTAGGAGGTCAGCGGGGAGTGCGGGGCCGTCGGGCCCTTGGCCTCCCAGGCGCCGAAGAAGTCGTACGTCATCGGGTTGTACCAGTCGACGTACTGCGCCGCGCCGCCGTAGTCGACCGCGTCGAGCTTGCCGCCCTCCGAGGCGTCCGCGGTGATCGCGGAGGTGACCAGGTTGTCCGCACCGAACTTCGACCGGAGTGCGGAGAGCACGTCCCCGTAGGCGTCACGACCGCTGGTGTCACAGGTCAGCCCGCACGCGTTGGGGTACTCCCAGTCGATGTCGATGCCGTCGAAGACGTCGGCCCAGCGAGGGTCCTCCACCAGGCTGTAGCAGGAGTCGGCGAAGGCGGCCGGGTTCTTCGCCGCCTCGCCGAAGCCGCCGGACCAGGTCCAGCCGCCGAACGACCAGATGACCTTCAGGTCGGGGTGCAGCTTCTTCAGCTTGCGCAACTGATTGAAGTTGCCCCGCAGTTCCTGGTCCCAGGTGTCCGCGACCCCGTCGACCGACTGATCGGCGGTGTAGGCCTTCTCGTAGTCGGCGTAACTGTCGCCGATGGTGCACTTGCCGCCCTGGACGTTCCCGAAGGCGTAGTTGATGTGGGTGAGCTTGTCCGCGGAACCCGAGGTCTCGATGTTCTTGACGTGGTAATTGCGGTCGTAGACACCCCAGTTGGTGAAGTATCCGACCACCTTGCTGCCGGCGGCGGTGGGGGTGGCCTCGGCGGCGGCCGTGGGGGCCGCGCCTGCCGACGACGTCCCGGCGACGCCGAGAAGGGCTGCGCCGAGCGCAGCGGTGCACAGGGTCGCGGCGAACGCCCGGAGGCGGGCGCGGGGACGGTCAAGTCCGGTCATGGTGGCTCCTCGTGGGGGAGGGCTTGGTGATGAGGCTGCCGCCGGGTCCGTGCTATTGACATGAACGCGGTGAGGCATTGGGCGAGACCGTAGATGGACTAGACCATTCAGGTCAATGGTTCGGACCAATTTCCCTGATCACGGAGTCCGCCGACCAGTGACGTGTGCGCTCCGATCGGGCATACTCGACGCGCCACAGCCGCTGGCCAGCGCCTCCCGTGATCCGGGAAGGCAGGATCGGCTGCGGAGCCGTAGATTTCCGGGCAACGCCCGGGACCGTCCGGCGGTGCCGCGCACACCCCGCGCGAGCGACCGCCGTCACGCCCGACAGGGAGGAGAGCGCCGTCATGTCCGACCGTGCCCCGCAGCCGGTGGAACGCCGTCTGCCCACCGAGGAGTCCCGGCAGCTCGTCGAGCTCGTACGCGACATCGTGTCGAAGGAAATCGCTCCCCGGACGGCCGAGGAGGAGGAAGCGGGAGTCTTCCCCCGCCCGGTCTTCACTCTGCTCTCCGAAGCGGGGCTGCTCGGACTGCCGTACGACTCGGCCCACGGCGGCGGCGACCAGCCGTACGAGGTCTACCTCCAGGTGCTCGAGGAGCTGGCCGCGGCCCGTCTCACCGTCGGCCTCGGGGTGAGCGTCCACTCGCTGGCCTGCCACGCGCTCGCCGGATACGGCACCGAGGAGCAACGGGCCGCACACCTCCCCGCGATGCTCTCCGGCGGCCTGCTCGGCGCCTACTGCCTCTCCGAGCCCTCCTCGGGCTCCGACGCCGCCTCGCTCCGCACGAAGGCCGTACGGGACGGCGAGGACTGGGTGCTCACGGGCACCAAGGCATGGATCACGCACGGCGGCGTCGCGGACTTCTACACGGTCCTGGCCCGGACCGGGGAGGACGGCCCGCGCGGGATCACCGCCTTCCTCGTCCCCGGCGACGCCGAGGGGCTCGAAGCGGCCGTGCCCGAGAAGAAGATGGGCATGAAGGGCTCGCCCACCGCCCAGCTGCACTTCGACGGGGTGCGGATCTCCGGCGACCGCCGGCTCGGCGAGGAGGGGCAGGGATTCGCCATCGCCCTCTCCGCACTCGACTCGGGGCGGCTGGGCATCGCGGCGTGTGCCGTCGGCGTCGCCCAGGCAGCCCTGGAAGAGGCGGTCCGATACGCCACCGACCGGCAGCAGTTCGGCCGCCCCGTCGCCGACTTCCAGGGGCTGCGCTTCATGCTCGCCGACATGGCCACCCGGATCGAGGCGGGCCGCGCGCTCTACCTGGAGGCGGCACGCCTCCGTGACGCCGGCCTGCCGTTCTCCCGCCAGGCGGCGATGGCGAAGCTGTTCTGCACCGACGCGGCCATGCAGGTGACCACCGACGCGGTCCAGGTGCTCGGCGGTTACGGCTACACCCTCGACTTCCCGGTCGAGCGGCTGATGCGCGAGGCCAAGGTGCTGCAGATCGTCGAGGGCACCAACCAGATCCAGCGCATGGTCATCGCCCGTCACCTCGCGGGTCCCGAGACGCGCTGATCCGGACGGGCCGGTCCGACCAGACCGGTGTCGTCATGATCCGGTTCCACTCCTGGTCCTGGCGGCCCGGCAGGGTCCGGCCCGTGCTCTCCCAATGGCCCAGCACGGCCCGGTAGATGGGCGTGTCCGTGAGGTGCGGCACGGCCTGCCCTGCGGGATCCCGGGGCGGTCCGGGCTGCGGAACCGATTCTCCGGACGGCGGAGCGGCGAGACGGCGGCGCACGGGCCCGGCCGTTGGATGCAGCGTGGTCATACAGGGCCAACGCCGCTGCCGGGTCCCCGGTCACTGTCCGGCCGATTCGCGCTCCCGTTCCTCCGGTACGCGCCACACTGCCGCGCCGGAGGCCACCGGCCACGACGGGCCCGTCGTGGCCCGGAGCGGGGCGTCAGGCGGCGTGCCGCTGCGTCTGCGGCACGTACCGCAGGGGGCGCGACCCCGGACCGCCGGCGTGCGAGAAGGGCTGCATCCGCCAGTCGAGCCCCTGGGGGAGCGTCAACAGCAGCGCCGTCTCCTGCTCCTGGGCCTCGAGCGACTCGTCGGCCGGGCGGGCACGGGAGGCGTCACGGCCGGTGCCGGGGCACACGGTGAGCACGAAGGGGTTCCACGGGGTGGGGCACAGTGCGTGCTCGGGGAGCACGTCCTCGTCCGCCAGCAGGGCGATCGGCTGGGCGCAGTCCGGGCAGACCACCCGGTACATCTCGAGTGTGTCGTACGCGTCGGGAACGGCGTCCTCGTCCTGGTCGGCGTATGCGCCGGACTCCGCATCGATACGTCCGGTGAGCTTCAGGCTCTGCATGGATCTTTCCCCCCTCGGGTGGGCCGACATGGCGCCACGGCCTCGGCCACAGCAAGCACTTCCCGCGGGAAGTCGGCTGTAACCGCGTGGTCGTCGGCTACCCACCCGTAAACTTGTGGCATTCGTCACATGCCCCTCGAACGTGCCCTTCCGGGGGTCCTGCGGCTGTGCCTGGAGGGACCCGGGGCATAGGTTGATCCGCATGGAGGAGCTGGACCGTCAGATTGTGGAGTTGCTCGTCAAGGACGGGCGGATGAGCTACACCGACCTGGGCAAGGCCACCGGCCTGTCCACCTCGGCCGTTCATCAGCGTGTCCGCCGGCTGGAGCAGCGCGGGGTGATCCGGGGCTACGCCGCGGTCGTCGACCCCGAGGCCGTCGGCCTGCCCCTCACCGCGTTCATCTCGGTGAAACCCTTCGACCCCAGCGCCCCCGACGACATCGCCGAGCGGCTCGCCGGTGTGCCGGAGCTGGAGGCGTGCCACAGCGTCGCGGGCGACGAGAACTACATCCTCAAGGTCCGGTGTGCCAGCCCGCTGGAGCTGGAGCACCTGCTCACCCGCATCCGGACGCTGGCCGGCGTCTCCACGCGCACGACCGTCGTCCTCTCCACGCCCTACGAGGCGCGGCCGCCCCGTATCTGAGGCGCCCCGCCCGGCGTGGCGGAGGGGGCGGGGGAGGAACCGGTTCCGGCAGGCGGGAGACTGGTCCCATGACCGAGAGCACCGCCCCCCAGAGCGAACACCGCACCGTGCTGCTGCGCGGTGGAGACGTCCACAGCCCCGCCGATCCGTTCGCCACCGCGATGGTCGTCGAGCGGGGGCATGTGGCCTGGGTGGGCTCGGAGGGGGCGGCCGACGCCTTCGCGAGCGGTGTCGACGAGGTGATCGACCTGGAAGGGGCCCTGGTCACCCCGGCCTTCACCGACTCGCACGTCCACACCACGTCGACCGGGCTCGCCCTCACCGGGCTGGACCTCTCCGGTGCCCGCACGCTCGCCGACGCCCTCGCGCTCGTCCGTGCGTTCGTGAACGGCCGCAGCGCGGACGGGGTCGTCCTCGGCCATGGATGGGACGCGGCCCGCTGGCCCGAGCAGCGGCCACCGTCGCGCGGCGAACTCGACGAGGCGGCCGGCGGCAGAGCCGTCTACCTGCCCCGCGTCGACGTGCACTCCGCCGTGGTGACCACCGCCCTCCTGGACCTCGTCCCGGGCGTGACCACGCTGGCCGGCTACCACCCCGACGCCCCCCTGACCGGTGACGCCCACCACGCGGTGCGGGCGGCCGCCCACGGTGCCGTCACGCCCCGGCAGCGGGCACAGGCGCAGCGCGCCGCCCTGGACCACGCCGCCTCGCTCGGCATCGGCACGGTGCACGAGTGCGCGGGCCCTGAGATCTCGGACGAGGAGGACTTCGCCGGCCTCCTGGAGCTCGCCGCCGAGCAGCCCGGCCCCCGGGTCTTCGGCTACTGGGCCGAGCACATCGGCGACGCGAAGGGAGCCGCCAGGATCCGTGAGCTCGGCGCCGTCGGGGCGGCCGGTGACCTGTTCGTCGACGGCTCCCTCGGCTCGCACACCGCCCTCCTCCACGAGCCCTACGCCGACGCCCCGCACACCGGCACCGGGCGGCTCGATGCTGCCGGGATCGCCGCTCATGTGACGGCGTGCACCGAGGCGGGACTCCAGGCCGGTTTCCACGCCATCGGCGACGCGGCGGTCTCCGCCGTGGTGGCGGGCGTCCGCGCCGCCTCCGAGACCCTCGGGCTCGCACGGATCCGGGCCGCGCGGCACCGGGTGGAACACGCGGAGATGCTCACGCCCGAGACCGTCGCGGCCTTCGCCGAACTCGGCCTCACCGCCTCGGTGCAGCCGGCCTTCGACGCCGCCTGGGGCGGCCCCGACGGCATGTACGCCCGGCGTCTGGGCGCGGAGCGCGCCGCGACCCTCAACCCGTACGCGGCGCTGCTGCGCGCCGGTGTGCCCCTCGCCTTCGGCTCGGACAGCCCGGTCACCCCGCTGGACCCGTGGGGGACCGTCCGGGCTGCGGCCCACCACCGCACGCCCGGCCACCGGGTCTCCGTGCGCGCCGGTTTCGCCGCCCACACGAGGGGCGGCTGGCGGGCCGTCGGCCGCGACGACGGCGGTGTGCTCGTGCCGGGTGCCCCGGCCGACTACGCCGTCTGGCGCACCGGTGAACTCCTGGTCCAGGCCCCGGACGACCGGGTGGCGCGATGGTCCACGGATCCCCGTTCAGGCACCCCCGGCCTCCCCGACCTCACACCCGGAACCGAGCTTCCGGTCTGCCTGCGCACCGTGGTCTTCGGACAAACTGTCTACGTACGACCGAACGAGTGACGTCCGTGTATTCCGTACCGCCGATCGAAGGCGCGGGGACTCCGCCACGACCTGCGCGTCCTCCGCACTGACCTGGTGCTTTCGGGAGAAACCGCAGGTCGGAGGAGTATTGACAGAAAGCGCCCGGAGGCCGGTAGGTTCGGCCGGGTCCACCACTGGACGTCCGACCGGTCAAACCTCCACGCAGTCGTCGAACGCCGCTGGGTCATGGGGTGGTGTGCCGCACCGGCGCACCACCACTGACAGCCAGGTTCAGCGCCCGCGCCTCGGGGGCGAGGGAAGGTTTCGTCCGGACGGCAGGTGCGACCCGGGTGGGGCCCGGAGGTTCAGTAGACAACGGCTCTCGGTCGACCCGCAGCCAGCGGGTCCCAGGTCGGCCCGAAGGACGCCGGGCCCCGATCCGCAGTGCGGCGGTCCTTCTGTCCGCAGTTCCACGCTTCTGTCCGCGCCGCACACGCCGCCCCGCCACCGCGTCGGAGTCCGGCCCTGTCGCGCTGGATATGGTGTGCACCTGCGTACGGACTTTAAGGGGCAGTAGTGAACGACGGCGGCGGTCAGAGGCAGTTCGGCCCGCTCGGCAGAGTCTTGGTGATCATTCCGACCTACAACGAGGCCGAGAACGTCAAGCTCATCGTCGCGCGTGTACGTGCCGCCGTTCCGGAAGCGGAGATCCTCGTCGCCGACGACAACAGCCCGGACGGCACCGGCAAGGTCGCCGACGAGCTCGCGGCCGGCGACAGCCATGTGCACGTCCTGCACCGCAAGGGCAAGGAGGGCCTGGGCGCCGCCTATCTGGCGGGCTTCCGCTGGGGCTCGGAGCACGGCTACGGCGTCCTGGTGGAGATGGACGCGGACGGCTCCCACCAGCCCGAGGAACTGCCCCGGCTCCTCACCGCGCTGAAGGGCGCCGACCTGGTCCTCGGCTCGCGCTGGGTTCCCGGCGGCCGGGTCGTCAACTGGCCCAGGCACCGCGAGATGATCTCGCGCGGCGGCAGCCTCTACTCCCGGATGCTCCTGGGTCTCTCGGTGCGGGACGTCACCGGCGGCTACCGGGCCTTCCGTACGGAGACGCTGGACGGACTCGGCCTCGACGAGGTCGCCTCGCAGGGCTACTGCTTCCAGGTCGACCTGGCCCGACGGGCCGTCGAGGCGGGCTACCACGTCGTCGAGGTGCCGATCACCTTCATGGAGCGGGAGATCGGCGACTCCAAGATGAGCCGCGACATCCTCGTCGAGGCCCTGTGGAGGGTCACCGGCTGGGGCATCACCGGCCGCGCCAACAAGGTTCTGGGGCGCAAGGCCCCCTGACCGTCCCGCCGGGGCCGGCCGGCTGCCTCATGATCACCCCCTTACGCCGCATGCACGCCCGTACAGGCACACTGGGGGCATGACGACCGGCACTCCGCCTCCGAACCGTCCACGGCGCTCACGCGCCCGTACCCTCCTGCCGCTGGGCATCGCCGCCTGGCTGGTGCTGGAGATCTGGCTGCTGACGCTCGTGGCCGGTGCGTCGAACGGCTTCACCGTGCTGCTGATCCTGGTCGCCGGTGCCGTGCTCGGCGCCGCGGTGATCAAGCGCGCGGGCCGCCGCGCCTTCCGCAACCTCACCGAGACCCTGCAGCAGATGCCGGGGCAGCCCGGCGCCCCCGCCACCCCGCCGCAGACGGCCCCCGCCGGCAGCCGGGGCAACGGCTTCCTGATGCTGGGCGGTCTGCTCCTGATGATCCCCGGCATGATCTCCGACGTGGCCGGACTCCTGCTCCTGCTGCCTCCGGTCCGCTCGGTGCTCCGCCGCTCCACGGAACGCTCCCTGGAGCGCCGGATGAGGCAGTCGGCGCCCGGCGGCCTCTCGGACGCCTTCCAGCAGGCCCGGATCCACCGGCCGGACGGCAAGGTGGTCCAGGGTGAGGTCATCCGTGAGGACGGCACTCCGGGGCGGCCCCGCCCCGACGACGGCCCGTCCGCCGGCCGCCCGCCGCTGATCCCCTGAGAACTGACGGCCCGGGAACGCGACGCGGCCCCGGCCCTCCCGGACACGGAGGGGCCGGGGCCGCGTCGTCGTCACCCGGACGGCGCTCGTACGCGAAGAGCCGCGGGCCGCGACACATGTGCTGTGTCGCGGCCCGCGGCTCTTGATCTCTGCGGTGGTACGCGGTCAGGCAGACTTCCTGCTGTCACGCGGGTGCACAGCGATGTTCATGGCGCCGGAGCGCAGGACCGCCAGCCTCTCGGCCAGCACCTCCTCCAGCTCCTCGCGGGTACGCCGCTCCATGAGCATGTCCCAGTGCGTACGCGCGGGCTTGCCCTTCTTCTCCTCGGGGCCATCCCCGTCCACCAGGAGTGCCGTGGCGCCGCACGCCTTGCACTCCCACTCCGCCGGAATTTCCGCCTCTACCGAGAACGGCATCTCAAATCGATGTCCGTTCGGGCATGCGTACTCCACCGCCTGGCGCGGGGCCAGATCGATGCCGCGGTCCGTCTCGTAGCTGGTAACCACGAGTCGCGTACCGCGGAGAGCTCGCTCACTCATGAATCGTGCCTCCCGGGCTTGTCGCCCACAGGACAGGTGTCGCTGTCGTCGTCATCCGGTCAACGTCCGGTCGGCGGTAAAGATTCCCGTCGCCGGTCATGCGTCGTCCGTCGTGCCGCTGCTTGGTCTGGGTCTCCTACCCACCGGTGCCCGGTTTGCTACCTCTTGTCGAAGTTGTCACCCAACGGTTTGACTTCTTCGGTTCGCAGTAACGGTCCTCCGGGCACACCAAAGGCGTACACTACCGGCCTTTCACTTCGACGTCTAAATCCTGTCCGGCACGGGATTGCCCGCGGCGGCCACCGCGGTCCGCACGGGGACCCTCGCCAGCAGCACCGAACCGAGCGCGAAGAAGAGCACCAGGGACAGGATCGCATCCCGGTAGCTGCCGGTGAGCTGATAGCCCAGACCGAAGACCAGCGGCCCCAGCCAGCTGAGCCCCCGGTCGCTCATCTCGTACGCGGAGAAGTACTCGGCCTCCTTCCCGCGCGGCACCAGGTGCGAGAACAGCGACCGCGAGAGGGCCTGGCTCCCGCCCATCACCAGCCCGATCGCGGCCGCCAGGGTGTAGAAGAACACCGGCGCGTCGGCCGGCAGCACGTACGCCGCGGCGAGGATGAGCGTCCAGACGGCGAGCGAGGCGAGAATCGTCCGCTTCGCCCCGTACACCCGGGCGAGTCGCCCCATCCCCAGGGCCCCCGCCACCGCGAGCACCTGGACGAGCAGCACCGCCGTGATCAACGTCGTCTGGTCGAGGCCGAGCTCCTCGGAGCCGTACAGGGAGGCCTGGGAGATCACCGTCTGGATGCCGTCGTTGTAGACCAGATAGGCGAGCAGGAAGGCCAGGGTGAGCGGATGGCGGCGCATGTCGCGCAGCGTCGCCCGCAGCTGCCGCCATCCGGAGCCCACCGCCCCGTCACCGCCGGGCGTCACCCGCCGGTCCCGCAGCCGCCGCAGCGGTACGAGGGTGAAGGCCCCCCACCACACGCCGGCCGAAGCGATGCAGATCCGGACCGCGTCGGACTCGGACAGGCCGAAGGACGCGTGGCCCGTGTAGAGGACCAGATTCAGGACGAGGACGAGGGCGCCCGAGGTGTATCCGAAGGCCCAGCCGCGCGAGGAGACCGCGTCCCGTTCCTCCGGGCCCGCGATCTGCGGCAGATAGGCGTTGTACAGGGCCATCGACACGGAGATCGACGCGTTCGCCACGATCAGCAGGAAGGCGCCCAGCAGATAGCGGTCGCCCTCCAGGAAGAACATGCAGGCCGTGGCCGTCGCCCCCGTGTAGGCCGCCGCCGCGAGGAGCGGCTTCTTGCGCCCGGTACGGTCCGCCGCCGCGCCCGCGACCGGCATGACGACCACCGCCACGACGATGGACACCGACACCGCGTACGCGAAGAGCGAGCCGGCCCGCACGGGTATGCCCAGCGGATGCACGAACCCGTCCGCGTCGGCGGCCGCCTTCGCCACGGACGTCAGATAGGGGCCGAGGAAGACCGTGAGGACGGTGGTGGAGTAGACGGAGCACGCGAAGTCGTAGAAGTACCAGCCGCGCTGCTCCCGCCTGCGTTCGGCGGCCCCGTCCGGCCGTCCGGGCGGATCCGCCTTCTCTGCGGTACCGGTGCTCACGCCGCGCCCCCTCGTTCGTCCCGTGCCGACGCGGCGGGTCCCGGCGTCAGGTCCAGGCCCCCCGCTCGCTCAGCACCGTGCGCAGCGTCTCGATGTGATCGGTCATGATGCCATCCACCCCGAGGTCCAGGAGTGCGGCCATCCGATCGGGTTCGTTCACCGTCCAGACATGGACCTGGAGGCCGCGCGCGTGCGCCGTGCGCACGAAGGCCCGGTCGACGACACGGATGCCGCTCTGGCTCTCCGGGACCTGCGCGCAGACCGCGCCCGCCCGGAGCGCGGCCGGTATGCCGAAGGAGCGCAGGCGCAGGGCGAGCACCCCGCGCACCCCGTAGGAGGTGGCCAGGCGGGGGCCCGCGAGGCGGTGTGCCCTGGCCACCCGCGCCTCCGAGAACGAGCCCACGCACACCCGGTCCCAGGCGCCGGTCCTGCGGATCAGTCCGATGAGCGGGGCGAGCGCGCGCTCCGCCTTGATGTCCACGTTCCAGCGGGCGTCCGGGAACTCCTCCAGCAGCTCCTCGAAGAGCGGCAGCGGTTCGATGCCCGCCACCCGCGCCCGGCTCACCTCGCTCCACGGCAGTTCGGCTATCCGGCCGCGCGCGTCCGTCACCCGGTCCAGTGTCGGGTCGTGGAAGGCGACCAGACGGCCGTCGGCCGTGGTGTGCACGTCGGTCTCGAAGTAGCGGTAGCCGGCGTCGGCCGCGCGCCGGAACGCGGCCGCGGTGTTCTCCGCCCCGCCCGCCGCCCCGCCCCGGTGGGCGAAGGGGATCGTCGAGGGATGGTCCAGATAGGGGTGGCGCCCCGGAGTCGCTGCGTTCACCGCGGAAGTATCGCCCCTCGGGGTGTCCGGCCGGCAACGGGCACCGTGCGGGCCTCGGGCGCGGAGAGGTCGAAGAAGCGCAGGAAGAACTGGGCGAGCGGCCCGATGGCCAGGGCGTAGAGGACCGTGCCGGCGCCCAGCGACCCGCCGAGCAGGAAGCCGGTCAGGACCACGGCGACCTCGATCGCCGTACGCACCAGCCGGATGGAACGGCCGGTGAGCCGGTTCAGGCCCGTCATCAGGCCGTCGCGCGGCCCCGGGCCGAAGCGCGCGGAGATGTACAGGCCGGTGGCGACGCCGTTGAGCACGATGCCCGCGGCCATCAGCGGGATCCGTGCGCCGAGGCCGTGCACGTCAGGGACGAGGGCGAGCGTGCCGTCCATCGCGATGCCCACCGCGAAGACGTTGGAGACGGTGCCGAGCCCCGGGCGCTGCCTGAGGGGGATCCACAGGAGCAGGACGACCGCGCCGACGATGATCGAGACGACGCCGATGGAGATGCCGGTCCGCTCGGAGAGCCCTTGATGGAGCACCCCCCAGGGCTCGAGCCCCAGCCCCGCGCGGACCAGGAGCGCCGAACTGGCTCCGTACAGGGCGAGGCCCACGTACAGATGGGTCAGCCGCCGGGTGAGCCGGGTGCCGCTCCGGGCGGTGATGTCGGACAAGTGGTGCCCCCTGTGTGGTGATAGTGGACTGCTGCATGTCACTCTGTGGCGGGGGATTGGCTTCCAACTACGGCCAATCCGAGGAAGGTGGACTGATTTACATGGCGCAGTGGACTTCGACCGTCGGCGCGGCGCAGCTCGCCCGTCAGCTCCAGGGCCAGCAGGCGCGTCCGCTCCCGCCGGGAGTCCGCAAGCCTCCCGCCTACCGCGCCCTCGCCGACGGTGTGCGCCTCCTCGTCCTGGAGGGCCGGGTGCCGGTCGCCGCCCGCCTGCCCGCCGAGCGGGAGCTCGCGCTCGCCCTCTCCCTCAGCCGGACCACCGTCGCCGCCGCGTACGAGGCGCTGCGGGCGGAAGGGTTCCTCGAGTCGCGCCGCGGGGCGGGCAGCTGGACCGCCGTCCCCGCGGGCAACCCGCTGCCCGCCCGCGGTCTCGAACCCCTGCCGCCCGAGTCGCTCGGCTCGATGATCGACCTGGGATGCGCCTCGCTGCCCGCCCCCGAGCCGTGGCTGACCCGGGCCGTCCAGGGGGCGCTGGAGGAGCTGCCACCGTACGCCCACACCCATGGCGACTACCCGGCCGGCCTGCCCGCGCTGCGGCAGATGATCGCGGACCGCTACACCGGGCACGGCATCCCCACGATGCCCGAGCAGATCATGGTCACCACGGGGGCGATGGGCGCGATCGACGCCATCTGCCACCTCTTCGCGGGACGCGGTGAGCGCATCGCCGTGGAGTCACCGAGCTACGCCAACATCCTCCAGCTCATGCGGGAGGCGGGCGCCCGGCTGGTGCCGGTGGCGATGGAGGAAGGGCTCGGCGGCTGGGACATGAACCGCTGGCGGCAGGTCCTGAGGGACGCCGCGCCGAGGCTGGCCTACGTCGTCGCGGACTTCCACAACCCCACCGGGGCGCTGGCCGACGAGCAGCAGCGCCGCGCCCTCGTCGAAGCTGCGCGGTCCGCGGGCACGGTCCTGGTCGTCGACGAGACGATGCACGAACTGCACCTGGACGCGGATGTCGAGATGCCGCGCAGGGTCTGCGCCTTCGATCCGGCGGGCAGCACCGTCCTGACCGTCGGATCGGCGAGCAAGGCCTTCTGGGCGGGCATGCGGATCGGATGGGTGCGGGCGGCGCCGGACGTCATCCGGAGCCTGGTCGCGGCCCGCGCCTACGCCGACATGGGGACACCGGTGCTGGAACAGCTCGCCATCAACTGGCTGCTGCGGATGGGCGGCTGGGAGCAGGCCGTCGCGGTGCGGCGCAGGCAGGCGAGGGAGAACAGGGACGACCTGGTGCAGGCGCTGCGCAGGGAGCTGCCGGAGTGGGAGTTCGGGGTTCCGCGCGGCGGTCTCACCCTCTGGGTCCGCACCGGCGGACTCTCCGGCTCGCGGCTGGCCGTGGCGGGCGAGCGGGTCGGCGTACGCGTCCCGTCGGGGCCCCGGTTCGGGGTCGACGGGGCGTTCGAGGGGTATGTGCGGCTGCCCTTCACCGTGGGCGGCCCGGTGGCCGACGAGGCGGCGCTGCGGCTGGCCGCCGCCGCCGACCTGGTGGGTTCCGGGGCGAGCGCGGGAGCGGAGGCGCCCCGGACCTTCGTGGCCTGAGGCGCCAGCGCCCCGGTCCGCCGTCCGGGCGGCGGACCCGGGGTCACCCCTCCGCGGTGGCCGGAGCCCCGATCAGCCGGTCGCCGTGCGCGGACAGGGGTGCGACGCCCGCCTCCGGCGCGGCCTGCTCCACGACCGGCGCGCCACCGGGCAGCAGGTCGAGCACCGACTGGCGGTGCGCCTCGCTCGTGGCCTCGTCGAAGGGGTCGGGTGTGGCCGGCACCTGGAGCCGCAGCACCTCCCCGGCGCCGAGCCGGGTGTAGCCGCGGCCGGGCGGGACGTCCTGGGTGGGTGTGGTGTGCGGCCGGGTGCCCAGGACCGACTCGATCTGCTCCCGGTCCGCCGGGCCGAGGACGACCCGCGCCCTGGTGTGGGTCCGTACGGTCTCGGTGAGGGCGTCCAGACTGTCGAACTGGTCCGCCACCACGACCGTCACGCCGGCGGCGCGGCCGTGCCGCAGTGGTACCTGGAGCAGTTCCTGCGGGTCCTGCCGGCCGTCGGCGGCCGCCAGGTGACCCAGCGCGCTCGGGCGGTCCAGCAGGATCCAGAGGGGGCGCTTGATGTCCTCGGGCTCGGGGTGCCCGGCCTGGCGGGCCCGGTTCGCGGCGATGAGGCGCCGCTCGGTCTCGTGCGCGGCCCATTCGAGCGTGGCGAGCGCGCCGGCCAGCCCGCACTCCACGGCCAGTACGCCGTCGCGGCCGGCCAGGAAGCCGTACTCGCCGGTGCCGCCGCCCTCCACGACGAGGACGTCGCCGTGCTGGAGGGCTTGCAGGGCGAGGGAGCGCATCAGTGTCGTGGTGCCGCTGCCGGGGTGCCCGGCGACCAGCAGATGGGGTTCCGTCGAACGGGCGCCGGTCCGCCAGATCACCGGAGAGGCGTCACGCGTCGTGTCGCCGTCCTGGACCGGGACGGTGCGGCGGACCGCGTCGGCGTCGGTGAAGCCGAGCACGGTCTCGCCGGGCGCGGTGACGAAGCGCTGGGCGGCGATGGTCGTGGGGAGGGCGGCGAGCACGGTCATGAGGAGGTGGTTGCCCTCCTCGTCCCACGCGAAGTGGTACTCGCGGCCCCGGCCGGACTTGGCGTGGAGCACCTGTTCGACCCGGTCCCGGGACGCGGGGTCGCCGTCGGTGAAGTAGGCCGGGTAGTCCACCTGGAGCCGGGTGAGGCGGCCGTCGCCGTCGAAGACGTACGACGTGCCGAAGGCCTTCTCCCAGTCGCCTCCGTGGGAGAAGAGCGGACCCGGGTCGTCGGTCACGGAGAAGTGCGGCACCAGCGCCTCGTACAGTGCCCGGAGCCGTGCGGTCTCCGCCTCGTCCGGGCCGGTCTTGGCGGGGGTGCGGTCGCGCCCCCGCCAAGCGGCGGCGCCCATCACCGAGACGAGGGCCAGCAGGGGCCCGTAGGGGATGAGCGCCAGCGCCAGTACGCAGGCCGCGACGAGGAACAGCACGTGCCCGCGCCGGTCCTTGGGCGTCACGGCCCACTTCTGCCGCCCCGCTCCCACCAGCAGCCGCAGCCCACGGGTGACCGTGATCAGCGGGTGGAGGACGTCGGTGGCGTTGTCGGCGGCCGTGCGCGCGAACTCCCGGCTGCGGGTGATCGAGGCGCTGCCGCCCTTGAGGATGCGGGGGAGTGGTCGCCTGGCCACGTCGGTCTCCTGAAGAGGTGGGAGCGGTTTCGGAGCGTCAGAACTTGATTCCGCCGAGCATGCTGGCGAGGCTCGCCCCGCCGGCCGTGATGCTCGGGGCGATGGCGGTGCCGGCCAGGTAGAAGCCGAACAGCGCGCAGATGAGGCCGTGGGAGGCCTTGAGTCCGTCCTTCTTGAAGAACAGGAAGGCGATGATGCCGAGCAGGACCACGCCGGAGATGGAGAGGATCATGAGCGGTTCTCCTGGTTGATGGGGACAGTCACCATGAGTACTTCCAGGATCACAAGATGTACCTATACGATAAAAGGTGCAACTGAGTGAATAGCGATCCATTTCACTCGACCGGTGGGCGAAAATGCCTTGCCCGGGAGTTCCTTGAGCCCCTCCGGCCCCGTTCCCGCCGGAGAGCGGCGTCCTCGGCGTGATCTTCCGCCGCGGCCGGGCAGGCTGACGACTGCCCCGGAGCAGTACCCTGTCGATTCACTCGTACGGCCCTCCCGCCGTACCCCCACCAGGTCGGGAACGGCCACAACGGCAATGGAAGGCGGTCCGTCCGATGAGCGAAACCCCCGATCCCGAGGTGGTCGAGCTGGCGACCAAGGTCTTCGACCTCGCCCGCCGGGGCGAGAGCGACGCCCTCGCCGCCTACGTCGACGCGGGAGTCCCCGCGAACCTCACCAACGACCGGGGCGACTCGCTGCTGATGCTCGCCGCCTACCACGGGCACGCGCCGGCCGTCGTCGCTCTCGCGGGCCGCGGTGCCGACCCGGACCGGGCCAACGACCGCGGACAGACCCCCCTGGCCGGGGCCGTCTTCAAGGGGGAGCGCGACGTGATCGACGCGCTGCTCGCCGCAGGGGCCGATCCGGCCGCCGGGACACCGTCCGCGGTGGACACCGCGCGCATGTTCGGCAAGGACGACCTGCTGGAACTCTTCGGTGCGCGCTGAGACGCGGCCCGGGCCGCCGGCCGGCCGGTGCGTCGTAAATGTGGTCGCGTCGGCGAAATGGCTGGGTCATCATGACGTCGCGGGTCCGATCCGGACCACCGACGAGAGGCAGAGGAAGATGAGCACCAGGCAGAAGACGGCGGTCGGCCGATCATGTTGCTGCGCGGCCTAGGGGATGTCACCCCGGCACATGGAACAGCACAGTCCCGGTTGCGTCGACAGCTTGATGTGAGGCTTTCCCCATGTTCGATCCGTTCATAGCGCCGAGCGGCACCCTGCTCGGCCTGCTGCAGAGGGGCCGCGGAGACGGCACGCTCCACGCGCTGGCCGCCCCCCGCCCCGAGGCCCTCGCGGCTCTCCACCACTGCGTCCTGAGCGATCCGCGCCACGACTGGCAGGTCGAGAACCGCTCCCTCTACTACGCGCGCCTGTACCTCGATCTCGACGGCGGCACCGAGGAGATCGAACGCCACCTGTGGGACCCCGAGGACCACCTCGACACCGACGACTCACGCACGGGCCTCGCGCTCTCCGTGCTCGGACACCTCGCCTCCTACGGACGCGACGACGCCCTCGCACTCCTGCGCCGCTACGCCGCGACCGGGGCCAACTGGGCGTGGGCGCTCGACGAGCTGGCCCTGCGCGACGACGACGCAGGGCTGCGCTCCCTCGCCGAGCCGGTGCTCGCCCGGTTCCCCGCCGACGCCGAGGGCTCCGCCGGCCTGGCGGCCGCCGTGCGTGACGCCTTCGAGCCCCGGCCCTGGCGGCTCTGGGCCGACGACCCGCGCGAAGCTGTGGGCGGCCGTGTCAGGGCGGCGACGGAGCAGGGCTCCTTCGACCGCTGGCAGCGCCAGATGCGGCCGGGCGGACCACGGCCGGGCTGGAGCGTCCAGGCCGTCTTCGACTGGGCCCAGGAGGGCCTGGAGCGCGGCAGCGCGCTCCACGTCCCCGCGGCACGCTGCCTCTCGGCCGTCGCCGGGGCCGAGGACCGCCCCCTGATCGTCGAGGCGGCCCGCAGCGGCTCCGAGGGCGCGCGCTGCGCCGCCCTCCACTATCTGGCGGAGGCCGGCGACCCAGCCGTGCTCGACCTCGTCGAACAGGCTGCGGCCGGCCCGTCCCGCACCGTCGCCGACGCGGCCGTGGCCGCCTTCGAGCGCATGTGCGGAGAGGCGGCCGTCGACCGTGCCCGGCGCTGGGCGCACCGGCCCGACACCCTCGGAGCCTCGGCGTCCGGGGTGCTGGCCTGCCGCGGATCCGTCCAGGACGCGCCGCTCGTCCTCGCCGCCCTGCGTGAGGCGGTCCGGGGCGAGGGCCCCGACGCCCCGCGCCTGTGGACCCTCGTCGACGGCACGGGCCGCCTCGGCATCGCCTGCGCCGCACCCGTCCTGCGCCACGTCTACCGGGAGACGTCCTCCTCGCACCTGCGGGGCAGGGCCGCCCAGGCGCTGGCCGCCACCGACCCGTCCTTCGCCAGCGGATTCGCCGTCGAATGCCTCTGGGACTGCGAGGAGACCACCCGGGAACTGGCCGCGCACCATGCCGAGACCGGTGACATCAGGGTCGCCGAACGGCTGAGGCGGCTCGCCGCCGACCCTGCCGAGGAGGCCGAGGTCCAGACCGCGGTCCGCAGCAGGATCGGACCGGACGCGCCCGCCGTCTGAGCCGGCGCCCCGGGGGCCCGGATGCCGCGCCGGGGGGCGCGGCGCAAACGCCATGGGACGTTTCCCGGGCGGAAAGATCCACGTCGGCCAAGGCACGTCCGGCGCGGCGACAACACCCGTATGCGTGTCGTCATCGTCACCGAATCCTTCCCGCCCGATGTCAACGGTGTGGCCCACTGCACCCTGCAGACCGCCCGGCACCTCGTCGCCCGCGGTCACCAGCCGCTCGTCATAGCCCCGGCCGGGGCGACGGGCTCCACCGACTCCTCGCACACGGACGACCCCTGTCCGGTGGTGCGCGTCCCCTCGCTCCCCCTCCCCGGCTACCCGCAGGTCCGCGTGGCGCTCCCCGGCCGGAGGCTCGCCGCCGCACTCACCGGTCACCGCGCCGAACTCGTCCACCTGGCCGGACCGTTCGTCCTCGGCGTGCGCGGAATGGCGGTCGCCGCCCGGCTGGGACTGCCCGCCGTGGCCGTCTACCAGACCGACCTGGCCGGCTATGCCCGCACCTATCTGGGCACCGGGGAGGGTGCCGCCTGGCGCCGCCTGCGCGCCGTGCACGACGCGGCGGACCTGACCCTCGCACCCTCGTCCGCGGCCTCGCGCGACCTCATCGACCACGGTGTACGGCGCGTGCGCCTGTGGCCGCGCGGAGTGGACACCGTGCGATTCCGTCCCGGCCTGCGGGACGAGGCACTTCGCCGGGCCCTCGCCCCGGGCGGGGAGAAGATCGTCGGCTACGCCGGCCGGCTCGCACCCGAGAAGCACGTCGAACTCCTCGCCCGGGCCTGCACGCTGCCGGGGGTGCGCGTCGTGGTCGTCGGCGACGGACCGAGCGAGCCCTCGCTCCGTGCGGCGCTCCCCGGCGCCGTCTTCCTGGGGCGGCGCACGGGGACGGACCTCGCGCGCTTCTTCGCCTCGCTGGACGTCTTCGTGCACACGGGGCCGTACGAGACCTTCTGCCAGACCGTGCAGGAGGCCATGGCCTCCGGGGTCCCGGTGGTGGCCCCGGCCGCCGGCGGCCCCCTCGACCTCGTCGCCCACGGGCGCACCGGGCTCCTGGTACCGCCCCACGACGCGCAGGCCGTACGCGACGCGGTCGCCGCACTCGTCGCGGACCCCGCGCGCGCCGAAGCGTTCGGGAGGGCCGCGCGGGCCGCGGTCGAGGGCCGTACCTGGGAAGCGGTCGGCGACCAGCTCCTGGGCCACTACGACAAGGTCCTGCGCGGCCGGACGGCGGTGGCCGCATGAACGGGCACGCCCCCGGCGCCTTCAGGATCGTGCGGCTGGCGAACTTCGTGACCCCTGCCTCCGGCGGACTGCGCACCGCGCTGGACGAGCTGGGGCGCGGCTATCGGGCGGCGGGCCACGAGCCGGTGCTGGTCGTCCCCGGAGCCACCGCGAGCGACGTGCACACCCCGCAGGGCAGAGTCCTCACGCTGCCGGGTCCGGAGCTGCCGGGCACCGGCGGCTACCGGGTGCTGGCCCACCGCGGACGGCTCCGGCGCCTCCTGGAGGACCTGCGCCCCGACCGTCTGGAGGTGTCCGACCGGACCACGCTGCGATGGACGGGGGAATGGGCCCGGCGCGCCCGGGTCCCCGCCGTCATGGTGTCCCACGAGACGGCCGACGGGGTGCTCCGCACCTGGGGCGTCCCCCCGGGCGCGGCGCGACGGACCGCCGACCAGCTCAACGCGCGCAGCGCCCACGCCTACACCCGCGTCGTCTGCACCACCGAGTGGGCCGAGCGCGAGTTCCTGCGCATCGGCGTGCGCAACGTGGTGCGGGCGCCGCTCGGGGTCGACCTGAGGCAGTTCCGTCCGGGGCTGCGCAGCACGGAACTGCGCGCGCACCATCTGCGCGGCGAGGACGTGCTGCTGCTGCTCGGCTCGCGGCTCTCCGTGGAGAAGCGGCCCGGCCGGGCGCTCGACGCCCTGGCGGTGCTGCGGCGCCTGGGCGTGCGCGCGTCCCTCGTGGTGGCGGGTGACGGTCCGCTGCGCGCGGAGCTGGAGCGCAGGGCACGGGCGGAGCGGCTGCCCGCCGAATTCCTGGGCCACGTACGCGACCGCGCGCGGCTGGCCCGTCTCCAGGCCGGCGCCGACCTGTGCCTCGCACCGGGGCCGGCGGAGACCTTCGGGCTGTCGGCCCTGGAGGCCCTCGCCTGCGGCACCCCGGTGGTGGCGAGCTCCGCGTCCGCCCTGCCGGAGGTGATCGGCTCGGCCGGGCTCGCCGCCGCCGACACCGGCCCGGCGTTCGCGGCCGCACTCCAGGAGCTGCTCGCCAGGCCGGAAGGGGAGCGCAGGGCCGCGGCACGGGCACGGGCCTCGCTCTTCGGCTGGGACCGCTCGGTGGCGGCGTTCCTGGGCGCCCACGACGTGCCGCGGCGGCACGGCGCCCTGGAGGTGCGGCGGTGAGCGGGGCGACGGCGCCGCGCGTGCCGGCCCCCGCGCCCGCCCGCGGCGCGCTGGCCGGCGTGACGGCGCCCGCGGCAGAAGGCCTGAGGGCCACGGACCACCCGGCGCCCGCCGTACCCGTACCCGCCGTACGTGCCGCACCCGTATCCGCCGTATCCGTACCAGCCGTACGTGCCTCACCCGTATCTGCCGTACCCGCCCGTGCCACCGTGCGCTTCGCCGCGCTCGGGGACTCGCTGACCCAGGGCATCGGCGATCCGGTTCCCGGCGGCTGGCGGGGCTGGGCCGCCCTCCTCGCGGAGGGGTTGGGCGAGACGGGGCAGGGCGTGGAGTTCCGCAACCTCGCCGTCGCCGGTGCGCTCTCCGCGGACGTCCACGCCCACCAGGCCGCCGCCGCGGCGGAGTTCCGGCCGGACATCGCCTCGGTGGTGGTCGGGGTCAACGACACCCTGCGCCGCTCCTTCGACATCCGCCGTCTCGCCGTGCGGCTCGACGAGGTCTGCGCCCTGCTCGCCGGAGGAGGCGCCGTACTCCTGACGGCGTGTCTGCCCGACCCCGGCACCGCGCTGGGGCTCCCGGGCCCGCTGCGCCGCCCGCTGGCGCGGCGCCAGCAGGCGGTCAACGCCGTGGTGCACGCCCTGTCCCTCCGCTACGGCACCGTCCATGTGCACGCCGCGGACCGGGCCTGGACCGGGGACCGCTCGCTGTGGAGCGTCGACCGGCTCCACCCCGCGGAGCGGGGACACCGCCGGCTGGCCGCCGCCTTCCACCGTCCGCTGGCCGAACGGGGGCTCGCCCTCGGCCCGCCGCCCGGCCGCGAACCGCTGCGGCCGCCGCCGACCCGCCTGTCGGGCGCCCGCTGGCTGGCCATCGAGGGAACGGGCTGGCTGGTCCGGCGCAGCACGGACCTGCTGCCGCAGCTCCTGGGCCTCGCCGCGGCCGAGGCCGGACACCGGGCGCGCGGCACGAGCCGACGGCTCGACGAACGGGCCGAGGAAGCGCTGCGCGAGGCGCTGGAAGCCCTGCCGCGTACGCGGCTTCTGCACGGGTTCGTCCCCCGCGCCAGAATGGAGGGATGACAGGACGCTGGGAGTTCTGGATCGACCGTGGCGGCACCTTCACGGACGTCGTGGGACGTGACCCCGGCGGCCGGCTGGTCTCCCGCAAACTTCTGTCGCACGACCCGGACCGCTACCGCGACGCGGCCGTCGCCGGAATCCGGCTGCTGCTCGGTCTCGGCCCCCGCGACCAGGTCCCCGCCGACCGGGTCGCGGGCGTCAAGATGGGCACGACCGTCGCCACCAACGCACTCCTCGAGCGACGGGGCGAACCCACGGTCCTGGTCATCACCGAAGGCTTCCGCGACGCCCTGCGGATCGCCTACCAGAACCGGCCGCGCCTCTTCGACCGCCGCATCCTGCTCCCCGAGGCCGTGTACGACCGGGTCGTCGAGGTCCCGGAGCGCACCGACGCCCGGGGCGCGGTCGTGAAGGAGCTCGACCGCGCCGCCGTGGCGGAGCGGCTGAGGGCGGCCGCCGGGGACGGGATCCGCAGCGCGGCCGTCGTGCTCATGCACGGCTACCGGTACCCGGACCACGAGCGGGCGGTCGCCGAGGAGGCCAGGGCTGCCGGTTTCACCCAGATCAGCTGCTCGCACGAGGTCAGCCCGCTGATCAAGCTCGTGCCGCGCGGCGACACGACCGTCGTCGACGCCTACCTCTCACCGATCCTGCGCCGCTACGTGGAGGAGGTGGCAGGCGAACTCGCGGGCATCCGGCTCATGTTCATGCAGTCCAACGGCGGGCTGCGCGAGGCCGCGCACTTCCGGGGCAAGGACGCGGTGCTCTCCGGTCCCGCCGGGGGCGTCGTCGGCATGGTGCGCACCTCGGAGCAGGCGGGCCACGACCGGGTGATCGGCTTCGACATGGGCGGCACGTCCACCGATGTCTCCCACTACGCGGGGGAGTTCGAGCGCGAGCTGGGCACCCAGGTGGCGGGCGTGCGGATGAGCGCGCCCATGATGAGCATCCACACCGTGGCGGCCGGCGGCGGTTCCGTCCTGCACTTCGACGGCCGCCGGTACCGGGTCGGCCCCGACTCGGCGGGGGCCGACCCCGGCCCGGCCTGCTACCGGCGGGGCGGTCCCCTCACCGTCACCGACGCCAACGTGATGCTCGGGCGCATCCGTCCGGAGCACTTCCCCGCCGTCTTCGGCCCCACGGGCGACCGGCCGCTCGACGCGGCCCTCGTCACGGAGCGCTTCGAGGAACTCGCGGAGGAGGTGTCGGCCGCCACGGGACTCCGGCGCACCGCAGCCGAGGTGGCCGCCGGTTTCCTGGAGATCGCCGTCCTGAACATGGCGAACGCCGTCAAGAAGATCTCCGTCCAGCGCGGTCACGACATCACCCGCTACGCGCTGACCGGCTTCGGCGGCGCCGGCGGACAGCACGTCTGCGCCGTCGCCGACGCCCTGGGCATCGACACCGTCCTCGTCCCGCCGCTCGCCGGAGTCCTCTCCGCGTACGGGATCGGCCTCGCCGACGCCACCGCGATGCGCGAGCAGTCCGTCGAGGCCCGGCTCGACGAAGGGACGGCGGCCCGGGTGGACGCCGTCCGGGACGGCCTGGCGGAGCGCACCCGGGCCGAACTCCGCGTCGACGGCGTCCCCGACGGCGACATCACCACCCGGGCGCGGATCCTCCTGCGCTACGAGGGGACGGACGCCGCCCTGCCCGTCGCCCACGGGACCGTGGCCGCCATGACCGAGGAGTTCACCGACGTCCACCGGGCGCGGTACGGATTCACGGCGGACAAGCCCCTGGTCGTCGAGTCCGTCTCCGTGGAAGCCACCGGAACGGCCGGGACGCACAGCCCGCCCCGGGCTGTCGCGGGCACCCGGAGCGGACCGCTCCGGCCCCTGGACACCGTCACGATGTCCTCCGGGGGCGGTCTGCGGGAGGCCGGACTGTACCGCCGGGAGACACTGCGCCCCGAGGACACCGTGTGCGGCCCGGCCCTCGTCGCCGAGGACGACGCCACCACCGTGGTCGACCCCGGCTGGCAGGCCGCGGTGGGACCGGCCGGACACCTCGTGCTGCACCGGGTGGACCCCGGACCCGGGCGGACCGCCGTCGGTACGCGGGTGGACCCGGTCATGCTCGAGGTGTTCAACAACCTGTTCATGTCGATCGCCGAACAGATGGGCGTACGGCTGGAGAACACGGCCCGCTCCGTCAACATCAAGGAGCGGCTGGACTTCTCGTGCGCGCTGTTCGACGCCCACGGCAACCTGGTGGCCAACGCCCCTCACATCCCGGTCCACCTGGGGTCCATGGGGGAGACCATCAAGGAGGTGCTCCGGCGCAACGGGGACACCCTTCGCCCCGGGGACGTGTACGCCGTCAACGACCCGTACCACGGCGGTACGCACCTGCCCGACGTGACCGTCGTGACGCCCGTGTTCGACGCCGACGAGCCCGGCGGAGGGCAGGGGCCCCGGCTCCGCTTCCTGGTGGCCTCACGCGGCCACCACGCCGAGATCGGCGGCATCACCCCCGGCTCCATGCCCGCCTTCAGCCGCACGGTCGACGAGGAGGGCGTCCTCTTCGACAACTGGCTGCTGGTGCGCGACGGCGCCCTCCGCGAGGAGGAGACCCGGACCCTGCTCACCACCGCCGCGCACCCCTCGCGCGACCCGGACACCAACCTCGCCGACCTGCGCGCCCAGATCGCCGCCAACGAGAAGGGCATCACCGAACTGCGCAGCATGACACGGCAGTTCGGGCAGGACGTCGTCGAGGCGTACATGGGTCACGTCCAGGACAACGCCGAGGAGTCCGTACGCCGCATCGTGGCCGGGCTGCACGACGGCTCCTGCCGCTACGAGACCGACGGCGGCGCCGTCATCGCGGTGCGTGTGACCGTCGACCGCGACGCGCGCCGGGCCGTCCTCGACTTCGAGGGAACCTCCCCGCAGCAGCCCGGCAACTTCAACGCGCCCACCTCCGTGGTCATGGCCGCCGTGCTCTACGTGTTCCGGACCCTCGTCGAGGAGGACATCCCCCTGAACAGCGGCTGCATGAAACCCCTGGACATCCGCGTCCCGGAGGGATCGATGCTGGCCCCCGTCCACCCGGCCGCGACCGTCGCCGGCAACGTCGAGACCTCCCAGGCCGTCACCGGCGCCCTCTACGCGGCCCTGGGCGTCCAGGCCGAGGGCTCCGGCACCATGAACAACCTCACCTTCGGCAACGACCGGGTCCAGTACTACGAGACGGTCGCGAGCGGTTCCGGCGCCGGCGACGGCTTCGACGGCGCGGACGCCGTGCAGACCCACATGACCAACTCGCGGCTCACCGACCCCGAGGTCCTGGAGTGGCGCCACCCGGTGCTGCTGGAGAGCTTCGGCGTACGCGCGGACAGCGGCGGGCCGGGCCGGTGGCACGGCGGACGCGGGGTGGAGCGCAGGCTCCGCTTCCTCGAACCCGTCACCGTCGCCCTCCTCTCGGGGCACCGCCGGGTCCCCCCGTACGGCATGGCGGGAGGCGGCCCGGGAGCCCTCGGCGAGCAGTACGTCGAACGCGCGCACGGGGGGTCGGTCACCCCGCTCGAAGGGTGCGACACCGCCGAGCTGGAGGCAGGCGACGTCCTGGTGCTGCGCACCCCCGGAGGCGGCGGATACGGGCGTCCGTGACCGGTCGCTTCTGCGCCGTTTCGACCGTTGTCGGTGCGAGGACCTAATCTGTGCAGCGTGACTTCGCCTGCCGACACCCACACCGCTGCGCCGCAGCTCAGCGCGGGGCCGAGGCCCGCTCCGGGCCCCGCCGCCGACGAGGGGCTCTCGCGTCGGCTGCGCGCGCTCGCCTGCACGGCGCCCCTGCACGACCTCGACGTGCGCAAGGCCAATCTGGCGGGCGAGTACACGGTCTACGCGATGGCCGAGGTCGCCCTCGCCGCGATCGACCTCGTCACCCTCAACATGGACTTCGACACGGGCGCCGACCACGACCAGATAGTGGCCAGGCTCCTCCCGCGGGTCGCGGCCCAGGCGCCGCGCCGGCCCGTCGCCGAGCACGAGCGGGTCGCCCGCTGGGTCCTGGAGAACCTGATCAACGTCGGGAGCGTGGACCGCGGCTTCCGCGCGGTCTACGGCACCTTCGGCCCCGACGGCGTCTACGTCCGCAGGGACTACGACTTCAAGCTCATCGAGGAAGTCCCCGGTCACGGCGGCACCGTCTACCTCCGCGCCACCGACGAGGCGGTCAACGTCCTCGTCGGGGCCCTCGACACGGATGTCACGAGCGCCCAGATCGCCGCCGAGGTGAAGCTGGAGGTCCTCATCAGCAGGGGCCGCCTGGCCGACGCGCAGCTCGCCGCCGAACAGGCCCGCTACCGCACCGTGCAGTACGCCGAGACGCTCCGCAGGACGCTGGAGGCGACCCGGCGCAACGTCCGCGCCGTCGACTGGCTCAACGCCGTGCCCGACATGATCACCGAGGCGCTGGACCACGTCGCCGACCGGTACCGCCACGAGAACGCGATCCTCACCAACATCCGCAAGGCCAGGGACGAGGCGGAGGAACCCGAGCACAAGCGCCGCGCCGCCGAACTCGTCGACATCGTCAAGGACTGCATCCGCCGCCACACCCAGCTCCAGTCCAGGCTGCTGGAGGCGGGGCCGCTCTTCCGCGCCGAGCAGGACCGGCAGGCCTTCGCGGCCCCCACCGCGCGGGCCGGCCTCGACCTGTACGGACAGCTCGTCGCCCCCCTGCTGCCGCTCCCCGTCGAGCAGGCCACCCGGGCCACCGACGCGTTCTTCGCGCACGGCACCGGGCTGCGCACACCCACCTCGGTCCGGGTCGGCGACCTCGTCGACCTGCTGCTGATGCCCCCGGTGGAGCGCGAGCACCTGGGCGCCGAGATGCCCGAGCCCGACCTCATCGCCACCCCGGACGACAGCCGGTTCAGCGAGGAACAGCTCGCCCACGCCATGGAGCTGCTCGACCTGGAGCACGACGTTCCCCGCCGGCTCTCCGGACTCCTCGCGGAGGCCCGGCTGCGCGATCCCGAGCTGCCCTACCTGGTCGCCCTGCTCGCCGTCCACGCGGCGAGCCCGCCGGTCGGGACGGCCTACCGCCAGGGCGAACGCAGGCTGCTCTTCGCCGTCGACGACGGCACCCCGCTCGAGGACCACGAATTCGGCGGGGCCGACCTGATAGTGGGCACGGCCCTGCTGGACGCGGCGGGCATGGCCGCGGACCGCAAGGACGCCTCGTGAGCGTCCCCGGCCCGACCACCCACCCCCTGCCGCCCGGGAGCGGCACCCGTACCGAGGAGTCACCGAGTTGAGCGAGCAGTACGCCGAGCACACCGACGCGTGGGGCGACCCGTCCCTCACGCAGGCGGCCGACGCCGCCGGGCCGCCCGCTCCCACCGCCGTCACCCCCGCCGACGCGGCCGACGCGGCGCGGCTGGTCTCCTTCGGTCTGCAGCCCAAGCTGATGCCGGCACGCGACGCCGAATACACCGAGCTGCTCCGCCGCTACCGGGAGGAACCCGCGTTCGCGCGCCTCGCCGACGCGGTCGCCACCGGGCTCGGACTCATCGTCCTGGAGGTCTCCACGCGCGCGGGGATGGCCGTGACCGCCGGGGAGGACTCCGTCTTCGCCGTGCGCATGGGCGACTACGCCCGGCGCGCCTCCTCCGACTCCGCCGACCGCTTCCTGCACGGCCTCGCGCATCTCGCCGTCGCCGCCCTGGCCTTCCCCCGCCCCGAGGACCTGGCCGACGACTCCTACATCGGCCGCATCACCGTCAACGGCGTGGACGCCTTCGTGCGCCAGGCCTGCCACCGCCTGGAGGAGCGCGCCGAGGAACAGGGCGACAACACCGACCCGGCCACCGACGCCCCCGGCCTGGAGTCGGGGTGGCGGATCTACGCCCGGCGCAGCGCCACCGGAGCCACCAAGGACGCCCGCCGCCTCGCCGGCTCCACCACGGGCATCATCGGCAAGGCCGTCGCCTTCCTCACCGACTCGGGCTTCCTCCAGCGCACCGGGGACGACGCGGGCGGCGCCTACCGCACCACGGCCCGCTACCAGCTCCAGGTGCGCGACATGGCGGGCAGCGCCGCCATGGCCGAGCTGCTGGAGCTCGGCGTCGTCCCGGTCACGGACGGCTCGGCCACCCTGCTGCCCCCGCCCGACGCGGAGGGCCTGGAGCTGGCCGCCGACGCGGGACTTCCCTTCCACTCCTGAGCCCCCTCCCGCCGCCCCACCAGCCGCCCGCCCCCCTGAACGACGAGAGTCCGCCGCCATGTACGAGTTGTCCCGGGTCCGTCTCTACTCCATCGGGCCCGCCGGTGCGCGCTACGCCGACACCGTGCTCGACCTGCGCGGAGTCGGCCAGCCCGTGCCCCGGCCCGCCCCGGCCCAGGCGGAGTTCTTCGAGGACGAGCCCGTCGGCCCCCCGCGCCGCCCCGCGCCCGCGGGCGTGCTCTTCCTGGAGAACGGCGGCGGCAAGTCCGTCCTGCTCAAGCTGATCTTCTCGGTGATGCTGCCGGGGCACCGCAACACCCTGGGCGGCGCCAGCTCCGGTGTGCTGCGCAAGTTCCTGCTCGCCGACGACTGCGGTCACGTGGCCCTGGAGTGGCAGCACACGCTCACCGGCGAGTGCGTGGTCGTCGGCAAGGTCAGCGAGTGGCGCGGCCGCCAGGTCTCCAACGACCCCCGGAAGTTCGCCGAGGCCTGGTACTCCTTCCGCCCCGGACCCGGACTCAGTCTCGACAGCCTCCCCGTCGCCGAGGCCACCACGGTGGGCCGCCCCGCCGAAGGCGTCTCGGGAGCCCGTGGCAGGCGCCGCACGATGAAGGGCTTCCGCGACGCCCTCACCGACGCGGGCAAGTTCTACCCGCACCTGGACGTGTACTGGGAGGAGATCCACGACCGGTGGAACGAACACCTCGGTGACCTCGGGCTCGACCCCGAACTCTTCCGCTACCAGCGTGAGATGAACGCCGACGAGGGCGAGGCGGCTGGCCTCTTCGCCGTCAAGAAGGACTCCGACTTCACCGATCTGCTGCTGCGGGCCGTCACCGACACCCGCGACACGGACGGCCTCGCCGATCTCGTCAGCGGCTTCGGCAACAAGCTCGGCCGCCGCGCCGAGCTCACCGCCGAATGCGACTTCACCGCCGGCTCCGTCGACCTGCTGGGACGGATCGTCGAAGCCACCGCGACGAGGGCCCGCAGCCGTGACGTCCACGCGGGCGCCGAGCGGCGCACCCGCACCCTCGCGCGCCGGCTCTCCGGCCGCGCCGCCGAGGAGCGCGGCCGCACCTCCGAGCTCGCCGAGCAGGTCACGGCAGCCGCCCACACCGTCACCGAGGCCGATTCCACCCGTGGCCACCGGAGTCTGGTCGCGGCCGAACTCGCCTACCGGCACGCGTCCCTGGCCCTGACCGCCGCCGAGAAGAGCGCGGCCGCCCAGCGCCGGGAGCTGGGCGAGGCACGCACCCTGCACGCCGCCTGGCAGGCGGCCGAAGCGGTTCTGCGCCACCGGGCCGCCGCCGACCGCTCGCACCGTGTCGCCGTCGCCATCCAGGAGGCCGAGCGCGACGCGGCACCCGCCCTGGCCGCACGCGCCACCGCCGCCGCCGATCTCGTACGCGCCCTGCACACCGCCGCCGAGGCGGGGGAGCGGGTGGCCGAGGAGGAGGAGGAGCGCTCCGCCATCCTCCAGAGCACGGGGGAGACCGCGCACCGGGACGCCACCACCGCCGCCACCGAGGCCCAGCGCGCCCGCAGCGAAGCCGGCCACCTGCGCCAGCGACTCGCCGAGGTCGAGCAGGAGACCGCCGAGGCCGTGCGGGCGGGATGGCTCGACGACACCGCGCCGGACGCCGACCCCGCCCGCGCCGCCCTCGCCGCGAACGACGCCGAACAGACCGCCGTAGCCGCCTGGGACACCGCGCGGGAGGCCGCACGGGCCACCGCCGACCAGGCACGTCACGCCGCGGCGGCCGAGAGCCGCACCGAGCTCGCCGCCGCCCGCGCCGCCGACGCGGCGGAGGCGGCCGAGCAGTCCTACGAGGCCGAGCGCAGAGCCGCCGAGTCGATCGCCGCCGACCCCCGCCTCGCCGACCTCCTGGGTCTCCCGGCGGCAGGCGCCGGCGTCCCGCGACCCCGCCGGGGCGCGGCCGGCGCGGACGGGAGCGGCGACACCGCGCAGGAGACGCAGGAGGCACCGGGGGACCCGCAGGCCCTCACGGCCCAGGAGTTCGACAACAGCGCCGACGAACTGCGCGAACTCCTCGACCAGGGCATCACCACGGCGGAGCGCAGGCTCTTCGACCTGCGCACGGCGGCCGCCGACGACTCACGCATCCTCGGCGCCCTCGGTGACGGGGGGCTGCTGCCCCCCGGTCCCGACGTCCTCGCCACCGTCGAGTACCTCGGCGAGCACGGCATCCCCGCGCTGCCCGGCTGGCGCTATCTCGCCCAGGCGGTCGACCCCGCCGACCACGCCGCGGTGCTGGCCGCACGGCCGGAACTCGTCGACGGCGTCGTCATCACCGACCCGGACGCGCACACCCGCGCCCGCGAGGTGCTGGCCGCCGCCGCCCTGCTGCCCCGGTCGGCGGTGGCCGTCGGTACGACCGCGGCCCTGCTCGCGCCCGTGCCGGCACCCGGCGGCGCAGGCGCGGACGATGTGTTCCTGGTCCCGCCGAACCCGGCGATGCACGACGAACTCGCCGCCGACGAGGAGCGGCAGGCGCTCAGGGCCCGGGCCGCCGCGCGCGACGAGGACATCCGGACACTCGCGGCCCGGCTCACCGCCGACCGCTCGCTCGCCGCCCGCATCGGCGCCTGGCGCGCCGACTGCCCGCCCGGCATGCTCGCCGAGCTCGGTGACGCCGCCCGTACCTCCCGCGCCGCCGCGGAGACCGCGGAAGCCGCCCTCCACGAAGCCCGCACCGTGCGCGCCGAGGCGGACGAGGCCGCCGCCGACGCCGCGCGTGTCCGCGACGAGCGGCAGGAGGCGGCCCAGCGCGCCCGCCGGGCCGCCGACGCGCTCGCCGGCCTGGCCCACCGTCTCCGCGACCGTGCGGGCTGGCAGGCGCGACTGCGTGAACTGACCGACGAGGCGGCCGAGTCGGAGGCACGGGCCACGGTCTGCCTGGAGCGGGCACGCGCCGCGGACGAGGACCGCCGGGCCGCCCAGCGGGCCGCCGACGACGCCCACCGCACCGCCCGGGCCCTGCGTGCCGAGCGCGCAGAGATCGCCGGTGTCCCTGAGAAGCTCCCGGAGCCCGACCCCGCCGGCGTGCGCACCTCCCTGCCCGCCCTGCGCGAGGCGTACCGGGCGGCCTCACGGCTGTACGAGAAGGTGGGCGTCGGGGCCGACCTGCGTGCCGAGCAGGCCCGCGCCGAGAGCGACGAGAGCGCCGCCCTGGCCGAGCTGGACCGCCTCACCAACAAGGTCCGCACCCGCGCCGCCCAGCTCCTCGAAGGCACGGACGGCGCCGACGGCCCCTCACGGCAGGCGGCCTCGGCCCGCGCCGAGTCCCACGTCCAGCTCCTGGAGACCCGGGCGTCCACGGCCAGCGAACAGCTCGGCCGGCTGCGCGGCGAGGCGGAGCGCCTCGCCCCCGCCGACGAGGCACCCCACCACACCGAGCTCCCCTCCGACCTCGCCCCGGCGGACGCCGGCCAGGCCCAGACCCTGCTCCGTACGGCCACGGGCGAGCTGGCCTCCGCCACCGCCGCGCTGGACACCGCGCGCGCCGCCCACGCCGAACTGCTGCGCGCCCACCGCACCGCCGAGGACTCGGCGAGCGGCTTCGACGAGACCGCCGCACTCCTGCGCGACCTGCTCAGGGACCACGGAGCGGAGGACGACACCGAGGCGCCCGACCCGTACCACGGAACCCTGGACGAGGCACGGCAGTCCGCCGGCGAGGCCCGCCGCTCGCTGCGCGGCTGTGCCACCGACCTGTCGGCCGCGGAGAGTTCCGTACGGGAGGCGAGCGACGTCCTCGTCCGGCACGCCAACTCCACCCGGTACGAACAGGTCCGCACCCCGGCCCGGCAGCAGATCCGGGAACTCCCGGCAGTGGCCCTGCCGGACCACGCCGAGAAGTGGGCCGCGGCCTTCGCGCCCCGGCTGCGGGTGCTCACCGACGAGCTGGCCCAGCTGGAGCGCAACCGCGACTCCATCGTCGACCGGCTCCGCGGCCTGGTGGAGTCGGCCCTCACGACACTCCGCTCCGCCCAGCGGCTCTCCCAGCTGCCCGAAGGGCTGGGGGAGTGGTCCGGACAGGAGTTCCTCCGGATCCGCTTCGAGGAACCCGACCAGGCCACGCTCACCGAGCGGCTCGGAGAGGTCATCGACGAGGCCACCCACGCGGCCCTCAAGAAGAACTCCGACCTGCGCAGGGACGGGATGTCCCTCCTGCTGCGGGGTGTGCAGGCGGCGTTGCAGCCCAAGGGCATCGCCGTGGAGATCCTCAAGCCGGACGCGGTGCTCCGTGCCGAGCGCGTCCCCGTCGGACAGATGGGCGACGTCTTCTCCGGCGGCCAGCTGCTCACCGCCGCGATCGCGCTGTACTGCACGATGGCCGCGCTGCGCAGCAACGACCGGGGCCGCGACCGGCACCGCCACGCGGGCACGCTCTTTCTCGACAACCCCATCGGACGCGCCAACGCCACATACCTGCTGGAGCTCCAGCGCGCGGTCTCCGACGCCCTGGGGGTCCAGCTGCTCTACACGACGGGTCTGTTCGACACCACTGCGCTCGCCGAGTTCCCGCTCGTCATCCGCCTCCGCAACGACGCGGACCTGAGGGCGGGGCTGAAGTACATCAGCGTCGAGGAGCACCTGAGGCCGGGCCTGCCCCAGCAGGACCCCGAGGGTGAGACCGTCCACGGGGAGATCACTGCGACCCGCATGTTCAAGCGGAGCGGCACCGCGAGCGGGACGGCCTCCGCCGTCCCGGAGATGCGCACGGAGATGACGGACGCGCGGAACGCACCGGCTCAGGCCTCGGAGCAGCGGTAGGAGTGCCCGGGGCGCGGGCCGCTCTCCCGGGCAGTCAGGCCCGTGAGAGGCGGCCTTCGCCCCGGCGTCGTATCCGGTCCTCCTGTCGCACCCGCGCCCTGGCGGAGCGCCGGGCCGCCCGGCGCTCCCGCCGCATGCGACGTGCCGTGCTGCTGGGCACGGACACCACGCCGTGCCGCTGGTTCCACACCTGCCGGGTCACCCAGACGTCCAGCACCGACCACGTGGCGACCACCGTGCCCGCCACACCGCTCAGCACCATGGGGAAGGCGAGCCACGACCCGGCCAGGGTGCACAGGAACGCGACCACGGCCTGAATGAGGGTCAGGGCCAGGATGATGACGGCGCGCACGGCCGCCGTACGCACCGGGTCCGGCATGCGCCGCCGTATCGCGGGTTCCTCCACCCACAGCTGCCGCGGGATCCGGGGACCGGCGGGCGACGAGCCGGGTGCCGACGCGGCCGTCCGCGGCGCACCGGTCGTAGAGGCGGCCGACGACGTGTCCGTCACCGCTGCTGCCGGACCTGTCGTGCCCCGGCGTTCATCCGTGTCCAACGACCTTCAACTCCCCGCCACAGTCCGACTCATGGGTGACTGCCCGGCTCGGGCCCGCTCCACGCGGGCGGAGCCACTCGTCCGTCTCACGGCCCCCGTGAGGTTCTTCTGCCCCGTACGTCTGGACGAACGCCAGGTCGTGAAGATTCCCGCCAAGAGGCATCAACAAGCCCCGAAAGGTCATGGAACGAAAAATTCCAGCCAACTGCCTTGTGTGGATGCACCGCGTTCGGCCTGGAGTTCTCTGTCGCTTTCGCGAATTTCTTCGCAGGGAATACCGGGACAACTGGTGAGCAAGCCGTGGCAGAGCGGCCTGAATTCGTCCGGACACGTCTTCGAGTTACTGGCGCGTCAGTAGTAGGCTCGCGCCGTTTGTTGACGGAAACACCGGCCGACGCGCGGTGGACCGCGACAGGAACGCCGGAACGACCAGGCGGACCGGGCGACCGGAACCACCGGGAACACCGACACGACGACCCCCGCGGTGCGGGGCCGAGCTGGGGGAGGCCATGCGCTTTCGCGGGAAGTCCATCCGCAGGAAGATCGTGGCGTTGCTCCTGGTGCCGCTCGCCTCCCTCACGGGTCTCTGGGTCTTCGCCACCTACGTCACCGGCCGTGAGGCCGGGGAGCTGATGGGCGCGAGCGCCATCGTGGAGCAGGTCGGCCACCCGCTGGAAGACACCATCCGCGCCGTGCAGGGCGAACGCCGTCAGACGCTCGTCTACCTCGCCGACCCCCGCGCCTCGGACGCCCTGCCGCTGCTGCGCAGCCGGCGCGCCGCGACCGACCGGGTCGTGGCCGACGTCACGAAGAGCGCGAAGAGCAAGGACATCCGGGACAGGCTGAGTCCGGAGTCGGAGGCGCGGCTCGACTCGATCCTGAGCGAGATCGACGGCCTCGACGCGCTGCGCGGCTCCGTCGAGAAGCGCACCATCGACCGGACGCGGGCCCTCGCCTTCTACAACGGCCTCGTCGACCCCTGCTACCGCTTCCTGAACGGCCTCCACACCATGGAGAACGTGTCGATGGACAAGCAGGTCCGGGCCCTGGTCGGCATCTCCCGGGCCCGCGAGATGCTGTCGCGCGAGGACGCGCTGATCGCGTCGGGCCTCATCGCCGGCCGGCTCGGCGCCCCCGAACTCCGCGTCGTCTCCGACCTGGCCGCCAGCCGCTCCCTCCTGTACGAGGTCAACCTCGAGCTGCTGCCGGCCGGCGAGCGCGGACGCATGGAGCAGTACTGGCGCAGCCCCGACACGGAGCCGCTGCGGACCGCCGAGCAGAAGCTCATCGCCGCCGGCCCGATCACGAAGCCGGGGCCCGTCGACTCCGCACGCTGGGAGGAGGTGGCCCCGCCGGTCCTGGAACACCTCGCCAACGACGGCACCGAGATGTCCAACCGCTTCCAGGACCGCGCCGAACCCGCCGGCTTCCGGGTCCTGATCCGGGCGGGCGTCGCCGGCGTCCTCGGGTTCGTCGCCCTGCTCGTCTCCGTCTTCGTGTCCGTGCGGGTGGGACGCGAACTCGTCCGCGACCTCTCCCGGCTGCGCAAGGACGCCCATGAGGTGTCCGGGGTGCGGCTGCCCAGCGTCATGCGGCGCCTCGCCGCCGGCGAACAGGTCGACGTGGAGACCGAGGCCCCGCACCTGAGCTACGAGCGCGACGAGATCGGCCAGGTCGGCCAGGCGCTCAACACCCTCCAGCGCGCCGCGGTCGAGGCCGCGGTCAAGCAGGCCGACATGCGCCGCGGCGTCTCCGAGGTCTTCGTCAACCTCGCCCGCCGCAACCAGGTCCTCCTGCACCGCCAGCTGACCCTTCTGGACGCCATGGAACGGCGTACGGAGAACAGCGACGAGCTCGCCGACCTGTTCCGCCTGGACCACCTCACCACCCGTATGCGCCGCCACGCGGAGGGCCTCGTGATCCTCTCCGGGGCGGCTCCGTCCCGGCAGTGGCGCAAGCCGATCCAGCTGATGGACGTGGTGCGGGCGGCGGTCGCGGAGGTGGAGGACTACGAGCGCATCGAGGTCCGGCGCCTGCCGCGCATCGGCGTGGGCGGCCCCGCCGTGGCGGACCTCACCCACCTGATCGCGGAACTGCTGGAGAACGCCACGGTGTTCTCGCCCCCGCACACCGCCGTCCAGGTGCACGGCGAGCGGGTGGCCAACGGCTTCACCCTGGAGATCCACGACCGTGGCCTCGGCATGGCGCCGGAGGTCCTCCTGGACGCCAACCTCCGGCTCGCCGAGACCCCCGACTTCGAGCTCTCGGACACCGACCGGCTGGGCCTCTTCGTCGTCAGCCGGCTCGCGCAGCGGCAGAACGTCAGGGTGTCCCTGCAGACCTCGCCGTACGGAGGGACGACCGCGGTCGTCTTCATCCCCGCGCAGCTGCTCACCGACGCGCCCGACACGCACGGCACCGGCTTCCGCCTGGACCGCCGGGCCGAGAAGGCACTCGGCAGCGGACGGCCCGGCAGCGACGTGCCCGGCAGCGACAAGGCCCGCAGGGACGGAGTAGCGGACGCCGGCATCCCGGGCAGGACCTCCGGCCTCTCCCCGGTTCCCACCGGTCTCACCGACCCGTCCGTGCTCGACGGACCCGTCGAACTCGAAGGCCCGGTGGGGACCCTCGGTTTCACCGACCCGGCACGCGACCGGGAGCTCGACCCGGCCCTCGGCCCGGTCCTCGACGGGGTCTCCGACCTGGAGGACACCGAGAGCGAGCGCGGCGGCATCTTCCGCGCCCGCGACCTGAGGCGGGAAGCCGACCGGGAACAGCACCAGCAGGCCTTCGACGCCTCGGACGGCCGTGCCGCCGACGTGCGGCCCATGCGGCCCGCCGGCCCCGTGCCGCTGCCCCGCCGCAAGCCGCCGACCCTCGTCGCCGACCAGGGCCGCCGGATCGGGGACCGGCCCCGTACCCATCGGAGCGCGCCCGGCGGTTTCCCGGCGGCCCCCGGCCCCGGGACCGCCGAACCCGCACCGGGCGAGCCCCCGGCCGACGAGCCCCGGGCACGGCCCAGGCCCACGGCCCGGCCGTCCGCACCCGACACGGTCGGCGGGCTCCCTCGCAGGGTCCGGCAGGCGAACCTCGCCCCACAGCTCCGGGAGGACTCCGCAGGGCGGACTTCCGGCCACGCCCCCGCGGACACCGACGACGACCTCGAACGTGACGCGGACGACGTACGCAATCGCATGGCTTCGCTTCAACGCGGCTGGCAGCGCGGCCGTCGGCAGAATGCCGAGGACGTGACCGGCCCCGGCGAGACAGCACCAGGAACCACTCCGGGAGGGGACGGTCGATGACCGCACCGAACGCCGCAGCACACAACGCCGCACGCCAGGGATCCGGCGAGCTCAACTGGCTCCTCGACGAACTCGTCGAGCGCGTCGCGAGTATCCGCAAGGCGCTGGTCCTGTCCAGCGACGGCCTGGCCACCGGCACGTCCCAGGACCTGACGCGCGAGGACAGCGAGCACCTGGCGGCCGTCGCCTCCGGATTCCACAGCCTGGCCAAGGGCGTCGGCCGCCACTTCGACGCCGGCCGGGTCCGCCAGACGGTGGTCGAGCTCGACGAGGCCTTCCTCTTCGTCACGGCGGCCGGTGACGGCAGCTGCCTCGCCGTCCTGGCCGACTCGGACTCGGACGTCGGGCAGGTGGCGTACGAGATGACCCTGATGGTCAAGCGCGTGGGGGCCCACCTGGCCAATGCCCCCAGGACCACCGGTCTGCCCGCCGGAGGGTGAGGCGAGGGGATGAGCGCAGACTCCGCCCGGGACACCGTGTCCGGATCACCGCCCGCTCCCTCCGAAGCGGGTTCCTCGCGCTGGTACGACGCCGAAGCGGGGCCGGTGGTCCGGCCCTACGCGATGACCCGGGGGCGGACCAGCAGCGCGTCCCGCCATCGCCTCGACCTGATCGCGATCGTCATCCCCGAACCGGCGGCCGACGATCCCGGCCGGGATCAGACGCTCTCCCCGGAACACGTGGAGATCGTCGAACTGTGCAGCGACATGCCCCAGTCCATCGCCGAGCTCGCCTCCGGGCTGGATCTCCCCGTCGGGGTGGTCCGCGTCCTGGTGGGTGACCTCGTCGAGGACGAGCTGGTGCACGTCACCCGTCCCGTTCCGCCGGCCGAGCTGCCGGACGAGAGCCTTCTTCGCGAGGTGATCAATGGCCTTCGGGCGCTCTAGCCGCAAGAGGCGGCACGTGGAGCCCGTCACCCTGAAAATCCTGGTGGCGGGCGGCTTCGGGGTGGGCAAGACGACCCTCGTGGGCGCCGTCAGCGAGATCAGACCGCTGCGCACGGAGGAGAGGCTGAGCGAGGCGGGCCGCCCCGTCGACGACGTGGCGGGGGTCGAGGGCAAGAGCACCACCACGGTGGCCATGGACTTCGGCCGGATCACCCTGCGCGAGGACCTGGTCCTCTACCTGTTCGGGACCCCCGGGCAGGACCGGTTCTGGTTCCTCTGGGACGAACTGGCCCAGGGCGCCCTGGGCGCGGTGGTCCTCGCCGACACCAGGCGGCTGGAGGACTGCTTCGCGGCGGTCGACTACTTCGAACGCCGGGGGATCCCGTTCACGGTCGCCGTCAACCTCTTCGAGGGGGCCGAGCAGTTCCCCGCCGGGACGGTCCGGGCGGCCCTCGACCTCGACCCCGAGGTGCCGGTGCTGCTCTGCGACGCGCGCGACCGTGCCTCCGTGCGGGATGTGCTCGTCGCCGTGGTGGAGAACGCCGTGGCGCGCGCCGACCGGCTCCGGGAGCCGGCCAGGACCTGACACCCGCTGCCCCACCGCACGTGACGCGGCCCGTACCCCCGCCGACCGGGGTACGGGCCGCGCGTACGGTGTGGGGACAGCGGGCGTGGATGAAGTGTTCACCCGGGGTGACGGCCCGTCAACCCTCCGCGCACCAGCGGGATCAGGTGTTCTCCGCGAGCCACTTGGCCGCGGTCTCGGCCAGTTCCTCGTCCCGCCCCGCGAGCATCGTCCGGATCATCTGCGCGTCCCCGCGCAGCGACCACACGGGATGCCCGAACGTCGCGGGGTTGTTCTTCTCGATGAGGAAGTGTGCGGGCCACGCCGTGCCGTAGCCGATCAGGGGCAGCGCCAGGGCGTAGCGCTTCCGGCCGCGCGCCAGACCGTACGCGGTGAGCGCGAGTCCCGTCAGCGTCCCGGTCAGATGCACCCATCGGGTCGCCGCTCTGGAGTGCATGGCGACGTAGTAGGGCCAGAACTCTTCATACGAATCGAACGTCTGTGGTGACATAAGGGCACCGTAATGGCTCGCACGGCAACCGGAAACGCCCGTTCGGCGTCCGAAGAGGAGGACGGGCGGCCGGAGCCCACGGGGGTGGTCCCGGTCGCCCGTCCTCCGCCCGGACCGTCAGTGCCCCGCGACGGACCGCCTGGCCACCGGGAAGTCGAAGTACGTGTCCGGGAAGAGCTCCGGCTTGTAGGTGAAGTGCCACCACTCCTCGGCCAGATTCACGAAGCCCAGATCCGTCAGCGTCTTCTTGAGGAACTGCCGGTTGGCCCGCTGGGCCCCCTGAACCCGGGGGTCGTCCGTGTGGGACAGGGTGTCGAAACAGTCGTACCCCGTGCCCATGTCCACCGAGTTGTCGGGGAAGCGCTCATCCTTCGGCGCGTAGCACGGGCTCAGCTCCTCACCCGGCCGGTACGGCCGCGTCGGCAGCGCGGGCAGCTTCACGAGCGTGAGGTCCACGGTGCTGCCCCGGCTGTGACCGGACTTCTCCGCGATGTAACCGTCCGCGAACAGCCGCGTCTTGTCGACCTTCGGGTAGAACTCGTCCTTCATCACCTCGTCGTCGAGATCCTCCGCCCAGCGCACGAAGTGGTCCACGGCCCGCTGCGGCCGGTAGCAGTCGTACACCTTGAGCGAGTAGCCCTGGCGAAGAAGACTCCGCTGGGCGGACCGCAGGGCGCGGGCGGCGGGCCGGGTCAGGATGCAGACGGGCTGCCGGTAGCCGTCCACCGGCTCACCCACGAAGTTGTGCGCCGTGGTGTAGCGCATCTCCGTGATGATCGTCGGATCGACGGAGCGGAGATCGACGAACTCCGGCGGAGCCTTGGGTTCGGGGCCGGCCACCGCCACCGGCGCGGCGGCGGTCACGGCGAGCAGGGCGCCGCCGGAGGCGGCCAGGGCGCGGAGAACACGAGCAATTCCTGTCATGGGCACACCGTTTATCAGCTCCGGAGCCACAAGAGAAGGGTGATCGGATACAGTCCGGCCGTGAACGACTCCCACTGCGGCAGCTGCGGGACCCCGTACGCCGCCTCCGACTGGCCCCGCACATGTGCGGCCTGCGGCAGGACCGCCTACCGCAATCCGCTGCCCGTGGCCGTCGCCCTGCTGCCCGTCACCGGACCGCACGGCACCGGCCTCGTCGTCATCACCCGCACCATCCCGCCGCACCGGGGCGGGACGGCGCTGCCCGGCGGATACGTCGACCGGACCGAGGACTGGCGCCACGCCGTCGTGCGTGAACTGCGCGAGGAGACAGGCATCCCCGCCGACGAGGCGGACGTACGCCTCGCCGACGCTCTGAGCAGCCCCGACGGCCACCTGCTGCTCTTCGGACTGCTCCCGCCGCGCCCCGCCGCGGAGCTCCCGCCCTCGGCCCCGACGGACGAGACCTCGGGGTACGACGTGCTGAGCGCCCCCGGCGACCTCGCCTTCCCGCTGCACACCCGGGCCGTGCGCTCCTGGTTCGCGGGAGCCTACGGCTGAGCCTCCTGCGCCAGCCCCCGTACCCGGACCGGATACGGCACCAGCCCCTCCTCACCGTCCCGCTCGACCACCACACGCCCGGACAGGAGCCGCGACGTGTACCGCTCCACCTCCGCGCTCTCCCACCCGTCGCCCATGTCCCGCACCACCAGCCCGCCTCCGGCACGCCCCGGGGGCGGAGCCCACACCTCCAGTTCCAGGCCCCCGTCCGCGGCCCGCACCGGCATCACCGCACCGGCCCGCGCCAGCACCGGAACACGTGACAGCGGCGCCTCCACCACCACCTGGCCCGGCCCCTCGAACGCCTGTCCCGTCCACGTGTCGAACCACCGCCCTCGCGGCAGCCGGACAGACCTGCGGTCCGCCCCCTCCTCCAGCACGGGAGCGACCAGGAGCGCGTCGCCCAGCAGGAACGCGTCCTCGCAGTCCCGCAGTTCCCGGTCCCCGGGAGCCCCCCACCACACCGGCCGCACATACGGAGCGCCCGTCAGCCGGGCCAGCTGAGCCAGCGTCACGAAGTACGGCAACAGCCGCTCCCGCTCCTGCAGCGTCCGTCCGGCGTGCGCGAGCACCTCCGGTCCGAACTCCCACGGCTCCCGGCGCCCCGCGTCGACAGCCGCGTGCGTACGGAACAGCGGCATGTACGCGCCCAACTGGAACCAGCGCAGATAGAGCTCCGGCGACGGCGACCCGTCGAACCCGCCCACATCGGGTCCCGAGTACGGCACCCCGCAGAGTCCCAGCCCCAGGACCAGAGCCAGCGACGCCCGGAGCCCCGGCCAGCCCGTCGCCACGTCACCGGACCAGGTGCCCCCGTACCGCTGCATCCCCGCCCACCCCGAACGGGAGAACAGGAACGGCCGCTCGTCGGGGCGCAGCCGGCGCAGCCCCTCGTACCCGGCCCTCGCCATCGCCAGGGCGTACACGTTGTGCGCCTCCCGGTGGTCGCCGCCGCGGCCCTCCAACGCGTGCCGGGACGAGCGGGGCAGCGACGGATCCCCGAACGCCGAGAACGACACCGGCTCGTTCATGTCGTGCCACACCCCGGAGAACCCCTGGCCGAGCCGCTCCTCGTACAGCGCACCCCACCACTCCCGCACCAGCGGGTCGGTGAAATCGGGATAGACGCATTCACCCGGCCACACCTCGCCGAGCACGGGCTCCCCCTCCGGGCCCCGCACGAACGCGCCCTCCACCCCGACGCCGAGACCGCTGTCGAACACCGCGTTGCCCGCCGACGCCTTCACCGCCGGATCGACGATCGACACCAGCCGGACACCGTCCTCGCGCAACTCCTCCGCCAGCCGGGGGAGACCGGGGAACCGCTCCCGGTCGACCGTGAACACCTGATGGGCGTCGTAGTGGTCGATGTCCAGATGGAGCACCGACAGAGGCAGCCCCCGCTCCCGGTACCCCGCCACGATCCGGCGCACCTCCTGCTCGCTGCCGAACCCCCAGCGGGCGTGCTGCGGACCGAGCGCCCACGACGGCGGCAGCGCGGGCGCCCCCGTCAGAGCCGTCCACCCCTGGAGCACCCTGGCCGGCGTCCCCACGACCACCCAGCAGCGCAGCGGACCGCCGTCCATCCGCACCTCACAGGTACCCGGCCGGTCATGGCCCGATCCGGCGCCCTCCTCGCCCTCCCGGAGCGTCACCCGTCCCGACCAGGAGTTGTCGTGGAACACCAGATGCGTCCCCGCGTCGGAGACCACCACCTGCACCGGCATCGTCAGGTACAGCGGATCGTCACCGGGACCGAACCGCCCTCCGGGATCGGTGTTCCACAGCCCGTACGTACCCTCCCGCAGCCGCGGCCCGCCGGCCCGTCCGCCCAGCCCGAAGAAACGGGCGTCGGCCGGGACCTCGGACCGCTGCACCCACCGTGCGGTGCCCCCGCCCACCGGCTCCCACCAGCGCGGCGGCAGCTCCCGCCGAAGGAGGACCCCGCCCGGCGTACGCAGCTCCACCGCCCCGTGCCGCGACACGACGACGGTCAGCCGCTCCGACACCACCTGCCAGCCCCCGTTCGTGTCCGGCTCGAGCCGCGCCCGGGGATCCGGGTCGGGCCCGGCATCGGGCAGGGCGTACGAGGGCAGGGATGCGGCGCCGTCCCAGGACCAGAACACCGCACCGCCCACCGACACCCGCACACAGAGCTCCGAGCGGGCGAAGCGCACCACACCACCGCCCGGCCCGGGCTCCGCACTGACCAGGAGACCGGGCACACGCGCCCTCTCCGCACCGCGCGGCGCGAGCGCCCGCGCATCCGCGCGCTGCCGCCGCCAGGCCGAGCGCACCGTACGCATCCCTTGCACAGAACCGACCATTTTCACCGAGCGCACCAGGTCACGACCATCCATGCGGGCCACCCTGCCATCAGCCCGGACGGATACGTGCTCCGTTCAGCTTCCGTTCACCTGTGGCTTCGCCACACAGCCGGACACGCAACCATGGCGGGGGGACCCTGGTGCGCAAGACGATCACATGGCATCGTCCGTAACTGCCGTTCACGCGCACACCCCAGCCCGTGCGCGCGACGCACGCACACCCCGCGTACACCCCGAAAGGCCAGGGAGCCTCCATGACCTCAGCAGCCGGCGAAGCCCCCCTCTGGCAGCCCGAGCCCGAGCGTGTCGAGGCCGCGGCCGTCACCCGCTTCCAGCGATGGGCGGCCGGCCGCCACGGAGCCCCGGCCGACGGCGGCTACGCGGCGCTGCACCGCTGGTCGGTCGACGAGCTCGACACCTTCTGGGAGGCCGTCGCCGAATGGTTCGACGTACGCTTCTCCACCCCGTACGAGGCCGTGCTCGGCGACCGCACCATGCCCGGCGCGCAGTGGTTCCCCGGCGCCACCCTCAACTACGCCGAGCACGCCCTGCGCACCGCCGACGACCCGATCCGCGCGGACGCCCCCGCCCTGCTGTACGTCGACGAGACCCACACCCAGGTCGCCGTCAGCTGGTCCGAACTGCGGCGCCAGGTCGGCTCGCTGGCCGCCGGACTCCGCGCCCTCGGCGTGACCCCCGGCGACCGGGTCAGCGGATACCTCCCCAACATCCCGCAGGCGGTCGTCGCGTTCCTCGCCACCGCCGCGGTCGGCGGGGTCTGGACCTCGTGCGCCCCGGACTTCGGTGCCCGCAGCGTCCTGGACCGCTTCCAGCAGGTCGAACCGGTCGTCCTGTTCACCGTCGACGGCTACCGCTACGGCGGCAAGGAGCACGACCGCACCGCCACCGTGGCCCAACTCCGCGGCGAACTCCCGACCCTGCGCGCCGTCGTCCACATCCCGCTCCTCGGCACGGACACCCCCGAAGGCGCCCTCGACTGGGCGGAGCTCACCGCCTCGGACACCGCACCCGTCTTCGAACAGGTCCCCTTCGACCATCCGCTCTGGGTGCTCTACTCCTCGGGCACCACCGGCCTGCCGAAGGCGATCGTCCAGTCCCAGGGCGGCATCCTGCTCGAACACTTCAAGCAGATCGGCCTGCACTGCGACCTCGGCCCCGACGACCGGTTCTTCTGGTACACCTCGACGGGCTGGATGATGTGGAACTTCCTCGTCTCCGGCCTGCTCACCGGCACCACCCTCGTCCTGTACGACGGCAGCCCCGGGTATCCGGACGTCAGCGCCCAGTGGCGGGTCGCCGAACAGACCGGCGCGACCCTCTTCGGGACATCGGCCGCCTACGTCATGGCCTGCCGCAAGGCCGAGGTCCACCCCGGCCGCGACCACGACCTCAGCAGGGTCCAGTGCGTCGCCACCACCGGCTCCCCGCTCCCGCCCGACGGTTTCCGCTGGCTCCACGACGAGGTCGCCGAGGACCTCTGGATCGCCTCCGTCAGCGGCGGGACCGACGTCTGCAGCTGCTTCGCGGGCGCGGTCCCCACCCTGCCGGTCCACATCGGCGAACTCCAGGCCCCCTGCCTGGGTACCGACCTCCAGTCCTGGGACCCGGCGGGGCAGCCGCTCACGGACGAGGTCGGCGAGCTCGTCGTCACCGCCCCCATGCCCTCCATGCCGGTCCGCTTCTGGAACGACCCCGACGGCAGCCGCTACCACGACAGCTACTTCGACATGTACCCCGGCGTCTGGCGCCACGGCGACTGGATCACCCTCACCGACCGCGGCTCGGTCGTCATCCACGGCCGCTCCGACTCCACCCTCAACCGGCAGGGTGTCCGAATGGGATCCGCCGACATCTACGAGGCGGTCGAGCGGCTCCCCGAAATCCGCGAGTCCCTCGTCATCGGCCTCGAAGAGCCGGACGGCGGCTACTGGATGCCGCTCTTCGTCCACCTCGCCGAGGGCGCCACCCTCGACGACGCACTCCGCGACAGCATCAAGCGGACCATCCGGGAGAACCTCTCCCCGCGCCACGTGCCGGACGAGGTCATCGAGGTGCCCGGCATCCCGCACACCCTCACCGGCAAGCGCATCGAGGTCCCGGTCAAGCGGCTCCTCCAGGGAACCGCGCTGTCCAAGGCGGTCAACCCGGGCTCCATCGACAACCTCGAACTCCTCCACTTCTACGAGGACCTCGCCCGCAAGCGCCGCTGAACCGGCCGCGGGCGGCCGTTGTCAGTCCCCCTGATTACGCTGAGTGAGCAACGATCGACAGCGCACAGGGGGACTCATGGCGCACATCAGGCAGACCGGGCGCGGCCGGCGACACTCCGCGACATCCATGCGACGCGCGCTGCGCCGCGAAGCACCCACGACCGTCGGCCTCCTGGTCGACCCCGAGGACTTCGCGGCCATGCGCCACTACCGGACCTTCACCTTCGACGACCACACGGTCTATCTGCGGCAGGTCGAGGGCCTGCTGCGCACGCTCGCCGCCCAGGGCATGCACACCACCGTCGCCCTCTTCGACCCGGAGGACTACGCGGAGTTCTGCGCCGAGTCGGGGATCGAACCCGACGAGCGCGCGAGCAGGGGCCGCTTCACCGCCGAGATCGCCGCGGCGGGCGCCACCGTCGCCTACACCGGCCAGCCGATCGACACATTGATCCCCCTGCTCGTCTCCCGAGCCGTCCGACGGGCGACATGGGAGTACGCCACCATGCTGCTCGCCGGCCTCGGCGACTGCGCGGACTGCGGGCAGGACATCGGCCGTGCGGCCTTCGACCGGGCCTCCCACCTGCTGACGCGGCTGCTGGACACCGCGGGTCCGGGCACCCACCACGTGGTCTGCAGCATCCCCACGGAGAGCGAACAGCTCCTCGCCGTCCTCCACACGACGCGGGACCCGGAGGGCCCTGCCTGTCTCGAGTCGGCGGAGGGGGCGGAGTTCGCCACGGTCCTCGCCGTGGGCGTCGCGCTGGAGACCCAGGGGGGTGTCGTACTGCGCACCACCACGCCGGACACCCCGGACCGGGTGCACGGCTGGCGTCTGCACCGGGGAAGTCTCCTGCCGCTCACGGCGGGCGAGGTCTTCAGCGCCTACTGCACCGACGCGGACACGGGTGAACCTGTCTCGCCGGAGTCCGGCGTCGAGTACTGCGCGGGGTCCGACCTCGGCGCCGACGAACCGGAGGCCCATCGCTGACAGCCGCGGCGGCCCGCCGCCGACAGACGAAAGGGGTTCCCACCGGAACCGGCGGGAACCCCTTCACATCCGACTGCGTCCTGCGGACGGCGTCACTCGCCCGAGAGCACCGCCTGCGCAGCGAGGCGCGCCTCCTCGGCGGAGTCCGCCGCACGGGCGGCGGAGGCCGCACGCTCGCACTGCGCGAGGGTGTGCTTCGCCAGCGTGGCCCGCACGTAGGGGATGGACGCCGCACCCATCGACAGGGAGGTGACCCCCAGTCCGGTCAGCACACACGCCAGCAGCGGGTCCGAAGCGGCCTCACCACAGACGCCACAGCTCTTGCCCTCGGCCCTCGCGGCGTCGGCCGAGAGAGCGACCAGATCGAGCAGTGCGGGCTGCCAGGGATCCTGCAGCCGCGACACGGCACCCACCTGACGGTCGGCCGCGAAGGTGTACTGGGCCAGGTCGTTGGTACCCAGCGACAGGAACTCCACCTCCTGAAGGATCGAGCGCGCCCGGAGCGCGGCGGACGGAATCTCCACCATCGCCCCGAACTTGGCCTGCAGCCCCGCCTCACGACAGGCGTCGGCGAACGCCTTGGCGTCGGCACGGTCCGCCACCATCGGGGCCATGACCTCGAGGTACACGGGCAGCCCCTCGGCCGCCCTGGCCAGCGCCGTCAGCTGGGTCCGCAGCACGTCCGGGTGGTCCAGCAGGCTGCGCAGACCACGCACACCCAGTGCGGGGTTCGGCTCGTCCGCCGGCGTCAGGAAGTCCAGAGGCTTGTCGGCACCGGCGTCCAGCACCCGCACGACGACACGACCCTCGGGGAACGCCTCGAGGACGGCACGGTAGGCCGCAGTCTGCTTCTCCTCGGACGGAGCCTGCTTGCTGTCGTCCAGGAAGAGGAACTCCGTACGGAACAGCCCGACGCCCTCGGCACCGGCCTCCACCGCGGCCGGCACGTCGCCGGGACCGCCGACGTTGGCGAGCAGCGGCACCTTGTGACCGTCGGAGGTGGCACCGGGACCGGTCACGGCCGACAGGGCCGCCTTGCGTGCGGCCGAAGCGCTCTCCATCTCGGCGCGCTTCTCCTGGCTCGGCTCGACGAAGATCTCACCGGTGCTGCCGTCCACCGCCACGACCGTGCCCTCGGCGATCTCACCCGCGCCGGGGAGGGCGACCACGGCCGGAACCCCGAGTGCGCGCGCCAGGATGGCGCTGTGGCTGGTCGGCCCGCCCTCCTCGGTGACGAAGCCGAGGACCAGCGTGGGGTCGAGCAGGGCCGTGTCGGCGGGAGCCAGGTCACGCGCGATCAGCACATAGGGCTGGTCACTGTCCGGCACACCCGGCATCGGCACACCCAGCAGCCGTGCCACGATCCGGTTCCGCACGTCGTCGAGGTCGGCCACGCGCCCCGCCAGGTACTCACCGGCGTTGGCCAGCAGCGCCCGGTAGGCGGCGAACGCGTCGTAGACACCGCGCTCGGCGGTGCTGCCGACGGCGATACGGCGCTCGACGTCCGCGATGAGCTCGGGGTCCTGCGCCATCATGGCCTGGGCCTCGAGCACGTGCTGTGCCTCGCCCCCGGCCAGGTTGCCGCGCGCAATGAGGTCGGCCGCCACAGCTTCCACGGCCTGGCGGGCACGCCCCTGCTCGCGCTCGGCCTCCTCCGCGGGAATCTGCTTGGCCGGCGGCTCCAGGACCGCCGTACCCATGTGCCGAACTTCGCCGATCGCCACACCGTGGCTCACGCCGACGCCTCGCAGCGTTGTCTCCATTTCACCCGTCTCCGGTCGTGCGGCGGCTGCGCCGCCGCGGTTGATGCCCAACTGGCTCGTTACTGCGCCGAGGGTGTCACTGCCAGCCGAACAGCGTGTCGCCGACCTTCACGTCGCCGTCCTCACGGACGTCGGAGAGGGATTCGGCGGTGGCCTCCAGGGCGACGACCGGGCAGATCGCGGACTTGCCGGCCGCCTCCACCCCGGCGGGGTCCCACCGGACGATGCCCTGACCGCGGGTCACCGTGTCCCCCTTGTTCACGAGCAGCTCGAAGCCCTCGCCGTTCAGCTGCACGGTGTCGATCCCGAGGTGCGTCAGCACCCCGTGTCCCTGGTCGTCGACGACGACGAAGGCATGCGGGTGCAGGGAGACGACGATGCCGTCGACCGGCGAAACGGCCTCGGAGGGCTCGCGGACCGGGTCGATGGCGGTACCGGGACCCACCATGGCTCCGGAGAACACGGGGTCGGGAACCGCGGTGAGTCCGATGGCGCGGCCGGCAAGAGGGGACGTCACTGTGGTCATGGAGAGCCTCCCAGGGGTGGGGATCCGTTTGTGGGGTCAACCGCCACGACTGATGGAGTGCGGCGTACTGATCAGCAGCGTAAGTCATATGAAGTCCCGGTTCCGCCCGAGAGCTACCGGTTGGCCGACCTAGGGGTGCACCGGAAACGATTTGCCTCGCCCCACAGCGACCTGTACTGTCATACCCCTGCCTGACCCCAACGCGACTTCGAGTCGGGGGTCGGCAGCGACTCCCAAGCCCAGACTCTAACTCTGATTGTGCTCTCGCATGCTCGCGAGACCGTGGTCAAGGGAAAGGGAAAAGGCCTGATAGAGTCGGACTCGCCGGAAAGGGAAACGCGAAAGCGAAGAACTGGAAAGCGAAGCAAGCAGTAACCCGCTTCGGCCGGGAATCGGACACGAAAGAGTCTGATAGAGTCGGAAACGCAAGAACGAAGGGAAGCGCCCGGAGGGCCCCGGT
>NZ_JBHJYN010000006.1:0-459259 GCF_042270185.1 Streptomyces sp. NPDC055962
TGCGCGAGGTGCGCAACGACCACGCCCCCGCCCCCGCCCCGCGCGGGGGGCCCGCTCTCTCCGCCGGGGGGGGGGGGGGGGGGGGGGCGCCCGCCGCCGGGGGGGGGGGGGGGGGGGGGGGCGGCCCCGGCCCGGGGGGGGGGGGGGGGGGGGGGGGGGGCGGGGGGGGGGGGGGGGGGGGGGGGGGCGGGGGGGGGGGGGCCCCCCGCCGGGCGCGCGGGCGCCCGGCCGGCGCCCCCCCCCCCCCCGGCGTTTCCGGACGCTACGCGGACACGGTGACGACCTCCACGGCCTCGGCCGCCGCGAGGGCGTTGGCGGCGGCCTCCTCACGGTCGGATCCGAGGGCGACGACCTCGCCCGCCCGGGACCAGGAGCTGGTCAGAGGCGCCACCCGCCCGCCCGGGTCCACGGACATCCAGATGTCCACGACACCGGGCAGGGCGCGCGCCGCGTCCAGACCGCGGATCTCCCGGACGGTGCCGGGGGCCGCGTCGAGGAAGCGGATCGCCGCGCCCCTGACCGGGGCGGCGGCCATCGTGGGCGGCCGTCCTTCGAGCACGTCGAGCAGGCCGCGCACCAGGTCGCTGTCGTAGGCGAGCGCGATGAGCAGCGGGATGTAGTCCCCGGGCAGCCGGGCCGCGCACTCCAGGAGATGGGGTGTGCCGTCGCGCAGGATCCACTCCGCGTGCAGGATGCCGCTGCGGAAGCCCGTGGCGGCCACGAGGGTGTGCATCGCCTTCTCGGCCGCCACCGCGTCATCGGCGGCGGCGGGGACGACATGGCCGCGCTCGACGGGGTGCGGTCCCGGGTAGAGCTGCGTCGCGGTCGCGTTCAGGAACACGACCGCGCCGTCGTGGACCAGCGCCTCGACGCTGAGTTCGGGGCCGTGCAGCCACTCCTCGGCCACGTAGCCGGCGGTGCCCGCGCGCCCGGTGCGCAGGTTCGCCTCGTCCGCGGCCGCCGTCCGCCGCCACGCCTCGACGGTGTCGTCCCCGGCGCCGATGAGCTGGATACCGACGCTGCCCTGGAGATGCGTCGGCTTGAGCACGCACTCACCGCCGTGGGCGGCACGGAAGGCCGCCACCTCCTCGGGGCCGTCGACCCGCCGCCAGTCCGGCTGGGCGATGCCCTGCTCCGACACCCGCTCACGGAGCAGGGACTTGTCACGGAAGGCGCGGACGGCCGCAGGGCCGCCGTTCGGCAGCCCCCAGGACTCGGCCAGTGCGGCGGCGGAGACCACCGTGTACTCCAGCCCCGGCAGCACGGCGCGTACGGTGGCCGGCCGTTCGACGTGCTCGGCGAGCCGCGCCGCACCGGCCTCGTCCTGCACCGGGGCCTCGGCCAGCCCGGCGGCACAGGCGAAGCGTGCCAGCTGCCCGGCCACGTCCCTGGCCGCGCATATCGAGGGTTCCTCGACCACCAGCACCGAACCGGGCGGCAGCACCCGCTCCAGCTGGTTCAGCAGGCCGACGCTGTACCCCAGGACCACATGGGAGATCTCAGGAGATTCGGATTCCATCAGCGTGCTCATCGCTCCTCTGCAGGGGTGACACGGACGTGGATGCGGCCGACCGCCTCGTCCAGGACGCGGTCGCACGCAGTGGCGTCGTCGCCGGTGGCGATGACGGCCGCGAGCCGGGGCACCACCCCGCGCGGCGGGAGCAGCAGCTGCTGCCCGGCCTCCGCCAGCGCCACCGCACGCTCGACACCCGGCACCTCGCGTGCGGCGGACACGTCCAGCCGGTCGACGGTGCCGTCCTGTTCGGGATAGAGGAAGCGCACGGCGGCGCAGCGGTCCCGGGTGGGCCGCAGATCGGGGACGATGCCGAGCGAGGCGTCCAGGGCGGCCGCCGTCAGGTCGACGCCGGTGGCCAGCCGGCCGAGCAGCGGGATGAAGTCGCCGCCCAGGCGCCCGTTCAGCTCGACCAGGCGCGGCCCGCCCCCGGTGAGCCGCAGTTCGGCATGGGTCACGCCGGCCGTCACACCGAGCGCCGAGTGGACGCGGGTGACGATGTCGGTCAGGTCGTCCGCCCATGGCTCCTGGCGCCACGGCGACACCAGGTGCCCGATCTCCTCGAAGAAGGGCGGGTAGCCGATCCGCTTGCGCGCCAGGTTGACGCAGCGCACCTCACCGGAGACGACCACGCTGTCCAGGCTGATCTCCGGTCCGTCCAGGTACTCCTCGACCATCAGGCCGTCGAGCGCGTCGAGACCCGCGAAGGCGGCCCCGGCGGCATGCCGGTGGACCTCGTCGAGATCGGCGGGGGAGCGGGCCAGCACCACTCCGCTGCTGCCCGCCAGGGCGCGCGGCTTGAGGACCACGGGATAACCGATCCGCGCCGCCGCCTCGTGCGCCTCCGCGAGGGACCTCACGACGGTGTAGCGGGCGGACGGCAGTCCGGCCCGCTCCAGCAGCTGCCGGGTGCGGAGCTTGTCACGGCAGTTGCGTACCGCCTGCGGTGTCATGTGCGCCAGCCCCAGACGCGCGGCCGCCCGGGCGGTCCGCTCCAGGTGCACCTCGCTCCAGGTCAGGAGGCCGGCCGGGCCGCTGTCCGGCTCCAGCAGCCCCGACACGGCCCGGGTCAGGGCGTCGACGTCCCCGGTGTCCACGACCTGATGCGCCGTGAGGTACGGGGACTCCCACTCCGGGGCGGTGTCCCCGACCGCCAGCACCCGGCCGTGCGCGGCCGCGTCCCGCAGCGCGTACTCCCGGTAGGCGCGGCCACCGGAGGCGACCACGACCACCCGCGCCGGGTGGGCCGGGTCCACCGGCTCGCACCGGAAGTCGAGGCGTTCCAGCGTCCGGGCGATCGCATGCTCGACGTCGGCGGAGGTGCGCCCCCGGAAGCGGAAACGGGCGCCCGAGTGCTCGTATCCCGGCAGGTCGGCCAGATACCCGCCGGGTGTGGGAAGCCGCTCGGCGTACGGTCCGTCCGCCTCGCCCGTCTGGGACGTCGCGGCCAGGACCCGGCACGGGCGCGCGGCCGGCGTGGGGACGAGCAGCCACCCGCCGTACGCCTCTTCCTCCTCGCCGGTCTCCGCGCCGGGGGAGTGGCCGTGCAGCGGCCTGCCCATCTGCACGTCGACGGTGGCGGCCATCAGGTCGACACCGTGCACCTCGCGCCAGACGAAGGGCACCTCGGCGCCACCGGGGCGGGCGCCCACCTCCAGGACGTGGAACACCGGGTCGGTGCTGTCGTCGGAGGCGAACAGCTCCAGATGGAAGACCCACGGGTCGGCCGACATCGCCAGCACGGCCCGCCGGGTGAACTCCCCGATGTTCTTCAGCAGCACCGGATCGTCGATCTCGGCCGAGCCGAGGGCTTCGCCACGGGCGAAGTCCAGGCAGGTGTTGACGTACCGCGACGCCCGCCACACCCGCAGATCGCCGCCGTCGACGATCCCGTCCACGTGCAGGACCGCGTGCGGGAGGTACGCCTGCACCATGAGCGGGAGGTCCGGCGGGAAGACGTACGCGTCCAAGGCGGCGGGGCCGTCCAGCCGCGTGACATCCGAACTGGCCGTGCCCCGGACCGGTTTGAGGACGACCGGCCAGCCGTGCCGACGGGCGAACCCGGCCACCGCCCGGTGCCCGGGGGCCGGTTCGGCGGCGGGCACCCGCACATCGCGCGCGGCGAGCCGCCGCGACATGGCCAGCTTGTCGCGGAAGGGGTGGAGCCCGGCCGGGGTCTCGCCCGGCACCCCGAGGTCCTCACGCAGCTCCGCGGCGACGTCCAGGTCCACCTCGTGCAGGGCGACGATCCGGTCGGGGCGGCCGTGGATCGCCACGAGTTCGCCGACCGCGGCGCGGACCGCGCCGCGGTCCTCGGTGCTCGGCACGACGCGGACGCCGGCAGCGGCGTCGGGCAGGACCGGACGGGCGCGTGCCGTGGTCACGTAACTGACCCGCAGGGCGCGGTGGTCGAGGTAGGAGGCGTAGTCGGCGTAGGAGTCGGTCCAACGGTGGAGGACGATCACATGGGCAGGCACAGGAGGCTCCATGGACAGAAGGTCGTGGTCCGGATCAGCGGGTGAGCCGGGCCGGGAGGCCGGCCGGCGGAAGGCGGCCGGATCGGGAGCCGGCCGGGGTCAGGCAGCCGCGTCCGTCAGCCGGGCGACGGTCCCCTCCAGCAGGTCCCGGGTGAGCGGGTCCGCCAGCCCCATGGTGCGCAGCCGCAGGTGGAGCGACTCGCCGCCCTCGTCGGTGGCCCGCAGATAGCAGGGGTGCCCGATGCGGGAGAAGGGCGACTCCCGGAGGGTGTCCGACTCGGCCGGGGCGCCGGGTGGCGGCGCCGCACCGGTGAGGAAGTTGAATCCGAGCGACGCCTCGTACGGCTCGCGGCCGGCCCGGACCTTGTCGCGCAGCAGATCCATCTCGTCCACGTCGTACATCCCGTACCGGTAGGCCAGCAGGCTCTGGGTGTTGACGTGCCCGACGTAGGCCGCGAAGTCGTCGGGGGCCGGGCCGACGGAGGCGGCCGTCCACTGGTTCATGGAGCTGACCACGGTGTTCCACGGAGGGACGAAGCGGTTGGAGGACATGAGCTGCGCGACCAGGGCGCCCGGCCCCGCCGCGTGCTCGACACTGCGGGCGAACGCGGCGAGCACCACGCTGGAGACCGGGACGGACAGCCGCTCCGCCAGGCGCCGGCACCCGGAGTACACCTGCCGGGAGCGGACGGAGTACTGGCACGCGGTGCCGGGCGGTGCCGGGGGCCCGGCCCCGGCGAGCGAGGCGGCGCTGAGGCCGAAGATCCGCTCCCAGTACGCCGTCAACGCGGCGCGGCGGGCGTGCCGGCCCTCGGAGCGCTGCCACGCGGCAAGCCCCCGGGGAGTGGAGACGGGCGCGGCGGCCGCCGGAGCGGACGCGCGCAGGGCCGTCCGGAAGTCAGACTCCAGGATGCCGTTGCTCCAGCCGTCGGCGGTGATGTGGTGCTGGACCAGCACCACCACCCGGGGGCGCCCCCCGTGGGTGAGGACCCGGAACCTCCAACTGGGCGCGGCACGCAGGTCGAAGGGCTCGGCCGCCAGCCGCGCGACGACGTCGTCGAACCCCTCCGGACCGCACTCGACCACACCGCGGTCCACCCTCTCCAGGAAGGGCAGCACCCGCTGGGCCGGGGCGAAGGGGTCCGTGAGGTCGTAGGCGGTCCGCAGCGACTCGTGCCGGCCGACGAGGGTCAGAACGGCGTTCTCGACCTCCGTCGCGCCGTACTCCTCGTCCTCGGGCAGCTGCCAGAACGTCTGGGTGTTGGCTTCGTGCCAGCGGCCCCTGCTCAGCTCCCGGACGTCGCGCCAGACCGAGAGCTGGCCGTAGGAAAGGGGGGCGGGCTCATTCACGGACGGCTCCGTTCGTTCGCACGAGGCTTGCGCCGGTACTGGTGACGCCGCGTCAGCCTAGAAGCGCCGCCCGGCACGGGAACAGGCAAGCGGGCGGCAGCTTGGGCACCTCCGGCGACAGGCAGCAAAGTTGCCTGCGTACTACCTGGACGCACCCCGTCCGCCTCGCCCACCGTGAGTGCCGGTGTCCCCCCGGTTCTCCAGGCTGAGCAGATGACGAGAGGTGTTTCCGTGGCCGATGCAGCGCTGGGCCTCCGGCTGTACGCGACGATCCCACCCCCCACGGGTCCCGGCGGCTATCCGGAGACGGTCCGGCGGGCCGCGCGCGCCGCCGAGGCGGCGGGCTTCACGGGCGCCCTCGTCTACTCCGACAACAACACCGTCGACCCGTGGGTCGTCGCACAGGAGGTGCTGGCCGCCACCGCGGACTTCGTCCCGCTGGTCGCCCTGCAACCCCTGTACGTGCACCCGTACGCGGTGGCGAAGAAGATCGCCACCTACGCCTCGCTGTACGGGCGCCGCATCGCCCTCAACCTGGTCGCGGGCGGGTCCGTCGGCGATCTCGCGGCGCTGTGCGACGAGAACGGCGCCCACGACGACCGCTACCGCCGGCTGACGGAGTATGCCCAACTGGTCGGGCTGCTGCTCGCCGGTGACGGACCGGTGACCTTCGAGGGCGACTACTACCGGGTGCGGTCCCTGCCGCTGTCACCCGCGCTGCCCGCCCACCTGGCACCCGAGCTGTTCATCTCGGGCTCCTCCGACGCGGGGCGCCGGGCCGGGCGGACCTTGGGGGCGGTCCCGGTGCGCTACCCGCTACCGCCGGGCACCGGCACGCGGGGGACGGGGGGCGACCCGGGAGGCGGCGGCGTACGCATCGGTGTCATCGCCCGCGACACCGACCAGGAGGCATGGAGCGTGGCCCACGAGCGCTTTCCGGCGACCAGGGCGGGCCGCCTCGCGCAGAGGGCCGCCCGCGGCGTCTCCGATTCGCGGTGGGTGGCCGATCTGTCCACCGCGGACGAGTTCCCCGGCGGGCCGGACAGCCCGTACTGGATGGGCCCCTTCCTCAACCACGCCACCTACTGCCCCTATCTGGTGGGCAGCCACGAGAAGGTGGAGCACGAGATCCGGAGCTACGTGGACTCCGGGTGCGGGACGTTCGTCCTGGACACGGCGCGTGCCGACGACGACTACGCCAGGACCGCGGCGGTCTTCCACCGTGCGCTGAAGCGGTGAGCGCCGAAGCGGGCCTGGCCGTCGGCGCGTCCGACCCGGTCGCGCTGCGCCGGGTCTTCGCCGCCTTCCCGACCGGGGTGACGGCCCTGGCCGCGCTCGTCGACGGCGAGCCCGTCGGCATGACCGCGTCCTCCTTCGTCCCCGTCTCGCTCGACCCTCCGCTGGTGTCGTTCTGCACCGCGCTCACCTCGACCACCTGGCCCCGGCTGCGCCGCGCCGCGCGCCTCGGGATCAGTGTGCTGAGCGGCAGCCAGGAAGAGGCCAGCAGGCAGCTCGCGTCCCCCGGCGCCGAACGCTTCGCCGGCCTCGCGTGGTACGGGACGCCCGGCAACGCCGTGCTGCTCAGGGGTGCCAGCGCCTGGTTCGACTGCTCGACCGAGCGGGAGATCGGCGCCGGGGACCACCGGATCGCCCTCCTCAGGGTGCACGCCATGGGCGTCGACCCGCAGGTGCCGCCCCTGGTCTTCCACGGCAGCAGGTACCGGAGACTCGCCGGCCGGTGACCCCTCCCGTCGGGCGGCAGCGCGCCGGAGGACGACCCCGCCCGGCGGTGACCGGTCCGCAGCGGCGGGAAGCAACCCACTCACGAACGAAAGGCACCCCCATGCCGCAGCACGTACAGGCCGGACAGCTCCCGAGGCAGGCGCGGATCGCAGCGGTCGGGGGCTACCGGCCGCGCCGCGTCGTCGGCAACGAGGAGATCTGCCGGCACGTGGACTCCACCGACCAGTGGATCCGCCGCCGGACCGGGATCGAGACCCGGCACGTCGCCGAGCCCGACGAGACGCTGGAGGTGATGGCGGCCGCCGCCGCCGACAAAGCTCTCGCCGAGGCCGGAGTGGACCCGTCCCAGGTCGGGGTGGTCATCGCGGCCACCATGTCCTACCTCTACCAGGCACCCCCGCTGGCCGCCCGGGCCGGCGCCCTGCTCGACGGGTTCCGGGGCGCGGCGTTCGACGTGTCGGGGGCCTGCGCCGGGTTCTGCCACGCCCTGGAACTGGCCCGTGTCCTGGTCGCGTCCGGCAGCGCCGACCACGTCGTCGTCGTCGGCGCCGAGCGGATGTCCGACATCGTCGACCCCACCGACCGGTCCACCGCCTTCCTCTTCGGCGACGGTGCGGGAGCCGTGGTGGTCGCACCGTCGCGCGAGACCCGCATCTTCCCCCCGGAATGGGGCAGTGACCCGTCCGGCGCCGACGCCATCGCACAGCCCGATCCGTGGGACTGCGGACCGGCGCGGCCGGAACCGGCGAACCGGTACCTGGGCATGCACGGGCAGGAGGTGTTCCGCTGGGTCACCGACTCCGTGCCCGCGGTCGCGGAAGGCGCACTGGCCCGTGCGGGCATGAGCGTCCAGGACCTCGCCGCTTTCGTGCCGCACCAGGCCAACCTGCGCATCACCGAGACCCTGGTGCGCCGACTCGGTCTCCCCTCGGAGGTACGCGTGGCGCGCGACGTCGTACGGACGGGGAACACCTCGGCCGCCTCGATCCCCCTCGCCCTGGAATCCCTGCTGGCCCAGGGAGAGATGTCGGGGCGCCCGGCCCTGCTGCTCGGGTTCGGATCAGGGCTCGGCCACTGCGCCCAGACGGTCCTCCTGCCCTGAACACCCCCGCGTCGTGCACCCGCTGCCGTGCTGACCCACAGGACGTGCCGTGACACGGCCCGGTGCGCCCGGACCGGATGCCGTGCCGGTCCACCGACCCGGCCCCCATCCCGCGAGAGGAACGCCCACGTGTCCGTCCAAGACCCGACCCCCCTGCGGAGAACCGCGGACCCTGCGGGCCTGGCCGCCCCCGACCGGACCGGGCCGCTGACCTGGGTCCAGCGGCTCTGGCTGCCCGAGGCGCCCGACCGCCAGATCGCCTCGCACGAGGACAACCAGTTCCGCGAACTGTCCCTCGCCACACCCCTCGACCCCGGCACCGCACGACGGGCGGTGCGTCAGGTGCTGGCCCGCCACGAGGTGCTGCGTACCCGCGTCACCGGCCTCGGAGACGACGCCCGGCAGGTCGTGGACGCCCTCGACCCCGGATACGAGCGGGTCCTGCGGACCGTCGACCTCGACACGTGGGACGAGGCCGTCGCCGAGGCCCGGCGCACGTCCTTCCGACTCGCCTCGCAGTGGCCGCTCACGCTGCTGATGGGCATCCGGGCGGGAAAGGTCCTGCGGGTCGCCGTGGTGGTCGATCACTGGGCCTCCGACGGCCTCGGCGTCCTCGTGCTGCACGACGACCTCGCCTCGGCACTCCTGGCCCATGCCCGCGGCACCGGCTGGACCCCCGCCGGACCCGTGGAACAGCCGGTCGACCTCGCCCTGTGGGAGTCGGCCACGCCCGCCGGAGCCGCGCACCTGCGACGGGCCCTGGCCTACTGGCGGAAGCAGTGCGAGCGTCTGTCACGGGACCTCTCCGGCCACAGGCCCGACCCGGTGCCGAAGGCACCGCTCGACGGCACCCCGCTGTCCTTCCCGGGCTGCACGATGACGTCCTTCCGGCTCGCCGAGGCCGCGTCCACGGTCGCCGACCGGCTTCGGGTCCCGGTCTCCGCCGTCTACCTGGCCGCCTTCAGCAGCGCCATCGGTGCCGCCGAACAGGCCGGTGTCGTCGGCACGCTGATGCTCTCCGCCAACAGACTGACGGCGGCCGCCATGCGTTCGGTCCGCAACGCCGTCATCAGCGCGCCGGTCGCCCTGGACCTCACGCAGCCCGGCGGTTTCGCCGCGACGGTGGCTGCCGCGGCGTCCCAGCAGGTCCAGGTCTTCCGGTACGCCAACGCCGACCACCGGCTGACGGGGGACATCGCCGAGGAAGTCCTGGGCGATCTGCGGGACGGCGCGCTCACCGGCGCGGTCTTCAACTTCATGCCCGAGGCCGCGCTGCGGGGCGACCCGATTCCGGCAGTCATGCGGGACGCGCCGTGCGACGTCGTGGAGGCGATGCCGAAGCGTGCGACCGCCGCTCCCCGCATGCTGATGGTCATCGCGCGGCAGGACCGGGTGACCCTGACCCTGCGCTGGCGCGAGGACACGAGCTGGCAGCGGTGGGCCGAGCCGATGCTCCGTCACATCGCCGACCTCATCACCCACGAGGCGGCACCGGACAAGCCCCTGCCGGCCTTCGGAGGCTGACCCGGAGTGCCGGCCGTACCGACGGAATCACCGTGTGCACATCCGGCGCCGGTGTCCGCGCCGGGCGTGCCGCGGACACCGGCGCCGGACGGCCGGAACCGGACCCGCCCCGACTGCCGCGCCCATGCCCGGGAGCCGGGGTGCGGAGCGGGGGACAAAAACGTTCCAATTCCCGACCGAGGGTGCAGCAGGCGCCCGCCGAAGGCTCTTCCGGTGTTCGTGCCGCCTCTGGCCCGAAGGCCCTGAGCCGGGCGCGTGCGGCGCGGCTGACCCTGCCGAGCCGGGGCGGACCGCACCTGCCCGCAGGTGTTGAAACCATTCACCTCATCGGCCGAATGGGCCTGCCCCGGTAATGATCATTGCGCTGTCCGGCTGATGCGGCTCAAGGCCCGCCCGGGATGTGGACGAAAGGTCAGGTGTTCGCACGTCGCGGACCCGTCGTGGTCCGCGATCCGCTCCTCCACCTCAAGGGAGAACGCATGCGCCTGCGCGCCCGCTGGGCACCAGCCGCTCTACTGCTGATCGCGCCCCTGATCGGCACCACCACGGCCGCGGCCGACACCGGCGAGACGCTCGTGCCGGTGCAGAAGTCGGCCCGGGCCGTGCCCGGCCAGTACATCGTGACCCTCTCGCCCGAGCAGACGCCGGGCGCCATGGCCGAACAGCTCGGCGTCAGCACCCTCTTCACGTACAGCAAGGTCCTGCACGGCTTCGCGGCTTCGCTCACGCCCGCGCAGCTCGAGCAGGTGCGGGGCGCGGCCGGCGTCCAGACCGTCGAGGAGAACAGCGAGGCGTCCGTCGCGCCGCCCGCCTCCAGGGCGGCGGGGAAGCGGGCCGTGGCCGGGAGCTGGGGGCAGGACCGCATCGACCAGCGCAGTCTGCCCCTGGACGGCACGTACGACGTGTCCGGTACCGGCCAGGGCGTGACCGCGTACATCCTCGACACGGGTATCGAGGCCGCCCACAGCGAGTTCGGCGGCCGGGTGGGCGCGGGCTACGACGCGATCGGGGACGGCCGCAACGGGGAGGACTGCAACGGCCACGGCACGCACGTGGCCGGGACCGTGGCCGGTGCGACGTACGGTGTCGCTCCCGCCGCCTCCCTCGTGCCGGTGCGGGTCCTCGACTGCGAGGGGTCGGGCACCTGGGCCGGGATCATCGCAGGCCTCGACTGGATCGCCCAGAACGCCGAGCAGCCGGCCGTGGTCAACGCCTCCCTCGGCGGGCCGGCGTCCTCGGCCGTCGACGACGCGTTCGACGCCCTCGCGGCGCAGGGGACCCTGCCGGTGGTCGCGGCGGGCAACGAGAACCAGGACGCCTGTGACGTCTCCCCGGCCCGCGCCGACGGTGTGCTCGCCGTGGGTGCCTCCGACAACCGGGACCGGCAGGCGACGTTCAGCAACTGGGGCACCTGCGTGTGGCTGTACGCCCCGGGTGTGGACATCGTGTCGGCGAAGCTCGACGGCGGGTCCACGGCGCTGAGCGGAACCTCCATGTCCAGCCCGCACGTCGCCGGGGTCGCGGCTCTCTACAAGGAGCAGCACCCCGACGCGGCGCCGCAGGAGGTCGCCGACTGGCTCGCCGCCGAGGCGACTCCGGACGTCCTGACGGGCCTGGGCTCCGGCTCGCCGGACCGGCTGCTGTACACCGGCGGTCTCTGACCTCCGGCCGGCTCCATCGGGCGGGGTCCGCGTGCGGCGGGCCCCGCCCTCCGTCATGCCCTGGAGCAGGCACTTTCCGACGGCTTGCAGATCTACGCAAAATACTTACGTACAGCGGACGCATGGACCTGCCCTCGATCCACGCCTGAGCGTCACCCCAAACGTGTTGCAGGGGCGGCCCTTTGGGCGTCATCCATGATGTTTTCCGCTGCTCCGTTTTCTGTCCCAACCGTGGACGCTCTCGCACTTGTCTGCAACTCTCTGACGGCAAAGCGCAAAACTCGGCTCGTCGCATGCAGAAACAAGTGCCGACGGGTCGTGCCGACAGAGCCGCGTCCTCGGTGTGTCCCGCGCCGAGGCCCAAGATCGGGGACATATGAGAGCCCAACGCTGGAGATGGCGGGCCCTTTCCGCTGTGGTCACCACCAGTCTTCTGATGATCGGATGGCCGTCGTTCACCGCCTCGGCGGCCGACGGGCCCAACATCGCCGCAGGCCGGACCGCCGCGGCGAGCAGCGCGGGCGGCGAGTACGTCGCCCGCAACGTGACGGACGGCAACCAGGCGACGTACTGGGAAGGTTCGGGCGGCGCGCTGCCGCAGTGGGTGCAGGCCGACCTCGGCACGACCGCCCGGGTCGACGAGGTGACACTGAAGCTCCCCGCGGGATGGGAGACCAGGCAGCAGACCCTCTCCGTCCAGGGGAGCGCCGACGGCACCAGCTTCTCGACGCTCAAGAGCTCGGCGGCGTACACCTTCAGCCCCGGCACCTCCAACGCCGTGAAGATAACCTTCCCGGCCACCCAGACCCGGTTCGTGCGGATCAACGTCACGGCCAACACCGGGTGGCAGAACGCACAGCTCTCCGAACTGGAGGTCAGGGCCGCGGGCGAGTCCTCGGCCAACCTCGCGGCGGGCAGGACGCTCCGGGCCAGCAGCTACACGGAGACGTACACGGCCTCCAACGGCAACGACGGCAACCGGGCGAGCTACTGGGAGAGCAGGAACAACGAGCTCCCGCAGTGGATCCAGGCCGACCTCGGTTCCTCGGTCCGGGTCGACCGGGTCGTGCTCCGGCTGCCCGACGGATGGGAGCAGCGCACCCAGACCCTGAAGATCCAGGGCAGCGCCGACGGCACGGAGTTCAGCGACCTGACCGCGTCCAAGGCGTACACCTTCAACGCCGCGGGCGGCCAGTCGGCGACGATCTCCTTCGACGCGACCACGACCCGCTACGTGCGGGTGCTCGTCACGGCCAACTCCGTCCAGCCGGCCGCGCAGCTCTCCGAACTGGAGATCTACGGCCCGTCCACCGGTGACACGCAGGCGCCGACCGCGCCGTCGGGTCTGGCCCTCACGGAGCCGGCCACCGGGCAGATCAAGCTGACCTGGTCGGCGTCCTCGGACAACACCGGCGTCACGGGCTACGACATCTACGCCAACAACACCCTGCTGACCGGTGTGGCGGGCGGTGTCACCACCTTCGCCGACACCCGCCCGGCGAGCGAGACCGTCTCCTACTTCGTCCGGGCCAAGGACGCGGCGGGCAACCAGTCGGGCAACAGCAACACCGTCACCCGCACCGGCGACTCCGGTGACACCCAGGCGCCCACCGCGCCCTCCGGTCTGGCGTTCACGGAGCCGGCCGCCGGGCAGATCAAGCTGACCTGGACGGCGTCCTCGGACAACAAGGGCGTCACCGGTTACGACGTCTACGCCAACAACGTGCTCCGCAAGAGCGTGGCCGGCGACGTGACCACGTACACCGACACCCAGTCCGCCGCCACGACCGTCAGCTACGTCGTGCGGGCCAAGGACGCGGCGGGCAACGTCTCCGGCGCCAGCAACACCGTGACGCGGAACGGGTCCACGAGCGGCGCCTCCAACCTCGCCGTGTCCAAGCCGATCACCGCCTCGTCGGTCGTCCACACCTTCGTCGCGGCCAACGCCAACGACAACTCCCTCAGCACGTACTGGGAGGGCGCGGGCGGCAGCTACCCCAACACGCTGACGGTCAAGCTCGGTGCCAACGCCGACACGGAGAGCGTCGTCGTCAAGCTGAACCCGGACAGCAGCTGGGGAGCGCGCACCCAGAACATCCAGGTGCTCGGCCGTGAACAGGACGCCACCTCGTTCACGAGTCTGGCCGCCGCCAAGGACTACGCGTTCAGCCCGGCGACGGGCAACACGGTGACGATCCCGGTCACCGCCCGGGTGGCCGACGTCCAGCTGAAGTTCACGTCCAACACCGGTTCCGGTGCGGGGCAGGTCGCCGAGTTCCAGGTGCTGGGCGCTCCGGCACCCAACCCGGACCTCCAGGTCACGGCGGTCACCGCCGCGCCCTCGGCCCCCGTGGAATCGGACGCCATCACCCTGTCCGCCACCGTCCGCAACTCCGGCGCCATCGCCTCTCCCGCCGGGAAGGTGGACTTCGAGCTCGGCGGTTCCAAGGTCGCCACCGCTTCGGTGGGCGCTCTCGCCGCAGGCGCCTCCGCCCAGGTCACCGCCTCCATCGGGGCGCGCGACGCGGGCAGCTACACGCTCGGTGCCGTCGTCGACCCGGCGGGCGAGATCATCGAGCAGAACGAGACGAACAACCGCTTCACCAGCGGCACGCCGCTGGTCGTGAAGCCGGTCTCCAGCTCCGACCTCGTCGCGAGCGCGGTCACGACCTCCCCGTCGAGTCCCTCGAACGGCGACACGGTCACCTTCTCCGTCGCCGTGAAGAACCAGGGCTCCGTGGCCTCCGCGAGCGGCAGCCACGGCATCACCCTCAGCCTGATCGACTCCAAGGGCACCACGGTCAAGACCCTCACGGGCGCGCACAACGGCGCCATCGCCGCGGGCGCCACGACCGCCCCGGTCTCCCTGGGCACCTGGACGGCCGCCAACGGCTCGTACACGGTGAAGGTGGTGCTCGCCGACGACGCGAACGAACTGCCGGTGAAGCGCACGAACAACACCAGCACCGAATCGCTCTTCGTCGGGCGCGGCGCGAACATGCCGTACGACATGTACGAGGCGGAGGACGGGGTCACCGGCGGCGGCGCCAAGGTCGTCGGCCCCAACCGGACCGTCGGTGACATCGCGGGCGAGGCGTCGGGCCGCAAGGCGGTCACGCTCGACAGCACCGGCAACTACGTCGAGTTCACGACACGGGCGACCACCAACACCCTGGTCACCCGGTTCTCCATCCCGGACTCCGCGGGCGGCGGCGGCATCGAGTCGAAGCTGAACGTCTACGTGGACGGCACCTTCCTCAAGGCGATCGACCTCACCTCGAAGTACGCCTGGCTGTACGGGAACGAGACCGGACCGGGCAACGACCCCGGCTCGGGCGCGCCCCGGCACATCTACGACGAGGCGAACCTCATGCTGGGGAAGACCGTCCCGGCGGGCAGCAAGATCCGGCTGCAGAAGGACGCGGCCAACACCAGCACCTACGCGATCGACTTCGTCAGCCTGGAGCAGGTCTCCCAGGTCGCCAACCCTGACCCGGCCACCTACACGGTGCCCGCCGGATTCACCCACCAGGACGTGCAGAACGCCCTGGACAAGGTCCGGATGGACACCACGGGCAAGCTCGTCGGCGTCTACCTGCCGGCGGGTGACTACTCCACCGCCAGCAAGTTCCAGGTCTACGGCAAGGCCGTGAAGGTCGTCGGCGCGGGTCCCTGGTTCACCCGGTTCCGTGCCCCGTCCACGCAGGACAACACCGACATCGGATTCCGTGCCGAGGCGAGCGCCAAGGGCTCCTCGTTCTCGAACTTCGCGTACTTCGGCAACTACACGTCCCGCATCGACGGGCCCGGCAAGGTGTTCGACTTCTCCAACGTCTCGGACATCGTGATCGACAACATCTGGAACGAGCACATGGTGTGCCTCTACTGGGGCGCCAACACCGACAGCGTGACCATCAAGAACTCCCGGATCCGCAACATGTTCGCCGACGGCATCAACATGACGAACGGGTCCACCGACAACCACGTCACCAACAACGAGGCACGTGCCACCGGGGACGACAGCTTCGCGCTGTTCTCGGCGATCGACGCCGGCGGCTCGGACATGAAGAACAACGTGTACGAGAACCTCACGTCCATCCTCACCTGGCGGGCCGCGGGAGTGGCCGTGTACGGCGGCTACGACAACACCTTCCGCAACATCCACATCGCCGACACCCTGGTGTACTCCGGGATCACGGTCAGCTCGCTGGACTTCGGCTACCCGATGAACGGGTTCGGGACCGCGCCCACGGCGATCGAGAACGTGTCGGTCGTGCGGGCCGGCGGCCACTTCTGGGGGACGCAGACGTTCCCGGGCATCTGGCTGTTCTCGGCCTCCAAGGTCTTCCAGGGGATCCGTATCTCGCACGTGGACATCGTCGACCCGACGTACAGCGGGATCATGTTCCAGACCAACTACGTGGGAGGACAGCCGCAGTTCCCGATCAAGGACACCGTGCTCACGGACATCTCGATCTCCGGCGCGCGCAAGAGCGGTGACGCGTTCGACGCGAAGTCCGGCTTCGGGCTGTGGGCCAACGAGATGCCGGAGGCGGGCCAGGGCCCTGCCGTCGGCGAGGTCACCTTCAACGGGCTGAAGTTCAGCAACAACGCCCAGGACGTGAAGAACACCACCCCCGGATTCAAGATCAACATCAACCCGTAGGGGCGGGGCCGGTCCACGGGCCCGTGCGGGCCTGCTCCGGCCTCCGGTGCGGCCTCCTCCCCGGGGTCGCACCGGAGGCCCGCACGGGCCCCTCCAGGGCTGCGTGGAGGGGCCGGGGTGCAGACATGCCTCGCGTAATCTCTTTGCAGTCATAAGTCTGTCTCTTGCGGCCCGAGGTCCGGAATTCGGTGGTGTCCCGCCCGGAGAGGGTGGGGCTCCCGAGGGTCGTCCCAGCTGCGCGAATCTGCCCGGCTCGCCCTGTGCGAGCCGGGCAGAGCCATGTCCGATCGGCTCCGAGCGGCTTGTGGGTGGCGACTCCTCACATGCGGAGCGCTGTCGAACATTTACGAAATCTGCGCGAGATATTGCGCTCACATGTCGCTGGTGGTTGAGTATGCCGCGCCCCGGCAGAGAAGTCGGCCGAGGCCTTCCGTGCTCATGCCCGAAGGGGACCACCGATGAGAAGTGCTGGGATTCGCCGTACCCGCCGTGCCTCCGCGGCCGCCGTCGTCACCGCGCTCGCCCTGACCGCCCTTGCCTCCTGCGGCACGAGCAGCAGTGGCGACACGAACGACGACTCCGGCAGCGGCTCGTCCGATCCGTCGGCACCGCTCGACCCGAAGGCCAAGGTGACGCTGTCGATCGACTGCATGCCGCCGGCCGCGAAGGCCGCGGAGCTGCGCGAGTGGAACGAGGACATCAAGACGTTCAACAAGAAGTACCCGAACGTCAAGATCAACGGGAAGTCGACGCCCGGACAGTGCCTGGAGCCCCCGCGGTTCACGGCCATGCTCAAGGGCAAGTCGCAGCCGGACGTGTTCTACGCGTACTTCACCGACCTGCAGCAGGTGCTGGACAACGACGGCGCCGAGGACATCTCCGCGTACGTCAACGACACATCCGTGCCCGCGCTGAAGGACATCCAGCCCCAGGTGCTGGACGTGGCCCGCAAGGACGGCAAGCTCTACGCTCTGCCGACCAGCAACTACACCATGGGCCTCATGATCAACCGGAAGCTGTTCACGCAGGCCGGTCTGGACGCCGACACCCCGCCGGCCACCTGGGACGAGGTCCGCGCCGCGAGCAAGAAGATCGCGGCGCTCGGCAAGGGCATCGCCGGCTTCGGCGAGTACAGCGCCGGGAACAACGGCGGCTGGCACTTCACCGCCACGCAGTACGGCCTGGGCGGTGACGTCGTGGATGCGAGCGGCAAGAAGGCCGCCTTCAACGACGACAAGGGCAAGCAGGTCCTCCAGCAGCTGCACGACATGCGCTGGAAGGACGACAGCATGGGGCAGACCCAGCTGCTGAAGTGGGGTGACCTGCAGAAGCAGATATCCACCGACAAGCTCGGCATGTTCCTCGCCGCACCCGACGACATCGCCTACATGGTGCAGCAGCTGGGCGCGAAGTACGAGAACTTCGGGCTCGGCCCGATCCCCGGCGCCGAGGGAACCCTGTTCGGCGGCAACAACTACATGATCAAGAAGGGCAGTTCGCCCGACAAGATCAAGGCGGCCGTCGCCTGGCTGAACTTCAAGAACCTGACCCCGGGCAAGGGGCAGTTCGAGTGGGCGCGCACCAAGGCGGACCAGCTGCCCGTCGGACTGCCGCAGCCGAACTTCTTCACCGGCGAGAGCAAGACGAAGGACGACGCCGACCGCGCCGCCAACGCCACGATGCCCGTCGAGAACTTCAAGGCCTTCATGGACAACCCCGTCCAGGGCAAGGCGGAGCCGCCGAAGGCCCAGGAGATCTACAAGATCCTCGACAACGCGATGTCCGGGGTCCTGACCAACAAGGACGCCGACATCGACAAGCTGCTCGACACCGCCGAGCAGCAGGTCAACCAGGTTCTGGCGAACCAGTAACGGACGTGCGGAGGCCGGGCCGGGCGGGCCCGGCCCCCGCATCCGTACCGTCTGCGAGCGACTGCACCGAGGAGAGACCATGTCGGCCCCCACCCTGTCCACCGGGAAGGCGAGCGCACCGCCACCCGGGCACCACCCGCGGCCCACCGGGCCGGACTCCGCCCGTGAGGAGTTCGTGCGCGCCCTGCGCCGCAACATCTCGGCGCACGGCTTCCTGATCGGAGCCGTCCTCTGCTTCTCCTTCTTCTCCTGGTACCCGATGGTCAGGGAGTTCGTCCTGGCCTTCCAGAAGACAGAGGACGGCACGACGACCTGGGCCGGCTGGTCCAACCTGAGCTACGTGTTCAACGACCCGGCGTTCTGGCAGGCCTGGCGCAACACGCTGCTCTTCACCGTGCTGGCGCTCGTCCTGGGATTCGCCGTCCCGTTCGTCGTCGCCGTGGTGCTCAACGAATTCCGGCACGCGCAGGGATACCTGCGCCTGCTGGTCTACCTGCCCGTCATGCTGCCGCCGGTCGCCTCGGTCCTGCTCTTCAAGTACTTCTACGACCCCGGCTACGGACTCTTCAACCGCATCCTGGAATTCCTCCATCTGCCGGCCCAGCAATGGCTCCAGGACCCCAGCACCTCGATGCTCTCCGTCGTCATCGCCTCCACCTGGATGAACATGGGAGGGGCCACGCTCATCTACCTCGCCGCTCTCCAGGGCATCCCCGGAGAGCTGTACGAGGCGGCCGAGCTCGACGGCGCGGGGCTCCTGCGCAAGATCTGGCACGTCACCATCCCGCAGACGCGGCTGATCCTGTCGCTGCTGCTGCTCATGCAGATCATCGCGACGATGCAGGTCTTCACCGAACCGTTCCTGCTCACCAACGGCGCCGGCCCCGAGGGCTCCACCACGACCGTCGTCTACCTCATCTACCAATACGCCTTCAACTTCAACAACTACGGCGGAGCGGCGGCCCTCGGCCTCCTCCTGCTCGTCGTCCTCGCGGGCTTCTCCGCGGTGTACGTACGCCTCAGCCGCAGCAGCGAAGACTAGGACGGGAGCACGACGATGGCATCGAACACGCTTGTCTCCCGGCGCGGACCCGGCGCGGGCAGGGCCCGCCGCCGGGAGGCCGACCAGGGCCGCCAGCGGACCCTGATCTCACCGGCCCAGCTCGGCCGGCCCCGGGGCAAGGCCCTCTACTGGATCATCTTCGCCGTGGTGGTGGCGGCGTTCACGCTCGCGTTCCTCGGCCCCCTCTACTGGATGGTGACCGGCGGTCTCAAGACCACCCAGGAAGTGGTGCAGAGCCCGCCCACCGCCTTCCCCTCCTCGATCCACACGGAGAACTACTCCCAGGCGTGGACCGTGATGGACCTGGCCCGACTGCTCTTCAACACCCTGTACTACGCGTTCGGGGCGCTGGCCTTCCAGCTCGTCCTCGACGTGGCCGCCGCCTACTCGCTGTCGAAGCTGCGTCCCGTGTTCGGCAAGGTCATCCTCGGCATGATGCTCGCCACGCTGATGATCCCGGCAACCGTGCTGGTGGTCCCGCAGTACCTCACGGTCCTCGACGTGCCGATCTTCGAACGCAACCTGCTCAACTCGCCCTGGGCCATCTGGCTTCCGTCGGTCACCAATGCCTTCAACATCTTCCTGCTGAAGCGGTTCTTCGACTCCATCCCGGGCGAACTGCTCGACGCCGCGGCCATCGACGGGGCCTCACCGCTGCGCACCCTGCGCTCCATCATCCTCCCGATCTCCCGGCCGATCCTCGGAGTCGTCTCGATCTTCGCGGTCGTCGGAGTCTGGAAGGACTTCCTCTGGCCCATGCTCACCCTGCCCGACCCGGGGAAGCAGACCCTCAACGTCGGCATCTACTCGCTCTCCAACGGGGTGCCGCAGAACGTCCTCATCGCGGCGCTCACCATCGCGTCCGTCCCGACGCTGATCATCTTCCTGCTCTTCCAGCGCAACATCATGAGCGGTCTCACCGCGGGCGGTCTGAAGGGCTGACGCCCACCCCGGAACACCGCCTCCCACCAGCACTCCGCCGCCGGCCCTCCATCCGCACGCCCCGCGCCCGGGCCGGGGGCGGAGTACCTCCTGCCCGAAAGGAACGTCACGTGGCAGCCATCCGTCCGACCGAGGCCACCGCACCGTGGTGGCGCGACGCCGCCATCTACCAGGTCTACGTACGCAGCTTCGCCGACGGCGACGGAGACGGCACCGGCGACCTCGCAGGAGTACGGGCCAGGCTGCCGTACCTCGTCGAACTGGGCGTCGACGCACTGTGGTTCACCCCCTGGTATCTCTCCCCGCTGGCCGACGGCGGCTACGACGTGGCCGACTACCGGGCCATCGACCCCGCCTTCGGTCACCTCGCCGAAGCCGAGAAGCTCATCGCCGAGGCGCGCGAGCTGGGCATCCGCACCATCATCGACATCGTCCCCAACCACGTCTCCGACCGGCACAGCTGGTTCCGAGCCGCGCTGGCCGCCGAGCCCGGCAGCCCCGAGCGCGAACTCTTCCACTTCCGCGAGGGGCGGGGCGAGCACGGGGAGATCCCGCCCAACGACTGGGTCTCCGAGTTCGGCGGGACCCCGTGGACCCGGATCGACGACGGCCAGTGGTACCTGCACCTGTTCGCCTCGCAGCAGCCCGACCTCAACTGGGCGCACCCCGCGGTCCGCCAGGAGCACGAGGACGTCCTGCGCTTCTGGTTCGAACGCGGCGTCGCGGGTGTCAGGATCGACTCGGCCGCGCTGCTCGCCAAGGACCCGGCGCTGCCCGACTTCGTCAAGGACACCGACCCCCACCCGTATGTCGACCGGGACGAACTCCACGACATCTACCGCTCGTGGCGTGCCGTCGCCGACGCGTACGACGGCATCTTCGTCGGCGAGGTCTGGCTCCCCGACTCCGAGCGCTTCGCCCGCTACCTGCGGCCCGACGAGCTGCACACCGCCTTCAACTTCAACTTCCTCGCCTGCCCCTGGGACGCCGCGCTGCTGCGCTCCGCGATCGACGACACGCTCGCCGAGCACGCCCCGGTGGGAGCCCCCGCCACCTGGGTGCTCTGCAACCACGACGTGACCCGCACCGTCACCCGCTACGGGCGCGAGGCGACCGGCTTCGACTTCGCCGCCAAGGTCTTCGGCACCCCCACCGACCTGGAGCTCGGCACCCGCCGGGCCCGGGCGGCCGCCCTGCTCTCCCTCGCACTGCCGGGCGCCGTCTACCTCTACCAGGGCGAGGAGCTCGGCCTGCCCGAGGCCGACATCCCGCGCGACCGGATCCAGGACCCGATGCACATGCGCTCGGGCGGCGTCGACCCCGGGCGCGACGGCTGCCGGGTCCCGCTGCCGTGGTCCGCCGGCGAACCGTACGCGGGCTTCGGGTCCACGGCCGAGCCCTGGCTGCCGCAGCCCGACTCCTGGTCCTCGTACGCCGCCGACGAGCAGGCCGGTGACCCCGCCTCCATGCTCACCCTGTACCGCGAGGCACTGGGACTGCGCCGCGGCGAGCCGGGCTTCGCCGCCACGCCCGGTGAGACCGCCGACGGCCGGCTGAACTGGCTGCCGTCCCCTCCGGGCGTCCTCACCTTCGCGCGGGGGCACGGCCTGATCTGCGCCGTCAATCTCTCGGGGAGCCCGGTCCCGCTGCCGGACCACGACGAGATCCTGCTGACCAGCGCCCCGCTGGACCCCTCCGGTCTGCTCCCGGGGGATACCGCGGTCTGGCTGCGCGGGAAGCGATAGCGGGGGAGCGGAGGCTGCGGCACAGTGGGCGTATGGACGATCTGGACGTTCTCGCCGACGAGCACCTCGCCGCAGCCCGCGCCAACGCCCACGGCCGCAGCGCGCACCTGCTGCTGCGCCAGGAGCCGCTGCGGCAGACGGTGATCGCGCTCACCGGGGGCTCCGCCCTCGACGAGCACAACGCGCCGCCCGCGGCGTCGCTCCAGGTGCTGCGCGGCGCGGTCCGGCTCACGGCGGGCTCCGGTGACGTGGACCTCGCGGCGGGCGTGCTGCACCCGATCCCCCAGGAGCGGCACGGCCTGCTGGCCCTGGAGGACGCGGTCGTCCTGCTCACCGCCGTCAACGACTGAGCCGGCCTGGAGTACACCGGCGGTACCGAGGCATGAGAGAAAGGGAGACGACCGGGGCGCCCGCACATCCGAGCCGGCGCCCCGGTCGTCCGCCCCCTCCCTACGTCCCCCGGAGTATCCGCGTGCCCAGCAGGACCGACGACACCGTCGCGGAACCGTCCTCGACCCCGGCAGGGCGCGCCGCCCGGGCGAGGCGCTGGCGCACCGCCCTGCGTCGGACCCCCGTGTCGTTGTGGAACGACGACCTCTCCGACTGGGCGGCGGCCCTCACCTACTACGCCATCCTCGCCCTCCTCCCGGCGCTCCTGGTCACGGTCTCCGTCATCGGCCTGGCCAACCCCGGCGCCACCAACGCCCTGATCGCCGACATCACGGCCTTCGCGCCCGCCGAGTCGGGTGCGGCCCTGCGCCGGCCCCTGGAGGCCGCCACCCAGGAGCGCACCGCCGTCTGGCTGTTGGTGGCCACGGGAACCGTCAGCGCCGTCTGGTCGGCCTCCAGCTATCTCGCGGTCTTCCGCAGGGCGATGCACGCGATGCACCAGGTGAAGGACACCCGTCCTCCCCTCCGCCAGGCGCCCATCATCGTGACCTCGGCCCTCGGGCTCCTCGTCCTGCTGATGGCCAGCGCCTTCGCCCTCGTCCTCACCGGCCCCCTGGCCCGGTGGCTCGGCGGCAAGCTGGGCCTGGCCCAGGCGGGTGAGACGCTGTGGGCCGGCCTGAAGTGGCCCGTACTGCTCTTCCTGGTCGTCTGCCTCATCGTGGTCCTCTTCAGCACCGGCCCCCGCTCCGCGCGCGGGGTCCGCCAGGGGCTGCCCGGCGGTGTCCTCTCGGCGTGCCTGTGGCTGATCGCCTCGGCCGGGTTCGCCCTGTACGCGACCCACGTCGGCAGTTACAGCAGGCTGTACGGCTCGCTGGCCGGCCTGGTCGTCTTCCTGATCTGGATCTGGTTCACGAACCTGGCGCTCCTCACCGGCGCCCAGTTCAACGTCGAGCTGGCACGCACGGCCGCCGACCGGGAGGGCCAGGTGCCCTGAGGGGCCCCAGGGCCTTGTGGGAGCGCTCCCAAGCAGCAAGGATGGAGCGATGACCCGGCCCGCGTACGTACGCCCCTACCGTCCCGCCGACCAGGAGGCCCTCGCGGACGTCTGCGTCCGCACGGCCGACAACGGCGGCGACAGCTCGCATCTGTACCCCGACCCCGGCCTGATGCCCGCGCTCTTCGCCGAGCCCTACGCCCACCTCGAACCGGAGCTGGCCTTCGTCCTGGACGACGGCACCGGCCGGGCGGTCGGCTACGTCCTGGGGACCGCGGACACCCGTGCATTCGTGGACGCCTTCCGCGAGGTCTGGCTTCCCAGGGTGACGGACCGCTTCCCCGAACCCGCGGGCGAACCGGGCACCCTCGCCGAGGCGATGACGGCCCTCCTGTACCGCCCCGAGCGGATGATCCTCCCGGAGCTGCACGGACACCCCGCACACCTGCACATCGACCTGCTGCCGCCGTGGCAGCGCAAGGGGCACGGCAGGGAGCTGATGGGCGCCTTCCTGGGCGCGCTCCACGACAAGGGCGTCCGGGCCGTGCATCTGTCCATGCTGACGGCGAACACCCCGGCCAGGGCCTTCTACGACCGGCTCGGTTTCCGGGTGATCGACGTGCCCGATCCCGGGCCGCTCACCTATCTGGGGCGTCCGACGGCGGGTGTGGGGACGGAGAGCTGGGCAGGTAGTGGGTGGCGAGCCCGGGAGAGGGCCCGGACCGCCGGTTCGGAGGGGTGAGCGGCATGACCGAGGGCAGCGCATGGAGTTTCGCGGACGACCGGGGCCGGCTGGTGGAGGCGGAGCGCCGGCCGTCCCGGGTGCTCGCGTACGTCCAGGCGGGAGCGACGTTGTGGGACCACGGGGTACGCCCGGAGGGGATCTTCGGCTCCGGGCACGACGGGGCGGAACCGGACCGCGCCAAGACGGGCACGCTCCCGCTGGACGCCGTGGACTACCGGGGTGCGGGTGACGACCTGGGCCTGGACACGCTGTTACGGGGCGGGCCCGACCTGGTCGTCGCCGTCAGCTACGGCCACGGCCAGCTCTACGGGCTGGACCCGGACACCGCAAAGCACCTGGAGGAGCGGGTCCCGGTCGTCGTGATCGACGTGGGCCAGGCCCGCACCCTGGACCGGGTCGCCGACCGGTTCGCCGAGCTCGCCGGCTCGCTCGGCGGCGCGCCGGCCCCCGGCGCTGCGGACGACCTGCGCGCCGCCCGCGGGCGGCTCCGCGCCGCAGCCCGGGCGGGCGGCCCGAGGGTGGTGGCCCTGTCGCCCGCGAGTCAGGACCAGGCGTACGTGGCCCGGCCGCACATGTGGCCCGAGCTGCGCGTCCTTGCTGAGCTGGGGGTCGTCCTCGCGTCCCCGCCCGAGGGTGCCGGGGTCAACTGGGCCACGGTCCGCTGGGCGGACGCCGCCGCCCTGGAGCCGGACGTCGTCCTCGCGGACGTCCGGTCCCACGCGATCCCCCTCGACGAGATCGCGGCGCCCGACTGGGGGCCCACGGGGGGACGCGTACGGACCGTGCCGTGGAACCCGGAACCCCTGTGCAGCCCCCAGGCCCACGCACGGTTCCTCGGGCTGGTGGCCCAGGCGCTGGAGGGGGCGGCGGGCGACTGAACAGCTTTCCCAAACAAATTCTGCAAAAATACTTTGGCAAAGCGGGGATGCGCTCTAGGGTGCCGTCATGGACACCGACGCGACCCACCGGGTGCTCGACCCCGAGCGCGACCCGGCGGCACTGAAGGCGCTCACCCACCCCCTGCGGCTGAGGCTGCTCGGCCTGCTGAGGCAGCACGGTCCGGCCACCGCGAGCGAGCTGGCGGTGAGGACGGGGGAGTCGTCGGCGTCGACCAGCTACCACCTGAGGGTGCTGGCCAAGTACGCCTTCGTCGCGGAGGCGGAGCACCGTGACGGACGGGAGCGCCGGTGGAAGGCCGTGCACTCCGTCACCTCGGCGAGCAACGCGGCCATGCTGGCAACCCCGGCGGGGCGGGCCATGACCGTACTGGGCAGACGCCGGCAGATCGAGCACCTGCAGCAGTCGGTGGACCGGCACGAGGCGGACATCGAGGCGGGCCGGCTCGGTGAGGAGTGGCACGACCCGTCCGGGATCGACGACCTCATGCCGCGGCTCACCCCGGAGTCCCTCCGCGAGCTCCGGGACGCGTTCGGCGCCAAGCTGGCGGAGCTGACCGCGCGCGACGAGCACGATCCCCGCGCCGAGCGGGTCGTGCTGCTCACCGCCGGCCTCCCGCTGGCCCCCGACGACGGAGGCTCGGGCACACCCGGCGGCGAGCGGCCTCCGGAGGGTCAGGGCTCACCCGGCGGCGAGGCGCCCGCGGGCGGTCAGGGCGCGACCGGCGACGGACCTTCGGGCGGCCGAGGAAGCGCACCCGGTGGACACGGTGCCCCTGACGGCCGGAACGGCGCACCCGGCGGCGAGGCCCCCGGCACCGGGAACGCCGCGTGAGCCTGCCGCCGGGCACCGGGCTCGGGGAGCACGCCGCGCGCCGCAGATTCGTCACGGTGTCGTTCCTCTTCTGGCTGCCCGCGGGCCTCGCCCTGGCCCCCATGGTCCTGCTGCTCACCGAGCGCGGGCTGACGCTCGCCGCCGTCGCCGCGGCCTACGCCGCCCACTCCCTGACCGTGGCCGTCCTCGAACTCCCCACCGGTGGCCTCTCCGACGTCATCGGCCGTCGCAAGGTCCTGGCCGGCGCCGGGATGCTCAACGTCCTCGCCCTCGTCCTCATAGCCCTGGGGACGGCCCCGTGGGTGATCATCCCCGGCATGGCCCTCATGGGTGCGGGGCGAGCCCTGTCCAGCGGCCCCGCCGAGGCCTGGTACGTCGACACCGTGCACGCCCATGCGGGCCCCGACGCGGACCTGCGCACCGGTCTGGCGCACGGCAGCGCCGCGTCCTCCGGCGCGATCGCGCTCGGTGTGCTCGTCGGCGGCGCCACGCCCTGGCTGCTCGGCCTCGGCGACGACCCGGGGGAGGGCCTGCGGGCGCTCACCTCCGACCTGGTCCTGCCGCTGTCCGTGCCCGTGCTGCTCGGCGCGGCCGTCCACGTCGTGTTCGTCCTCTACGTCCTGACCGCCCTCACCGAGCCGCCCCGGCCCGCCGCCACCCTGCGCGGAGTCGTGCGCAGCGTGCCCGGTGCCATCGGCGCGGGGCTGCGGCTCGGCGCCGGGGACACCCTCGTCCGCCGCATCCTGCTGTCCACCGGCGCCGTCGGCACCGCCCTCGCGGCCCTCGAACTGCTCACCCCGGGCCGCGCCGCCGCGCTGACCGGATCGCCGGAGTCCGGCGCGGTGCTCTTCGCGGGGCTCGCGGCGGCCGGGTTCGTCTGCTCCGCGCTCGGCAGCCGGCTGGCGCCGCTCGTCGCCCGGCTCGCGGGCGACGGCGAACGCGCGGTCATGGCCGGCCTCGGCGCCGGCACGGCCGGCCTGCTGGCCCTGGGGGCCACCGCGGGCGCCGACGGCGGGGTCGCGGCCGCACTCGCGGTGGCCGGCTACGGGCTGGTGTACCTGGGTCTCGGCGCCGCGGGGCCCAGTGAGAACGACCTCCTGCACCGCAGGGTCGACTCCGGGGGCAGGGCGACCGCGCTCTCCGTGCAGTCGCTGGCCCAGCAGATCCTCGGAGCCGCGGCGGGCCTCGTCATCGGCGTACTGCCCCTGGGCCCGCTGCCCTGGCTGCTCGGCGCCGTCGTGCTCCTGGGCGGGACCCTTCTCTGGACCCGCCGCGCCCCCGCCGTGCCCGTCCCGTCGCCCGAGTGAGGCGGGGCCGGACACTGCCCCGTACGGCCGTCCCGGATCGCGCCCGCACCCGCCCTTGGCGAGGCTGGCCCGGAGCCGGGACGCGAGATCCCCGTACCCCCAGGAGCAGACATGCAAGAGGACAAGCACCCGCCGTACCGTCCCGTGGTCTTCCGCGACCGCTCCGCCGGATACGCCTTCCTGACCCGGTCCACGGCGTCGAGCGAGCGGACGATCGACTGGGACGACGGCAACAGCTATCCGGTGATCGACGTGGAGATCTCCGCCGAGAGCCACCCGTTCTTCACCGGTAAGGCGAGGGTGGTCGACACCGAGGGCCAGGTGGCCAAGTTCGAGAAGCGCTACGGCGAGGAAGCCTGAGCCCCGGGTCTCCGCCGTTCACCGCGCACGGGCAGAATCGGCGGCACCCGTGCGCGGCGGCCCTGCCGCACCGGGCGTCCCGTCCGCGTCCTCCAGGAGACCCGCCCCATGCCCGACAGTCCCGCCCTGCTGGTCATCGGCGAATGCGTCGCCGACGTCGTCCGGCTGCCGGACGCCCCCGACCGGACCCACCCCGGCGGCAGCCCGGCGAACGTCGCCTACGGCCTGGCCAGGCTCGGACGGGACACCACGCTGGTCACCCAGCTCGGCCCGGACTCCCACGGACGGCTGATCGGGGACCATCTGGCCTCGGCGGGGGTGCGGGTCCTGACGGACGGGAGCGGGGCGCCCACCCCGGCGGCCACCGTCGATCTCGACGTCGCCGGCAGCGCCGCGTACACCTTCGAGATCACCTGGACGCTGGGTCCCGTCGAGCTGCCGGCGCAGCCGCCCCTGCACGTGCACACCGGGTCCGTCGCCACCGCCCTGGAGCCCGGCGCGGACACCGTCCTCGGTCTCGTGCGCCGGCTCCGGGCCGACGCCACGGTCAGCTACGACCCCAATGTGCGGCCCGCGCTGATGGGGGACCACGGCCGCGCCGTGCGCCGGGCGGAGAGCTGCGTCGCGCTGAGCGACGTCGTCAAGGCCAGCGACGAGGACCTGCGGTGGCTGTACCCGGGGGAGGAGCCCGAACAGGCCGCCCGGCGGTGGCTGCGTTCCGGGCCGGCCATCGTGCTGCTCACCCGGGGGCCCCGGGGCGCGCAGGCCTTCCTGCCGGGCGGGACGGTGGGCATCGGCGCGCCGCCCGTCGGCGTCGCGGACACGGTGGGCGCGGGCGACGCCTTCATGTCCGGGACGCTCCACGCGCTGGCCGCGCACGGACTGCTCGGGGCGAAGGGCCGCCCGGGGCTGCGCTCCCCGGACCCCGCCGTCGTGGCCGACGTGCTGCGCCACGCCGTGGCGTCGGCCGCCGTGACCGTCGCGAGGGCCGGCGCGCTGCCTCCCTGCCGGGAGGAGCTGGCAGCGGCCCTGACCAGCACGCCGGTACCCGAGCCGTAGCGCGTCCAGGGGTGTCCTCCCGCGTACCGCGGTCGTTGATTTCGTTATGACCGTGACCCTTACCGACACCGCCCCACCCTCCACCACGGACCTGCTGACCGGCGTCCTCCTCGGTCCGGAATTCCGCCGGGAACACGGGTTCTGGCAGCGGCTGATCAGCACAGAACCGTTCCGCCGCCCCGCCGGCGGAACGTCCGAAGAGCGTCTGGAACTCGCCTACGACCGGTTGAGGATCCTCAACCGGTCCCTCGACAGCGGCGCCCGCCTGGCCTCCGACCCCCGGGCCCTGGCCGCCCTCCACGCCTGGCTCGGCCCGGTGGACCCCGCCCTGACGACCGTGGCGGGCATCCACTACAACCTCTTCCTCGGCAGCCTCCTCGACCACGACCGCGCCGGCCGGCGCGACCTGTCCGACTACCTGACGATGCGGCGCATCGGCACCTTCCTCTGTACGGAGGTGGCGCACGGAAACAACGCGGCGGCCATGGAGACCACCGCGACGTACGACCGCGAACGGGACGGCTTCGTCCTGCACACCCCGAACGCGGGCGCACAGAAGTTCATGCCGAACACCAGTCCGGCCGGCGGGGCCAAGTCCGGACTGGTCGCCGCACGCCTCGTCGCCGACGGCCGTGACCACGGTGTGCGCCTCTTCCTGGTGCCGCTGACCGATGACGCGCGGGCGCTCCCCGGCATCCGGGTGCGACTGCTCCCCGCCCGGATGGGCAGTCCCGTGGACCACTGCCTGACCTCGTTCGACCGGCTGTTCGTGACGCGGGACGCCCTGCTGGGATCCGGCGAGGAGGGCGGCGACCAGGGGGAGTTCCGCACCGGGCCCGGGGACAGGAGGCGGCGATTCCTCGCCTCCATCGGGCGGGTGACCCCCGGCCGGATCTCCATGAGCGCCTGCGCCGCGGGATCCGCCCGCGCGACCCTCGCCGTCGCCGTGCGCTACGGCGGCCACCGGCTGATCTCCGGTACCCGGGGGGCCCCGCCCGTGCCGGTCGACGCCCACCGGACCCACCACGGGCCGCTCGCCTCGGCGATGGCCACGGTCTTCGCCATGACCCTGCTGTACCGCAGGGCGCAGGAGCGGTGGGAGACGCGCACGGACGAGGACGGCGGGGCGGAGGCGGGGCGGCTCGTCGACGTGGCCAAGGCGTGGATCACCTGGCGGGCCCGCGAGGTGATCGTCGAGAGCCGCGAACGCTGCGGCGCACAGGCGCTGCTGGAGAACAACGGCATGACCGAACTCGTCACCGGCGTCGAGGGCGCCATCACCGCGGAGGGCGACAACATCGCCCTGTACGCGAAGGCGGCGGCCGACATGCTGTTCGCCGCGCACCCCTCCGGCGGCGGCCCGGACCGGCCACCGAACCCCGGGGACCTGTCCGACCCGCTGTTCCTGCGCAAGCTCCTCGCCTCCGTCCAGGAGATCTGGTTCGCGCGGGCCCGCGAGCGCGTCGTGCGCGCGCCCGAAGCCGACGCGCTCGGCCGCTGGAACGCGGCCTCGGGACCCGCCCTGCGCGGGGTCGAGGCCTTCGCGTACCGGCAGGCGGCCGAGGCGTACGCCGAGGCCCGCGCCGCGCTCCCCGAGGGAGCCGCCAGGGACCGGCTGGGCGAGCTTGAGCGGCTGTTCGCCACCGAGTGGGTGGCCCGCAACAGCGGCGATCTGCTGGCCGCGGGACTCCTGAGCGGCGATCAGGTCGACGCGCTGGCGGAGACCGGGGAGGAGCTGATCGCGGCCGTCGCCGCGCACGCGCGCGAACTCGCCGACTCCTTCGCCCTGCCCGAGGCGCTGCTCGCCGACTGGCCGATCGCCGGGCCCGGTTACGCGGACGCCTACGACGATCCGGAGGGCCCCTGGATCTCCTCCCCGGCGGAGGCCCGATGAGTGCCGAACGCGGGGAGCGGGCCGTGTGCAGCCGGGTGGGCGAGCGCCTGGAGGCCCTTGGACTGCGCGCGGTCCTGCTGGCCTACTGGGGCACGACGTCCGTGCTCGCCCGCCGGTGCGGGAAACCGCGGACGGACCGCGGCGAATCGGTTCACCCCAAGCGCTGACCCGCCGAGCCCGGCCGGGAACGGAGGCGGCGACGGCCCTCGAAGCCGTCGCCGCACCGCGTGATAGCTTGCAGACGCCAGTCACACTCCATGGGGAGTCAGGGAATCCGGTGCGAATCCGGAGCTGACGCGCAGCGGTGAGGGGGACGGGCGGGGCCACGGCCACTGGATCACCCCTCGGGTGGACCGGGAAGGCGCTCCGTCCGGACGAACCCGAGTCCGAAGACCTGCTGGCACCCGCTTCCGTACCGGGAGCGGAACTCCGTCACGGGCTTCGCGCATGAGCCCAGAACCGCAGAGGGACCTTGTGCCGCCCATAGCCAGCACCGCACGCCGAACCGCCCTGCTCATCACGGGACTTGTCCTCCTGACCGCCTGCGGCGGAGGCGGGAGCACATCCGACGGCGCGGCGCGGGAGGGGTCCGCCGACGGCTACCCCGTGACCCTGGAGAACTGCGGCCGTACGGTCACCGTCCACGCCGCTCCGCACCACGCCGTCTCCCTGAACCAGGGATCGACCGAGATCCTGCTCTCCCTGGGCCTCGCCGACCGGCTCGCCGCCACCGCGACCTGGACGGACCCGGTGATGAAGGGGCTGGAGAAGGACGAGGCCACCGTTCCCCGCATCGCAGGGAACCAGCCGTCCTCCGAGAAGGTCCTCGCCCAGGAACCCGACTTCGTCAGTGCCTCGTTCGAATCGACCCTCGGCAAGGGCGGAGTGGCGTCCCGCGACCAGTTCGAGGACCTGGGCGTGCCGACCTACCTCGCCCCCTCCGACTGCGTGGGCAAGGACAACACGGGCAGCGGTGACGGTTCCCGCGCCGAGCCGCTGACGATGGACCCCGTCTACGACGAAGTGCGCGACCTGGCCGCGGTGTTCGGCGTCCCGGAGAGGGGCGAGGAGCTGGTCACGAGCCTCCGGGGCCGCATCGACAGGGCGACCGCGGACATCGACGCCTCCGATGCCACCCTCCTCTACTGGTTCGCCAACGCCGAGGCCCCCTACCTCGCGGGCTGCTGCGGCGCCCCCGGCATCATCACCGAGGAGCTCGGCGCGAAGAACGTCTTCGACGACACGCACGAGGAATGGCCCCAGATCAACTGGGAGACGGTCGCCGACCGCAACCCCGACGTCCTGGTCATCGGCGATCTGACCCGCAGGTCGCAGACGGCCGAGAACGCCCGGAAGAAGATCGAGTTCCTGGAGTCCGACCCCGCCACGAAGAACCTGGACGCCGTACGGCACAAGAGGTACGTGCTGCTCAGCGGTCAGGCGATGAACCCGACCATCCGCACGGTGGAGGGCGTGGAGCGTGTCGCGGCCGGGCTGCGCTCGTTCGGGCTCGCGAAGTGACGAAGACCGGGCACGCTCCGGACACACGCGTCCAGGTGCCCTCCGCCGCACGGCCGGCCGCCGGGGCGCGCGTCCTGCGCGACGGCCTCCTGTGGAGCGCCGGAGGAGCCCTTCTGCTCCTGTCCGTCGCGGTCGCCGTCACCATCGGCCCCGCCCGCATCTCCGTCCCGGACGTGTGGTCGGCGGTGGCCTCGCACCTCGGCCTCGGTGATGCGCGGCTGACCCCGATCCGGGACGGCATCATCTGGAACCTGCGCATGCCCCGCACCCTGCTCGCCGCGGTGTGCGGTGCCGGGCTCGCGGTCTGCGGCACCGTGATGCAGTCGCTGCTGCGGAACCCGCTCGCCGATCCCTTCGTCCTCGGCGTCTCCTCGGGAGCGTCGACGGGGGCGGTCGTGGTCGTCGTCCTCGGGGTCGGCGGGGGAGCGGTGTCGGTCTCGGCCGGCGCCTTCGCGGGGGCGCTGTGCTCGTTCGGTCTCGTCCTGCTGCTCAGCCACACGCTCGGCGGGTCCACCGACCGGGTCGTCCTCTCCGGGGTCGCGGCCATGCAGTTGTTCTCCGCGCTCACCTCCTTCGTCGTGATGACCGCCGCCGACGCCGAACAGACCCGGGGCGTGCTCTTCTGGCTGCTCGGCTCGCTGAGCGGGGTCGGCTGGAGCGAGGTGTGGACGTGCGCGGCCGTGCTGGTGGTGACCCTGGGGATCTGCCTCGGGCACGCCCGTACCCTCGACGCCTTCGCCTTCGGTCAGGACGCCGCGGCCGCCCTCGGGGTGCACGTCGCCCGCACCCGGCTCGTGCTGCTGTGCACGACCGCGCTGCTGACCGCCGCTCTCGTCAGCTCGGCCGGCGCCATCGGGTTCGTCGGGCTCGTCCTGCCGCACGCCGCCCGGGCGCTGACCGGTTCCGGGCACCGGAGGCTGCTGCCGGTGACCGCGCTCGCCGGAGCGATCTTCCTGGTCTGGGTCGACACCCTGGCCAGGACCGTCCTCGACCCGCAGGAGGTGCCGGTCGGCGTGGTCACCTCCCTCATCGGGGTGCCCGCCTTCGTCCTCGTCCTCCACCGCACCCGGAGGAGCGCATGACGACGGCAGGGCACGGAACGGACACCTTCCCCGACGGGCTGCGGGCCGCGCGGGTCAGCCGGGAGGCCGGCGGGAGGATCGTCCTGGACGGGGTGAGCATCGCCCCGCCCCCCGGCACGACGGTCGGTCTGCTGGGGCCGAACGGCTCCGGCAAGACCACACTGCTGCGGGTGATGGCGGGCGTGCTCGCCCCCGCCTCGGGGGTCGTCACCCTCGACGGCCGGACCCTCGCCGAGACCGGCCGGCGCGCCGTGGCCCGCCGTGTGGCCGTCGTCGACCAGCACGCCGTCACCCAGGTCGACCTGAGCGTGCTGGACGTCGTACGCCTCGGCCGCATCCCGCACCGGCGCGCCTGGTCCGCGCCGGGTCCCGGGGACGAGGCAGCCGTGCGCGAGGCGCTGGCACGCACCGGACTCCAGGACCGCGCCATGCAGTCCTGGCACACCCTGTCCGGAGGCGAGCGCCAGCGGGTCCAGATCGCCCGCGCCCTCGCTCAGCAGCCCCGTGAACTGCTGCTCGACGAACCGACGAACCACCTGGACATCCAGCACCAGTTGGAACTGCTGTCCCTGATCGCCGCACTGCCCGTGACCGCGGTGGTCGCGCTGCACGACCTGAATCTGGCCGCGATGTTCTGCGACCGGGTGACGGTCATGAAGGACGGCCGTGTGGTGGCCGCCGGCACGCCCTCGGAGGTGATCACCGAGGAACTCGTGGCGGACGTCTACCGGGTACGCGCGGTGGTCACGCCGGACGGGCCGGAAGGACGGCCGTCGGTACGGTTCCTGCCGGGCTGACTCCCGGCGTTGTACCCGTGCGGGGAGCCCGTGCGGAGTCACCCGTACACAGAAGCCGAGCCGTGACGAAGGGGCGGGCCCGTGCACGTGCGGGTCCGCCCCTCGCCACTGTCGTGCGGCCTCTCGCCGCTGTGGGAGGGGTCAGCGACGACGTCCCTGGCCGAACTCGCCGCCCATGTCCTTGTCGCTGCCCATCTCCTTGCCGTCCGCGTAGTCGATCTTCTCCTTGCGGAGCTCGGCGGAGATTTCCTTCTGCTCGGTGACCTTGCTGGTCTCCAGACGGACCCGCTCCACGGGGACCGCCTCCTTGCGGACGGTGGCTCGTTCGGCGTGCAGGGTGACCTCGACGTCCTGTTCGCCGAGCTCGCCGCGCCCCTTGGTGCCCGCTCCCTTCTCGCCCGGCTGCAGAGGCTCGCGCACCACGCGCACCTCCTCGTGGGACACGGGCACCGTCCGGGTGACGTTCTCGGTCACCACGTACTTGTGCAGGCGTGCCTTTCCGCTCTCGTACTCCTCCGTCCCGACCTGGAGCTGCTCCTCGGACCGGATCATCTCCTCCCGGCCCCCGGCGCCCGTGGCGGACCGCTCGGCTCCGGCTCCCGCGAGCGGACGCGAGGTGGAGGAGGTGTCCATGTCGCGGTGCCTGCCGGTCCCTGCGCCCGCACCGGTGGTGCCCATGCCGGCCGTGGTCCCGGTGGTGGCCTTCGCCTGGCCGCCCGAGGCGGTACGGGCCGTTCCCGCGGCCCCGGCCGCACCCGCGGCACCCATGGCGGCCGTCCCCGTGCCCGACGTCGTGCGCGCGTCGCCGCCCGCACCGCCGCGGGCGGCTCCCTTCCTGGTCAGCCCGTAGTGGCGGTAGAGCTCCTCCTCCTCCGATACGGAGAGGTGCGCGTCCGCGTCCACCCGGGGAGCGTCCTTGACGCTGTCCTTCGGATGCGAGACGTGCAGGTCGGAGCCCACACGGCGGGCCCCGGCAAGCGGTACGAAGCTCTCCTTCATGCCGAACATGCCGGTCTTGACCGTGATCCAGTCGGGCTTGCCGGTGTCGTCGTCGACGTACACCCGGCCCACTGTGCCGACCTTCTCGCCGTCGCTGTCGTAGACGGTCAGACCGTCGAGTTCTCCGGAATCCGTGAAACCGTCAGCGGCTCCCATGGCCGATTCCTCCTCGCCCGGGCGCGTCCTGCGGTTGGGTCCAGCAGGGGAGGCGCGTCCGGGTTCCATCGCGCCTCACCCGGTTGGACGCTGCAACTTCCCGGCCTGGGCGCCGGACGGCCCAGGGCACCGGGGAAGGGCGGTGGCCCCGCTCCACGCGGTTCTCCGCCCGCCACAGGCGTTACGCCATTCGGGTGAGCACTCCGTCGGGTGCACCTGATGTGCGGAGCCGGTCCGACCGTATGATCGACGCGCCGCTGCCGACCGCCGGCAGGCCTCTCACGGACCGGGGTGCGCCATCGGAACCACGAGCACCGCACTGCCCCGGCAGCGTGGCGAGTTGCTGGCCCGCCAGGAGGACGGCGCAGGACTGCACCATCTGGTCTGGCGGCTCGGCCCCGGCTGGAGGGTGTGCAGCAGCGCCGTGCTCGGCGGCGGGATCGGCGCACGCGCCTGGATCCTGAACGCCCAGGTGCCCGGCGGCTACCCCCGGCTCGACCCCGACCGGCACCTGGCGGAGATCGCGGCGTCCGAAGCGCTCGACGGCCCGGGCGCCGGGCTCATGACCGCCGCCGACGTCACCGCGTACGCCGTCGCCGACGACGGCGGCGTGACCACCACCGTCACCAGCGGTCTCGGCGTACGGGGATGGGCGGCGGCCCCGGCCGAGGGCGCCGACGGTGCGCTTCCCCCGGGCACCGTCAACATCGTCGCCGTCCTCCCCGTGGCGCTCTCCGACGCGGCCCTGGTCAACGCGGTGGCCACCGCCACCGAGGCGAAGGTCCAGGCGCTCCTCGACGCCGGGCTCGACTGCTCCGGCACACCGACGGACGCCGTGTGCGTCGCCGCGCCCGACCCGGGAGCGCAGCCCGGCGAACCCTTCGCCGGGCCCCGCTCGCGGTGGGGCGCGAGACTCGCCCGGTCCGTGCACCGCGCCGTCCTGGAGAGCGCGCTGCGGCAGTCTTGAACCCCACCGGACCGCCCGTACGACGAAGGGACCCTCCATGACCACCGCATCCGCTGCCGAAACGGCCCCCGGAACCCCGACCGTCGCGGTCCTGGGCACCGGGATCATGGGATCCGGGATGGCCCGCAGCCTGCTCAGGGAGCGGATCACCGTCCGGGCCTGGAACCGCACGCGCTCCCGGGCCGAACCGCTCGCCCGCCACGGCGCCACCGTCACGGACACGGCCGAGGAGGCGGTACGCGGGGCCGACGTCGTCCTCACCGCGCTGAACGACGGCCCGTCCGTGGCCGAGACCCTCACCGCCGCGGCCCCCGGGCTGCGCGAGGGACAGGTCTGGCTGCAGAGTTCCACCGTCGGTCTCGATGCCACGGCCGACCTCGCCCACCGGGCCGCCGGTCTGGGACTCGTCTACCTCGACGCCCCGGTCTCCGGCACGAAGCAGCCCGCCGAGCAGGGCGCCCTCACGGTGTTCGTCTCCGGCCCGTCCCGTGCCCGCGCCACCGTGGTGCCCGTCCTGGAGGCCATCGGGCAGCGCACCGTATGGGTCGGGGAGGACCCGGGAGCCGCCACCCGGCTGAAGCTCGTGGCCAACACATGGGTGATCAACATGGTCAACGGTGTGGCCGAGTGCCTGAATCTCGCCGAGGGGATCGGGCTCGACCCGCAGCTGTTCCTGGACGCGATGAAGGGCGGCCCGCTCGACACCCCGTACCTCCAGGGCAAGTCGGCTGCGGTGCTCTCCGGCGACCTCAGCCCGAGCTTCGCGCTCTCCACCGCGCTCAAGGACACCCGGCTGATCCTCGACGCGGCCGAGGCGGCAGGGGTGAGGCTCGACCTGGTCGCCGCCTCCGCCGAGCGTTTCAGCCGGGCGGAGGCGGCCGGACACGGCGGCCAGGACATGATCGCGACGTACTACGCGGGCCGTCCCGCATGACCGGTCAGACCACGGTCACCGGGTGCCTCACCACCGCGTCGAAGAGGTAGCCCTGCGTGTTGTGGGCGGTCGTGGCCGGCTGCGTACGGCCCGAGCGGTCCGTCGCCCGCGCCAGCAGCACACCCGGGCCCGTCACCTCCGGGACCCAGTCCGCCGTCCACCGCACCCAGCTCCCGGCCCGGGGCTCGTCCCGCAGCCGGGCGGGGCGCCACCGGTCGCCGCCGTCGGTGCTGACCTCGACCGAGCGCACCGGGGCACCGCCCGACCAGGACCGGCCGGTCAGCAGATGCCTGCGGTGGACGGCGAAGGAGGCGCCCTGCGCCAGCTCGAAGGCGCTCTTGAGCGTCTGGCGGGTCAGCGGCGCGCTGCCCTCGGGCGGGTGCCCGGGACCGAAGAGCCGGTACAGGCTTGTGTTCCACGGACTCACCAGCGGCTGGGCGCTCACCTCGATGTCACCCACCCACTTGATGTTCGCTATACCCACCCAGGACGGCACGATCAGCCGGACGGGAGCGCCGTGGTCGGGCGGCAGCGGCTCACCGTTCATCTCGTACGCGAGGATCACGTCGTCCATCGCCTTCGCCACCGGGAGCGGCCTGCGCACCCGGCCCAGATTCGTCCCGTCGCTGACGACCTCCGCGTCCAGGCCGCGCGGCAGCACGTCGACCGCGTCCCGGCCCAGGCCCGCCCGGCGCAGCACGTCGGCGAGCCGCGCGCCGCGCCAGCGCGCCGTCCCGATCGCGCCCAGCGTCCACGCGGTGCCGCTGACCTGCTGGCCCTGCTGCGAGCCGAAGAAGCTCCGGCCGTTGCCCGCGCACTCCACGAACGCGGTGCGGCTGACCGACGGCAGGGCGCGCAGCGCCGCGTACGAGAAGTCCACGGGACCCCCGGTCAGCCCGCTGCCCCATACCGTCAGCCGCCACTGCGCGGCGTCGACGAGCGGTGTCGCGGTGTGGTTGCGCACGAAGAAGCGGTCGGCGGACGTGAGCAGCCCGGTGTCCCGCAGCGACGCGAAGTTCGTCTCGGCGTTGGTGCCGCGCAGCGTGAACAGCTCCGCCGGCAGCGGCTTCACCACCCCCGGAAGCCCTTCCGCCGCGCGGGCGGGCGAGGCGGCGGCGGGGACCAGCGGGGCGGCGGCCGAGGCCGCCGCGACGAGCCTCAGCAGATCACGCCGGCCGATCCCGGCCGATCTCGCGCGGCCGCGGCTCCATTGCCGGAGCCGCCTCCGGTCGTAGGCGGCCTCGGACACGGGCAGGGAACTCATGGGCGCTCCAGGGGTAATGGGATCGGGGGACAGGGGATCGGGTTCACAGGCCGGACAGCAACTCCCGTACGAGAGAGCCCACCTGGTCGGTCTCGATCAGGAAGCCGTCGTGTCCGTACGGGGACTCGATGATCCGCAGGCGATCGGCACCCGGCAGCAGCGCGGCGGCCTCCGCCTGCTGCGCCTGCGGGTAGAGGCGGTCCGAATCGACGGCCGCGACGAGGGCCGGCATGCAGGCCCTCCGCAGCGCCTGCGCGACACCGCCCCGGCCCCGGCCGATGTCGTGCCCGTTCATCGCCTCGGTGAGCGCCACATAGCTGCCGGCGTCGAAGCGGCGCACCAGTTTGGCCGCGTGGTGGTCGAGGTACGACTCCACCTCGTAACGCCCGCCCTGCGAGGGAAGCTCACCGGGCTGCGGCCGTCTTCCGAACCGCGCAGCCAGCTCCGGCTCGCTGCGATAGGTGACATGGGCGATCCTCCGGGCGAGTCCGAGCCCTCGGTGGGGTCCCGAACCGGGCGGCGCGTCGTGGTAGTCGCCGCCCCGCCACCCCGGGTCGTCGCGGATCGCGGCGATCTGCGTGCTGCCCCAGGCGATCTGCTCGGCGGAGGACGCGGCGGGAGCGGCGAGCACCAGCAGCGATCCCGTCCGGCCGGGGTGCCCCACCGCCCACTCCATCGCCCGCATCCCGCCCATCGAGCCACCGATGACGGCGGCCCACCGGCCGATCCCCAGGGCATCGGCGAACCGCGTCTCCGCCGCCACCTGGTCACGGACCGTCAGATAAGGGAAGTCCCCGCCCCAGGGGGCACCACCGGGCCGCCGCGAGGAGGGGCCGGTGCTGCCCTGGCACCCGCCCAGGACGTTCGGCGCCACGACGTACCAGCGGTCGGTGTCCAGCGCCCGGCCGGGCCCCACCAGCGCATCCCACCATCCCGCCGACGGGTGGCCGGGCCCCGAGGGACCCGCCACGTGGCTGTCACCGGTCAGGGCGTGCAGGACCAGCACGGCGTTGCCGCCGTCCGGTGCGCGCCTGCCCCACGTCTCGTACGCCAGCCGGACACCCGGCAGCATGGCACCGGACTCCAGCCGGAGCGGGCCGTCGAGCTCCACCCACGAGCGGCGTCCGGCGGGATCCCCCTCCCGACGGCCTCCGGCAGCCGGGGGGAGGGGGAGCGCGGAGGGTGCGGCGACCCGGTTCAGGACGCCGCCTTCGCGGCGCGGAAGCCTGCCTCCAGGTCCGCCTTGAGGTCGTCCACGTTCTCCAGGCCGACGGAGAGCCGGACCAGCCCCGCGGTGGCGCCGGTGGCGGCGAGCTGCTCCTCGGTCAGCTGGCTGTGCGTGGTGGACGCGGGGTGGATGATCAGGCTGCGCACGTCGCCGATGTTGGCGAGGTGGCTGAACAGCTCGACCGCGTCCACGAACCGCTTGCCGGCCTCCACACCGTCACGGAGCTCGAAGGCGAGCACGGCACCGGCGCCGCGCGGCAGGTAGCGCCGGCCCGCCCCGTACCAGGGGCTCGACTCCAGCCCGGCGTAGTGCACCGCCGACACCTCGTCACGGCCTTCCAGCCAGCGGGCGAGTGCCAGCGCGTTGGACGTGTGCCGCTCCAGGCGCAGGCTCAGTGTCTCCACCCCCTGGAGGAGCAGGAAGGCCGAGTGCGGGGAGAGCGCGGGGCCGAGGTCGCGGAGCAGCTGGACCCGCAGCTTCACCGCGAAGGCGCCGTGCCCGAGGTCCGGCCAGTACCGCAGGCCGTGGTAGCTCGGGTCGGGGGTGTGGAAGTCCGGGAAGCGCCCGGCGTGCGCGCCGAAGTCGAAGGTGCCGCCGTCCACGACGACACCGCCGATCGTGGTGCCGTGGCCGCCGAGGAACTTCGTCGCGGAGTGGATCACGATGTCCGCCCCGTGCTCCAGGGGCCGCAGGAGGTAGGGGGTGGGCACCGTGTTGTCCACGATCAGCGGCAGCCCGGCCGCATGCGCCGCGTCCGCCACGCTCCGGACGTCGAGGACGTCGCCGCGCGGATTGCCGAGGGTCTCCGCGAACAGGGCCTTGGTGTTCGGACGGATCGCGGCCCGCCACGCCTCGACGTCGTCCGGGTCGTCCACGAACGACACCTCCACGCCGAACCGGGGGAGCGTGTGCCGGAACAGGTTGTACGTACCGCCGTAGAGGGAGGCGGAGGAGACGATGTGGTCCCCCGCGCCGGCCAGGGTCAGCAGGGCGAGGGTCTCCGCCGCCTGGCCGGAGGCGAGCGCGACGGCGGCGACCCCGCCCTCCAGGGCGGCGATCCGCTGTTCGAGGACGTCCTGCGTCGGGTTGTGGATCCGGGTGTAGATGTTGCCGGGCTCGGCCAGCGAGAACAGGTCGGCGGCGTGCCCGGTGTCCTTGAAGACGAAGGACGTCGACTGGTAGATCGGCACCGCACGGGCACCGGTCGTCGGATCGGGGGCCGCGCCCGAGTGGATCTGCTTCGTCTCGAAGGACCAGGCGGTCGTGGCGTCCTGACGGTCGTGGTCCTCAGGGGTGTGCCCCGCGGCGACGGAGTCGACGGGCTGGCTCATGTCATACCTCGCACGGTGGTCCGGGGATGTCCGCGCGAGCACGGTGGCGCTGCGGCGGCGTACTGGTTACGGACCGTAGAGGCCGCCCCGGCCGGTGCGGAAGCAGCTCGCCCACGTGGCCACGAAGCTGCAATGCCGCCGCAACAGAGCGCGCCGGTCCGGCCCCGCGGTGTGCGGATGGCCGGACCGGCGCGCTCGGTCGTGGCGGGTCAGTCCTGGGCGAGCATCCCGTCGCGCAGCTTGCCCAGGATGCGGCTCAGCAGCCGGGAGACGTGCATCTGTGAGATGCCGAGCTCCTCGCCGATCTGGGCCTGGGTCATCTCCTGGCCGAACCGCATGTCGATGATGCGGCGCTCCCGGGCGTCGAGGCCGCCCAGCAGCGGCGCGAGCGCGTGGAGGTTCTCCACCGCCTCCATGGCGGGGTCGGGCTCACCCAGCACGTCGGCGAAGGTGCGCGCGCCCGAGGCGCGGCCCACCGGCTCGGCGGCGTCGGCGGGCATGTCGAGCGAGCCCGCGGTGTAGCCGTTGGCCGCGACGATGCCCTCGGTGACCTCCGCCTCCTCGAGACCGAGGTCCTCGGCGAGCTCCTGCACGGTGGGGTCCCGGTCGAGGTCGACGGCCAGCCTCTCCTTGGCCTTCGCGAGGTCCACCCGCAGTTCCTGAAGCCTCCGCGGCACGTGCACGGACCAGGTGGTGTCCCGGAAGAAGCGCTTGATCTCGCCGACGATGTACGGCACGGCGAACGAGGTGAACTCGACCTCACGGGCGAGGTCGAAGCGGTCGATCGCCTTGATCAGACCGATGGTGCCGACCTGGACGATGTCCTCCATGTCACCGCTGCCCCGGTTGCGGAAGCGTGCGGCGGCGAACCGTACGAGCGACAGGTTCATCTCGATGAGGGTGTTCCGGGCGTACTGGTGCTCGGGCGTGCCCTCCTCGAGCAGCTGCAGCCGGTCGAAGAAGAGCCTCGACAGATTCCGCGCGTCCCGCGGGGCTATCTGCCCGGCGTCCTCGATCCAGGGGAGACCGTCCGGAGCGCCTGCTCGTTCCGCACCGGCGGTCTGTGCAGTGTGCACGGTCATCCCGTCACGCTCCTCAGGTTGAATGCCATGAGGTACAGGCGCCTGCCCGGTGCTCCTCAACTCATGCACGAGAAGGTTGATTTGAGCCACACCGGCCGCCGCATTGGCTGAAAACGCCCGAATTCGTCCTCGTGGCCGCAGCGACGGGACCCCCGTGCGCACGTGAGCACACAGAACCGCCCCACCGGTACGGGGGAGCCCGGTGGGGCGGTCGTATCCAGGGTGCCACAGGCCGGGGCCCGTTGGGGCCGTTCCGGACCAGCGGCGCGCGATTCCCCGTATCCGTCCGCGCGCACGCCCGGCGGTGCCGAGGCGCCCGCTCTGCGCGGAGGGACCCAGGGTGCGGCGGAACGGGGCAGGTGACAGCTGCTCCGGCAGGGTCGGGGCCGCACGCAAGCCGGCGGATCGGCGGCCCGGGAATACACGCGGGGTGGAGCGGCCTTCCATCCGTGTCGCCGGCCGCCGATCCAACCGGAGTGAGAGAGTCCATGCCCGAGGTCACCCCTCTGCCCACGAACCCGTCGCCACGGGCCACCGACCCGTCCCTCGTGCGGGCGGCCGGCCCGGCTGCGTCGCGGGGGTCCGGCCCCCACGGCGGTACCGGGGAGCCCCACCCGCTGGACAACCCCGTCCTCGCCTCGCTGCACGGCCCGCACGCCCACTTCGCCGAGCGGCGCGGCCGCATCCTGCGCTACAGCCCCGACGTCACCCCGTGGGTCGCCCTGCCGGACGAGCCCGACGCCCGGGACTGGGCCGACGTCGCCGCGCTCGCGGGCCCCGGCGCGTCCGCCACCCTCACCGCCTTCCGCGAGCCCCCGCCCGCCGGCTGGGAGATCGTCTTCCACGCCGAGGGCGTCCAGCTGGTCGACGACACCCTGGACGCGGCCCCCGATCCGGAGGCGCTGCTCCTGGGACCGGCCGATGTGCCGGAGATGCTGGACCTGGTCGAGCGCACCCGCCCCGGCCCGTTCCTCCCGCGCACCGTCGAGCTCGGCACCTACCTCGGCATCCGCCGCTCCGGCGTCCTGGTCGCCATGGCGGGCGAGAGGCTGCACCCGCCGGGCTGGACGGAGATCAGCGGCGTGTGCACCGACGGGTCCGTGCGCGGTCAGGGGCTCGCGACGCGTCTCATCAGGGCCGTCGCCCACGGCATCAGGGAACGGGGCGAGACGCCGTTCCTGCACGCGGCGGCGGCGAACACCTCGGCCGTCCGGCTCTACGAGTCCCTCGGCTTCACCCTGCGCCGGAAGACCTCCTTCCTCTCCGCGCTCGTCCCGGCGGACGCCCCGGTGGGCACGGACCTGCACACCGACGCCAGGACCCGGGACCGGGGGACGGGTAGCTTGGAACAGGTGGGGCGTTAGCGACGAACATGCGGGAGGCCTGCCGTGGTCATGGGACTCCGGCGCCCGTCTGCGGCGCGCACGGCGCCGCTGCCCGGGGCGGATCCGGCCGAGACGACGGCGGGCGACGCACGCATCGGGAGCTGGGCGCTCGCGGTGTGGCTCCTCCTCCTGACCGTCGCGGTGGTCCTCCTCGACACCTTCACCGGCAACGACCTCCCCCTCATCCCGCTCCTGGTCGTGCTCCCCGCCCTGGCCTCCGTCTTCTGCACGGTCCGCCAGACCACCGGTGTGGCGGTATGGGTCACGCTCGTCGTCGTCGGCTCCCGGATCGCGTCGACGGGGGCCTTCTGGGACGTGGTCTTCCTCATCGGCTTCACGGCGCTCGCCAGCGCTCTGGGCGTCGTCGCCTGCGCCGCGCGCATCCGGCACGCCACGGAGGTGGCGAGGCTGCGCTCGGCCGCCGTGGCCCTGCAGCGCCAGATCCTGCGGCCCCTTCCCATCGTCACGCGACAGGTCTGTGCCCACGGCTTCTACGAGCCGATCGAGGAGGACCGGTTCGTCGGCGGAGACATCTACGAGGTCGTGCAGTCACCCCACGGGACCCGGGTCATCATCGGCGATGTGCAGGGCAAGGGCCTGCCCGCGATCGGCACCGGTTTCGCCGCGCTCGGCGCGTTCAGGGAGGCGGCGGTAAGGGAGCCCGATCTCACCGCGGTGGCCGGCGCGGTCGAGGACGCGGTCGTCCGGCACAACGCGTTCTCCGCCGAGACCGGTGACGCCGAGCGCTTCGTCACCGCCCTGCTGCTCGGTTTCGACGGCGGCGACCGGGTGCGAGCGGTGAACTGCGGCCACCTGCTGCCGTGGCTGCTGCACGACGGGGCGGCTTCGGCGGTCGACCTGCACCGGACGTCCGTACCCCTGGGGATCGCCGAGCTCGGTGGTGAGGCGCGCACCGCGGAGTGGATCGACTTCCCCCCGGGCGCCGCCCTCATGGTCTTCACCGACGGGGTGACCGAGGCGCGGGACGCCACGGGCGACTTCTACCCGTTCGCCGAGCGGCTCGGCCGCTGGGCCGGGCGGGGGCCGGACGAAGTCCTGAAGGAGCTCCAGTCCGACCTGCAGACGTTCTCCGGCGGAGTGCGCCGCGACGACGTCGCCGTACTCGTCCTGGAGCGGCCGCCGGCCGCCGGCGGCGCGGCGCCGTGCCCGGACGCCGGGACGGGCGAGCCCGCGCCGCAGCACCCGTGACTCCGGGCGCCGGCGGTCCGGTGGTGCCGAGCGCTGGTTCGAGGGTCTGCTCTCCGGCGGGCGAAAGGCCCGGTCCGTCCTCCCGTCCGTGGTTAGAATGGCGCCATGGGTTCGTACTACTTCTTTCTCTGATCCACGGCAGGACACGCCACCCGCGACGCCGGTCGTCGCCGTGTGACCTCCCGGTCCACACCGTGTGCCGCAGTCCTTTCCGCCGTCCGACACCCAGCCCCGCAGCGCACGCGTGCACGTGACACCGCTGTGCGCGCAGCCGAGGCATGTCACTCCAGGGAAAGCACCCATGACTTCTCAGCACCCCCGCGCCCAACTGGCCTTGACCGACGTCTCCAAGACCTACGGGGACCGGCCCGTCCTCGACCAGGTGTCCCTCACCGTCCGCCCCGGGGAGAAGGCCGGGATCATCGGCGAGAACGGGTCGGGGAAGTCCACCCTGCTCCGCCTGATGGCCGGGGCGGAGGCTCCCGACAGCGGTGAGATCACCGTCGCCTTCCCCGGCGGTACCGGTCACCTCGCCCAGACCCTCTCCCTCGACCTCCGCAGCACGGTCCAGGACGCCGTCGACACCGCCCTCGCCGAACTCCGCGCCCTCGAGCAGCTGATCCGCGCGGCGGAGGAGGCGATGTCCGCCGGCGATGCCACCGAGGCCCGGCTCGGGGCCTACGGGGACCTGCTGGCGGCGTACGAGGAGCGCGGCGGGTACCAGGCGGACGCCAGGACGGATGCCGCACTGCACGGCCTCGGACTCGGCCATCTGACCCGGGACCGCGTGCTCGGCACCCTTTCCGGCGGCGAGCAGTCCCGGCTGGGCCTGGCCTGCGTGCTGGCCGCGGCGCCGGAGCTGCTGCTCCTGGACGAGCCCACGAACCACCTCGACGCCGCCGCCGTCGGCTGGCTGGAGGACCACCTCCGCGCGCACCGGGGCACCGTGGTCGCCGTGACCCATGACCGGGCGTTCCTGGAACGGACCACGACCGTGATCATCGAGGTCGACCGTGACCTGCGGAGCGTCTCGCGCTACGGGGACGGCTGGGACGGCTACCGGACGGCGAAGGCCGCCGGGCTCCGCCGCCGTGCCCAGGACCACCAGGAGTGGCTGGCCGAGGTCCGCCGCGCCGAAGAACTGGTCAGCGCGTCCGGGCGGCGCCTCGGGGGCACCGGGAAGGATCCCCTGCAGGGCTTCGGGAAGCACCGCAGGTCGCACGAGGCCAAGCTGTCGGGCCAGGTCGGAGCGGCCAGGGCCCGCCTCGAGGAGCTGCGCCGCTCGCCCGTTCCCGCGCCTCCCCTGCCGCTGCGCTTCACCGCCGAACCGGTCCTCGCCCACGGTGGCGATCCCTCGGTGGCGGGGGCGGGGAGCTCCGCGCCCGTCGTCGAACTGGACTCCGTCCTCGTGGGTACCCGGCTGGACGTGGCGTCCCTGCGCGTCGAGCCGGGCCGGAGGCTCCTGGTCACCGGGCCCAACGGCGCGGGGAAGACCACGCTCCTGCGGGTCCTGGCCGGTGACCTCGCACCGGACGCCGGTACGGTCCGGCGGCGCGGCCGCATCGGCTATCTGCCGCAGGAGCTTCCCGTACGGCCCACCCGCCGCTCCCTGCTCGCCACCTTCGCCGCGGGACGGCCCGGCCACCCCGACGCGTACGTGGACGACCTGCTGGCCCTCGGCCTGTTCCGTCCGGAGGACCTGGCCGTGCCGGTGGCGGACCTCTCCGTGGGACAGCAGCGCCGGCTGGTCCTGGCCAGACTCGTGACACGCCCGGCGGATCTGCTCGTCCTGGACGAGCCGACGAACCACCTCGCTCCCGGTCTGGTCGAGGAGGTGCAAGCCGCACTCGACGGGTACGCGGGGGCCGTCGTGGTCGTCTCGCACGACCGCAGCTTCCGCGGCCGCTTCACCGGCGGGCGACTCGAACTCCGCGCGGGCCGCGTCGTGGAGGGATCCGGTCCACCGAGGCGGTGACGGAGCGTCCGTCGAGCCGGACCCGGCCGGGATCCGCCTCCCGTGCGGGAGGACCTAGGCCTCCGGGGGCGTGCCGTCCTCCCGCACGTGGGCGAGCAGCCGCTCCACGAAGGCCCGCTGGCCCGCCACCAGCCGTTCGAGCGCGTCCTTCGGGGTGCACCAGGCGAACCGGTCCAGCTCCGGGAACTCGCACAGCACACCGGACCCCGTCGGCCACTCCATGGTGAAGGTGCCCGGCACGGCCGCGCCGGGATCCAGCCACGCCTCCACCGCCCAGACGGTCACGATCTTGCCGCCGGACTGGCGCGCCTCGCCCAGCGGCACCCAGAGGCCGTCCGGGACCGGCAGTCCGAGTTCCTCCCCGAACTCCCGGCGCGCTGCGGCGGCGGGCTCCTCGTCCGGTCCGTACTCCCCCTTGGGGATGGACCAGAAGGCCGCCTCACGGTGGGCCCAGAAGGGTCCGCCCATGTGGCCGATCAGCACCTCGACGTCCCGGCCGCCGTCCTCGCCGGGGACGACGCGGTAGAGCAAAACTCCGGCACTGCGCTTGACTGTCGACATGTCGTCAAGTGTGTGGCGTGGCCGCCGGTGCAGCCACCCCGCCGTGAGGATCGGCGCCCGCCGGGGTCACTCCTTCGCCGCACGCTGTTACCCCTGATGTCCCCGTTGTCCTCTGGTGCGTCCCACCCGGCGCGGTCATGCTGTCCGCCGACAGCGCATTCCGCGCGCAATCCGCTCCGCACCAGGAGGAATTGTGGGCCTTGGCACCTTCCGCGCCGCCCTGCGGCCACTCGTGCTGCTGGCGACCGTGACGGCTCTGGCGGCCGGAGCCGTCGCGCCCGCGGCGGCCGACTCCACCCCGGACCCCCGCCCGCACACCCCCGCCGAGATCCTCAGACCCGTCGCGCCACCGGCCGCGAGCGGCTCCCGGGGCGACGCGAGATCCGTCGTCGACGGCGACGGCATCGAGACCGCCCGCGCCTCCCGCCCGGTCGCGCCCGGCGTCGAGCTGAGCTCGTACGACCGTCTCGAGTCCGACAAGTGGCTACGGGTCGACAGCCTCTCCGTGGACCTGGACGGCAGCGGGGTGCAGGCCGACTACCTCTCCTCGGGCAAGGTCACCGACCGGCGTCCGGTCTCCGAGCTCGCCGCCCGGCACGACCCGGGGAAGGGCCGCCGCACCGTCGCCGCCATCAACGCGGACTTCTTCGACATCAACCAGACGGGCGCGCCCCTGGGGCCCGGCGTCGAGAACGGCCGGACGGTCCATTCGCCGGCTCCGGGTGTCAACCGCGCGGTGGGCATCGGGCCGCAGAACGCCGGCCGTGTCCTGGAGCTGTACTTCGAGGGCACCCTGACCCTTCCCTCCGGCACACACCCGCTCGCCGCCTACAACGCGGCGGACGTACCCGCCCAGGGAGTGGGCGCCTACACCTCCGCCTGGGGCAGCGCCGACCGCGCACCGACCGTCGACGACACGCGGCCCGTCGCCGAAGTGGCCGTGCGCGACGGCAAGGTCGTCTCCCGGTCGGACACGCCGGGATCTGGCCCCGTGCCCGAGGACACCGTGGTCCTCGTCGGCCGGGAGGCCGGGGCCGGGCTGCTGGCCGCCCTGCGGCCGGGTGACCCGGTGGGCATCGCGTACCGGGCGCGCACCGACGGCGGAGCCGTGCCGCGCACCGCCGTGGGAGGTCGGGAACTCCTCGTCGTCGACGGCGCCGCGCAGAACCACGACGGCGAGGGCAACAACACCGCCGCACCCCGTACCGCCGTCGGTTTCTCCAAGGACGGCAGGACCATGCAGGTCCTCACCGTCGACGGCAGGCAGACGGACAGCGGCGGCGTCACCCTCACCGAGCTGGGCGAGATGATGCGCGAGGCCGGTTCCTACAGTGCGCTGAACCTCGACGGCGGGGGCTCCTCCACCCTCGTCGCCCGTGAGCCGGGCAGCGACGCGCTCCAGGTGGAGAACAGCCCGTCCGACGGCAGCGAGCGCACCGTCCCCAACGGCCTCGCCCTGACCGCGCCCGACGGCAGCGGCCGGCTCCAGGGCTTCTGGGTCGAGACCCGTACGCCTGCCGGTACGGCCCCCGGCGACGACCCCGTCCGAGGCGGTCACCCCGAGCGGGTCTTCCCCGGCCTGACCCGCCGGCTCACCGCCGCCGGCTACGACGAGACCTACGGTCCCGCGGCGGGAGATCCGCGCTGGCGTACCGTCAGGCCCTCGGTCGGCAGCACCGACGCGCGGGGCACGTTCACCGCCCGTCGCGGCGGGACGACCGACGTACGGGCGGAACGGGCCGGCGCCCACGGCGCGATCCGGCTCACCGTCCTGGACCGGCTGGACCGGATCCGGTCGACCACCGCGCGCGTCGGGCTGGCGGACAAGGACGCCGCCGGGAGCTTCGGCATCGTCGGATTCGACGCCCACGGGACGAGCGCACCCGTAGAGCCGGGTGACATCACGCTCGACTACGACCGCACGCTGTTCACGGTCGACGACGACGGCGAGGGGTCCTTCACCGTGCGGTCCCTCACCGGCTCCGGGGCGGGCCGGATCACCGCCACCGTCGCCGGCGTGAGCACCACGCTCGCCGTGAGCGTCGGCCTCACCGAACAGGCCGTGTCCGACTTCGACGACGCCGGATCCTGGACGTTCAGCCAGGCCCGCGCGGACGGATCGCTCGCCGCGACGCCCGAGGGGCACACCGGCACCGGCCTCCGGCTCACCTACGACTTCACCCGGTCGACGGCTACCCGTGCCGCCTACGCCGCACCGCCGCGGCCCGTCGCCGTGGAGGGCCAGCCGCAGGCCTTCACCCTCTGGATCAAGGGGGACGGCAACGGAGCCTGGCCGACCCTGCACCTCAAGGACGCCGCCGGATCCGACCAGCTGCTACGAGGGCCGTACCTCACGTGGACCGGCTGGCGGCAGGTCACCTTCGCGGTGCCACCGGGTGCGGCGACCCCGCTGTCGGTGTACCGCTTCTACCTCGCCGAGACGGCCGCCACCCGGCAGTACACCGGTGAGGTCGTCGTCGACGACCTCACCGCCCAGGTGCCGCCCACCGTGGAGCTGCCCGAACAGGAGCCGCCCGTCGATCCGCTGGTGGACACCGCCGCGGTGACCGAGGGCCGTGACTGGCGCTTCGCCGTCATGTCCGACGCCCAGTTCGTCGCGCGCGACCCGGACAGCGCCATCGTCGGACAGGCCCGTCGCACCCTGCGCGAGATCAGGGCGGCGCGGCCCGACTTCCTGGTCGTCAACGGGGACCTCGTCGACGAGGGGTCGCCCGCCGACCTCGCCTTCGCCCGCCGGATCCTCGAGGAGGAACTCGGTGACGCGCTGCCCTGGTACTACGTCCCGGGCAACCACGAGGTGATGGGCGGGAAGATCGACAACTTCCTCACGGAATTCGGTCCGGCCCGGCGCACGTTCGACCACGAGGGCACCAGGGTCCTCACACTCGACACGTCGAACCTGAGCCTGCGCGGCGGTGGGTTCGCCCAGATCAAGGAGGTACGTGCCCAGCTGGACGCGGCGGCGAAGGACCGGTCCGTCAGCTCCGTGATGCTGATCGAGCACGTGCCGCCGCGCGATCCGACCGCGCAGAAGGGGAGCCAGCTCGGCGACCGCAAGGAGGCCGCCCTCGTCGAGCGGTGGCTCGCCGACTTCCGGCGTACGACGGGCAAGGGAGCGGCCCTCGTCGGCAGCCATGTCGGCGTCTTCCACGCCTCGCACGTGGACGGGGTCCCGTATCTGGTCAACGGCAACTCCGGCAAGGCGCCGGCCGGTCCCGCGGACGAGGGAGGCTTCACGGGCTGGTCCCTGATCGGCGTCGACCGCGTGGGGCCCGTCCAGCAGGCGGCGGCGCGCCTGGAGCCGTGGCGGGGCGGACCCGACTGGGTCTCCGCCCAGACCCGCGCCCACGTCGACGCGCTCACCCTGGAGGTCCCCGCCGCGCTCGTCGCGGGGGAGCGCGCCGAGGTCGGCGCGCAGGTCACCCAGGGCACCCGGACCGTGCCGGCCGCCTACCCGCTCAGCGTGGACTGGACCGGATCCCCGAACCTCCGTATCGGGAGGACGGACGACGCCCGGGGACGGCACATCGCGACGCTGGACCCGGTGACGGGGACGCTCACCGCGCTCCGGCCCGGCACCGTCACGCTCGCGGTGACCGTCAACGGCGTCACGCGGCAGGCACAGGTGCGGATCGCGGCCGGGGCGGTGGCGCCCGCCGCCTGACGCCCCGCCGCCTGACGCCCCGTCGCACGCACACATCGTCGTACGTACGGATCGCCGCACGCACGGATCGCCGCACGGCTCCCGGACCCGCCCGGGAGCCGTGCGGTGTTCTCCTGCGCGCGTCCGGCCGGTGGGGAGTGCGCGCATGGGGCGGCCAGCCGAGCCGTGCGCGCCCTCGCACCGGCGCCGTGGGTTCCACGCCGATACGGAACGGGAGCGCTCCCGAATCGCCGGACACGAGTCCGTGTGCGGCCACCCTGCACCGGCCGTCCCTCCCTGCGGGGGCGCCCGGCGCAGTCCCTCACGCCTTCCGGTACCCGTAGGCGTCCGTGGCGGCCGCCTCCACCGTGTCCAGATCGCCTCCCGCCGACGCGGTCACCAGCGCGGCGACCGCGCCCTCCACGAACGGGGCGTCCACCAGCCGTGCCCCCTCCGGCAGTTCACCGCCCTCCGCCAGCATGGACTTCACCGTGAGGACGGCGCTGCCGAGGTCGACGAGCAGCGCGACCCCGGCACCCCTGTCGACCCTCCGGGCCGCTTCGGCGATCAGCTCCGTACTGGTCCCCAGGCCTCCGGCCGACGTGCCTCCCGCAGCCGCCACGGGAGCCGTCGCACCACCGGCAGCCAAGCCCTTGGCGAGCTCGACGACGGACTCGGCGACGGGCCCGCTGTGCGAGACCAGCACGATCCCGACCTGCTTCTCCTCGCTCACGCGTCGTCCCCGCCGCTCGTCCCCGCCGCCTCCGCGAGCGCAGCCAGGAGCAGCGCGGACGAAGCGGCGCCCGGATCCTGGTGCCCGATGCTGCGTTCGCCCAGATAACTGGCCCTGCCCTTGCGCGCGCGCAGCGGCACGGTCTCCAGGGCCCCTTCCAGAGCCGCGTCCCGCGCCCGGTCGAACGAGGCGCCCAGCACCCTGACCGCGGGGAGCAGTGCGTCGAGCATCGTCTTGTCGCCCGCCTGCGCCCCGCCGAGCTGCGCCACGGCGGCGACGCCCGCCCCGAGGGCCTCGGCCAGCTGCTCCCGCGTCACTTCCTCCGCGTCGCCCAAGGCCTTTCCGGTGCGACGCAGCAGCGTCCCGTACAGAGGCCCGGACGCTCCGCCGACCGTCGAGATCAGGTGCCGGCCGGCCAGCGTCAGCACCGTGCCCGGTCCGGTGGGGGCCTCCTTGTCGAGGACGTCGCTCACCGCCGCGAAGCCGCGGCGCATGTTGCTCCCGTGATCGGCGTCCCCGATCGCGGCGTCGAGCTCGGTCAGCCGGTCCGCCTCCCGGTCCATGGCGGCCGCGGTGGCGGTCATCCAGCGACGGAAGAAATCGGTGTCGAGCACAAGATCTCCTGTTCCTCACACACGGTGGAAAGGGCGGGAAGTACGGTCAACGGCCCCAGCGGAGGGCGGGCGTCTCCACCGGCGCGTCCCAGAGCCGCACCATCTCCTCGTCCACCTGGCACAGCGTCACCGAGCAGCCCGCCATGTCGAGCGACGTCACGTAGTTGCCCACCAGCGTACGAGCCACCGCCACGCCCCGCTCCGACAGCACCCGCTGCACCTCGGCATTGAACCCGTACAGCTCCAGCAGCGGTGTCGCGCCCATGCCGTTGACCAGCACCAGCACGGGTCCGCTCGGCCGCAGGTCCTCCAGCACCGCGTGGACCGCGACATCGGCGATCTCCCCGGACGTCATCATCGGGCGGCGCTCCCGGCCCGGTTCACCGTGGATCCCGATCCCCAGTTCCAGCTCGCCCGGCGGAAGATCGAACGTCGGTGTGCCCTTCGCCGGGGTCGTGACGGAGCTCAGGGCCACCCCGAAGCTCCGGGAGGACTCGTTCACCCGCCGGGCCATGGACTCCACACGCTCCAGCGGCGCGCCCTCGTCGGCGAGTGCGCCGGCGATCTTCTCGACGAACAGCGTCGCCCCGGTCCCGCGCCGGCCCGCCGTGAACGTGCTGTCGGCCACCGCAACGTCGTCGTCGACCAGGACCCGGGCGACCTGGACACCCTCGTCCTCCGCGAGCTCCGCGGCCATGTCGAAGTTCAGGACGTCCCCCGTGTAGTTCTTCACGACGAACAGCACCCCCGCGCCGCTGTCGACGGCGGCGGCGGCCCGCACCATCTGATCGGGCACCGGCGAGGTGAAGACCTCGCCGGGACAGGCCGCGGAGAGCATCCCGGGCCCGACGAACCCCGCGTGCAGCGGCTCGTGCCCCGACCCGCCGCCGGACACCAGCCCCACCTTCCCGGCCACCGGCGCGTCGCGCCGTACGACGAGACGGTTCTCCACGTCCACGACGAGCTCCGGGTGGGCGGCGGCCATTCCGCGCAGTCCGTCCGCGACGACGGTCTCCGGCACGTTGATGAGCATGCGCAACGGTTCCTCCTGGGGGGAGCGCCGGCCGGCAGTGTGCATCCGGCCGACTTGTCAGGTGCGTACGGCCCCAGTATCGAAGAGACCCCGGTGATCGGGAAGCGACGCGTCGGAACGCGCGTCCGGCGGATGGGGCCGGGCCGCTCCCGCCGTTCTTACGGTCCGGTGACGTGGGCGTGCCGTGCCGCCCCTCCCGCCTCCGGTCCGCCTAGCGTGGCGGGCATGCGCGTACTGGTCACCGGCGGAGCCGGCTTCATCGGGTCGTACATCGTCCGGACCCTTGCCTCCGGCGGGCACGAGCCCGTCGTCCTCGACGCCCTGCTGCCCTCGGCGCACGGACCGGCCCGGGAGCGGCCCGCCCTCGCCGGGAACGTTCCGCCCGGCGTCCGCACGATCGTCGCGGACGTACGCGACGGCGACGCGGTCGCCCGGGCGCTCTCCGGGATCGACGCCGTGTGCCACCAGGCTGCGATGGTCGGCCTCGGCAAGGACTTCGCGGACGCGCCGGAGTACGTCGGATGCAACGACCACGGCACCGCCGTACTGCTCGCCGGGATGGCCGCGGCGGGGGTCCGCGGCCTGGTGCTCGCCGGATCGATGGTGGTCTACGGCGAAGGGCGGTACGACTGCCCCCGGCACGGCTCCGTCCGGCCCGGTCCGAGGGCGGTGCCCGATCTGGACGCCGGGCGGTTCGAACCGCTGTGCCCGGCCTGCGGGGCCGAGCTGGTGCCCGGCTTCGTCACCGAGGACGCGGCCGGGGACCCCCGCAACGTCTACGCGGCCACCAAGCTCGCCCAGGAGCACCTCGCCTCCGCCTGGGCGCGCGCCACCGGGGGCCGGGCCGTCTCGCTGCGGTACCACAACGTGTACGGCCCCGGGATGCCGCGCGACACCCCCTACGCCGGGGTCGCCTCGTTCTTCCGCTCGGCCCTGGCGCGGGGCGAGGCGCCCCGGGTGTTCGAGGACGGCCGTCAGCGGCGCGACTTCGTGCATGTACGCGATGTCGCCGCGGCCAACGCGGTGGCGCTCGCGGCCCTGGGGGAGCGCGCACCGGGGACGTTCGACACGTACAACACGGGAAGCGGCACGCCCCACACCATCGGCGAGATGGCCTCGGCCCTGTCGGCGGCCCACGGCGGTCCCGACCCCGTCGTCACCGGTGAGTACCGGCTCGGGGACGTCCGCCACGTGACCGCGGACTCGCGCAGGCTCCGTGACGAGCTCGGCTGGAAGCCGGAGACGGACTTCGCCGCGGGGATGCGGGAGTTCGCCACCGCACCGCTGCGCGCCGCCGGGGAGCAGCGCCCGCCGGCCGTGGAACGCTGACGCAGGCCGCCGCCGGACCGGTGGCGCCGGGGGCCCCGCTCCGGCGGTGACGGCCGCTCAGCCGGCCGCCGGGGCGACGGCCGGCATCTCCCCCGCCGCGGCCGGGAGGGTGACCTCGAAGCAGCAGCCGCCCGTCACGTTGCGTACGTCCGTCCGGCCGGCGTGCGCCTCGACGATCCCGCGGACGATGGCGAGACCGAGACCCGCACCGGCCGGCGGGGTCCTGGCGTGGCTGCCTCTCCATCCGGTGTCGAAGACGCGCGCCAGGTCCTCGTCCGGGATGCCGCCGCACTCGTCGGTGACCGAGACCACGACCCCGCCCGGTGAGCGCCGCGCGGCCACCGCGACCGTGCCGTCCGAGGGGGTGCGGCGGATCGCGTTGATGAGGAGGTTGCCCATGACCCGGCTCATCTCCTTGCTGTCGACCTCCACGGGGACGGCGTCGATCCGTTCCCCGACCAGCCGTACCCCGTGTTCGCGCGCCAGGGGATGAGCCCCGGCGAGGGCGTCCCCCACCAGGTCGTGGGCGGAGACCCGGGTGGGCGCCAGCGTGAGGGAACCCGCGTGGATCCGGGAGAGTTCGAAGAGGTCGCCGACCATGTCGTTCATGCGCTCCACCTCCTTCCGGATCTGCCGCAGGTAGCGGCCGGAGTCGACGGCCAGACCGTCCTCCAGGGCCTCGGACATGGCGCGCAGTCCGGTCAGGGGGGTCCGCAGGTCGTGCGAGATCCAGGCCACGAGCTCCCGGCGCGAGCTCTCCAGTGCCCGCTCCCGCTCACGGGAGTTCTCGAGCTTCGCGCTCGTGGCCGCCAGTTCACGTGTCAGCGCGGCGAGTTCGGCAGTGGGCTGTTCGGCCGGGGCGGCGAACGTGCCTCCGTCCCCGAAGGAGCGGGCGGCCAGCGTCAGGTCCCGGCTCCGGGCGGCCACCCAGCGGCCCAGCAGCACCGCGGTCGCGAGGGAGACCACGGCGGCCATGGCGACGACGGTCGTCACCACCGTCAGATCGTGCGGTGAGAGGAACATCGCCCAGGCCACGGTCAGGGTCCCGGCCAGCATCGCCGCCACCGCGACCGAGGCGACGACGGTCAGGGACACCGCCAGGGGACGGTGCCGCAGCAGCCGCAGGGCGAACGCGCCCAGCAGCCCGGCCGCTGCGGCGCCGAGGAAGGCGAACAGCGCGATGAGCAGGATGTCGGTCACGCGCTCAGCTCCCGGGAGCGGGGTCGGCCGGCATGTCCAGGCGGTAACCGACGCCCCACACCGTCCGGATCAGCCCGGGGCGGGCGGGGTCGTCCTCGACCTTGCCGCGCAGACGGCGCACGTGGACCGTCACCGTCGACAGGTCGCCGAAGTCCCAGCCCCAGACCTCCCGCATCAGCTCCTCACGGGTGAACGCCTGTCCCGGGTGGCCGAGGAGGAACGCCAGCAGGTCGAACTCGCGGAGTGTGAGGGCGAGGTCCCTGCCGCCGCGCGTCGCACGGCGGGCCGAGGGGTCGAGACGGAGGCCCGCGCCACCGAGGACGGCGGGGGAGCCGCCCTCGTCCCGCCGCCCCCGGCGCAGGACGGACTCGACACGCAGGACGAGCTCGCGCGGGCTGAACGGCTTCGTCACGTAGTCGTCCGCCCCGGTCTCCAGGCCGAGGATCCTGTCGTCCTCGTCCCCCCGCGCGGTGAGCATGATGACGGGCACCGGCCCCTGCGCGCGCATCCGGCGGCACACCTCGAAGCCGTCCATGCCGGGCAGCATCAGGTCGAGCACCACGAGATCGGGCCGCCGCGCGGTGAACCGCGCGAGGGCCGCGGGCCCGGCGTCCGCCTGCTCGACGTCGTACCCCGCCCGCTCCAGGTAGCCGCTGGCGACCTCGGCGACGGTCGGATCGTCGTCCACGACGAGCACGTGCCCGCGCGGGCCCCCGTCACGGGGGCGCGGAGGCGTCGCGGCGCGCGTGTCCGCAGGGGAGGAGAAGTTCTGCATGCCGTCCACTGTGGCACTGCCGGCCGCTCGTACGGACGGGCCATCGGCCGCCACACGGTCGACGTCCACGTTTCGTAAGAACCTGAAGACCGAAATGCCCGATTCTGCTCCGTAGGGTGATCGACGTGACCGACACTTCTCCGGCTGACGCCACAGACTCCGTCCGCGCCGACATCGTCCTGCCCTGTCTCGACGAGGCCGCGGCCCTGCCCCTGGTGATGGCCCGTATCCCGGCCGGGTGGCGGGCCATCGTCGTCGACAACGGTTCCACCGACGGATCGGCGGACATCGCCCGCTCCCTCGGCGCGACCGTCGTGGACGAACCCCGCCGGGGCTTCGGCGCCGCCTGCCACGCGGGGCTGCTCGCCGCCGACGCGGAGTTCGTCTGCTTCTGCGACTGCGACGGCTCCCTCGACCCGGCCCTGCTCGCCGGCTTCGTCCGGCGGATCGTCGACGGCGAGAGCGACCTGATCCTCGGCAGGCGCCGCCCCACGGGCCGAGGCGCCTGGCCCGCCCACGCGCGGGCCGGCAACTTCGCCCTGTCCCGGATGCTCCGCGACCGCACCGGCCTGCGCCTGCACGACCTCGGGCCGATGCGGGCCGCACGCCGCGAGGCGCTGCTCGCACTGGACCTGACGGACCGCCGCAGCGGCTACCCGCTGCAGATGGTGGTGCGCGCCTCGGACGCGGGACTGCGTGTCGCCGAGACGGACGTGCCGTACGCGCCCAGAACCGGAAGGTCGAAGGTCACGGGTACCTGGCGTGGCACCTGGCACGCCGTACGGGACATGCGCGCGGTGCTGCGGGAGCCGCGGCGGACGGCGGTGCGCGACGTCCGCGCGGAGGTGTCACGATGAGCACCCCCCTGCCTCCCACCGGGACGACGACACTCCTGGTCATCGCGAAGGAACCGGTTCCCGGCCGCGTCAAGACCCGCCTCACACCGCCGTTCAGTCCCGAGGAGGCGGCCGAACTCGCCGCCGCCTCCCTCGAGGACACCCTGCGGACCGTGCTCACCCTGCCCGCCCTGCGGCGTGTCCTCGTCCTCGAAGGGAGCCCCGGCCCCTGGCTGCCCGGGGGATTCGACGTGGTGCCGCAGAGCGCGGGCACGCTCGACCGGCGGATCGCCGAGGCCTTCGGCGGGTGTGCGGGACCTGCCCTCCTCATCGGCATGGACACCCCTCAGATCACCGCGACCCACCTCGCTCCCGCGCTCGCCCCGGATGCCTGGGACGGCTGCGACGCCTGGTTCGGACCCGCCGAGGACGGCGGCTTCTGGGCCCTCGGCATGGCCGCGCCCGACCCCGGTCTCGTACAGGGCGTCCCGATGTCCCTCCCGTACACGGGAGGACTCCAGCGCGCCCGCCTGGCGGACGCGGGCCTCACCGTCCGGGACCTCGCGGAACTGCGCGACGTGGACACCGCCGACGACGCCCTGAGCGTCGCCGCCGAGGCCCCCGACGGACGGTTCGCGGCAGCCCTCTCCCGTCTGGGCCGGCCGGTGGTCCGATGAGCACGGTGACACCCGCGACGGGCGCCGGCCCCGCCGCCTGGTCGACCGACCCGTACGCCCGTGCACTGAGCAGGGGACGCGGTCCGCTCTTCCTGCGCCGTTCGGACGGCTGGCTGCTGCCGCTGGACGTCGAACGCTGGTGCGCGGACGCCGACGACGCCGACCTGTCGGCGCTCCGCCGCAGCGAGGGCCCGGTCATCGACATCGGCTGCGGCCCGGGCCGGCTGGTCGCGGCGCTGGCCGCGCGCGGGCACCGCGCCCTGGGCATCGACGTGAGCGAGGCGGCCATCGGACACACCCAGCGGCTCGGGGGATCGGCGCTCCGGCGGAGCGTCTTCGAACCTCTGCCGGGCGAGGGACGCTGGGGCACCGCCCTGCTCATCGACGGCAACATCGGGATCGGCGGAGACCCCCGGGCGCTGCTCCGCCGGGTCGCGGCCCTGCTGGCGCCGGGGGGTCTCCTGATCACCGAGGCGGCCGCCCACGACGTGGACGAGCAGGTGCAGGTGCGGCTCGACGACGGCCGGGGGACGGCAGGGGCCACCCCTCACTTCCCCTGGGCCAGGGTCGGCGTGTCCGCCCTCCTCGCCTACGCGCGGTCCGACGGCTGGAAGGCAGCCGATCAGTGGGTGGCCGACAGCCGTCCCTTCCTGGCCCTGCGGCGGGCGCGCACGGTGCGCAGCACGAGCCAGAGGGCCGACACGGCGAACAGCGCGGCCGTGATCAGCAGCCAGTTCCCCAGGAACCTGCCGGACGACATCCCGCTCGCCAGCTCGTAACGCCCGGAGCCGCCCACGATCAGCGGGAACCACACGAGCAGCAGCAGGCCGGACAGGAACAGCGGTACGCGTACGAAGCCGACCAGGCCGGACCGTCGCGCTCGGGGCACCCGCAGCGCCCGGTCCGCCGCCGTGTACAGCGGCACCAGCACCAGGTCGTGGACGAGCGCTGCGCCGACGAACCACACCACGATCAGGAAGGTGTCCCCGTCCAGCAGCCGCACCGCCGCGTAGCCCGCGAGGGCGAACGACGCGGCCATCAGCAGCAGGTGCAGGGGCCCTTCTCCGTACCACCTGCGGAACACCCTCATCACAGCTCTCCGAACGTCAGACGGGTCACCCATTTGGTGTTCATCACGCCGGGGGCGGCGGGCACGATGACGCGCGCCGGGTAGCCGTGGTCCATCGACAGCGTCTCGCCGTTGACGCCCAGCGCCAGCAGCGACCGGCCGTCGCGCACCTGGTTGTCCCGGAGCGCGACGGTCCGGAACGGCCCGCTGCGCTGGAGCGACTCCACCAGCACCCCCGGCGCGTCGTCCCCGTACCCCGCGAGCCCGGCGAGATCGCGCAGCCGCACCCCGCGCCACCACTGGTCGGAGGTCGACCAGCCCTCCACGCACGCGATCGGCAGGGCCGCGCTGAACTGCGCCATGGCTGCGAGCTGTTCCCGCGAGAGACGGATCTCCCCGGCCGGTCCGACCACGGTCAGCCGCCAGCGTTCCCCCGTGTCGGCCGGCACGATGCCGGCCTTCGCGGCCGTCTTGTTGATCTGGAAGCCGTTCGGCCCCGGCCCCGGATCGGCGCCGCCGCGCGGGGTCAGCAGAGCGGTCTTCCGCAGCGGGTCGAAGCTCCGGCCCGCCGAGGTGAGCAGGAGGAGCAGTGACCCGGTGCCCACCATCGCCAGCGCCCCGCGCCGGGAGACGGTCGGCTCGGCAGGGTCAGGTGACGCCAGTTCGTCCTTCTCACCCGGGGGGATCCCGGCGCGCAGCACGCGCAGCGCCCGGGGGAGCTTCAGCGCCGTATGGGCGGCGAACGCGGCGAAGAAGACCCAGGCCCCGTAGAAGTGCAGCGGATAGAACGAACCGGGGAAGACGTACTCCAACTGGATGTTGAGCAGCCCGGTGAGGAACTCGAAGAGGGCGCCGCCCACCAGCAGCAGCAGGGAGAGACGCTCCAGGGCGTGTCCCACCGACCGTGCCGGCGGCAGCCTGAAGAGCTTCGGGACCACCGACCACAGCTTGGCGAGCAGCACCGGCACGAGCACGATGCCGAGCGTGACGTGCACCCCCTGGTTCAGCCGGTACAGCCAGTGGGGGCCCGTCGGCCAGTCGAACAGGTAGAAGCCCAGCCACCCCTTGTCCGGCGTCTTGTCGTTCACGGCGGCCAGACCGGGGTTGTACGCCGCGTACGAGAACAGTCCCGTCACGAACATCAGGGTGAGACCGGCGAGGAGCACCACACCGAGTACCGCCGTGAACCTGACCCCGCGCACCGGGCTCCGCCAGGAGGCGGGTTCCGTGGGCAGGGGCAGGGAGGAGAGATGTGCTGCGGCTTTTCGCCGTGTGTCGCCCATGGACCGACGTTAAGCCGAGGACACCGCTGCGGCCCGGTTGCGACTCCTGACGAAAGTCTGACGTCGCCGTTGTGGCCCCGTGCCTCCCGTCGCGGGATCTGACGGTTCTGTGACGCGGCTGCGTCGCACCGCACCGGAGGCCCGTCCGGTGCGTAGCGTGCCTGCGTGACGACCGAGGAACGCACCGACCCCGTCCGGCCGCTCGATCCTGCCGGACCCGCCCGCCCCACCGTGCCCGTGAGCCGTACGGGCGGCCGCCGGGACCTGACGGCCGCGGCCGGGGGAGTCCTGCTGGTGGCCGTGGCCTGTGCCGTGGGATGGGCCGTCCAGCGGAGCAACGGCAGCCTGCAGGTCCACTGGCCCCCGCTGCTGGCCTCCTGGGACCCTCACATCGGCCCGGGCACCCCCGCCGCGCTCGCCGTGGCGGTGGCGGTCGTCGCGTACGGCCCCCGCGTCGCGGAGCAACTCCCCTGGCGCCGGCTCCTCCTGGCCTCGTGGGCCGCCTCCGTGGCCTGGATCCTCTCGCTGGCCCTCATCGAGGGCTGGTACCGGGGAGTCGCCCGCCGGCTGACCACCAAACACGAGTACCTGCGGGTGATCGACCGCTTCGACGACATCGGATCGGCCCTGCGCGGATTCACCGACCACATCGTGATCGGCCCGCCCGGCAACTGGCCCGCCCATGTGGCCGGACACCCGCCGGGCGCCACGCTCACCTTCGTCGGCCTGGACCGGATCGGCCTCGGGGGCGGGGCCTGGGCGGGGATGTGGTGCATCGTGCTCGGCGGCTCCGCCGCGGTGGCCGTCATGGTCGCGCTGCGCGCCCTGACGGGCGAACAGCTCGCCCGGCGGGCGGCGCCGTTCCTCGTCCTCGCCCCCTTCGCGGTCTGGACAGGAACCTCCGCGGACGGCTACTTCGCCGCGGTCGCCGCATGGTCCGTCGCCCTGCTGGCCCTCGCCGCCACCCGTGGTGTCCGGTTCCCCGCGGCCGCCGCGCTCGGCTCTGGACTCCTGTTCGGGTTCACCTGCTACCTCAGCTACGGCCTGACGCTCGTCGCGGCCCTGTTCGCCGCCGTCCTGGTGATCGCCCGTACGGCGCGCCCCCTCGGCCCGTTCGCCGTCGGCGCCCTGGCCGCTCCGGTGGCCTTCACCCTGGCGGGATTCAACTGGTGGGAGGCCTACCACCTGCTGGTCGAGCGCTACTACCAGGGCGCGGGCGGAGTCCGGCCCTACTCCTACTGGGTGTGGGCGAACCTCGCCTGCACCACCCTTGCCGTGGGCCTCGCAGCCGTCGCCGGGCTGCGCCGTACGGCGGCCGCCGCCCCCGCCGCCGTACGCGCCCTGCCCTCAGGCACCACCACCGCCGTGCAACGGCTGTCCCTCGTCACCCTGACCGCGCTCCTGGCCCTGCTCGTCGCCGACCTGTCCGGGATGAGCAAGGCCGAGACCGAACGCATCTGGCAGCCGTTCATGGTCTGGCTGCTGCCCGCCACCGCCCTGCTGCCCACCCGTGGCCGGCGCGGCTGGCTCACCGCCCAGGCCGCCGTGGCCCTTCTCGTCAACCACCTGCTGTGGACCGGATGGTGAGGCGCGGCCCCGCAGCCAACCCACGCCCGCGACCGCTCAGTCGCGCACGCAGAACTCACGGTCGCTGAGCCACTGGCCGAACCAGTCGCTCAGCGGGACGGTGATGCACCATCCGAGCCCGTTCGGGTCCGGGGCGGGAACGGTCGGCGTGGGCTTGTCGGGCTTGGGCGCCGTCGGCGTCCCGCTCGGGTCGGTGGCGGGCGTGGAGGGCTCGGCGTCCGGCAGCCCACTCAGCATCTCGCGGAACACCCGTGAGGACTCCGGGTTCTCCGCGCACTGCCACACACCGTGCGGGCAGTAGTCCGTGATCGTCTGGTACACCGGTTCGTGCAGGTCGATCCACTCCAGCATGCGGCGCATGTACTCGGGGTTGTCGCCGTTGCGGAAGAGGCCCCACTCGGGGAAGGAGATCGGCTTGCCGTGCTCGGCCGCGAAATCGACCTGCTTCTGCAGGCCGTACGGCTCGTTGACCTGCTCGTCGAAGGTCCGTGCCGGAGGCTGGTCGTAGGAGTCCATCCCGATGATGTCCACGACCTCGTCACCCGGATAGCACTCCGTCCACGGCACGGCGTCCCGTCCCCTGCTCGGTGCGAAGTCGAAGCGGAACTCCTGGCCGGACACCGACCGCATCGCAGTGACGATACGAGTCCAGTACGCCTTCCACGCCACCGGGTCGGGACCGCACCGGTGCGTGTACGTGGTCCCGTTCATCTCCCAGCCGAGGACGATCACGGTGTCCGGCACGCCCAGCAGGACGAGCCGCTCGGCGAGCCTGCGGAAGTGGGCGTCGAACTCTCCCGCGGCGCCTGCCCTCAGCAGACCGCGCACCTCGCTGTCGGAGACGCGCTCCTCGTTCCGCTCCAGCATCGGGGTGTTGAGCACGAACATCCGGTCGTCGGCGGCCCTGCGCCAGGCCGCCCAGGAGGCGAGGAAGCCCGGGCGTCCCTCGATGTTCTCCCACAGGTCGCCCGGGAGGTAGCTGTGCCCGACGCGCAGTTCCGTACCGCCGAGCCAGCGCGACAGCTCTCCCATCCGCTGGACGCCCTCCGGCCCGTAGTGCAGATAGGCGCCGATGGCGGTGGTCCCGTCCGGTGCGGGCACCCCCCGCCCGGAGCCCTTCCCGGCCTGCGTGTCCGAGCCGTCGTGGTCGGTGAGGACCGCGCCGCCCACGAGGAGGCAGAAGGCGGTCGCCCCGATGCCGAAATTGATGAGACGGCGCTGTACCGGCACGGCTCCTCCTTGGATTGCGGCCTGTCTTCGACCTTGTCGACCCTAAGGAGAAAGATTCAACAATGGGCGGTGGGACCGCCCGTGAATAGACCATTAGCGACACGCGGCGGTTCGGAGCGGGCCGTTCGGGTGACCTTTTCGAAGGTGAAGGGAAGTGAGCCGACGCGATTGTCGAAATTCGAATCGACCAGGACCGGTTCGGCCGAGGTCCGGATGCCGTCCAGCCGTGTGAGCATCTCCCGGAAGAGCGCCTTCATCTCCAGTTTCGCCAGATGCGCCCCCAGGCAGTGGTGAGGACCCCCGCCGCCGTATCCGAGGTGCGGATTGGGGGACCGGGTGATGTCGAAGGAATCGGGATCGTCGAAGACGGACGCGTCGCGGTTGGCGGACGCGTAGAGAAGGACGACCTTCTCCCCGGGCAGAAAGGTGTGGCCGCCGATCGCGCATTCGGCCGCCACCGTCCGGCGGAACTGGATGATCGGCGTCGAATGGCGGACGATCTCGTCGACCGCGCCGTCGGCGTGGCGCTCGAAGTCGGACTCCAGGAGCGCGCGCTGCTCCGGATGCGCGCTGAGGAGCACCAGCCCATGGGCGATGGCGTTCCTGGTGGTCTCCACACCGGCCACGAGCAGCAGCGAGAAGAACGCGCCGAGCTGACGCGAGGACAGTGCCCGTCCGCCGACGTCCGCACGGACCAGGGCGGAGATCACGTCGTCCGCCGGGACGCGGCGCCTCTCGCGGGCGATGCCCGCCATCTCCAGCTGCATGCGGGCCAGTGAGCGCAGGCCGCGCCCCGGCACCCGCAGCCGGGCGCGCCCGCGCCTCTGCACCCCGACGTACTCCGAGGCGTGGTCGATGCGCGCCGCGATGGCGGCCCGGTGCCGCGCGGGGATGCCCATCAGGTCGCAGATCACCTCGAACGGCATACGGGCGGGCGCCGAGCGCATGAAGTCGCCCGGGCCCTCGGCGGACATCTCGTCCACCAGCCGCCGGGCGACGGCGCCGATGTTCTCCTCGGCTGCGGCGAGCAGCCTCGGGGTGAAGGCGCGTGAGATGGTCCTGCGCAGCCCGGAGTGCTCGGCGCCGTCCATGTTGACCATGGAGTTGCCGAACACTGCCTTGGCCCAGCGCGCGGGCTCCGGGAAGGTGACCCCGGGCGCGCTGGCGAACACCTGCGGCTGCCTGCTGGCCGCCTTCACGTCCGCGTGCGTCACCAGCGCGTGGAACGGGGTGCGCGACCCCGTACGGGGCGTGAAGCGGACCGGTGCCCCCAGTTCCCTCAGCCGTGCGAAGGCGGACAGACGTTCGGACCTTGGCAGCCGCCAGAAGGCCGGGTCGGCCAGATCGGGGACGGCTGTCACCCGCGTGCTGTCCGTGGGCACCTGTGTCGGCGCGTTCATCACAACCTCCGGGAGCTCGGACCGCCATGCTGGCCCGGCGGGCGCCGCCGGGCGGCCGACACGGCCGGGACGGTCGGAGAATTCCCACGGTCGCCCGATGCCCGGCGGACGAGAACCGTTCGCCGCCCGCCTCGTTGCGCACTCGAGCGAGACACCTCGCAGCAGCGGACAAGAGGGAGGTACACCCACCATGAACCCGACCACGGGCCCGAGCGGGGAGCCGGCGGGTACCGCGCGGCCGGCCCGCCGCGCGGTGCTGCGCACCGTCTTCACCGCGGCCGCCGTCGCCGGGACCGGCGGCGCGCTCGCGCCGGTCCTCGTCCACGGCCCGCAGTCCCCGTCCCCTTCCCCGGGACGCGACGCCGTGGGGCCGGAGCGCTTCTCCGAGCGGTACAAGGGCCGTGAGATCAGCGGCAGCGCCGCGCCCGTCGTGCCGGCCGGCGCGCAGTCCCACGCCCGCGGTGCGGGGGCCTCCGCCGCGGGGCACGGCATCGACGTCCGTGTCGACGGGCGGGCCCTGCACGTGATGCGGCGCGCCGACGGCAGCTACCTCAGCACCGTCAACCACTACGAGTCGTTCCCGACCCTCCTGGAGACGGCGCGCGCGGCGGTCGACGAACTCGGCACCGCCCGGCTCTCCACGGTCTCCCCGCACACCATCTGAGCCCCTAAGGACAAGCACGGGTGTACAGCCGCAAGAACCAGCGCGATCTGACGCGCACGGAGAAGAAACGACTCGTCGACGCGATCCTGGAGCTCAAGCGCTCGGGACGCTACGACGACTTCGTCAGCCTGCACCGCGAGTTCTACGTCACCGATGCCGAGAGCAGGCCACGGCCCGCCCACATGACCCCGTCCTTCTTCCCCTGGCACCGCAAATACCTGCTGGAGTTCGAGGAGGCGCTGCGGGGCGTCGACCCCCGTGTGTCGATCCCGTACTGGGACTGGACGCGGGACCGCACGCCGAGCGCCTCGCTCTGGGCCGAGGACTTCCTCGGCGGCAACGGAAGGCCCGGGGACCGGCAGGTGATGACCGGGCCGTTCGCCTACCGGCGGGGGAACTGGCGCATCAGCGCAGGCGTCACCGACGACCCCTTCCTGCGGCGCAACTTCGGCCGGCCGTCCTCACCCGTCACCCTGCCCGGTGCCGCGGAGGTGGAACGCGCGCTGGGCGACCCCCTCTACGACGTCCCGCCCTGGAACAGCCTCAGCGCCACCGGCTTCCGGAACCGGATCGAGGGCTGGGGCATCAGGGGCGGCAGGGGCGTGGCCAACCACAACCGGGTGCACCGCTGGATCGGCGGGTCGATGGCGGGGGCGGCGTCACCCGACGACCCGGTCTTCTGGCTCCACCACGCGTACATCGACCTGCTCTGGGCGCGCTGGCAGAAGGCCCATCCGCGCTCCCGCTACCTGCCGGCCCGCGCGCTCCCCGCGGACGACCCGCAGGGCGAGTGGGTCTTCCCCCTCGACCGGCCTATGCCGCCCTGGGACGCGGTGCCCTCGGGGCTCATGGACCACACCCGGTTCTACCGCTACGTCTGAGCGCGCGGCTCCGCCGGGAACGGACCGGGCCTCCCCTCCCGCGCGGAGGCGGGGAGGGGAGGCCCGGAAGGTGCTGCGGGGAGATCAGTGGCCGTAGCCGTACTCGCCCTCACCCTTGTCGTCGTGGCTGTCCTCGTGGACCTCCTCGTGGCTGTCCGACACGTTCGCGCAGGTGTTGCCGAACGCCGGGTTCAGAAGGGCGATCACGTTGACCGTGTTGCCGCACACGTTGACCGGGATGTGGACGGGCACCTGGACCACGTTGCCCGAAAGGACACCGGGGGAGTGGGCGGCGACGGCGCCCGCACCGGCGTCGGCGGTCGCCATGCCGGCGCCGCCGGCGATCAGGGCACCGGTACCGGCCATGACGGCGGCCACCTTCGAGATACGCGACATCAGTTCTCCTTGAGAGGTTCGGGACCGGCTGCCGAGCTGCGGCCGGTATGCCTGGACAACGCGGGAGTCGACAGACGGTAACGGATCGACGCAAAAGTCATCATCCCGGCTCAACTCCGGCCGATGAGCGCAAGCCCGGCAGCGGGAAGCTCGCCCACCCGGCCACGCCAGTCCCGTGCGGCGGGGAAGCGGGACTTCACCGTCTCCGCGGCCCGGTCACGCACCGTCACCTGGGCCTCGCGCAGCCGCAGCAGCGGGACCAGTGCGGAACGGGCCAGCAGCAGACGCTGGTTGACGACCGGCACGGGAGCCCAGTTGCCCTTGTACTGCTCCGCGCCGCGCAGCAGACTCAGCACCCCGCGGTCCAGGGCCCCGGCCTCCCGCGCGATCTCGCGGAGCAGCAGCGAGGACACGTCCACCTTCCGTTCCCTGAGCCGGGGATCGGCCCCGTAGAGGTACCCCCCGGCCAGCCGGGCCGACCGGAAGGACAGGTCGGCCGCCACCACCTCCCCGTCGAGGAGGAACTCCCGGACCGACGCCTCGCCGTCGCGCACCATCCGGCGGGTGGAGCGCACCAGGTGGGCGCAGAAGCGGGGCCGCAGGTGCTCCGGGTTGACCCCCCTGCCGAGCCACTGGAGTTCGTGCAGGCGCAGCAGGGTGCCGATCGCGCCCGCGACCCGGTGCACCGGCGCCGGCCGGCACTCGATGCCCAGGGTGTCGATCCGGCGCAGCTTGGCGCGGGCCCGCTGGGCGCGCGAGCCGGTCATCCGGCCGATGAGCGCCTCGATCGGCTCCGCGGGCAGTTCCATGCACGTCGAGTCCGTGAGGCTGCTCCGGGCGCCGGACCAGGCATCGAACAGCAGGTTCGCCGAGGCGTCGGGACGTACCTCACGCAGGTCCACGACGGCGTGGGCGGCGGCCCGGTGGAGACCGCGCTCCAGCGCGGTGACGGCCGCGGCGGCGTCCTCGCCGTCCACCAGGATGTCGAAGAAGTCGGAGATCGAGCCGCCCATCGGCACCAGCAGCGGCATCGGGCGGTGCGCGAGCATCAGCGGGGCCGCGCCGATCAGCCGCCCGTCCCGGCGTGCCAGCAGGACCCTGAGCCGGCCGGAGGTCCCGTACGAGAGCCACCAGGAGTGGAGCCACGCGTGGCTCTGGAACGGGGTGGCGGTGGGGCAGCGGCGGTGCAGCGCGTCCCACTCCGCCGCGAGGTCCGCGAAGTCCGGCAGGTCCCGGCAGAGGGTGACGGTGAGCCGCCCGCGACGGTCGGTGTTCATCGCACGAGCTCCCTCTCCTCGGCGGTGCCGCCCTGGGACGGGCCGGGTACCTGAGCCGTGACGTCCCGGCGTCCGGGGCGGGGGCGGACGAGCAGGACCAGCCCGCCGAGCAGACCGCCCGCGCTGGCGCCCACGGCCGTTCCGAGCGGCACCGACGGGGACACGGGGTCGACCGGCGGCACGGCGTGCGAGAACTTGATCAGCTTCACCCCGGTCTCCTTCGCGACGTGGCCACTGCTGACGACCACGGCCTCGGCCACCGCGTTGGCGATGTCCGCGGCACGGTCCCGGTCCGCCGACGTCCCGGTGACCGCGATCATCGGAGAGTCGGGGGAGGTCTCGGACCGTACGTGGGTACGCAGTTCGCGCACGGGCTCCCCGGCGGCCCCCCTGGCGTACGTGAGCGTGGCGTCGCTCGTGGCCAGCCGCCCGTACGACTGCGCGTACCCCAGCGCCGCGGCCGGGTCGATGTCCTTGCCGGCGGTGACCACGGCGTAGCTGGTGGCCGCGTACCGGGGCGTGGCGAGCATTCCGTACGAGAACCCGCAGGCGGCTCCGAGCAGGACGCAGGCGGGCAGGGGCCACCAACGGGGAAGCGGGGATGCGGGGCGCAGCCTGCGGAACCGTCCGGGGACGGCCGGCTGCTGCTCGGGCGACTCGGTCATGGGTGTGCTCTCTCGGTCGGGGTGACTGGGGCGGTGCCGACGGCTCGTGCGTAGACGTCCATGAGGCGCCGGCTGCTGAGCCTGATGTCGTAGTGGTCGACGGCGGGGGGCGGGGGCAGCCGGCGCGGGCCGTCCTCCATGCGGCGCCGCAGAGCGGCGGTCAGCTCACCGGTGGGGTCCTGCGCGCCGGAGCCGATGCGGGTGGTGCCCGGCACCCGGGCCGCGGGGAGGTCCTCGATGGCGGGGCAGGCCGCGTACACCACGGGCAGCCCCGCGGCCAGGGCCTCGACCACCGCGAGGCCGAAGGACTCCTCGCGCGACGCGGAGACGAACGTGTCGAGTGCGCTGAGCACCTCGGGGATGCCGGGTGCGGTACCCGGGGCACCGCACTCGCCGAGGAACCTCACCCGGTCGGCCGCACCGAGCCGCGCGGCCAGGGCCCGGAGCGGCCCGCCCTCCGGTCCGTCGCCCGCCAGGACCAGCCAGGCGCCGGGGAGGGCGGCGACGGCCCGGATCAGCACGTCGAAGCGCTTGCCGGGGACCAGCCTGCCCACACCCCCCACCACGAACGCCGAGCCGGGCAGGCCCAGCAGCGCCCGCGTGGAGCGCCGCCGCTCGGCGTCGAAGCGGAAGGCCTCCACGTCGATGCCGTTGGGCACGGTGTGGATCCGGGCGGCCGGGACCCCCCAGGCGCGGAGCCTGCCCGCGACGGTGTCCGACACGGCGACCGTCGCCGCGCCGAGCCGCTCGGTGCGCAGATAGAGCTCCCGGGTGCCGCGGGTGAGCGGCCGCCCCTCGATCTCCGCGCGCCCCAGCGAGTGCTCCGTCGACACGACGGTGGTCCCGGCGAGGCGCGCCGCGATCCTGCCGTAGACACACGCCCGGTACAGGTGTGTGTGCACGAGGTCGTACGAGCCGCCGCGGATGAGCCGGGCGAGCCTCGGCACGGCGCCGAGGTCCCGGTTGCTCCTCATCCCCAGGTCCCGTACACGGACGCCGTCGGCGCGCAGCCCTTCCGCCACCGCCCCCGGATTGGTGAGCGTCACGACGTCGCAGCGCACCGGCAGATGACGCAGCAGCAGACGCAACTGCTGCTCCGCCCCGCCGACCCCGAGGCCGGTGATGACGTGCAGCGCCCTCACTCCGCCTCACCCGGCCCGCAGGAACGGTGCCGCAGCCGGTGCCGCACCTCCTTGGCCCGGAGACGGGCACCTCGGTCGGCCTGGCTGACGTGCGTGCGCGGGAGGGCGAGCGGCCCCGCCAGGGAGCCGGGCACGAGAGCGCACCCGTAGGCGTAGCCGGCGTCCCGGACGGACTCGGCCACCCGCCGGTCGGCCGTGCCGTACGGGTAGCAGAAGCCGGCCGGCGGCTGACCGAGGATGCGGCGCAGCGCGTCCCGGCTGCCGTGCGTCTCCTCGCGCAGCTCGTCGCCGGGGAGCGCCGTCAGGTCCTGGTGGAGCAGGCCGTGCGAGCCGACCTCCATGCCCGCCGCGGCGACGGTACGGATGCCCTCCTCGGTCAGCAGCGGTCTGCGCGGGCCCAGGGGATCCCAGGTGTTGGAACCGCCCGGACGCCCCGGCAGGACGAACACCGTCGCGGTGCAGCCGTGGGCGAGCAGCACCGGGAGCGCCTCGTCGACGAAGTCGGCGTACCCGTCGTCGAACGTCAGCCCGACCAGCCCGCGCCGGCCGGCGGCCCGCGCGCGCAGCAGCGCGGCGATCCCCACGCCGGTCAGCCCCCGGCGCCGCAGCCAGGTCAGCTGCTCGTCCAGGCGGTCGGCGGAGACGGTGATGCCGTACGGGTCGTCCGTGGGGTCGCTGACCGAGTGATAGGTCAGGATCCACGGCCAGGACCCGCGGAGGAGTGTCCTGGCGCGGGGCGGTGAGGTGTCAGCGGCCATGGGGGAACCTCCGTCGGATGAGGGCCAGCAGGTGCACGGCTTCGGGCGCTCGGAGCGCGAGCCCGGTGAGAAGGAACGCCGTCGGGACGACCACGCAGCCGGCCGCCAGACCGGCCGGAGCTCCCGGCACCAGGTCGGTGGTCAGCCGGCAGGCGGTCACCGCGACCGCCGCTGCGGCGGCCGGGCGGGCGAGGGAGAGGACGACGGCCCCGGAACGTACGGCGACCGCCCGGGAGCCCAGCCCCAGGAGCATCAGCAGGGCGGCCGTGCTGATGCCGACGGCGTTGGCGGCGGCGATGCCGTCGACGCCGAACGGGCCGGTCAGGAGCAGTCCGGCGACGGTGGTGACGACGAGGCCGGCGCCCATCGCGCCGAGCGGGTACCAGGTGGGCCGGCCCGCCGAGAAGAACGGCCGGCACAGGGCGCCGACCAGGGTGTGGCCGAGCAGACCGAGCGCGTAGACGCGCATCACCCCGGCGGTGGCGGCCGTGTCCGCCGCGTTGAAGGCACCCCGCTGGAAGAGGACTTCGACGATCTGGGGCGCACAGCCGAGGACCGTCGCCGCGCCGAGCAGCACCACGGTTCCGGCCAGGGCGAGATCCCGCTCCACCCGCCGCCGGGCGCCCTCCCCGTCCCCCTCGGCCATGGCCCGGGCGACGACGGGGAAGGTCACGGTGCAGATCATCATGGACAGCACCATCGGCAGCTGCGCCACCTTCTGCGCGTAGTTGAGGTGGGAGATCGCCCCGTCCGGCAGCGACGAGGCGAGGAACCGCTCGACCAGGACCTGCGCCTGACGGCACACCACGAACAGGACGACCGGTGCCAGGACCGTGGCACCGAGCAGCGCCGGGCCACGCTCCCGCGGCGCCTTCCGCCCCCGCCTCCACGGCACGAGCCGTACGAACGTGGGCAGCAGGGTCAGGATCATCAGCAGGCTGCCGGCGGCGACCCCGGCGGCCGCGGCGCGGACCCCCCAGAGGGAGTGCAGCGCCAGGGTCGTGCCGATGATGCCGATGTTGTACGCGATGTAGACACCGGCCGGGGCCATGAAGCGGCCGTGCGCCCGCAGCGCCGCGCTGAAGTACCCCGTGATGCCGAAGGTGAGGACCGTGACGGCCGTCAGGCGCGTGCAGTCCACCGCCAGCCGGGGATCGTCGAGTCCCGGCGCCAAGACGCCGACGGCCCAGGGGGCGCCCCACACCAGCAGGCCGCCGGCGCAGGCCAGCGCGGCGAACAGCCGGGGGAGGGTGCCGGCCACCAGCGCGCGTACCGGATCCTCCCCGTGGCCTCCGGCGGCCCGCCGGGCCAGCGCCAGGCTGAACGCCGGTACGAGCAGCAGGGCCATGCCGTCCTCGATCAGCAGCGTGGCCGCCATCTCCGGCACGGTCCAGGCGATCAGGAAGGCGTCGCTGGCGTGACTGGCGCCGAAGAGCCTGGCGACGGCCTGGTCCCGTACGAGCCCCAGCAGGGCGGCGACCACGGTCAGTCCGGCGGCTCCGCCCGCCGCACGGGCCAGGAAGCGCCCGGACCGTACCGTGCTGTCGGGCGGGGACGCCGCCGTGACCGTCTCCTCCGGGGCCCGGCCCGTGGCGGTCCCGCTCACGCGGCGCTCGTCCTCTCCGGTCCGGCCAGGGCCCACCACGCGGCGAGGCCGAGCACGATCCCGGTCAGGACGGTGGAGGGGCCGCCGATGTCCGCGTAGAGGAAGTCCACCGTCTGCCAGGTCATCAGCCCGACGGCGGCGAGACCGCAGTCGACGGCCGAGGCGCCCCGGGCCCGGGTGGACACGAGCCGGCGCACCCCGCCGACCAGGAGCGCGGCCCAGGACCCCACCAGTGCGACGAAGCCGACGAGCCCCTGCTCGCTCAGGACGAGGAGGTACATGTTGTGGGGGGAGAGCAGGGGCTGCCTGCGGAACTCCTGCCCGGCGCCCGCCGTGTCGCTGCCGGAGGAGAGCCCGATCGAGGCGTGACCGTCCCGGTGCGCCGGGAAGCCCTTCAGGCCGACGCCCGTCGCCGGCTGCTCGCGCCACATGCCGGCCGCGGCCGCCCACATGGTGTAGCGGTCGTTGACGGAACGGTCGGGCGCGCTGGTCACCTCGGTGATGCTGGTGAGCCGCTGCGAGATCATCTCGGACCCGACGCCGAAGCCGCCGACGAGCACGACCCCGGCTGCGACCAGCACCGCCAGGGCGCGGACGGCCTGCCGGAGGCCCGTCAGCGCGATCACGGAGAGGACCGCCGCGGCCGTCGCGATCCACACCCCGCGGCTGAAGGACAGCGTGAGCGGGACGACCAGCAGCGCGGCGGTCGCCCCGGCCAGGAGCATCGGACGGCGGGGTGTGCCGGCCGGGGCGCGGAGGGCGTACGCGACGGCCACGACCAGCCCGTAGCCGACGACCGTGGCCATGCCCATCACATCGCCGGGGCCGAACGTGCCGACGGCGCGGATGTCCTCACCCATGTAGGAGGCGCCGGAGCCCGTGACGTACTGGTGCACGCCCGTCGCGCCCTCGATCACCCCCAGGAGGACGAGTGCGCCCGCGACGGCCCGGAAGCCCTGAGCGTCCCGGACGAGGAGAAGGACCGCGGCCGGCACCAGGACGAAGATCTGCAGGTACCGCACGAACCCCGGCAGAGCCGCCACGGGATCCGAGGCGGTGACCGTGGCCAGGGCCAGGCCGACCGCCGGCAGTCCGAGCACGACCGCCGCCGCCGGTGTGAGGGGGCGGCGCCGCAGGTACAGCAGGAGGCCCGCGCAGACGAGCACGGCCGCGCCCGAGAGGAGATCGGCCGCCGGTACGCCGAACACGGTCCCGGTCCCGCTCCCGTCGGCCGGCACGGCCACGAGCAGGACGGTCACGATCAGCGGAAGCACCGGCCACCGGCGGCCCCACCCGCTCGGGGGTGTCTTCTCGCGGGAGGCCGGTACGGCGGGCGCCGCGGTCAGGGTGAGGGTCACGGGTCAGCTGCCTCCGAGCCGGAACACCGAGCCGGCCGTGCGCGCCAGCACGCACATGTCCTGCCACAGCGACCACGTCTCGATGTACCGGTTGTCGAAGCGGGCCCGGTCCTCGATCGAGGTGTCACCGCGCAGACCGTGCACCTGTGCCAGCCCCGTGATGCCGACGGGCATCCGGTGCCGCATCCGGTAGCCCGGGTGCATCCGGCTGAACTGCTGCACGAAGTACGGTCGTTCAGGGCGGGGGCCGACCAGGCTCATGTCGCCGCGCACGACGTTCCACAACTGCGGGAGCTCATCGAGCGACGTCCTGCGGAGCAGTCGGCCGGCGCGGCTCATGCGCCCGTCCGCCGACACGTTCCAGCGGGTGGCCGACTCGTGTTCGTCGGCGGGTCTGAGGGTGCGGAACTTCAGCAGGACGAACGGCCGCCCGGACTCCCCGATGCGCTCCTGACGGAAGATGACGCCCGGGCCGTCGCACACCCGCACGGCGAGTGCGCACGCCGCCATGACCGGGGACGCCGCGACCAGGGCGACCGCCGCCAGGACGGCGTCCATGGCCCGCTTCACCCGGTGCGCCACCGGACGCGCCGGTCCGGCGTGCAGCGAGTGGGCCGCGAAACCCCATACGTGGTCCGGTCGGGGCGTGGTCCGGGACCGCGCGACCGTTGCCTGGTCGGTGATCAGCCAGACCCGGCAGCCGTGCCGCGTGAACAGCGCGAAGAGCTCTTCCCCGTCCGGCACGGTCTCGGGCGGGACCGTGAAGACGGCGTGCCGGACGGAGTTCTGCACGACCGCACGCCCGGCGTCCTGCACCGATGCGAGCGCAGGCAGCGGTGCCTCGCCGGCGGGCACGTCCGCCGGCTCGCCCTGATCCGCTCCGGAGCCCACGACACGGCCCACCGGCCGCATCCCGTACCGCGGGCGTTCCTGGAGGACGGCGACGACCCGGTCGGCGACCGGACCGTCGCCCACCACCAGGGTGGAGTGCGGATGCCGTGCCGCCGACCACCTCCGGCACCGGTGCACGACGGCCCTCGCCCCGAAGCCGACGAGGATCTGCACACCGGCCGCGCAGCCGAGCGCCGTCCAGCCGGCCGTGTGGCGCGGGTCGTACGCGGACACCGCCTCGGCGACGACGTACCACTGCACCGCTGCCAGCCCGGCGAGCGCGGGCAGTTCCGCGAGGGCGGAGGGGGACAGCCCGGTCCGGTAGAGACCCCGGTAGGCGTTGAGGAGCAACTGGACGGCGGCCTGCACGAGGACGACGACCGGTGGCCACGGTCCCGGGGCGACCAGGGCCACGGCCAGGCCGAGCGCGAGCATGTCGCAGGCCATGAGCGCCGCCGGGGCCCGGCGGCGCGTGACGCTACCGGCGGCCCGTGCGGCCGGAGCACCCTCCGTGCCGTTGCGCGGAGGGCGGATCGCGGAAGCCGCACGCCGTACGGCAGTTGCCTGGGCGGCTCGGGGGACAGGTGCACTCTCCGTCGTCATCGCTGGGTGCGCTTCCTCGTCGTGGGGCGGGACTGGCCGACAAGTTCCTGGTAGAGGCGTTGGACCGCTCCGGCGGTCCTCGTCACGTCGAAGACGGACCGGGTGCGGCTCTGTGCCGTACGGCCCAGATCCGCCCGAAGCGCCGGGTCGCTCAGCAGCCTGGTCAGTGCCGCCGCGAGGGCCGACGGGTCCTCGGGCGGCACGAGGCAGTGGGGCAGGTGTCCGGGGGGCAGGCTCTCCCTGGCCCCGTCGACGTCGGTCAGCAGGACGGGGGTGCCGCAGGCCATGGCTTCGAGGGGGGCCAGCGCCATCCCCTCCCAGCGTGAGGGGAGCACCAGCAGGTCCGCCGCGTGGATCCAGGGCCGTACGTCCGCGCTCGCCCCGGTGAACAGCACACCGGGGGGCGCCGTGCGCCGGAGTTCGTCCCCGTACGGCCCGTCGCCGACCAGGACCAGCCGGGCACCTCCCACCGCCGCCGTGCGCCAGGCCCGCAGCAGCACGTCCTGGCCCTTCTGCCGGCTCAGGCGCCCGACGCACACGACGAGCGGCACCCCGGCCGGCATTCCGCCGGGCAGGGGGAGCGAGGCACGGGCCGACGCGGCGGCGTCCCCGGCGGTGGGCCGGAACCGGCCGAGATCGATGCCGTTGTGGATCACCGACCAGCGTGCACTGATGCCGGCGCGCTGGCCCGTGCGGCGTTCCGACTCGCTGACACAGAGGATCCGGTCGCTCCACCGCGCCCCGAACCGCTCCCAGGCCGCGGCCAGCCCGGCCGCCCTGCCCTCCAGCGCCTCGAACGACCACGCGTGCGGCTGGAACACCGTGGGAACCGTGCCGCGCACGGCCAGCCGCCCGGCGAGCCCCGCCTTCGCGCTGTGCACGTGGATCACGTCGGGAGCGCAGGTCCGGACGAGCCGGTTCGCCGTGAGCACCTCCCGGCCGAGGCGGGGGCCCGGAGCCCGGTCCGCCGGCCAGGCGCACACTCTGGCCCCTGCGGTGGCTGCCCCGGCGGCCAGCGGCCCGTCCGGCGGGCAGGCCACGACGGGCCGCAGTCCGGCCCGGACCTGAGCCGCCACGAGGTCGGTCACGACTCGTGCGACTCCTCCCTCCACCGGCTGGACCAGGTGAAGGACTGTCAGGCGACTTTCATCGGAGCAACTCTTCTGCAGCACGCACGGCTCTCTTTCGCAAGCCCCCGAAGAGCCGGTTCGGGAAAACACCGGCGGCAAGGAATGTGGTGGCGGAGATCAAGCGGTAAAACCGAAATGCACTTTGACAGACCACGCGTACGAAAACGCGGAGGACTCGCGCACGTGTCCCCATGGATTGCCTGCCCGTCAGGCCTCCTACCACCGGTTCCGTGTATGCGGATTCAGGCGTCCCGCCTCCGGCCACGCTAATCCTGCGGCGTGTCAGACCGCTGCGGCCGACTATGTCCGCGGTCGTACCGCATGATGACCTGCCGTGCGCATCCGGCCGTGTCCCGGGGAATCGGATGCGTCTCACCGCAATGGACCGAAAATGCCGAAGAGTTGCACGGCGAAATTCCCGGAGCCGTTCCGCCGCGGCCTTTTCCCGGCCCCGCCGCGTCCGTCCGCGCGCCGCCCGCGCCGCCCGTCCCGTCGGGGCGGACCGCTCCGCACCGGGCGCGGCTCCGGGCAGGCCCCGTACCCGGGAGGGCCCCCGACGAGGCAGTATCGGGTACGTCTCGTGATGATCGTCCGCCCGGTGGCGGTCCGCGAACGGCCGATGAGGGACAGAGGAGAAACGATGGTTCACGAACGGGCCGGTCAGCCGGCGCAGCCCGGAGACCTGGTGGACGTGGCACGGCTGGTGACGGCCTACTACACGGTCCACCCCGACCCGGCCGAGCCCGGCCAGCGTGTGGCGTTCGGGACCTCGGGCCATCGCGGATCGGCGCTCGCGGCGGCCTTCAACGACGACCACATCGCCGCCACCACCCAGGCCATCTGCGACTACCGCACCCGGCAGGGCACCGACGGGCCGCTGTTCCTGGGTGCCGACACCCACGCACTGTCCGAACCCGCCCGGATCACGGCCGTCGAGGTCCTGGCGGCCAACGGCGCCACCGTCCTGATCGACAGCGACGACGGGTACACGCCCACCCCGGCCGTGTCCCACGCGATCCTCACCTACAACAGGGACCGCACGGCCGGCCTCGCAGACGGCATCGTCGTCACCCCGTCGCACAACCCGCCTGCCGACGGCGGGTTCAAGTACAACCCGCCGCACGGCGGCCCCGCCGGTTCGGACGCCACCTCCTGGATCCAGGACCGGGCCAACTCCCTGATCGAGGGCGGGCTGAAGGAGGTCCGGAGGATCCCCTACGCCCGGGCGCTCGCCGCCGACAGCACCGGCCGGCACGACTTCCTCACCGGCTACGTCGACGACCTCCCGGCCGTCCTCGACCTGGACGCCGTACGCGACGCCGGGATCCGCATCGGTGCGGACCCCCTGGGCGGCGCCTCCGTCGGGTACTGGGGCCGGATCGCCGAACGCCACCGCCTCGACCTCACGGTGGTCAATCCGCTCGCCGACCCCACCTGGCGGTTCATGACGCTGGACTGGGACGGGAAGATCCGGATGGACTGCTCGTCCCCGTACGCCATGGCGTCACTGATCGAGCAGCGTGACACGTACACCATCGCCACCGGCAACGACGCCGATGCCGACCGGCACGGCATCGTCACGCCCGACGGCGGACTGATGAACCCCAACCACTATCTGGCCGTCGCGATCCGCTATCTCTACTCCCACCGGGAGGGCTGGCCGGCCGGTACCGGCATCGGGAAGACCCTGGTCTCCTCCTCCATGATCGACCGTGTCGCCGAGGACCTCGGACGCCGGCTCGTGGAGGTGCCGGTGGGCTTCAAATGGTTCGTCGACGGACTGTTCGGCGGCACCCTCGGCTTCGGCGGCGAGGAGTCGGCCGGGGCGTCCTTCCTGCGCCGTGACGGCCGGGTGTGGACCACCGACAAGGACGGCATCCTGCTCGCCCTCCTGGCGTCGGAGATCACCGCCGTCACGGGCTCGACCCCCTCACAGCACTACGGCGAACTCACCGCCCGGTTCGGCGATCCGGCCTACGCCCGGATCGACGCCCCGGCGACCCGGGAGCAGAAGGCGGTCCTCGCCCGGCTCTCCCCGGAACAGGTCACGGCCGACACGCTGGCCGGAGAGCCGATCACCGCCGTGCTCACCGAGGCACCGGGCAACGGAGCCGCCGTCGGAGGGCTCAAGGTCTGCACCGACAGCGCCTGGTTCGCGGCCCGGCCCTCCGGCACGGAGGACGTCTACAAGGTGTACGCGGAGAGCTTCCAGGGGGCCGGACACCTGGCCAGGGTCCAGGACGAGGCCCGGTCCCTGGTCTCCGACGCACTGGGTGCCACGGACTGAACGACGGAGGGAGGGCGGGCCGGGAGACGCCCGGCCCGCGCTCTCCGGGGCTCCGTGACGCGGCGGCGGTCACGCCTCGGGCACGGTCCGGCCGATCTGCCGGATGAAGGCGGCGTTGTCGGGGGTCCTGCGGATCCTGTCCAGCAGCGTTTCGAGGGCGCCCTGACCATCCCTCGACCGCAGGGCACGCCTCAGGCCCCGCACGGCGGCGAGTTCCGCCGCGGGCTGCAGGAGTTCCTCCCGACGGGTCCCGGAGGGGTTGATGTCGACGGCGGGGAAGACCCGCCGGTCCGCCAGCGACCGGTCGAGGCGGAGTTCCATGTTGCCGGTGCCCTTGAGCTCCTCGAAGAAGTAGTCGTCGGCGCGCGAGCCGGTGTCGACCAGCACGGTCGCCAGGATGGTGAGCGAACCGCCCTCCTCGGCCAGCCGTGCCGCTCCGAACAGCTTCTTGGGGCCCGACAGCGCCGCGGCGTCCACGCCCCCGCTCAGGGTGCGCCCTCCGGCACCGGCGCTGTTGTTGTGGGCGCGGCACAGCCGGGTGAGTGAATCCAGCAGGAGCACGACGTCCTGGCCCTGCTCGACGAGGCGCTTGGCGCGTTCCAGGGCGAGTTCGGCGAGCGCGATGTGCTCCTTGGCCGGCCGGTCGAACGTGGAGGAGTACACCTCGCCCCGCACGGAGCGGCGCATGTCGGTGACCTCTTCGGGGCGTTCGTCCAGGAGGACCACCATCAGGTGGCACTCGGGGTGGTTGACCGCCACCGCCGCGGCGATCTGCTGCAGCAACACGGTCTTGCCGGTCCTCGGCGGTGCGACGATCAGTCCGCGCTGGCCCTTGCCGACAGGCGCGACCAGGTCGATGAGGCGCGGCGCGGGGCCGCCGCCGGGCGTCTCCAGGCGCAGCCTCTCCCGCGGGTGCAGCGGGGTGAGGTCACGGAAGTGCGGACGGCTGTGGAGTTCGTGAGCCGGGCGGCCGTTGACCGACTCGACGAGGGAGAGGGTGCGCGGGCGCTCGCAGAGCCCTTCGAGGACATCGCCCTTGCGCAGGCCGTGCCGGCGGATCAACGCGGGCGGCACCTGGACGTCGTGGGAGGAGGGACGGCCTCCAACGGTACGCAGGACGCCGTGTCCGTTGTTCGTGGTGTCGAGGACGCCGGCGGTGCGGACGGGCTGGTTCTGTGGTGCCACGGGGCGTTCGAGTGTGCTGGTCATGGTGGGTCCTTTCGCGGACATGGCGAACGAGAGGTCCGGAGAGGGCGAGGCGGCGGAATCACGCCTCGTGCGAAGGGCCTGGACAGCCCGGACCGGACGAAGAGAAGTGGTGCAAGAAGCTGGATCGCCGGTCCTCCGAGGACGGGCACAACAGCGGGGAGAAGCATCGGCGCCCGATGAGGGCGTCCACGAATGCTGATCGCACCGTACCACGCATGGAGGAAAGGAGGAAGGGGGTGGCCTTTCCCCGCTGTGATTCAGCCTCCGGCCGTGGCGAGTCCGCGGCGCAGGTCGAGCAGCATCACGTCATGGAGGGCGGCGGCTGTCCCCCAGGGCCGCGCCTCGCCGATCTTGCGGTAGCCCCGTGCCCGGTAGGCGGCCGACGCCGCCGTGCCGCGCGGGTGGACGTTCAGCAGGATCCGCTCGGCCTCGACGCCGACGAGCAGCGTCCCGTGCAGGGACCGCGCGACGCCTCGCCCGCGCCACGGCCCGCGCACCGCGAGTTCCATCAGACCGAAGGTGCGGTGTCCGTCCTCCCGCCGCATCTCCTCGGGCACCCGCTCGGTCAGTTCGTCCCACCGGCCCGTTCCGGGGGCGAGCGACCAGCCGTACGCCATGCCGACGGGCTCACCGTCCTGGCGGCGGGCCATGGCGCGGCACGGAAGGCGCGCTTGCGGCTCTGCGAGGGGGAACGGCGGAAGGCGGCGGCCGCGTCGTCCTCGCTCTCGCCGTAGGGAGGCCCGGCGAACGCCTCGGCGTAGATCAGCCGGAACGCGGCCTCGGTCCGTAGGGCGCCCGGTCCGTCCATGCGCTCCGTCGTGATGCTTCCCTGCCGTGCCGAGTGATCCCCCTCGAACGGTCCTGCGGGACGAGCCCACCCCTGTCCGCCCCGCGCCGCCGCGCCCCCGCAGCCCGGTACGGCGTCCGACGGCCGGCTCTCAGCCGTCGCCGCGGAACGCCCGCAGGATCTGTTCGGCGGCCAGCGTGGCCGTCAGCTCGCCGTCACGGACGCGTCGTTCGACATCCGGGGTGAGCGTGCGCACCGCCGGGTGGCTGCGCAGGCTCTCCAGCAGTTCGTCGCGCACCATCGTCCAGGTCCAGTCCACCTGCTGGTCACGGCGTTTGGCCGCCAGCCGTCCGGTGGAGTCCAGGAGCGCACGGTGCTGCTCCAGCCGCTCCCACAGGGTGTCCAGACCGGTCGACTCCCTGGCACTGCACGTCAGCACCGGGGGAGTCCACGCGGCGTCCACCGGGTGCATCAGGCGCAACGCGCCCGCCAGTTCGCGGGCGGCCGACCGGGCGTCGCGTTCGTGCGGGCCGTCGGCCTTGTTCACGGCGATCACGTCGGCCAGCTCCAGGACCCCCTTCTTGATGCCCTGGAGCTGGTCGCCGGTCCGGGCCAGCGTCAGCAGGAGGAAGGTGTCGACCATGTCGGCGACCGCCGTCTCCGACTGGCCGACACCCACCGTCTCCACCAGCACGACGTCGTAACCGGCCGCCTCCATCACCACGACGGACTCCCGGGTCGCCTTGGCCACCCCGCCCAGCGTGCCCGCAGTGGGGGAGGGGCGGACGAAGGCCCGCGCGTCCACCGCCAGCCGCTCCATCCGGGTCTTGTCACCCAGGATCGAACCGCCCGTCCGGCTGGAAGAGGGGTCCACGGCCAGCACGGCGACCCGGTGCCCCAGACCGGTCAGCAGGGTGCCGAGCGCGTCGATGAACGTGGACTTCCCCACGCCCGGCACCCCGCTGATCCCGATGCGCCTGGCCTGTCCGGCGTGCGGCAGCAGTTCGCTCAGCAACCGCTGTGCCAGCACCCGGTGGTCGGGGCGGGCCGACTCCACGAGTGTGATCGCCCGCGCGACGAACGCGCGCTTCCCGTCCAGCACACCCTTGGCGTAGGCGTCGATGTCGATGTTCGCGGCCACCGTCAGCGGCTCACAGCTCGTGGCCGAGCGCGGAGGCGAGCCGCGCGACCAGGTCGTGAGCGGCGTCCGGGATCACAGTGCCGGGCGGGAACACCGCCGCGGCGCCCGCCTCGTGCAGCGCCTCGATGTCCTGGGGCGGGATCACCCCGCCCACCACGATCATGATGTCCTCGCGGCCCTCGGCCGCCAGTTCCTCGCGCAGCGCGGGTACGAGGGTGAGGTGGCCGGCGGCGAGGGAGGAGACGCCGACGATGTGCACGTCGGCCTCGACGGCCTGGCGGGCGACCTCGGCCGGGGTCTGGAACAGCGGGCCGACGTCGACGTCGAAGCCGAGGTCGGCGAAGGCGGTCGCGATCACCTTCTGGCCGCGGTCGTGGCCGTCCTGCCCCATCTTGGCGACGAGGATGCGCGGACGCCGCCCCTCGCCCTCCTCGAAGGCGTCGACGAGTGCGCGGGTGCGGTCCACGGACGGGGACTCTCCTGCCTCTTTGCGGTACACCCCGGAGATCGTACGGATCTGGCCCGCGTGCCTGCCGTAGACCTTCTCCAGCGCGTCCGAGATCTCCCCGACCGTGGCCATCGCCCGGGCGGCGTCCACCGCGAGTTCCAGCAGGTTGCCCTCGCCGCCGGCGGCGCGGGTGAGTGCGCGCAGCGCGTCCTGGCAGGCGGTCTCGTCGCGCTCCGCGCGCAGCCGGCGCAGCTTCTCGATCTGCTGGGTGCGTACGGAGGAGTTGTCGACCTTGAGGACGTCGATCTTCTCGTCGGTCTCCACCCGGTACTTGTTGACCCCGATGACGGGCTGGCGTCCGGCGTCGATGCGGGCCTGGGTGCGGGCGGCGGCCTCCTCGATCCTGAGCTTGGGGATGCCGGCGTCGATGGCCTTGGCCATACCGCCGGCGGCCTCGACCTCCTGGATGTGCTGCCACGCCCGCTGCGCCAGGTCGTGCGTCAGCCGCTCGACGTACGCGCTGCCGCCCCAGGGGTCGATCACACGTGTCGTGCCGGACTCCTGCTGGAGCAGGAGCTGGGTGTTGCGGGCGATGCGCGCGGAGAAGTCGGTCGGCAGGGCGAGGGCCTCGTCGAGCGCGTTGGTGTGCAGGGACTGGGTGTGGCCCTGGGTGGCGGCCATCGCCTCGACACAGGTGCGGGTGACGTTGTTGAACACGTCCTGTGCGGTCAGCGACCAGCCGGACGTCTGTGAATGGGTTCGCAGCGAGAGCGACTTGGAGTTCTTCGGGTCGAACTGCTTCACCAGCTTCGCCCAGAGCAGCCGGGCCGCACGGAGCTTCGCGATCTCCATGAAGAAGTTCATGCCGATCGCCCAGAAGAACGAGAGGCGGGGGGCGAACGCGTCGACGTCCAGGCCCGCTTCCTGTCCGGCCCGCAGGTACTCGACTCCGTCGGCCAGGGTGTACGCCAGCTCCAGGTCGGCCGTCGCACCCGCCTCCTGGATGTGGTACCCGGAGATGGAGATGGAGTTGTAGCGCGGCATCTTCTGCGAGGTGTACGCGAAGATGTCGGAGATGATCCGCATCGAGGGGCCGGGCGGGTAGATGTAGGTGTTGCGGACCATGAACTCCTTGAGGATGTCGTTCTGGATGGTCCCGGCCAGCTTCTCGGGCGGTACGCCCTGTTCCTCGGCGGCCACGATGTACAGGGCGAGCACGGGGAGCACCGCGCCGTTCATGGTCATCGAGACCGACATCTTGTCCAGGGGGATGCCGTCGAAGAGCTGGCGCATGTCGTAGATCGAGTCGATGGCGACGCCGGCCATGCCGACGTCGCCCGTCACGCGCGGGTGGTCGCTGTCGTAGCCGCGGTGGGTGGGCAGGTCGAACGCGACGGACAGGCCCTTCTGGCCGGCGGCGAGGTTGCGCCGGTAGAAGGCGTTGGACTCCTCGGCCGTGGAGAATCCGGCGTACTGACGGATCGTCCAGGGCTGGTTGACGTACATCGTCGGGTACGGGCCGCGCAGGTACGGGGCGATGCCCGGGCGGGTGTCCAGGAAGTCGAGCCCCTCCAGATCCCGCCCGGTGTACAACGGCTTGACGTCGATGCCCTCGGGCGTCTCCCAGAGCAGCGCGTCCTCGGAGCGGCCGGACGACTCCTTCACCGCCGCCTGCCAGCGGTCCTCGGAGACTTCCACGGGTGAGCCCCCGGTCAGGGAGACCTCGGAGAAGTCCGGCACAGGGTTCAGGGGGGACCCGGTGGTCCCGGGGGTCTGCATCACGCCACTCCCATGCGGTCGAGTTCGGAGGAGAGGACGGCGACCACGTCGCAGCCGGCGAACACATGGACGTCGGCTCCTGGGTACTCGCCCGGCCGCCCTGCGAGGAAAATCCGTTGCGCGCCTGCTCCCCGGAGGGCGGCGGCGACGGTCTCGGCTTGTTCGGCGTAGAGCGTGTCCGTCGAGCACAGGCAGGCGATCGACGCCCCGCCCGCGGTGAACGCGGCGGCAGCGGTCGACGCGTCCACCGGGACGGGGGCGTGGACGGGCTCGATGCCGCCGGCCAGGAAGAGGTTCGCGGCGAACGAGGCCCGTGCGGTGTGCACCGCCGCCGGTCCCAGCGCGGCGAGGAAGACCTTGGGGCGGCTCCCGGTGGACGCCAGGTGCCGGTCCGACCTGGCCCGCAGCGCCTCGAAGGCCTCGTCCCGCCGGACCTGGGGCAGCCCGCCGGCCGCCGCGGCTGAGGGTGCAAACTCGCGTTCCACGGGCCGCTCGGCGAGGTCGGGGAACTCGCTGACCCCGGTCACCGGCTCCTTGCGCCGGGCCAGGTCCTTGCTCCTGGCCGCCCAGGTGGCGGCGAGCCGCTCCCCGACCATGCCGGAGCGAAGGGCAGCGGCCTGGCCGCCCGCCCGCTCGATCTCCTGGAAGAACGCCCAGGAGGCGGCGGCGAGTTCCTCCGTGAGCCGCTCGACGTACCACGAACCACCCGCCGGGTCCGTCACCCTGGCCAGGTGGGACTCCTCCATCAGGATCGTCGAGGTGTTACGGGCGATCCGCCGGGCGAACGCGTCCGGCAGGCCCAGGGCATGATCGAACGGCAGTACGGTGACGGAATCGGCGCCGCCGACGCCCGCGCCGAGACAGGCGAGTGTCGTGCGCAGCATGTTCACCCACGGATCGCGGCGCGTCATCATCACCGGCGAGGTCACGGCGTGCTGCCGCTGCGCCCCCGCCTCCGGGGCCCCGCAGGCCTCGGCGACGCGGGCCCACAGCCGGCGCGCCGCCCGGAACTTCGCGATCGTCAGGAACTGGTCTGCCGTGGCCGCGTAGCGGAACTCCAGCTGCGCGCAGGCCTCCTCGACGGAGAGCCCCGCGCCGGTCAGCGCCCTGAGGTAGGCGACGCCGGTGGCCAGCGAGAGCCCCAGTTCCTCGGCGGCGGAACCGCCGGCCTCGTGGTACGGCAGCGCATCCACGGCCAGGGCCCGCAGCCCGGGGTACTCACGCGAGCACAGCAGGGCCCAGTGCACGGCCTCGGCCTCGTCGGTCTCGGCACCCGTACGCGCCCTCTGCCCGAGCGGATCCACCCCGAGGGTGCCGCGCGCGGCCTCCTTCGCGATGCCCCTGGCCTCGTGGAGCCGGAGCAACTCCCGTACGGCGGGGCCGGGATCGGAGCCCGCGTCCAGGGCGAGGGGCGCCAGGTCGAGAAGGACGCCGTCCAGCGCGCGGTCGAGACCGGCGACCGGGACCCCGCCGGGCCCGCCCACGGAGAGCCAGAGCGACGTGACGCCGTTCTCCAGGTCGCCGAGCAGGGCCTCGTTCAGGCGTACGGGATCGGCCAGCGCGTGGCGCTGGCGCACGTCCCAGCCGTCCGTGGTGTTCCCCGTGGCCCTGCTGCCCCGGGTGAAGGGCGCGAAGCCGGGCAGACCGGGGTCCGCCGACGCGTCGGCGGAGGTGTACAGCGGGCGGGCGGTGAGCCCGTCCCCGAGTGCGGTGGACAGCGCTTCCTCGGCGGCCGGTCCCGTGACTTCCTTGCCGGACCTGCGCAGTACGCCTACGACGAGGCTCTGCCACTGATCGTGGGAAGGGTCGGGGAACTCGGCGGCCAGAGAGAGCCCGTCAGCAGGCAGGACCGTCATGCTCAGATGCTAGGTCAGCACTCTGATGAGCAGCAGGTCCACCGGCTGTGACCTTGCCCTCTCCGAAATGTGCGGGATTCTCAGGGGTGGAGCGGCCTTGTCCCGGGGCACGGCCGGGGCGGAGCCCGACGCCGGGAGGGGCGTTCGGCGTCGGGCCTCCCCGGAGTCAGCCGCCGACGTAGGCCGCGAGGTGCTCGCCGGTCAGGGTGGAGCGACCGGCGACGAGGTCGGCGGGTGTGCCCTCGAAGACGACCCGGCCGCCGTCGTGACCGGCGCCCGGTCCGAGGTCGATGATCCAGTCGGCATGGGCCATGACCGCCTGGTGGTGCTCGACGACGATGACGGACTTGCCGGAGTCCACCAGTCGGTCCAGCAGCGCGAGCAACTGCTGGACATCGGCGAGGTGGAGACCCGCGGTCGGCTCGTCGAGGACGTAGACGCCGCCCTTGTCCGCCATGTGGGTGGCCAGCTTGAGCCTCTGGCGTTCACCGCCGGACAACGTGGTGAGCGGCTGGCCGAGGCTGAGGTAGCCGAGGCCGACGTCGGACAGCCGGCCGAGGATGCGGTGCGCCGCCGGTGTCTGCGCCTCGCCGGAGCCGAAGAACTCCTCGGCCTCGGTCACCGGCATCCCGAGCACCTCGCTGATGTCACGGCCGCCGAAGCGGTACTCCAGCACCGAGGGCTGGAACCGCTTGCCCTCGCAGTCCTCGCAGACGCTGGCGACACCGGCCATCATCGCCAGATCGGTGTAGATGACGCCGGCACCGTTGCAATGGGGGCACGCCCCCTCGGAGTTGGCGCTGAAAAGCGCCGGCTTCACGCCGTTGGCCTTGGCGAACGCCTTGCGGATCGGGTCGAGCAGCCCGGTGTACGTCGCCGGGTTGCTGCGCCGCGACCCCCGGATCGCGCCCTGGTCGACCGAGACCACGTTCTCGCCGGGAGGGATCGATCCGTGCACGAGGGAGCTCTTGCCGGATCCGGCGACGCCGGTGACGACGGTCAGCACCCCGAGCGGGACGTCGACGTCGACGTCCCGCAGGTTGTGCGCGTTCGCACCGCGGATCTCCAGGGTCCCGGTGGGCTTGCGCACCGAGTCCTTGAGGGCGGCCCGGTCGTCGAAGTGGCGGCCGGTGACGGTTCCGCCGGCCCGCAGCCCCTCGACGGTGCCCTCGAAGCAGACGGTGCCGCCCCCGGTGCCCGCACCGGGGCCGAGGTCGACGATGTGGTCGGCGATCGAGATCGTCTCCGGCTTGTGCTCCACGACGAGCACCGTGTTGCCCTTGTCCCGCAGTCGCAGCAGGAGGGTGTTCATCCGCTGGATGTCGTGGGGGTGCAGGCCGATGGTGGGCTCGTCGAAGACGTAGGTGACATCGGTGAGTGAGGAGCCGAGGTGACGGATCATCTTGACGCGCTGGCCCTCGCCCCCCGACAGCGTGCCCGCCGGCCGGTCGAGCGAGAGATAGCCCAGGCCGATCTCCACGAAGGAGTCGAGGGTCCGGCGCAGCGCCCCGAGCAGCGGGGCCACCGACGGCTCGTCCACCCCCCGGACCCATTCCGCCAGATCGCTGATCTGCATCGCGCAGGCGTCGGCGATGCTGATGCCCTTGATCTTCGAGGACCGCGCCGCCTCGCTCAGCCGGGTTCCGTCGCACTCGGGACAGGTGGTGAAGGTGACCGCCCGCTCCACGAAGGCCCGGATGTGCGGCTGCATCGCCTCCTTGTCCTTGGACAGGAACGACTTCTGGATCTTGGGGATCAGCCCTTCGTAGGTGAGGTTGACACCGTTGACCTTCACCTTGACCGGTTCCCCGTACAGGAAGTCCTGGAGCTCCTTCCTGGTGTACCTGCGGATCGGCTTGTCCGGGTCGACGAAGCCCGACTGCGCGTAGACCTGCACGGTCCACTGGCTGTCCGACTTCCAGCCGGGAATGGTGAACGCGCCCTCGGCGAGCGACTTCGAGTCGTCGTAGAGCTGTGTGAGATCGATGTCGGAGACCGTGCCCCGGCCCTCGCAGCGGGCGCACATGCCACCGGTGCGGCTGAAGGTCGCCTTCACCGTCTTCTTGTTCCCGCGCTCGACGGTGATCGCCCCGCTCGCCCGGACCGAGGGCACGTTGAAGGCGAAGGCGCCGGGCGGACCGATGTGCGGTGAGCCGAGGCGGCTGAAGAGGATGCGCAGCATCGCGTTGGCATCGGTGGCGGTGCCTACCGTGGAGCGCGGGTCCGCGCCCAGTCGCTGCTGGTCGACGATGATCGCCGTAGTCAGCCCTTCGAGCACGTCGGCCTCGGGCCGCGCAGGCGTCGGCATGAAGCCCTGGACGAAGGCGCTGTAGGTCTCGTTGATCATCCGCTGCGACTCCGCGGCGATCGTGCTGAAGACCAGTGAGCTCTTGCCCGACCCGGAGACGCCGGTGAACACCGTGAGCCGGCGCTTGGGGATCTCGACGCTGACGTCCTTGAGGTTGTTCACGCGCGCCCCGTGCACACGGATCAGATCGTGGCTGTCGGAAACGTGCGGCGCGGACGACTCCGTGCTCTTCCTCGTGGCCATGCTCGTCGTCTCTCCATCTGTTCGCGGACGCGCTCTCGCGGCATCCGTCGCTGTCACCGGTGGTCGCGGCAACGGTCGTTGTCCATCGGACCGGTCGTCCCGGCCGGGGGCGGAACCAGCGTCGAGTGCGGCGCAGCCGCGGCACGCCGGCGGGCGGCGCGGACCCCTGGATCCCCCGCGCATCACGCTACGGGGGGAAGGAGGCTTCCGCTTCTTCATTCCTGATCGGCCGGGGGAGAGGCGGCGGCGTCGCACGAGGCGCACATCGGCCCCTCGCTGCACGGAATTTTCACAGTGCGTCACGGATTGTCCGAAGTTATGCTGCTGTCGACCCAGAACCGCAGGGGAAGGACGTACCGTGGCCGTGGGACCCGTGGAGTACCTCGTCGTCACCTTTCCCGGCGGAAGCTTCGCCGAGGCGATCGCGCCCGTACTGGCCGAAGCCGTCGCCTCCGAGGCCGTACGCATCCTCGATCTCGCCTTCGCCCGAAGAGCCGGAGGCGGAGCCCCCGAGCCGGTCGGGCTGCGGGAGATGGACCCCCGGGGGCTCGTGTCGTTCGCACCGCCGGAGGACCTGCCCGCGGGAATGCCGCGGATCACGGATCTCGACGTCCTCGGGAGCCTGCCGGAAGAGGGTTCTGCCGCACTGATCGTGTGGGAGGACCTCTGGTCGGTGCCTCTCACCCGAGCGGTCCAGGACGCGGGAGGCCGGCTCCTGGCCCACGCGAGGGTCCCCGCGGACGGTGGGGACGACGTCATCACGCTCCTGGAGCGGCTCGCCGACCTGAGGCAGCGGGGGGTCCTCACCGAGGCCGAGTTCGCCGCACAGAAGACGAGGATCCTCGCCGACTGACCCCCGCCGGCCGGCACTCCGGTCCCTCCCGTTCCCTTTGTCGATATCCGCATGCCGTGCGACGTTGATTCCGACCTGCAGTCTGTCGGGAAAGAGGCAGTTCATCGTGCAGACCGCCCGGGCCGTCCCCGCCTCCACCGTTGTCAACCTGCGCGATCTGGGCGGTATCGCCCTGGGCCGCCACCGCCGCCTGAGACAGGGGATCGTCCTGCGCTCGGGTCAGCTGAGCGATCTCGCCGAGCACGACATGGCGGTGGCCGCGCTCGGCATCCGCACCGTGGTCGACCTGCGCACCGCCGAGGAGCGCCAGTGGGCGCCCGACCGGCTTCCGGCGGGCGCCAGGCTCTTCGTCGCCGACGTCCTCGGTGACGATCCGGGTGTGGCGCCGGCCCGGCTGCGGGCCCTGCTCAGTGACCCGGACGGAGCAGCCGCCCTGCTCGGGGGAGGGAAGGCCGAGGAACTCTTCGCGCAGACCTACCGGAGGATGGTCCTCTCCCCGGGGGCGGCGGCTGCCTACCGCGCCTTCCTGGACACGGTCGCGGATCCACGGGCGAGACCGCTGCTCTTCCACTGCGCGACGGGCAAGGACCGGACGGGCTGGGCCACCGCCCTGCTCCTGATGATGGCGGGCGCGTCCCGCGAGGTCGTACGCGCGGAGTTCCTCGCCGTGAACCGGGCGGTTCGCGCCGCCTACGGCCCGGCCGTACGGCGTTTCCTCGACGAGGGCGGGGACCCGGACATCGCCTCCGCGGTCATCGAGGCCAGGCCCCGGTACCTGGAGGCGGCACTGGACGCCATGGACGAGCGCTGGGGCGGACTTGACGGATACCTGGACAAGGCGCTGCGCCTGCCTGCCGCCGTGGCCGAGCGCCTGCGGGCCGACCTGGCGGTACCGGCCTGACGGTCCCGTCCCGCGGGACGGGTCCCACGGCCCCGCACGCGGACCGGCCCGGTACCGCGTCGGGGGACGTGGTACCGGGCCGGGCGGCCGCCGCACGGCTCAGATCTTCAGCAGCTGTTCACTGAGGTCGCGGTAGCGCTGGAGCGCTATCCGCAGCTCCTCGGTCTGGGCCTCGGTGTCCTGCTCCTGCCAGCTCGCGCGCAGGACGCGCCTGCGTTCCGTGAGGGCTTCGGTCAGGCCCGACACGATCTCGTCGAACGTGCTGTCCGCCTCCTCGACGGCCCGGCGGGGGCTCTCGACGAAGTCCGTGACGGCCTGCTGCATACGCTGCGAGAGCGTGTCCTGGTGGTCGCGGGAGACCAGGGGGCCCTCGGTGCCGGAGGTCCCGTGACGACCGGTCCGCTCGGCCGCCTTCGGGGCGGGAGCCGTGCGCGGGGCGGGCGGGACGCTCAGGTCGTCGGGGCCGCCGCTCTTCGGCTTCAGGTCCTTGCCGTCCCCGGAGGTGATGCCGGCTGTCCCTGCGGACGTCCTGTCCGAGGCCGTTCCGGGCGTCCTGCCCGGTGTCTCGCCAGGCGTTCTGCCCGACGTCGTTCCGGGCGTCGTCGACGGCGTGGTCTCCGGAGTGCCGTTGTGGCGCGGCTCCTTGGCGGAGGTCTGGTCGGTCGTGTGCTCAATCCGGTCGGTCATGCTGTCGCACTGCCTTTCGTCTCGTGTCGGTCCTTCTCGGCCGATGCGTCCGGTGCGTCCGCGAGGAGCACGTCGAAGAGCGCCCGGGACTCGATCAGGGCCTTCCGCATCTCCTCGGTTCCGCCCTGGCCGCGCACGGCGGTGTGCACCCTGCGGTAGCCGTCGACCTGGTGGGCGTGGTGGACGGAGAGGGCGGCCGTCTGCTCCTCGAAGCTGTCGCCGTCCGGGAAGCCCCGGTCACGTGCCAGCTGCGCCAGGAGGGCGTCCGCTGCGACGACCGCGTCCCTGGGGGAGTCGATGAACTGTTCCTGCACCTCGGCCCAGCGTCGGGCGTACCCCTCGCGGGCTTCCGCCGACAGGGGCCGCTCGGACAGGGAACCGTGCTGCTTCACCCGCTCGGAGAGCTCGTGCTCGGCCGCCTTCGTGTCGCCGTCGTGCCGGGCGACCGTGCGGTCGTACTCGGGTCCGAAGCGGCGCTGCAGTCCTCGTCCACCGGTACTGCGGCCGCGGAGGAGGAAGAAGGCGAGCGCTGCCACCAGGACGACGGCAACGATGATCACCACGGTCGTCATGGGCGACGCTCCCGTCGGTTCGCGGTCGGTGCGTCGTGCTGTTCCACTCTCGTCAACCCCTTCCGGGTCGGGCCAGGTTCGGTGTATGGCCGGGCTGTCTGCACCAGCCGTGTACCCACTCGGCACCGTTCAAGGCAGGGAAGCTCCCAGGAACCTGGAGCGCGCCGAAGCGGACGGGTCCGGCCGGACGCCGAGCGGCCCGGGACGAGGTGCGAGAGGTGCACGCCGTGACCGAGCGCAAACCCGCAGGGGTCAGCTTCGAGACATGGGCGGACCGGCAGATCCGCGAGGCCGAGGAGCAGGGCTCCTTCGCCGGCCTGCCGGGTGCGGGCAAGCCGATTTCCGGCCTGGAGAAGCCCTACGACGCGATGTGGTGGATCAAGGCGAAGACGGAACGCGAGGGCCTGTCGGCGCTCCCGCCCACCCTCGCCCTGCGCAAGGCCGCGGAGGGCGCGGGAGGAGACGTCCCGCGCCGTTCCGGCCTCGGGGAACATCGGTACAGCCGTTGGCGCTCAGAACGATCATGGTCGGCCAGCACACCGGCTGGAGACTCCGCCGGGGTGCGCGGAAAGATCGCCGGGCCGGTGCCGGTGCCGGCTACGGTCCGCCTCGTGCCGGTGGACTTTCTGACTGACGAGCAGGGCTGAGGCGCACGGGAAGTCCGCCGAGGAGCCGACCCGCCCCGAGCTGGAGCGCTTCTTTTTCCTGGACGACGTCGACCGGGATCTGATCGCGCTGCGACACTTCACGCACCATCAACTGGGCTTCGCGCTCCAGATGTGCACCGTGCGCTACATCGGCCAGCTTCTCCCGGATGACCCGCTCAATGCCCCCAGGCCGGTGGTCGAGCACCTGGCCGCGCAGCTCGGCATCGAGGACGCGTCGGTGGTGAAGCGGTACACCGAGCGGCCGAAGACGGCGTACGAGCACGCGTGGGAGATCCGGGACGTGCACGAGTACGACGACCCGGAGCGGGGACGGCGGTTCCGCACGTTCCTGCACGGGCGGGCGTGGACCCATGCCGAGGGGCCGAAGGCGCTGTTCGACCATGCGGTGGGCTGGCTGCGCCGCAACCGGTTGCTGTTGCCGGGGGCGAGCGTGCCGGCCCGGCAGGTGCCGGAGGTCCGGACGGTCGCGGACGCGCGGCTGCACGCCACCGTCGCGGGCGCCGCCCGCCGCGTGGATCCCGCGCTGCCCGGCGACCTGGTGGAGACGCCGAAGACGCCGGAGGGCCCGCGGTTCTCTGAACTGGAGCGGCTGCGCCGGCCGCCGACGCGGACGACGGGTACGGCGTTCGCCCGCGCACTGGAACGGACGAGACCGGCGCCCTCCACCTCGGGCGGCTGAAGCAGTCGCACCCTCCGGTGCTTCGGGGCGGGCGGTTCGAGCGTGGTGGGCCGACCGGAAGAGGGGCCATGGTGATGCCGGCTCCGCCCCCTTCCCAGGCGAACTGCTGGGATGGGGCGGCCGGGTCACAGTCCCGGAATGTGACGGCGAACGCGCCGGTGGAGACCCCTTCGCGGTTGCCGCACTTGATGGTACGAGGCGATAGCCCCTCGGACCGTACCGCCGATCGACGGCTGAGCCGGGTCTGGGTCTGTTCGGGCGGGCAGCTCAGGTGCCCGTTGGAGTGTGTCTGACCCGGGTGGCGCGGAGTCGTCGCAGGTGCTGCTGTACGGCGTTCCGGCTGAAGCTCAGGCACTTGACCTGGCTGTCGAGCCGGGCGAATTCGGCGGCGAACAGTGCGACCAGGTCGTCGTCTCCGTCGTCTCCGTCGTCTGGTTCGTCCCCGTCCATCGGGTTCAGCTGCTTGTCGCGGAGCAGCGGCAGGATCAGCCTGGTCGGCAGTCCTGATCTGACCAGGCTGCTCACCAGCGTTGCCTGTTCGACGTCCGCCTCCTGGTAGTGCCGGTAGCCGCTCGGTGCGCGCTGCGGTGTCAGCAGCCCCCGCTCCTCGTAGTACCGCAGCATCCGGATCGGAATCTGGGTACGCCTGGACAGCTCGCCGATCCGCATGAACCGCTCCTTGACTCTCACATGAATGAGAGACTTTACGGTGCTGGCCATGACACCTCAACCCTCCGGGCCCACAGTAGAAGCGCTGCCCCGGCTACCCTGGCGAGCACTACTTCTCCTCTCCGGCGCGGCCTTCGCCACTGTCACCACCGAACTGCTGCCCGCGAGCCTCCTGCTGCAGCTCAGCGACGGCCTCGATATCACGCCCGCGACCGCCGGCGGACTGGTCGGCGCCTGGGCACTGACGATCGCCGTCGCCAGCGTCCCGCTGGCGCGGCTGACCGCACGGGTACCGCGCCGACGGCTCTTCCTCGTCATCCTGCTGCTGCTCGCCCTGGCGACCACCGGCACCGCGCTCGCCCCCTCGTACGGATGGGCACTCGCCGGCCGGATCACCGCCGCCGCAGCGCACGGCCTCTTCTGGTCCCTGCTCGTGCCGACGGTGGCCACGCTCGTCCCGCCGGCGCGGATCGGCCGGGCGGTCTCGGTCGTGCTGGCCGGGCCCGCAATGGCCAGCATCGTCGGCATTCCGCTGGGCGCCACCGTCGGCGCCGCGCTCGGCTGGCGGGTCTCCTTCGCCGCGTTGGCGGCGCTGCTCGCACTGGCGGCCCTGGGCATCCGTACCCTGCCGCTGCCGGACGCGCCCCAGCAGGCAGTACGGCAGGAAGGCCGTGACCCGGCGCTGTGGACCGTGCTCGGCGTCGCGCTGGCTGGAGGCCTCGTCATCACGGGCCATTTCCTGCTCTATACCTACATCGCGCCGCTGCTCCAACAGTTCGGCGGGTACGACAACGCCACCAGCGGCATACTGCTGTTCGTCTTCGGGGCAGCCGGAGTGGTCGGAACCCTCGGGGCCGGATCGCTCTCTGACCGGTTCCCACGGCAGGCGCTCGGCTGGGTCAGTGCAGCCTTCGCCGGCAGCGCCGCCTCACTGCTCCTACTCGATCTCCATCTCGCCGTGGCAGTCGTGGTGATCGCCGGCTGGGGTGTACTCATCGGGTTGCTGCCGCCGGTCTTCCAGATGCACCTGCTGCGGATCGCCTCCCCCGGCCGGGAGGCTACCTCCGGAGCGATCGGCATCACCGTGCTCAACCTCGGGATCGCCACCGGGGCGACGCTCGGCGGGGCGGTACTCGACAACTGGCAGGCCGGTGCCCTACCCGCCGTCGCGGCCATCACCATCGCCATCGCCACCGTCGGGCTGGTGGTCAACGGTCTCCGGGGCCAGGGCACCGCCGGTGGTGCCGGAGCCGAGCACACCGCCGATGCCGTCCCGGACGGTGACGACCCCCGAAGCGCAGCGGCGCCGGATCGCAGCACCGCCGAAGCCGGCGAGGTGCGGCCGTGACGGCAGCCGTACCCGGGAGCGCGGCCGATGCCGCCGCATCCGTCCCCGCCCTGATGCGCGTCAGTGTCATGGAGCGGTTCGGCGAACCGCAGGTGCTGCGTACGGTCCGGCTTCCACGACCCGCACGAGCATCCGGACACGCCCTGGTCCGGGTACATGCGGCCTCGGTGAACTACGGCGAGACGAAGATCCGTCGGGGACTCGTACCGGAACTCGGGCCGCCACCGTTGGTGCTCGGCTCGGACCTCTCCGGCACCGTTGTCGAGGCCGAGCCGGGCGGCCGTTTCCGGGTCGGTGACGAGGTCTACGGCATCCACTTCATCGGCACCTACGCCGAGTACGTCTCAGTGCCGGAGGCGAGTCTGGCGACCAAACCCGTGACCGTGGACCATGTAAGCGCGGCAGCGCTGCCGGTCGCGGCGCGCACTGCACTCGTCGCCGTCTTCGAGTACGCAGCCCTGCGCGTCGGGCAGCGGATCCTGATCCACGCCGCGGCCGGCGGTGTCGGCCACCTCGCGGCGCAGTTCGCCCGGCACCGAGGCGCCTACGTCTTCGGCACGGCCCGGACCGCGCACCACCCGTTCCTCCGCGACCTCGGGGTGAACGAACCGATCGACTACACCAGGGTGGACTTCCGGAGCGTGGTCCGCGACGTCGACGTCGTCCTCGACCTCGTCGGCGGCGAGTACGGACGACGCTCCCTCGACTGCCTCCGCCCCGGCGGCCTCCTGCTCGGCGCGGCACTGGACCCAGGCGTGACCGAGGAGGACGCCGACCGCCGGGGCCGGCAGTACCGCCGGCTGGGCGGGGCGCAGATGGCCCAGCCCCTCGACGTGGTACGTGACCTCGTTGACGCGGGACAGCTCAAGGTCCACGTGGAGCGGACCTATCCACTGTCCGAACTACCCGCCGCGCATGCCCGCGCCGAAACTGGCCGGGTTACCGGGAAGCTCGTCATCACCATCGACGAGGAGCCGGCGGCCGGCTGGCCGACGCCGCCGTAGTTCGGCTCCCGGGCGGTGCCGCTACGTCTCGGTCCCCAGCTTTCGCGCACCGACACAACTGCGCACAGCCCCCGCGGGGTCAGGTAGCCCCGGCGCATCACTGCGCCGGGGCCGTGTTTCACCAGCGCCGCAGGCGCGGTCACCTGAACCGGCCGCCTGCCGTCAAACAATCGTTTGCCGACAGGCGGCCGACGTGCCCGATGGACCCGCGCAGTCCGGGGGTTCGCGGCGGCGCGAACCCCGTCAGATCCGATGGTGACTGCTGACAGGGTTTGACGACAGATGAGGTCCCATCCTCCGTAAGGAAGGGGCCCCTCGGTGGCGAACCTGGTCTACGAGCGGGTCTCGACAGACCAGCAGTCGACCGCCCGGCGGAACCTCGTCCGTGACGAGGCCGGGATTGAGGACCCGGTCGTCTTCGAGGAGGACCCGGGCACCTCCACCCGTCCAGCGGCCGAAGTTCAGCGAGCCACTCACCTGCGCGAGGCCGGGCGACACCGTGCACATCTCCGAGATGTTCCGCCTCGTACGAGGCACCGGCCACATCCTCGACGTGCTCGACGTCTTCCACCGTGACCGTCTCGCCCTGCGCATGCACGACGGCGCGTGCTCCGCGATGGACCTCACCGCCCGCCACCCGCCACCGAAGAGTTGCTGTCCACCGTGAAGTCCATGGTGCAGACCCTCGCCGCCGCCGGCGAACTCCAGCGAACGCCTCCCCGGGACCATGATCAGGCCACGGTCGGAGGCGGAGGTCCGGCGCATCCTGACCGGGGTCAACGAGAGGATCCGCGAGGCCTTGGCCGGACCGCCGGCGGGGCCACCGCTGAATCTCACGCCCTTCGACATCGACGCGATCGTGGGTCAGTGGCACGCCGAGCGGCGCGGGCGCTGAGAGCGATGTGAGGTGCGCGACCGGTGTGCGTGATACTCCCTTCATGAGATCGAGCGTCACGGGCCGGCGCGGCCGGGTCCGGATCAGGCGGGCCGTCGCGCGGGACGCCAAGCGGCTCACCCGTCTGGTCACCGGGTCGCGTGCCTACGAGGGCCCCTACGCGCCCATGGTGGAGGGCTACAGGGTCGGCCCGGACTACGTCGAGGCCCACGCCGTGTACGTGGCCGTCGACGACGACGGCCGGGTGCTCGGGTTCTACGCTCTCGTGCTGTCCCCGCCGGAACTCGACCTCATGTTCGTCGCCGACGACGCGCAGGGCCGGGGCATCGGACGGCTGCTCGTCGCGCATCTGCGCGAGGAGGCACGCCGCGCAGGCCTGGACTCCGTACGCGTGGTCGCGCACCCGCCGGCCGAGGGCTTCTACCGTGCCGTGGGCGCCGAACGCACCGGCACCGTCGCGGCCCGCCCTCCCGCCGTGATGTGGGACCGGCCCGAACTGGTCCTCCCGGTCGACGGGACCCCCTGAGCCGTACGGCCCGGCAGGATGCCTGCCGGGCCGTACGCGGGAGCGCCGGGGACCGTTACGACCAGCCGCCCTACGGCCGGGTGATGAGCTCCATCCCGTGACCGCTCGGGTCGGGGAAGTACACCCCGCGCCCGCCGTCGTTGTGGTTGATCTCGCCGGGGTGCTTCCGGTGGGGATCCGCGTAGTAGGCGATCCCCTGCGCCCGGATCCGCTCGAAGGCGACGTCGAACTCCGCCTCGGAGACGAGGAACGCGTAGTGCTGCGCGGTGATCGACTCGGCGGGAACGGTCGCGAAGTCCAGCGTGACGCTGTTCGCGAGGACGACCGGGATGAAGGGGCCCCACTCCGTTCCGACGGTGAGGCCCAGGAGATTCGCCAGGAACTCGGCGGACTCCCTGTTGTCCCGGCAATGAACGATCGTGTGGTTCAACTCGACTGACACTGTGGAATGCCTCCAACGGGCATCTCACGGGCTACCTCCACGCCTCACCCGGACGGTGACCGACGCGCGATGCCGTACGTCGATCCTAGGCGAGTTGTCACGGTGCGTCGAGGCCATGGCCCATGGCCGAGGGCCGCTCCCGCCCCTCCGGGCCGCTGCTGTGGTGGATTCCCCGACGACTGCCACCATGGAGAGCACCGGCGGGCGCGCCGCCCCGCGGCTACCCGCGGACGCGCGGACGCCACAGGATTCACGACGGCATCGCGGGGCACCAGTACCACCTCTACGAGGTGGGGGAGGCAGCGATGGGTCAGATACCCACGGGCGACGGTGGGAACGGCAGAGACGGTGCGGGGACCAACCCGCTCAGCGGGCGGCAGGAGACCGAGGAGGAGCGTGCGGACCGGCAGTGGGGCGAACTGCTGCAGGAACTCCGCGTCGCGCAGACCGGGGTCCAGATCCTGTTCGGCTTCCTGCTCGCGGTGGTCTTCCAGCCCCGCTTCGCCGACCTCTCCACCGTCGACCGGAACATCTACGTCGTGACCGTCATGCTCGGCTCGGCCACCGCGGCCGCGCTGATCGGGCCCGTGTCGTACCACCGGCTGCTCACAGGCCGCAGGATGAAGCCCCGGACGGTCTCCTGGGCCTCCCGCCTGACCAAGCTGGGGCTCGGCCTTCTCTTCTGCACCATGTGCAGCACGCTGCTGCTCATCCTGCGGGTGGCGCTGCACAACGTGGTGGCGCTGTGGCTGGTCGGCGTCATGGCCCTGTGGTTCCTGGTCTGCTGGTTCGTTTTCCCGCTGTGGGCCATCGCCCGGGACGACGGCCGCCGGCCCGGGGAGGACGACGGGGCGGCGGACGACCGCTCCCCGCGCTCCTGACCGCCGGTCCCCGTCGCCCGGCCGTCAGTCCTCGTCGGCGTCCTCCGGGCTGCGTACGTCCGTCACGGTGAAGAGTCCGCCGTCCGGGTCCCGGAGCGTCGCCTCGCTCCCGTGCTGCACGTCGCGCCGCTCCATGAGGGTCCCTCCGTTCCCTTCCGCGGCGAGGACCGTCGCGCCCACGTCGGCCACCGGGAACTGGACCTGCCAGTGCGGCCGCACCTGCGGGTCCGGCGCGGCTTCCACGGCGCCGGAACTGATCCGGGCCAGAGGACGCCCGTTGCAGCGCACGAGGACCTCCTCCTTGACGTAGGCCACCTCGCACCCGCCGGGCTCCCCGCTCTCCCAGCCGAGGACCTCGCCGTAGAAGATCGCGGCGTCGAAGGCGTCCCTCGTGCGCAGCCGGAGCCAGGCGTGCGCCCGGTTCCCGGACGGGGCGAGGGTGGCCGCGCGGCCCGTCCACTCCCAGACGCCGAAGGACGCGCCGTCCCGGTCGGCAGCCAGGACGGCGCGCCCCTGCCCGACGGTCAGCGGGCCCACGCCCACGGTCCCGCTGCGCTCGCGGATGCGGTCGGAGACGACGTCCGCGTCCAGGACCGAGAAGTACGGCATCCAGGCGACGGCCACCTGGTAGGCGGACGCCACCGCGCCGATACCCGCGACGGGCACGCCCTCGGAGCGGGCCATCACGAACTCCCGGCCCAAGGGGCCGGGGCGGAAGGTCCAGCCGAGAACGGCGCCGTAGAAGCGCTGCGCGTCATCCAGGTCGCGGGTCACCAGGTGGACCCAGCACGGGGCGCTCGCACCGCTCAGCACCGCCGGTTCCGGCGCGGTCCGCGGATCGCCAGTAGTCATGGTCCCACTGCCTTCGTCGTTCTGCGGCATGACTTCTTCGGTGCCGCGGGGCCAGGACCAGCCTCATGCGCGTCGGCGACTCCCGCAACACGCGGAAGCCGCGATCACACCCCGCCCCTCGGCGGCGCGTTCGTGATGTCGAGGAACACGTGCTCTGCCTCCGGCCAGCTCCGGGCGATCGACCGCTTGATCCGTACGGACACCCGCTCGACCTCTTCGCTGTCGATGCCGGGCGCGAGGTCGACCCGGGCCGCCACCAGCACGGAGTCGAGGCCCAGACCCATGGTGAACAGGGCAGCGACGTTGTCGATCTCGTCCTGGGAGGTGAGGAACTCCTCCACCCCCTGGCGCAGATCCGGGTCCGCGGACTCCCCGATCAGCCGGTCGCGGGCGTCCTTGCCGAGCCGGAAGGCGACGTAGACCAGCAGCAGACCGATCCCCAGGGAGGCCGAGCCCTCCCACACGACGTCTCCCGTGACCAGGTGCAGCACCATCCCCGCCATGGCCAGCAGCACACCCAGCACGGCCGTGCTGTCCTCGGCGATCACCGTGCGCAACGCCGGGTCACGGGCCGCGCCCTTCTCCCGGCGGAGCTGGAGAAGCGCCCGGACGAGCGAGCCGCCCTCGGCGAGGAAGGCCACACCGAGGACGATCAGGCCGACCGTGTACCCCTCGGGTGACTCCTGCTCGTCGCTGCCCAGCGCCTCGAAGCCCTGGAAGAACGAGAAGCAGCCGCCGACCACGAAGATGCCGACGGCGGCGAGCAGCGACCAGAAGTAGCGCTCCTTGCCGTACCCGAAGGGATGGCGGGCGTCGGGAGGACGGTGACTGCGCCGCAGGGCGGCCAGCAGGAAGACCTCGTTCACGCTGTCCGCCACCGAGTGGGCGGCCTCGGACAGGAGGGCGGGGGACCCCGAGAGGAGCCCGCCCACGGTCTTCGCCGCCGCGATCACGAGATTGGCCGCGAGAGCGACCAGGACGGTGACACGGGTCCTGCGGTCGGACTCCGGCTGGTTCATATGCCCCCCGGTTTCATGATCCTCCGATCGACGGTGGGACGGGAACGGCCCGGGCACGGCGGGCGGTGCGCTCCGGGCGTCAGTCACGCCGGTCGTCGTCCTCCTGCGGCGGGATCACCTCGTTACCGCGGTCGCTGAGTTCGTACGGGGTCATCGCCCGGCCGTCCTCGGGGAAGCGGTCCGGGTGGTGCCTGCCGCTCTCCTGGATCTCCGTCCGGTGGTCCGGACGCGGCGGCTGCTCCTCGGGGCGCGGGGGCGGTGACTCCTTGTCCCGGCGCCGCATCCCGAACCAGAAGCCACCGATCAGCAGGATCACCACGGCAAGACCGGCGATGCCGACGATCACACCCACCGCGCCCGGTCCGTCGTCGGCCAGGATGACGGCGAGCGAGTCCCTTGCTCCGTTTGTTACGTCCATGCTTGGCGCATACCCCGCGGAATCGATCACAGACAGCCGCTGACACGAATTCATGTTTTATGAGGACGTCACGGTAAAAGCGTTTCACATGGTTCATTTCTCTCCGGACAGTGCGATGTGAACCGGCGCCGGCCCCATGTTTCCCCGGCGTGGGCCGGGTACGCGAGCGTTCGCGGACCTGCCCGTTTCCCGGCCGCCGCTCGTGTCGCCGACACGGGGCCGTGGGGTGAGCCTTGAGAGAGTCCCCGGACTGCTGGAGGGAACGCGATGGGATCAGGAACTCCGCCCGGAGCACCGGAAGGAGCCCGGCGGCGGTCTCCGGGCAGAGGGAGAGACCCCGGTGGCGCGGGAGACACGGGCCGTGGCGGCGCGCCCCCGCGTGCCGTCGGTGACGTCCCGGGAGGACCGCTGATGCGCACCTCCCGAGGGATCTCCGTCCGCCCAGTCTCCGGGGTCCTCGCTCCTGAGGAAGGCCCCCCGTCACACGATCGGCCCCAGCGGGAGGGCACCGGGCAGCGCTCGGGCGTCCCCAGTGAAAGGAATACCAGGGTGAACAGCACGCAGGAGCAGACGCAGGAGCACCAGGAGAGCGGCGACGTCGTGGTGGCGGTGACCGGCTGCCCGAAGGAGGACGCGCGCACGGTGTTCGACGTACTGCGCCGTTCGTTCCTCTCCGACCGTCCGGCGAGCGACACGCCCGAGGACGCCTCGGACACCCGCCCCACCGTGTGGACGGCGACCGTCGACGTCTCCGAGGCGAAGACCGCTCCCGGGCCCGCTCAGCTCTCCGCGCCGGTGATGGTCGAGGCGCAGGGCGGCTACTGGGCGGTCGACCGCCTCCGCAAGCACCTGGCGGACGCGTTCACCGTCCGGCTCGTCGGAACGGCGGCGGGCGACCAGGAACAGGAGATCCGCCTGCGGCTGGAGAGCCACCGTCCCTCCTGACGACCGCACCACCCCTCCCGGAAGGTACGCGCACATGAATGCCACCCCGGGGACCGTCGACGAGGGGGCGGCGCCCGCGCCGCTCCCTGACGACCGTTCCACCTTCACGCTCCACGTCAACGGCACCGCACGGACACTGACGCTCGATCACCGCACCACCGTGCTGGACGCGCTGCGCGAGCACCTCGGACTCACCGGCGCCAAGAAGGGCTGCGACCACGGACAGTGCGGGGCGTGCACCGTCCTCGTCGACGGCCGGCGCGCCAACAGCTGCCTCCTGCTCGCCGTCGCGCAGCAGGGCGCCCACGTCACCACCGTCGAAGGACTGGCCGAGGGCGACGGGCTGCACCCCGTGCAGGCCGCCTTCCTGGAGCGGGACGCGCTCCAGTGCGGCTACTGCACCCCCGGGCAGATCTGCTCCGCCGTCGGCATGCTCGGTGAGGCCGAGGACGGCTTCCCCTCCCACGTCACACCGCCGGGGGCTCTCACCGCCGACGGGCCGGCCCCGCTCGGCGCGGAGGAGATCAGGGAGCGGATGAGCGGCAACCTCTGCCGGTGCGGCGCCTACCCGCACATCGTCGAGGCGATCGAGGACGTGGCCCCGTGAAACCCTTCGCCTATCTGCGCCCCGGCTCCGTGGCCGAAGCCGTCCGCGCGGGTGCCGGACACCCCGGCGCCCGGTTCCTGGGAGGCGGGACCAACCTCGTCGACCTGATGAAACTCGGGGTGGAGTCGCCGGCCCTGCTCATCGACGTCAGCCGTCTGCCCCTGGACCGGGTGGCGCGGACGGACGACGGCGGCCTGCGGATCGGGGCGACCGTGCGCAACAGCGACCTCGCGGCGCACCCCGACGTGCGGAGCACCTACCCCGCCCTCACGCAGGCCCTGCTGGCCGGTGCCTCGGGGCAGCTCCGCAACACCGCCACCACCGGCGGGAATCTGCTCCAGCGCACCCGGTGCCCGTACTTCCAGGACATCTCCAAGCCCTGCAACAAGCGGTCACCCGGCTCGGGCTGCCCGGCCCGCGAGGGCGCCCACCGCGACCTCGCGGTGCTCGGCCACTCCCCGGACTGCGTGGCCACCAACCCCTCGGACATGGCGGTCGCCCTGGCCGCGCTCGACGCCACCGTGCAGCTGCACGGACCCGAGGGGGAGCGGACCGTGCCCGTGACCGACTTCCACCGGCTGCCCGGCGACAACCCCGACCAGGACACGGTGATCCGCCCCGGCGAGCTGATCACCGAAGTGGTGCTGCCACCGCCTCCCGCAGGCGCCGTCTCGCTGTACCGGAAGGCCCGGGACCGCGCCTCGTACGCCTTCGCCCTGGCCTCCGTCGCAGTCGTGCTCAGCGTGCGCGACGGCCGCGTCGACCGGGTCGCGCTCGCCTTCGGCGGGCTCGCGCACCGGCCTTGGCGCGCCCGGGTGGCCGAGGACGTGCTGCGCGGGGCCCACGCCACCGAGGACGCCTTCGCGCGCGCGGTGGAGGCCGAACTCGCGGCCGCGAGGCCCCTGCGCGACAACGGCTTCAAGGTGGACCTGGCCCGCCGGCTGGCCGTCGGCGCCCTCACCGAACTCAACGACCGGCCCGCATCCGCCTGACCCGCACCAGAACCGAGGACTTCCGTCATGAGCGAGACCCCCTGGGCGCTCGGCGCGCCCGTCGTCCGCCGCGAGGGCCGGGACAAGGTCACCGGCACCGCCCGCTACGCCGCGGAACACACCACGCCCGGCTGTCTGTACGGCTGGATCGTCCCCGCCACCGTCGCGAGCGGGCGCGTCACCGCGATCCGCACCGCCGACGCCCTCGCCGTGCCGGGGGTGCACACCGTCCTGACCCATGACAACGCGCCGCGGCTGGAGGAGCCCGACGACCCGATCCTCGCCCTCCTCCAGGACGACCGGGTGCCGCACCGGGGCTGGCCCGTCGCCCTCGTCCTGGCCGGGACATCGGAGTCCGCGCGGGCCGGGGCGGCGGCCGTGCACGTGGAGTACGCCACCACCGGCCACGACGTCGTCCTCACCGGCGACCACCCCGGCCTCTACACGCCCGAGGAGGCCAACGGCGGCCACCCGGGGCTGCGCGAACGCGGTGACGCGATGCGCGCGTTCGAGGCCGCTCCCGTGGGCATCGACGCCGTCTACACCATGCGGGCGCTGCACAACCACCCCATGGAACCGCACGCCTCCACTGCCCGGTGGGACGACGGGCGCCTGACCGTCCACGACTCCAGCCAGGGTTCGACCGCCGTACGCAACAGCCTCGCCCAGGCCCTCGGCATCGACCGGGACCGCGTCACCGTCGTCTCCGAGCACGTCGGCGGCGGCTTCGGCTCCAAGGGCACTCCGCGTCCCCAGTCCGTCCTCGCCGCCATGGCGGCGCGGCACACCGGGCTCCCGGTCCAGCTCGCCCTGCCCCGGCGGTACATGGCGGCGATCGTCGGGCACCGCGCACCCACACTGCAGCGCGTGCGGCTGGGCGCCGGCCGGGACGGCGTCCTGTCGAGCGTCTCCCACGAGATCGTCACGCACACCTCCCGCATCAAGGAGTTCGTCGAGCAGGCCGCCGTACCCGCCCGCATCATGTACGCCTCGCCCCACAGCCGTACGGAGCACCGGGTCGCGGCCCTCGACGTGCCCAGCCCGTCGTGGATGCGCGCACCGGGGGAGGCCTCGGGCATGTACGCCCTGGAGTCGGCCATGGACGAACTGGCGTGCGCCCTCGGGATCGACCCGGTCGAACTGCGCCTGCGCAACGAACCTCAGGCCGAACCCGACAGCGGGCGCCCGTTCAGCAGCCGCAACCTCGCGGCGTGCCTGACCGAGGGCGCACGGCTCTTCGGCTGGTCCGGCCGGGACCCGCAGCCCGCCACCCGGCAGGAGGGCCCCTGGCTGCTCGGCACCGGGGTCGCGTCGGCCACGTACCCCGTGCTCGTCTCGAAGTCGGCGGCGTCCGCGCACGCCGCGGCGGACGGTTCGTACCGCGTCGGGGTGAACGCCACCGACATCGGCACCGGCGCCCGCACCGTCCTGGCGCAGATCGCCGCCTCGGTCCTGGGAACGGCCCCCGAGAACGTACGGGTCGACATCGGCAGCAGCGACCTGCCCACCGCGTCCGTCGCGGGCGGCTCGTCGGGCACCGCCTCCTGGGGCTCCGCCGTCCACAAGGCGGCCACCGGACTGGTGCGGCGGATCGCCGCGCACACGGGACCGCTCCCGCCGGAGGGCCTCACCGTCACCGCCGACACCGGGGAGGAGACCGCGCAGGAGTCCCCGTACTCCCGGCACGCCTTCGGCGCGCACTTCGCCGAGGTGGCCGTCGACTCCCTCACCGGTGAGGTGCGCGTGCGCAGGCTGCTCGGCGTGTACGCCGCCGGACGCATCCTCAACTCCCGTACGGCGCGCTCCCAGTTCATCGGGGGCATGGTGATGGGCCTCGGCATGGCCCTCACCGAGAGCAGCACCATGGACCCGGCCTTCGGCGACTTCACCGAGAGCGACCTGGCCTCGTACCACGTGCCGTCCTGCGCGGACGTCCCCGACATCCAGGCGCACTGGATCGACGAGGACGACCCGCACCTCAATCCGATGGGCAGCAAGGGCATCGGCGAGATCGGCATCGTGGGGACCGCGGCCGCGATCGGGAACGCCGTACGCCACGCCACCGGCGCCCGGCTGCGCGAACTGCCCCTCACCCCCGACCGGCTGCTGCCCTACCTGCCGTGACACCCCGTGGCCGTGCCCCTCGGTTGCGCAACCGGCCCCCCGGGGTCACCCTGATGAGTGACCCAGAAGTGATTACTGCTCACGCTTCGTGTTCGGGGGTCGTTGGTTCAGACGGGGTGAAGCACGTGAGCCCTCGCAGTGAGGAGCCTCGACGATGACCGTTCCACTCGACCGGCACTATCTGGTCGAACTGCAGGTGTCGGCAGAGCGCATTTCCCAGCTGCGGCGCATAGTCGCCGCACACCTTCGTCACTGGAGTCTCGACCTGCACGTCCGGCCGGTGTGCCGGGCGGCGGAAGAGCTCCTGACGAACGTCCAGCGACACGTCGGCGACGACCAGCACTGTGTCGTCGAACTCCGCTGGAACGGCCGGCACCTGACGGTGTCCGTGGCCGACGACGACTCCCGGATGCCCCGGCTCCTCGACGGCGGTGGCGGCGGCCTGAGCCGCGTCATGGCCCTCAGCGACAGCTGGGGCACCTGCCGCACCGCCGACGGCAAGGTCGTGTGGTTCACGCGCTACGCCGAGGCTCCCTGCACCACGGGACTGCTGCCGCGTACGCCGCTCCCCGGCGGCCTCACGTTCCTCGGAGGCCCGGCCCAGGACGGCGCGAGGACCGGCGGGACCACGCCGGTGGCCGAACTGGTGTGAGCACGGCCCGGTGACGGCCCGGCCGGTGCGGACGGCGTGCTCCCGGCACGCATGATCCGCTCCGGCCGGGTACGTGTGCGTGGGGGCCCGAGTCGCGCGCCGCCCCAGGGCGCGGGACGGTCGGACAACAGAGCAAGGAGGCACTGCCATGCCCATCGCGACGGTCAACCCCGCGAACGGCGAGACACTCAGGACATTCGACGCCCTGGACGAGCAGGAGACCGAGCGCAGGCTCGCCGCCGCGCACCGGGCGTTCCGCGACCACCGCACCACCGGCTTCGCCGAGCGGGCCCGCCTGCTGAACCGTGCGGCCGACCTCCTCGACGAGGACCAGCAGGACATCGCCCGCACCATGACCACCGAGATGGGCAAGCCGGTCAAGGCGGCCCGCGCCGAGGCCGCCAAGTGCGCCAAGGCGATGCGCTGGTACGCCGCCAACGCCGAACGCCTGCTCGCGGACGAGCACCCCGACGACACCGACGTGAAGGACTCCGGCGCCGCGCGGGCCCGGGTCCACTACCGGCCGCTCGGCGTCGTCCTCGCCGTGATGCCGTGGAACTTCCCGCTCTGGCAGGTCATGCGCTTCGCCGCGCCCGCCCTCATGGCGGGCAACACCGGCCTGCTCAAGCACGCGTCGAACGTGCCGCAGACGGCCCTCTACATCGAGGACCTCTTCACGAGGGCCGGATTCCCCGCCGGCTGCTTCCAGACGCTCCTCATCGGCTCGGGCGCCGTGGAGGCGGTCCTGCGCGACCCCCGCGTCGCCGCGGCGACACTCACCGGCAGCGAACCGGCCGGCCGCGCCGTCGCCTCCGTCGCCGGTGACGAGGTGAAGAAGACCGTGCTGGAACTCGGCGGCAGCGACCCCTACCTCGTGCTGCCCTCGGCCGACGTCGAGAAGGCCGCCGCGACCGCCGTGACCGCCCGCGTCCAGAACAACGGCCAGTCCTGCATCGCGGCCAAGCGCTTCATCGTCCACACGGACGTGTACGACGCGTTCGCCGAACGGTTCACCGCGGGGATGCGCGCCCTCGCCGTCGGCGACCCGCTGGAGGAGTCCACCGACGTGGGACCGCTCTCCAGCGAACAGGGCCGAGCCGACCTGGAGGAGCTCGTCGACGACGCCCTCGCCGAGGGCGCCACCGCGCTGTGCGGCGGCGGCCGGCCCGAGGGGCTGGACCGCGGCTGGTTCTACGAGCCCACCGTGCTCACCGGGATCACCCCCGGCATGCGCATCCACCGCGAGGAGACCTTCGGCCCGGTGGCGACGCTCTACCGGGTCGCGGACCTGGACGAGGCCGTGGAACTGGCCAACGACACCCCCTTCGGGCTCAGCTCCAACGTCTGGACGCGTGACCAGGGAGAGATGGACCGCTGCGTACGCGACCTGGAGGCCGGCGGAGTCTTCTTCAACGGCATGACGGCCTCCCACCCCGCGCTGCCGTTCGGCGGGGTGAAGCGCTCCGGCTACGGGCGGGAACTGGCGGGCCACGGCATCCGCGAGTTCTGCAACGCCACCACCGTCTGGTACGGCCCCGACCCGGACGCACGCTGAGCCCCGCCCAGGAGACGCCCCATGACCGACGCCCGCACCCCGCCCGCCCCGTCCACGCTGACCGACACCGAGGTCGCGGCGCTCGACGCGCACTGGCGGGCCGCCAACTACCTGGCGGTCGGCCAGATCTACCTGATGGCCAACCCGCTCCTGGAGGAGCCGCTTGCCCCCGGACACATCAAGCCCCGGCTGCTCGGCCACTGGGGCACCTCACCCGGGCTGAACCTGGTCCACACCCATCTCAACCGGGTGATCAAGGAACGGAACCGGCAGGCGCTCTGCGTCTGGGGGCCCGGCCACGGCGGCCCCGCCGTCCTCGCCAACTCCTGGCTGGAGGGCAGCTACGCGGAGACGTATCCCGATGTCGGCCGCGACCGCGCCGGCATGGGCGCCCTGTTCAAGCAGTTCTCCTTCCCCGGCGGCGTGCCCAGCCACGTCGCCCCGGAGACCCCCGGGTCCATCCACGAGGGCGGCGAGCTGGGCTACGCGCTCACCCATGCCTACGGCGCGGCCTTCGACCACCCGGACCTCCTCGTCGCCTGCGTCGTCGGGGACGGCGAGGCGGAGACCGGGCCGCTCGCCGCGTCCTGGCACTCCAACAAGTTCCTCGATCCCGTGCACGACGGCGCCGTACTCCCGATCCTCCATCTCAACGGATACAAGATCGCGAACCCGACGGTGCTCGCACGGCTGCCCGATGACGAACTCGACGCGCTCCTGCGCGGATACGGCCACGACCCGATCCACGTCGAGGGGGACGAGCCCGCAGCCGTCCACCGCGCCATGGCCGCCGCCCTGGACCTCGCCCTGGACCGCATCGGGGAGTACCAGAGCGCGGCCCGCTCAGGCGGCGCGTCCGCGCGTCCCCGCTGGCCGATGATCGTGCTGCGCACCCCCAAGGGCTGGACCGGTCCCGAGGAGGTCGACGGACTGCCCGTCGAGAACACCTGGCGCGCCCACCAGGTCCCGCTGCCCGGCGTCCGGGACAACCCCGACCACCTGCGCCAGCTCGAGGAGTGGATGCGGTCCTACCGGCCCGGTGAACTCTTCGACGCAGACGGACGGCCCACCGCGCAGGTGCTGGAGTACGTCCCCGAGGGTCCGGCCCGGCTCGGCTCGACGCCGTACGCCAACGGCGGGCTGCTCCTGCGGGACCTGCCGCTCCCTCCCCTGGAGCGCCACGCAGTGCGGGTCGACAGGCCGGGGACGGTCCTGCACGAACCCACCCGGATCCTGGGCGGGCTGCTCCAGGACGTCATGGCGGCCACCGCCGGACGGAGGGACTTCCGGGTCGTGGGCCCCGACGAGACCGAGTCCAACCGCCTGGGCGCGCTCTACGGGGCGACCGGCAAGGCATGGCAGGCGGAGGTCCTCCCGACGGACGAGCACCTGGCCCGCGACGGCCGGGTGATGGAGGTCCTCTCCGAACACCTCTGCCAGGGATGGCTGGAGGGGTACCTCCTCACCGGACGGCACGGCCTGTTCTCCTCGTACGAGGCCTTCGCCCACATCGTCGACTCCATGGTCAACCAGCACATCAAGTGGCTGCGCACCTCGCGCCGGCTGCACTGGCGGGCGCCCGTCGCCTCGCTGAACTACCTGCTCACCTCGCACGTCTGGCGTCAGGACCACAACGGCTTCTCGCACCAGGACCCCGGGTTCGTCGACCACATCCTCAACAAGAGCCCGGAGGTCGTCCGGGTCTATCTGCCGCCGGACACCAACACGCTGCTGTCCACCGCCGACCACGTGCTGCGCAGCCGCGACTACGTCAATGTGATCGTCGCCGGCAAGCAGCCGGGCTTCGACTGGCTCACGCTCGACGAGGCACGCGCGCACTGTGCCCGGGGTGCCGGGGTGTGGGAGTGGGCCGGCACCGAGGACGGCAGCCGTGAGCCCGACGTCGTGCTCGCGTGCGCCGGGGACGTACCCACGCTGGAGACGATGGCGGCGGCCGGGCTGCTGCGGCGTCACCTCCCGGAGCTGGCCGTGCGCGTGGTCAACGTCGTCGACATGACCCGGCTGCTGCCGCACGAGGAGCACCCGCACGGCATGCCGGACGCGGAGTTCGACTCCGTGTTCACGCGGGACAAGCCGGTGATCTTCGCCTACCACGGCTATCCCTGGCTGGTGCACCGGCTCGCCTACCGGCGCGCGGTCCACGACCACCTCCACGTCCGGGGCTACAAGGAGGAGGGGACCACCACCACGCCCTTCGACATGGTGGTCCGCAACGACCTGGACCGCTACCGGCTGGTCATGGACGTGGTCGACCGGGTGCCCGGTCTGGGGGTCCGCGCCGTGGCGGTGCGGCAGGCGATGGCGGATGCCCGCACCCGTCATCACGCCTGGATCAGGGAGCACGGTACGGACCTGCCCGAGGTGGCCGACTGGGCCTGGGAAGGCTGACCGGTTCCCTCCCGGACGCACCGCGGCCGGCCTGCGAGGCAGCAGGCCGGCCGCGGTGCGTCCGGGACGTTCAGCTCACGATCGTGCGCACGACCGGCGACACGGCCCCGCCGCCGACGATCCGGAGGGCGTTCTCGCCCTTCATGCCCAGCTTCACGCGCAGGCTGTACTCACCGCTGCGGAGGGTCTTCATCGTGGCGGGCAGCGACACCCAGCGCGTGCCCTGCTTCTGCTGCAGGGTGACGGGGGTGCCGGAACCGACGTTGCGGGCGGAGCCGTGGATGCGGAACTCCTCCCAGGCCGCGACGGTGTGTGCGGTCGCGTGGGCGGAGAGGGCCGGCCGGGAGGCCAGGTCCTGAGCGCGCTCCCCGGACGGCGGCGCGGGGACACCGGACGACGCCGCTGCCCCGCCCACCGCGCCGGCCAGTACCACCGCCGTGAGCAGGGCTGCCGCCGAAGCGCGCCTGAATCGGTCCATGAATGGCTCTCCTTCGTGCACGACGTGATCGGCGAGATCAACGAGGTGAGATCGACTTCGGAGCGCCAAACCTAGACATCATTCACATAATCCTCACGTAGGGACACGCGGTCAGAAGCGAAGGACCGCCGCGAGCCGGCCGTGGCCCGTGAGGGAGCCGTCGGCGACGAAGGCCACCTCGCAGCCGTTGTCCAGCGCCGCTTCGACGAGCTCGTCGACGATGTCCTCGCGCACCTGGCCGTCCGCGGCCGGGGTGACGTCGGCGCCCACCGGCTCCAGGTGCCCGTCGGTGACCCTGACCGTCTGCTCGAAGTGCTCCTCGACCGCCAGCAGGCCGGCCCGTCCCTCCCGTACGGCCTGCCACACCTCGTCGAGCCCGCCCGCGAACGATCGGCTGCTGTGGGCGTTGTCGAGCCTTTCCCGGATGCGGGCGGCCGCCTGCCGGTGCCGGTCGGCCAGGGCCGGTTCCAGCTCCCTGAGGAGCTCGGGCGCGGTCGTGTCCGCGGTCGTGCCCTTCGCGACCCTCCCGACGGCGGACTTCGCGCTCTCGCCCACCTCGTCGAGCAGGGCGAGGGCGGGCGGGAGCCCGACCACGAACAGCGGGCGCGGGTCCGCCGCCAGGACCGCGCGCAGCTTCTCGTCGACCGTGCGCAGGAAGTTGCGCGCGTCCTCGCTGCTGTAGGTGCTCGGGGTGTCGCCGATCCGCTCCTCGCGCTGCGGGTTGGGCTCCTCGTGCGGGGCGGTGAGCGGGAAGCCGTCGCGCTCCTCGGGGCGCAGTCCGTCGTTCGTGCCCGAGAAGAGGGAGGCGTGCTCCGCGGACAGGGCGAGCACCCAGAACAGCTGGGCCCCGGCCTTGGCCGCCACGAGGTTGCGGGTCAGGTAGCTGTCGCTCAGGACCACTCGTGCGGGGGCGGTGCGGGGGAGTTGCCAGATCTGGTACTCGTCGGTGTCCGCGAGAATCACGAGGGACTCCAGGGCGCGGCGCTGGTCCACCTCGGCCACCGCGCGGTCGAGCTGTGCCTTCACCGCGGCCCGGGCCTCGGCGCTCACGCGGGGATCGGCGTCCAGTCGGCTGCCGGCCTCGGCCACGAGGTTCCGCAGCCGCACGGCGTCCTGGGCGTTGTCCGGTGCCCGGCGGTGGGTCGGCATCGTCAGGGACACGGCCGGATAGGGCCTGGTCGCGCGAAGTCTCTGCAACAGGTCCGGCGTCAGGGCGTCCGTATCCATCGTTCCCTCCCGGAGGGCTCTGGGTCCGCGGTGCTGGAGCCGCCCCTGGTCGCGGGGCGGATCGTTCGACGAGTCAATTCATACCTTTTGATCCTAATATGAGCGAATTATTCCTTTCCTTTCCGGAGGTGCGTGCGATGTCCACGCTCACTGTGTGGAAGTTCCAGACGGCCGAGGGTGCGGAGAACGTGGAGACGGAGCTGAAGTCCCTCCAGAAGGAGGGGCTGGTCAAGATCCTCGACGCCGCCGTCGTGACCTGGCCGGCCGAGCGCTCCAAGCCGAAGACGAAGCAACTGCTCAACCTCGTCGGCGCGGGCGCGCTGAGCGGGACGTTCTGGGGCATGCTCTTCGGTCTCATCTTCCTGATGCCGCTGCTGGGCGCGGCCATCGGCGCCGCGGCCGGGGCGCTCGGCGGGAGGCTCGCCGACGTGGGCATCGACGACGAGTTCATCGCCGAGGTCAAGGAGAAGGTGACGCCCGGGACGTCCGCGTTGTTCCTGCTGACCATGGACGAGGTCCCCGGCCGCATCAGCGAGTCGCTGCCCGGCGGGGGAGCCGAACTGCTGCACAGCAACCTCGACACGGAGCGCGAGGCCAAGCTCCGCGAGATCTTCGGCGACGAGGCGGAGTGACCGGGGAGGGCGCGCTCCCGGCGGGTCCCGCGCCGCACGCGGAGGGCCGCCGGTGAGCGCGTCCGAGGCCGTCACCGACGCGCTGCGCGACCTCCACCGCCGCTTCGCCGGACTGCGCGAGGCCGGCCGGCCGACTACATCCCGGAGCTGGCCCGGTCCGATCCCGACGACTTCGGACTTGCCCTGGTCAGCATGGACGGGCACACCTACAGCGCGGGCACGGCGGACACGCCCTTCACCCTGCAGTCGGTGTCGAAACCCTTCGTCTACGCCCTCGCGCTGGCCGCGCTCGGCCTCGACGAGGTGGGCCGCTGGGTGGGTGCCGAACCGAGCGGTGAGGCGTTCAACGCCATCAGCCTGGAACCCCGCACCGGCCGGCCCGCCAACGCGATGGTCAACGCCGGCGCGATCGTCACCACCGCACTCGTCCCCGACAGCCGTGAGGTACCCGCCTTCCAGCGCATCCTGACCTGCCTCAGCCGGTTCGCCGGGCGGAAGCTCGACGTCGACGAGGACGTGTACGCCTCCGAGGCGGCGACCGGCGACCGCAACCGGGCGCTCGCCTATCTGATCCGCAGCACGGGGACGCTGCCCGTCGATCCGGTCGCCGCGGTGGACACCTACTTCCGGCAGTGCGCCGTCCGGGCCACCGCCGTCGATCTCGCGGTGATGGCGGCCACCCTGGCGCACGGCGGGGTCAATCCGGTCACCGGGGAGCGGGTCGTGTCCCCCGAGGTCGCGGCGCAGGCCCTCGCGGTCATGGCCACCTGCGGGATGTACGACGCCTCCGGCGACTGGCTGCTGAAGGTCGGGCTGCCCGCCAAGAGCGGGGTGTCGGGCGGCCTGATCGCCGCCGGTCCGGCCCGCTTCGGCCTGGCCGCCTACAGTCCGCCGCTGGACACCGCGGGGATCTCCGTGCGCGGTCACGCGGCGTTCGGAGCGCTCTCGGAACGGCTGGGGCTCCACCTCATGAGGAATCCCGCGCTGCCGGGCTCCACCGTCACGCTCGTCACCACCGCCGACGTCCTCCCCTCGTCGCCGCCGGGACGACGGGAGCGCGCGCTGCGGGAACGCGTGGGGGTCGTGGCGGCGCAGGGCTCCCTCGACTTCACCGCCGCCGAGCGTGTGCTGTACGCCCTGGACGAGTCGGGGCCCGAGCGGGCCGTCTCGGTGGTGCTCGACCTGCGCGAGGTGACCGGCGTCGATGCCGTCGCCCTCGAACTTCTGCACGCAGGCCTGTCCCGGCTCGCGCGGGAGGGCCGGCGTGCGGCGGTGGTCGACCCCGGTGGCCGGCTGGGACCGCCGGATCTGGTCCGGGAGCGGACCGGCCAGGACCTGCCGCGCTTCGGCACCCGCGAGGAGGCCGCCACGCACTGCGCGGAGGTCATGGCCGGACCTGGCTGAGTCCTACCAGATGGCCTCGACCCACTCGGGGTGGTCGATGAACGGGTTCCGGTTGTGCTGGAACTGCTCGAATATGACCTCGTTGCGGTTCTGCTCGAAGCTGTCCGGCGGGTCCTCCTGGCTCCACTGCTTCAGCACCGAGAGCCGCCCTATGTTCGGGGCCGATCCGTTGCTCACGCTGTCGTTGGGCTCCAGGTCGGCGAAGGCGTCGTCGCCCTCGTACCGCACCGCCATGTAGAGGATCATCCGGGCGACGTCGCCCTTGACCGCGTCGCGCGGTTCGAAGGAGTCGCCGTCGGTGTAGTTGCCGGGCGCCCCGGACACCGCGCTGCCGCCGTTGTCGAAGTCCTTGTTGCCGCGGATGGAGTTGACCTGGACGTCCGTGGGGCGCAGGTGGTGGATGTCGGTGCCGGGTCCGGTCGAGGTGCCGAAGTCCCCGTGGGACTTGGCCCAGACGTGCTCGCGGTTCCAGTTGCCGGTGTTGCCCCCGTTGCTGCTCTTGGACTGTGAGCGGCCGGTGTAGAGGAGGATCACGTTCGAGGAGTTGGCCGGATCCTCGTCGGTGGCCTTCAGGGCGTCCCACACCTGGCTGTAGGAGAGCTTGGTCTGGTCGCTGATGATCGTGTGCAGCGAGCTCTTGAGCGCGGTGCCGGTCTTGCCCAGGGCGTCCTGGTAGTAGGTGTCGTCGAGCGCGGTGGCCGACGACGGGGAGCCGGCGGCCGTGGGGGTGGCGGCGGGCGCGGTGGCCGCGACGCCGGTGAGAACGGCGATCGAGGCGGCGGTCGCGAGTAGTGGACGCGCGTAGAAACGGCGACGAACGGACATGTGGGGTGTCCTCTCCGGGGCGGCGGGACGGTGTCGTGGTGGCCGGATGCTGTCTGCTCGGTCGGGAGCCTTCCACACGCACGGTGCCGGTCGTGTGAACGTTGCGTATTCATCATGTGCAAGTCAAGTGACAGCTTCTCCGGCCCCGCCGGGACAACGGATGCGCGCGTGCCGCCCGGGCGCGAGAATGACCGCAAGGACGAGGAGGCGGTATGAGCGAAGAGCCCGAATTCGTATCCGCGCCGGAGGTACGGGGGGTGACCCCCGACCGTCTGCTGCACACCGGCGGCAACGATCAGCCCACCGCGGAGGATCTGGTGCTCGCCTCCGGGCGGGACCTGACCCCCGAGAGCCTCGCATGGGCACAGCGCAGGCTGTCCGAGGAAGGCCGGTCGGCCATGGACAAGCGGCTCCCTTAGAGGCCGGCGGCATCCCGTGGCGGGGAGCGTGCGGGGCGCTCCCCGCCACTCGGCTAGCCTGAACGCAATATGAACCGTTTGACGACGTCACAGGGCGAATTCGATCTCGCCCGCTTTCCCGAGAACCCGCGCGACCCGCTCCGTGCGTGGGACGCCGCCGACGAGTACCTGCTGCGCCGGCTGGAGGGGGCGGAGGGGAGCGAGCCGGTCCCGGTCTCCGGCACCGTCGCCGTCGTCGGGGACCGCTGGGGTGCGCTCACCACGGTGCTGGCCGCGCACGGCCCCGTACAGATCACCGATTCGTACCTCGCCCGGCGGGCCACGCTGGCCAACCTCGCGCGCAACGGCCTGGCACCGGATCCGGTGCGCCTGCTCTCCGTGCGTGACACACCGCCGGAACGCATCGACCTGCTGCTCGTACGGGTGCCCAAGAGCCTCGCGCTCCTGGAGGACCAGCTCCACCGGCTCGCGCCCGCCGTGCACGCCGGCACCGTCGTCATCGGCACCGGCATGGTGAAGGAGATCCACACCTCGACCCTCAAGCTGTTCGAGCGGATCATCGGCCCCACCCGCACCTCCCTCGCGGTGAAGAAGGCGCGGCTCATCTTCTGCACCCCGGATCCCGCCCTGCCCAGGACCCCCAGCCCCTGGCCGTACCACTACGACCTGCCTGACGACGTCGGCGCCGTCTCCGGCCGTACCGTCACCAACCACGCCGGGATCTTCTGCGCGGAACGCCTGGACATCGGCACCCGCTTCTTCCTGAAGCACCTCCCGCAGCGGTCGGGGCCCGACCGGGTCGTCGACCTCGGCTGCGGGAACGGCGTCGTGGGCACGTCCGCGGCCCTCGCCAACCCCGATGCCACCGTCACCTTCATCGACGAGTCGTACCAGGCGGTCGCCTCCGCCGAGGCGACCTTCCACGAGAACGCCGGGCCGGACGCCAAGGCCGACTTCCTGGTCGGCGACGCGATGGAGGACGTGCCCCCGGGCAGTGTGGACCTCGTCCTCACCAACCCGCCGTTCCACTCGCACCAGGCGGTCACCGACGCCACGGCGCGGAACATGTTCCACGGGGCGCGTTCCGCGCTGCGCCAGGGCGGAGAGCTGTGGGTCGTCGGCAACCGGCACCTCGGCTACCACACCCAGCTGCGCCGCATCTTCGGGAACTGCGTCACCGTCGCGGGCGACCCGAAGTTCGTCGTCCTGCGGGCCGTCAAGCGCTGACCCGTGTCCGGGTGCCGTGCGGACCGCACCCGGACACGGTCCGCACGGCACCGGCCCTCCCCGGAACGCGCTCGGTTGCGGTATCCATGGAACTGAGTGGAAACGCCCCTCCACGCGTCACGACCGCGCCCCGACGCGTCGACCGACCAGGTCCCGCCGCCGAACGGGAAGGCACGAGCCGATGAACGATCCAGACCCGGGACTGTTCGGTCCGGACTCCGTCACCTGGCAGATGCACGGGGATCCCATGATGTGGGTGGCCGGCGTACGTGCCCTGTACCTCCAGGCCCTCCATCCACGCGCCGTCCGCGGAGTCATGCAGAACTCCGACTTCCGCGACGACGCCTGGGGCCGCCTGATGCGCACCGCCGACTTCGTCGGCACGCTCACCTACGGCACCACACGGTCCGCCGAGAGGTACGGCGCCCGTGTGCGCAAGATCCACCGGCACCTCGCGGCCACCGACCCGGACACCGACGAGGTCTACCGCATCGACGAGCCGGACCTGCTGCTCTGGGTGCACTGCGCCGAGGTCGACTCCTACCTCCAGGTCCAGCTCCGCTCCGGGTTCCCGCTGACCGCGGGCCAGGCCGACCGCTACATCGACGAACAGCGTGAGTCCGCCCGTCTCGTCGGCCTCGACCCGGCGGACGTCCCGGCGACGACCGGGGCCCTCGCCGCCTACTTCGCAGAGGTCCGGCCCGTGCTCGCCGCGGGTCCGGAGGCGTCCGACGTCGACGACTTCCTGCGCGACCCGCCGGTCCCCGCCCTGCTGGTGCCCGCGCGCGCCCTGATCTGGCGGCGCGTGGCCGCACTCGCCTACGACTCCCTGCCCGCCTACGCCCACGAGCTGTACGGCAGAGCCGCCCCGCCCCGGGCCGGGGTCGACCGCCGCCTGCGCCTCACGGGAACCGCCCTGCGCTCCGTTCCCGCCGGCCTCCGCTGGCGGCTGCCGCCCCAGCACATCGTGAAGGCGATGGCACGGCTCGGCCCCGGCAGTCGCCCCGCCCCGTACGAACTCCGCAGACAGGCAGCCATACTGGACGGGCCGGGGAGGGCGCAGCAGCCATAGCGGGCAGTGAGGCAGACGGGGGCGGCAACAGGCGATGGCGGAGACCAGGCTGATTCAGAGCCGGTACCGGCTGCTCGATCTGATCGGGCGCGGCGGCATGGGCGAGGTGTGGCGTGCGCGCGACGAGTCGCTGGGGCGGCAGGTGGCCGTCAAGTGCCTGAAACCGTTGGGTCCGCAGCACGACGAGAACTTCACCCGGGTGGTGCGCGAGCGCTTCCGCCGCGAGGCCCGGGTGGCCGCGGCGCTCCAGCACCGCGGAGTCACCGTCGTCCATGACTTCGGCGAGTCGGACGGTGTCCTCTACCTCGTCATGGAGCTCCTGGAAGGCCGCAACCTCAGCCAGCTCCTGGAGGACAACAAGCAGCACCCGCTGCCGGTGGAGGACGTCGTCGACATCGCGGAGCAGGTGGCCGACGCCCTCGGTTACACCCACCGGCAGGGCATCGTGCACCGCGACCTCAAGCCCGCGAACATCATGCGCCTCGACGACGGGGCGGTGAAGATCTGTGACTTCGGCATCGCCCGGCTCGGCCGTGACATCGGCTTCACCTCCCGCCTCACCGGCACGGGCATCGCGATGGGCACCCCGCACTACATGTCGCCGGAGCAGATCAGCGGCGGGGAGGTCGACCACCGCAGCGACCTCTACTCCCTGGGCTGCGTGCTGTACGAGATCGCCACGGGCGTCCCGCCGTTCGACATGGACGACGCCTGGGGCGTGCTCGTCGGCCACCGCGACACCGTCCCCGAGCCGCCGCGCTCCCACCGTGCCGAGCTCCCCGGGTTCTTCGACGACGTCGTCCTGGACCTGCTCGCCAAGACGCCGGGGGAGCGGCCTGCCGACGCCGGCGACCTGCGCCGGCGCATCACGCTGGGGCGCACCGGTGAACAGCCGGCGGCAGGCAGGACCGTCCTCCCGGCGCCGCCCGTCCCGGTCGCGCAGCCCGGTGGCACGGCGCCCCGGCTGCCCTCCTGGACCCGCAACATGACCACCGGTCACAGGGCGGCACGTGCGGCGTACCCCGGGACGGCGGCCATCGAGCAGGCGGCCGCGCTGACCGGTGCATGGACGACGGGGGCCGGCGGGGCCCTCACCGGCGGCCCCCCGCCCTCGGGGACGGACCGCCCCACCCCGGCCCCCGGACTGCTCGCCACCCTCGCCGGCCGGCACAGCAGCGCGCTCGACCTGGGCCGTCTGGGCCGCTGGGAGGAGGCGGGCGACGCACACCGCGCCGTCGCCGCGGAACGGGAGCGGGCCCTCGGTCCCGACCACCCGGACACCCTCGCCAGCAGGTACGAGGTCGGTTTCAGCCTCAGCCGCACCGGTCACCCGGCGGACGCCCTCCGGGAGTTCGCCCTGGTGGCCGACGGCCGCGAGCGCGTCCTGGGCCCCGACCACCCGCAGACCCTCGCGGCCCGCCAGGAGACGGCGTACGTCCTCGGCCGGCTCGGCCGCCACTTCGAGGCCCACCAGGTCTACGCCGCGGTGCTCGCCTCGCGGGAGCGTTCCATGGGTCCGAACCACCCCGACACCCTGCGCTGCCGTCACAACCTCGCCTTCAACCTCAGCAGACTGGGCCGCCTGGAGGACTCCTGCCGCATGGCCCGCGAGGTGGCGGACGCCCGCGGCCGGCTGCTCGGAGAGACGCACCCGGACACCCTGGTCACGCTCTACGAGGTGGCCTGCACGCTCGGCCGGCTGGACCGCTGGACCGAGGCCCTGCAGACCTACCGTGAGGTGGCTCGGGCACGCGCCACCACACTCGGCGCCGACCATCCCGACACCCTGGCGGCGCGCTACGAGGAGGGGATCAGCCTCGGCAGACTGGGCCGCAGCGCCGAAGCCCTGGAACTCTACGCCGCGCTGGCCGAGGTTCGCGCGCGCGTCAGCGGTCCCACCGACCCCGAGACCCTGCGCGCCCGGCACGGCCTCGGCGTCAACCTGGGCCGCCTGGCGCGCTGGGAGGAGGCGCTCGCCGAGTCGCGGGAGGTCTGCGCGATCCGTGAACGCACCCTGGGGCCCGACCATCCGGACACGCTCGTCAGCCGGCGCGAGGTGGCCGTCGGCCTGGGCTGGCTCGGCCGCTGGGCCGACGCGCTCGTCCACTACCGGGCGGTCGCCGAGAGCAGGGAACGCGTGCTGGGCGCCGACCACGCCGACGCCCTGGCGAGCCGCAACGACGAGGCGCACTGTCTGGAACGGCTCGGCCGCGGCACGGAAGCGGCGGACCTCCACCGGCGCATCGACGACCTGCGGCGGCAGCGGGCGACGCCGCAGCACTGACCCCCAGGTCCCGGTCCAGGGCACCCCGAGCCCGCGCGGTGGCTGCCCGCCGACCGGCCGACGCGCCCCGTCGGAAGGGTGCTCGGGCACCCGTGGACCGGGCGGGCCGGGCGAAGGGCGTGGCCCGGTCGGCTGCCGGCCCCACAGACCGTCAGGCGGCCCTCGGTCTCCGGGGCACGCGTGCCCCCGCCTCGTCGGCCACGGGCCGGCACCCCTGTCCAGCGGCGATCGTCCCGTGTTAGGAAGGGACATGCCCGCAGACGAGACGGCCTCACCCGGCACTCCCGCACGCTCCGCCTACGACACCGTGATCGTCGGCGGTGGCCACAACGGACTGGTCGCCGCCGCCTACCTCGCCCGTGCCGGCCGGTCCGTGCTCGTCCTGGAGCGTCTGGGCAGCACCGGGGGAGCCGCCGTCTCGACCCGTCCCTTCGACGGGATCGACGCCCGGCTCTCCCGCTACTCCTACCTCGTGTCGCTCCTGCCCCGGAAGGTCGTCCGTGAGCTCGGCCTCGACTTCGCCGTGAGGAAACGGACCGTCTCCTCGTACTCTCCGACGGTGCGCGACGGCCGGGCCACCGGGCTGCTCGTCGGCGGGGACGGCACCCGGGACTCCTTCGCCGCGCTGACGGGCGACGACCGGGAGTACGAGGCATGGCAGCGCTTCTACGGCATGACGGCGCGGGTGGCCGGGCGGGTGTTCCCGACGCTCACCGAACCCCTGCCGGCCCGCGGCGAACTCCGGGCACGCGTGGACGACGCGGAAGCCTGGCGCCTGCTGTTCGAGGAGCCCATCGGCGTCGCCGTCGAGGAGAACTTCGCCGACGACCTCGTCCGCGGAGTCGTCCTCACCGATGCGCTGATCGGCACCTTCGCCGACGCCCACGACCCGTCCCTCGTCCAGAACCGCTGCTTCCTCTACCACGTGATCGGTAATTCCACGGGGGACTGGGACGTCCCGGTCGGCGGCATGGGCGCGCTCACCGACGCCCTGGCCGAGGCGGCCCGCTCGGCGGGCGCCGAGATCCGCGTCCTGCACGAGGCGACCCGTATCGAGACCGACGGAACCCGCGCCGAGGTCACCGTCCGCTCACCCGGCGGCGAACACGTCGTCGGCGCGGCCCAGGTCCTGGTCAACGCGTCGCCCCAGGCACTGTCCGAGCTCCTCGGCGAGGAGCCGCCCGCCCCGGCCGAAGGCGCCCAGCTCAAGGTGAACATGCTGCTCACGCGGCTGCCGAAGCTGCGTGACCGTACGGTCGACCCGCACCGGGCCTTCGCCGGCACGTTCCACATCGCCGAGGGGTACGAGCAGCTTGCCACCGCCTACCGTGAGGCGGACGCCGGACGTCTGCCCACCGCCCCGCCCTCCGAGATCTACTGCCACTCCCTGACCGACCCGTCGATCCTCGGTCCGGATCTCGCGGCCCGCGGCTACCAGACCCTCACGCTCTTCGGGCTGCACACCCCCGCGCGGCTCTTCACGGCCGACAACGGCACGACGCGCGCCCGTCTGCTCGAAGCCACCCTGGCCGAACTCGACGCCCATCTCGACGAGCCGATCACCGACTGCCTGGCCCTCGACGCCGAAGGGAGGCTCTGCATCGAGGCGAAGACACCCCTCGACCTGGAGCGGGACCTGAGGCTGCCCGGCGGCCACATCTTCCACCGGGACCTCTCCTTCCCGTACGCCACCGGGGAGACGGGCCGGTGGGGAGTGGAGACCGCCCACGCCAACGTGCTGCTCTGCGGGGCGGGCGCGGTGCGCGGCGGAGGGGTCAGCGGGGTGCCCGGCCACAACGCCGCCATGGCGGTGCTGGGCCGGTGACCACGGCCCCCTGAGACCTCAGGACCTCGGACCTCAGCGCCTCGGCGGCCCCAGTGCCTCCTGCGGTCTCAGTGGCGGAACACTCCGCGCGGCGCGGCCGGGTCGTGCGGCAGGACGTACTCCGCGCCGCCGTCGCGGCCGTTGTACGTGAACACCTCCAGCTCTGCGGGTCCCGCATAGGCGTGGTAGGCCGCGAGCACGGTCGACGACGGGCAGATCCGGTCCATCGGCCCCACGGAGAACCAGGCGGGGGCCGTCGCCCGCGCCGCGAGGTCGACCCCGCCGAAGGAGGAGAGGGTCTCCATGCCGTCCCCGATCCGGTGGCGGTGGGGGACAGCCGGCGGGCGACCTCCGCGTACGCGCCCGAGTCCGTGATCTGCGAGGCGCCCGAGGTGCCGGTACGAGTCCTCGATCCCGCGGGTGAGGAAGCCGGGGGCCGCCCTGCCCCCGGTCGTCCAGGACGAGACGGGCGTGGCCGAGGGCGCTCCTCGTGGTGGGACGCCTCCGTGGAGGGTCCTCTCCCGGAACGCGTCGACGTCGGCGGGCTCCTCGGGCCCCGGCCGGTACGCGCGCAGCCGCCCAGGGGCACGAACAGCATGGGTCCACCTCCACTTCAGGGTGAGGTCGAGGGTCGCGTCGTGCGGACCGGGTGAGGTCGAGGGTCGCGCCGTGCGGACCGGGTGAGGTCGAGGGGCGCGCCGTGCGGACCGGCCGTGCCCGCGGTGATCTACAGGTCCCGGCACGTCGTCATTGCGCGGACTCCGTGGTCCGCGGCGCCGACCGTGAGGCCGGGCCAGGTCGAGCACCACCGAGGGCCGCTGCTGGGGCGGGTCGGAGAGGGCCACCGTGACCGACTTGCAGCCGGGGCGCAGCACGGCCCCGGGCCCGTCGCCGATCAGGTTCTGCGCCGTGCCCGCGACCCGGAAGCCTCCGGCCGAGGGACACGGAACGCTCCGCCCCGCCCGGCCGCACGAAAGGCGGGGGCGGAGCGGAGCGCTTCGAGGGGCGGGGCGGCCGAGCGCGGGCTCGACGCGCCTCCGTCCCGTCCGGCCGGGCCAGGACGGTGAGGGTGCGGGCCTCGCCCGTCCTGTCCCGCCGGGAGCCGGATGCCGGAAGCCGCATCCCGGAGAGCTGGTCGCGGCTTCCGGGTCGCTCAGGAGGCGGTGCAGGTGCCGACGACGGGCGCCGCGGTGCTGCCGTTCGTCGAGACGGTGAATCCGAAGCTGGTCGAGGCGCCGGCCGCGAGTGTCCCGTTCCAGGTGGGCTTGACCGTCATCACGTTGCCCGCGGTCGTCGGTGTGCCGTTCCAGACCGCGGACACGGTCTGGGCCGACGGGATGGTCACCGGAACCGTCCAGGTGGTGATGCCCGCGCTGCCCGCCTTGACGGTCACCTGTCCGTTGTATCCGCCGTTCCACGTCGAGGTCTGCGTGTACGTCGCGGTGCAGGCCCCGGTGCTCCCGCCGCCGTCACCGCCGCCGTCGTCACCACCCCCGCCCGTTCCGCCGAGCGCGGCGAACACCGCGTCGTACGCCGGCTTCTTGTTGTAGTCGCCGTCGAAGAGCAGCGGAGTGCCGCTGCTGCGCCACGAGTACTTGTCCGTCACGCCCCAGACCGTGATGCCCGTGCAGCGCGTGACGGCCAGGCAGGCGTTCACCACCTTGGTGTAGTTCGCGGCCTGCGCCGACCCGGACCCCTCGATGTCCAGCTCGGTGATCTGCACGTCGACACCGAGATCGGCGAAGCGCTGCAGATTGGCCTGGAAGTCGGAGGGGACGGGCGAGTTGCTGTTGAAGTGCGACTGGAAGCCGACGCAGTCGATCGGGACCCCGCGCGCCTTGAAGTCCTTCACCATGGCGTAGACCGCGTTGCTCTTCGCGTTCTGCCCGTCGGTGTTGTAGTCGTTGTAGCAGAGCTTGGCGCCGGCATCGACCGTACGGGCGGTGCGGAACGCCTCCTCGATGAAGCCGTTGCCGAGTTTGTCCTGGAACGGCGAGCTGCGCCGGGCGCCGCTGCCACCGTCCTGGTACGCCTCGTTCACCACGTCCCACGAGTGGATCTTGCCCTTGTAGTGGGTCATCACCTGGGTGATGTGGTTGTTCATGGCCGAGCGGAGGTCGGTCGCGCTCAGGCCGCTCACCCAGCCGGGAAGCTGCGAGTGCCACACGAGCGTGTGGCCCCGGACCTTCATGCCCTTGCTCTGGGCATGGCTGACGATCTGGTCGGCGGCGGAGAAGCTGAACGCGTTGCGGGTGCTCTCGACCGCGTCCCACTTCATCTCGTTCTCCGGCGTGACCGAGTCGAACTGGGCGTCCAGCGTGGACGCGTAGGCCGCTTCGCCGAGGTGGTTGGCCGCCACCGCGGTGCCGAAGTAGCGGCCCTTGGCGGCCGCGGCGTCGCCGAGCGCACCGGTGGCCTCGGCGCTGCCGGCGAGCGCGACGACACCGGCTGCGGCGAGGACACCCGCGGTGACGAGCGACAGGGCGCGTCTGACGCGGGCCGGCGGCTGCGGGCGGGCGGGGACGCCGCCGGGGGGTATCTGGGCCATCACTATTCCAGCCTCTTCTTCCGGTTGCCGGGCGCGTCGAACCGGACGCCCGGGCAGGGGGATCGGACCGTTCGAGGTGCTGTGCAGCTGTCGTCGCACACCCCCGGGGACGTTGCCGCCGACGGGGTGTGAGCTGTGGAACAAGGGGAGCGAGGGAGAGTATGCGCGCAACGTGACGACGCGTCAACGCTGCATTTCCGAAATGTTTCCGAGTGAATGTGCGCTCATATGAGGGGAGTTGGTGACTCTACCTGCGTAGACGGCTCGCGACTTGCGACGGTCGGTGTCCGAGCGTCGTGGATTCCCGTCGTGGAGTTCGGGTCCGGCGAAAGTTTCGACGATGGCGGCGGGGCGGTTGGCCGGGCTTGCCGACCGCTCCCCGGCATCCCGCCCGCAGGCCCGCAGGCCCGCAGGCCCGCATGCGCACGCCCGCTCGGCGGTCACGGGTCCGCGATGTCGAGCGTGACCTTCGACAGGGGGCAGCTCATGCACGTCAGTACGTAACCCTCGGCTCTCTGCCGGGGTGTGAGGCAGTTCGGCTCGCCCTGCGTGACCTCCCCCTCGCGCAGCCGCACCGTGCACTCGCCGCAGTTCCCGATCGTGCAGGAGTGCGGCATCGGCAGCCCCGCGGCGAGTCCGGCGTCGAGCAGCGTCCGGCCGGGCTCGACCACCACCGTGCCGACGGGGCGCCCGTCCTCCTCCACGCTCATCCCGTGCGGCACTGTCGGCACGGTGGTGGTCGAGCCCGGCCGGTGTAGCGCCCCGCGGGCAGGGTCCTGACGTCGCGGGGGCCCATGGGTTCGGACAAGATGGTCGGGTCGGTGCCGGGGGTGACGCCGCCTTGCACCCTTGCCCCCGTACACATGAACGTACCCACCTGTGCACGGAGGGACATGCTCAGCCGGTGAGGTGCTGCGGCCACTGCCTCGCCCGGCGGTACGCGACCCGCGCGAGGGCGCCGATCACCGATCGGCGCCCTCGCGCGGCCGGCTACACCTCGTTGAAGCCACGCGACGCGTCGTAGATGTCGAGCTCGATGAAGACCACGTAGAAGCTCGTCACTACGTACTGGACCATGACGTGGTTCTCCCAGACCGAGCGGGTCACTGTGTCGGTCGTATAGGTGAGATGACTGTCGGCGCCCTCTGGATCGGCTGCGATTCTGCCGACCAGACGCAGGAACGTTTCTCGATCTTCGGTCGGCATGTAGTCACGGAACCGCGCAACCTGCTCGGTGAACTGCACTCGTCTCTTCATCGAGGCAGGACTCTATGGGCACGGTCAACGCCCTCGCCGGGATTTTCCCGGGCGCCTGATCAGGTGCCGTGCCGTGCCGCAGCCGTCCGCGCTCCGCCGTCGACGGTCCCCGGGCGGTGTGCGGATCCGGGCTCGCCGGTCCGCACACCGCCGCACCAGGGGAGTTCAGCGGATGGGAGCGGCTTCGGGCCCTCCGTCCAGCCGCAAGCGGTCATTCGGGCCCGCCGTCCTGCCGCGAGCGGTCAGTCGGCGGAGACCGTCCAGCCCGTCGCCTCGACACGACGGGCGTCGCCGGCCCTCCGCTCGTCGAAGAGTGTGCGGCCGCCGTCCTCGACCCGGATGCCGTCGACGTACACCCCGCGCCCCACGTACAACTGGTCGGTGGTGTAACGCCATCGCAGCCGCGCCTCAGTGCCTCGCAGCGCGCTCAGGTCGGCCTCCAGCCGGTGCCACAGGCGCCCCGACCAGCCCGTCACCGAACCGTCCGGATGCGGGTGGGGCTCCCGGGGGTGTTCGCCCTCCGTCGGCACCGTGGTGAATCCCAGGGGCTGCCACGTCGCTCCGGAGTCCGTCGAGGCCTCCAGCCGGAGGACATCCGAAGCGGGCTCGGTGTCCCACCAGAGGCCGCAGCTCAGTGACGCACGTGAGGACACGGGGCGCAGCGCGGGAAGGGTGAGCGTCGCGGTCGCGGCGCTCGTCATGCCGGAGAACCAGGCGGTGCCGCCCCGGGACGGGCGGACGGGCACCGCCCGTGCCATCCGGTTGGCCGTGGCCACCCGCGGCGCGCTGCCCGAGCGCCAGTTGCGCACCGGATGGACGGAGTTGCCCAGGACGATCAGGAAGGAGTCCGTCGTCGGGTCGAGGACGAGGCTCGTACCCGTGAAGCCCGTGTGGCCCGCGGTGCGCGGGGTGGCCATCGCGCCCATGTACCAGTGCTGGTAGAGCTCGAAGCCCAGACCGTGCTCGTCGCCCGGGAACGCGGTGTTGAAGTCGGTGAACAACAGCTCCACGGATTCCTCGGACAGGATCCGGGACCTTCCGTACGAGCCCCCGTTCAGCAGGGTGCGGGCCAGGACCGCCAGGTCCCAGGCGCAGGAGAAGACGCCCGCGTGCCCCGCGATCCCGCCCAGGCTGTACGCGTTCTCGTCGTGCACCTCGCCATGGATCAACCCGCGCTCCAGTCCCGACCAGGGCAGCCGGGCGTCCTCGGTCGCTGCGATCTTCGGTTTCCAGGAGGCGGGCGGGTTGTACCGGGTGCGGTGCATCCCGAGTGGAGCGGTGATCTCGTCGCGGAGCAGGACGTCCTGGGTGCGGCCGGTGATCTTCTCAAGGATCAGCTGCAGGGAGATGAGATTGAGGTCGGAGTACAGGTACTTCGTACCGGGTGCCGAGGCCGGTACCTCGTCCCAGATCAGACGCAGCTTCCCCTCGCGGGTCGGCTCCTTGTAGAGGGGGATCCAGGCCCGGAAGCCCGAGGTGTGCGTCAGCAACTGGCGGACGGTGACGTCCTGCTTGCCACCTCCGGCGAAGTCGGGGAGGTACGAGGCGACCCGGGCCTCGAGCTCCAGCCGGCCCCGCTCGATCTGCTGCACGGCGAGGATCGAGGTGAACAGCTTGGACACCGAGGCCAGGTCGAAGACCGTGTCCTCGGCCATCGAGATCTGCTGGTCGGGCGGCAACTCCACGCCGGTGTCGGTCGTCTCGTCGTACGCCGAGTAGCGTAGCGCCTTCCCGATCGGCCGGTGCAGCGCCACGGTCCCGCCCCGTCCTGCGAGAAGGACGGCGCCCGCGTACCAGGGATGTGCGGGGGAGGCGTCGAGGTACTTCTCCGCATCGGTGACCAGCAGGTCGAGCTGGTCCGCCAGCAGTCCCGCACGCGCCGGAGATCCGCGGCGCAGTGTCGGCCGGCTCCGCCCTGATCCCATGCCCGTCCCGGTTGCCGATGGTGTCCCGCCGGCGGCCGGCTCCGTGACCCGCCCGGCCCCCGCCGCCGCTCCCGCTGCCCCGGCGAAGGGAATGGGAGCGAGGGCGAATGCCCCGCCCAGCGCCAGTATCCCGCCGCCCAGCCTCCGACGGCTCATTCCTCGCTCCGACACGTCTCCGGCCATCCGGAACCCCTTCCCCTCACGTCGAAAGCACCGTGTGAAAGTAACTTTCGAAATCTCGTACGGTGATGAAACTTCCTGCCGAAGCAGAGGTTACTGTCACCGGCGTCGTCGGCGGGAGGTCCCCGGCGAACAAGAAACTGATACACCGTCAGGCAGGCATCGCTCGCGGACAGCGATCGTCCGGTGCGCTGCGGGTCATAGCCGGCGCCGCCCCCGGGGTCCGGACCGACACAGACGTGCCGGGCCCTTGACCCGTGGCGACCCGCCACACAGGATCACGCCATGACAGGTGTACGCAGCAGCACAGTGGACGGCGTTGTGACGCGCAGCGCACGCCGCACCCCGGGACGGACCGCGGTCCGGTACGCCGAGCGGTCCTGGACCTACGCAGCCCTGGACGAGGCGGTCAGCACGGCGGCCACGGTGCTGACCGCCGGACACGGGCTCGGCCCCGGTGACCGGGTGGCTTCCTACGCCCACAATTCCGACGCGTATCTGATCGCCTATCTGGCCTGCGCCCGGGCCGGACTGGTCCATGTGCCGGTCAATCAGAACCTCACCGGCGAGGACCTGGCGTACATCCTCCGTCAGTCGGGCAGCGCCCTCGTGCTCACCGACCCCGACCTCGCCCCGCGCCTGCCCGAGGGCACTGCCTCGCGGGCACTGCGCGACGCGCCGGACTCGCTCCTCGGCGAACTGGACACGCCGCGCCCCTTCACCCCCGCACGCGAACCGGGCGCCGACGACCTGGTCCAGCTGCTGTACACCTCCGGAACGACAGCCCAGCCCAAGGGCGCGATGATGACGCACGGAGCTCTGGTCCACGAGTACGTCAGCGCGGTCACCGCGCTCGATCTGCGTGCCACCGACCGGCCGGTGCACTCACTGCCCCTCTACCACTCCGCCCAGATGCACGTGTTCCTGCTGCCCTACCTCGCCGTGGGCGCAGAGAACACCATCCTCGACGCCCCGGACGCCGGTCTGATCTTCGACCTGGTCGAATCGGGCCGGGCGGACAGCCTCTTCGCGCCGCCGACCGTCTGGATCGGGCTCGCCAACCACCCTGAGTTCCCCACGCGGCGGCTCGACGGACTGCGCAAGGCGTACTACGGCGCCTCGATCATGCCGGTGCCCGTCCTGGAGCGCCTGCGCGAGCGCCTGCCGGACCTGGCGTTCTACAACTGCTTCGGCCAGAGCGAGATCGGCCCCCTTGCCACGGTCCTCGGACCCGACGAGCACGAGGGGCGGATGGACTCCTGCGGGAGGCCCGTGCTCTTCGTCGAGGCCAAGGTGGTCGACGAGCACGGCAAGGAGGTGCCCGACGGCACGGCGGGGGAGGTGGTCTACCGGTCTCCACAGCTGTGCCAGGGCTACTGGGACAAGCCCGAGGAGAGCGCGGAGGCATTCCGCGACGGCTGGTTCCACTCGGGCGACCTCGCCGTGCGTGACCCCGAGGGCTACTTCACCGTCGTCGACCGTGTGAAGGACGTCATCAATTCGGGAGGCGTGCTCGTCGCGTCCCGGCAGGTGGAGGATGCCCTCTACACCCACCCCGCGGTGGCCGAGGCGGCCGTGGTGGGACTGCCCGACGAGCGCTGGATCGAAGCCGTCACCGCGATCGTGGTGCGCCGCGGTGAGGCGTCGGAAAGCGATCTCATCGAGCACGTCCGCGAGCGGCTCGCCCACTTCAAGGCGCCGAAGCGGGTGCTGTTCGTCGACGAGCTCCCCCGCAACGCCAGCGGAAAGATCCTCAAGCGGGAGCTGCGGGACCAGCTCTCCTGACGGCACCGGGCAGGGCACGGTCCACCGGCAGCGCGGACGGGCCGTGCCCGCGCCGGCCGTGCGCGGCGGGCGCTGTCCCCACCAGGCAGCCTCTCTCACCGCCGTGCGTGGCGGAGCCTGCCCACCGGCGGTGCGCTGAGGGACGGGCCCCACGTCGGTGTGTGGACGGACGGCTCCCACGGGCGTTCGGAGGGACGGCCTCCGTGTCGGTGTGCGGAGGTACGGCCCCCCGTCGGCCGCTCCTCCGGCCGAAGTCTCCCGGCTCAGCAGCCCGCCGGCACGCATCCCACCCCAGTTCCGCCACGAGGCTCCGCGGAAACCGCTCTCCGCTCATGGACGGCAGGCCATGGCCGACGGCCAGGGATCGACGGGCCCGGGAGCACCGCTGGTGCGCACGGCTCCTTAGCCCGTTCGCCGTCCTGGGCGTGACTCTGCCTCAGCTCCGGACCCGGATCGGGTGACCTGCGTAAACGATCGGCGGGTGACGGTACCTCACGCCTGGGTGGGTGACGTGGTGGGCGGGGCCTCGTGTTGCGTGGGTGACGGACTGTCGGTTGCCTCGAAGACACAGCAGAGGAGCCGCCCAGACCGGCCGGACCCTGCTCCCGTTGGAGGATTCCTCATGCGCAACACACGCATCGGTGCGGGTATCTGTCTGGCCGTGGGCTCCCTCGCATTCGCGGCCCCGGTCGCTGAGGCGGCGGCCGAACCCTCAGGCGACCTGACCATTCGCATCAGCCCCGCGAAGGCCTCACCCGGCTCCGAGGTGACCGTCAGCACCAGAGCCTGCGGCAAGGAGACCTACGGCAAGGGCACGTCGGAGGCCGCGGGAGCCTTCCACCTCTTCGAGGGCGACCGCAAGGGCGTGCTCGTCGGTGTGTTCGAGATCCCCAGGGGGACCGAGCCGGGCACCGACACCGTCACCGTGAAGTGCCCTCCGCGGATCAAGATCACGGACACGTACGAGATCGCCGACCGCGCCCCCTCCGGCGGTGTCGACGCCGGTTTCGGATCCCCCACCGACCAGAGCACGCAGCTCGCGTTGGGAAGCGTGCTGCTGGCCGGCGCCGTGGCCGGGGGAGTGCTCAGGCTGCGCCGCCGGACCGCCGAGGCCCGCTCCTGACCGTGCGACACATGTCCGCGGGCCCGAGCACGCCGCACCGGTCCCGCGGGCACCCCACCCCACCCGCTGCGAAGCAGAGGCATACGCGATGGATACCGGACGCAGGGTCAGTACCCCGTCACCCCAGCCGTTCCCGGCGGTCAAGCACCTGGTCTGGGCCCTCGTGGCAGGCACCGCCCTCGTGGTCGGCGGACTGCGTGACGACACACCGCCGCAGCCACCCGCCTCCGGTGCCTCCGCCGCTGAGCCGGCGGCTGCCGTCCCCGCCGCGCCGGCACCGTCCGGGATCCGCCCGGCGGTGTCCGTGCCGTCCTTCCGGGCCCCCGCCTACCTTGTTCCGGAACGCCTCCTCCCCGAGCCTCCCTTCTCGACGGGGCGCCTCTCCGCGCCACCGCTTCTCCTGCCCGGGCCCCCCGTCCGTCCGGCGCCCCTGCGCCCGCTGCCGGCACAGCCCGTCCCGGCCACCCCCGTTCCCACGAGCCCCGCGTCGAAGGCCCAGGGCACCGGTCCGGATCCTGTCGGCACCCCCGCCTCGCGTCCCTCAGTGGACCCGCTCCCGCCCTCGACCCCGCTCCGGATGCGGATCCCGGCGGTCGAGGTGGACGCACCCATGATGGAGCTGGGACTCGACGCTGCGGGAGCCCTGGAGCCTCCGCCCGACAACAACCCCGTGCTCACCGGCTGGTACGCGGGTGGCACCGTACCGGGCGCCACGGGAACCGCCATCACCACGGGCCATGTCGACACGCGCCTGGGGCGCGGGGTATTCCACGAGCTGGGTTCCGTGCGCAAGGGCGCTGTCATCGAGGTCGCGCGGGCCGATCAGCGCACCGCCCTGTTCACGGTCTACGCCGTCGAGGTCTACGACAAGAAGCACTTCCCCGACGCGAAGGTCTACGGCCGCTCGGCCCGGCCCGAACTGCGGGTGATCACCTGCGGTGGCCCGTACAGCAAGAAGGCCGGATATGAGGACAACGTCGTGGTGTTCGCAGCTCTGACCGCGACGCGCTGACCATCCTGACACGCCCGCCTCGGGCGGCCTCCCTCCGGTGATGCCCTCCGGCCATCCCACTCCCGTGATCCCCTCAGGTGCCCTCCCTGAGGTCGACGATCCGCCTGATCTTGCCGACCGAACGCTCCAGAGTCTCCGGGTCGACGATCTCGACCCCCACACTCACGCCGACCCCGTCCTTCACGGCAGCCGCGATCGACAGGGCTGCCGCCTCCCGCTCGTCCGTCGTCGCACCGGTCCGTGCCTCCGCCCGCACGGTCAGCGCGTCCATCCGCCCCTGCCGGGTCAGCCGCAGCTGGAAGTGCGGAGCCACCCCCGGGGTCCGGAGCACGATCTCCTCGATCTGGGTGGGGAAGAGATTCACCCCGCGCAGGATCACCATGTCGTCACTGCGCCCGGTGACCTTCTCCATGCGCCGGAAGGTGCGCGCCGTACCCGGCAGCAGCCGCGTCAGATCCCGGGTCCGGTAGCGGATCACCGGCATGGCCTCCTTGGTGAGCGAGGTGAAGACCAGCTCGCCCTCCTCCCCGTCCGGCAGGACCTCACCGGTGAACGGGTCGACGACCTCCGGATAGAAGTGGTCCTCCCAGATGTGCAGGCCGTCCTTGGTCTCGACGCACTCCTGAGCGACGCCCGGCCCCATCACCTCCGAGAGCCCGTATATGTCGACCGCGTCGATGGCGAACCGTTCCTCGATCTCGCCGCGCATCTGCTCCGTCCACGGCTCGGCACCGAAGATGCCCACCTTCAGTGACGTCGTCCGGGGATCGATGCCCTGGCGCTCGAACTCGTCCAGCAGGGTGAGCATGTAGGAGGGTGTGATCATGATGATCTCGGGGCGGAAGTCCTGGATCAGCTGCACCTGGCGCGCCGTCATGCCTCCGGAGGCCGGAATGACGGTGCAGCCCAGGCGCTCCGCCCCGTAGTGGGCGCCGAGGCCCCCGGTGAACAGCCCGTACCCGTAGGCCACATGGGCCTTGTGCCCCGGTCGCCCGCCCGCCGCCCTGATCGACCGGGCGACCACGTCCGCCCAGGTGTGCAGGTCGCGATCGGTGTATCCGACCACCGTGGGCCGGCCGGTCGTGCCGCTGGAGGCGTGGATCCGCCGCACCTGGTCCTCGGGGACGGCGAACATCCCGAAGGGATAGTTGTCGCGCAGGTCGGCCTTGACGGTGAACGGGAAGCGGGAGAGATCCGCGAGCGTCCGGCAGTCCTCGGGTCGCAGCCCCGCCTTGTCGAAGGACGCACGGTAGAAACCGACGTTCTCGTAGGCGTGCCGCAAAGTCGCCCGGAGCCGCTCCAGCTGCAGGGCTTCGAGCTCTCCGCGGTCGAGCCGCTCGCCGGCGTCCAGCGGTGCGGTCATACGGATCATCCCCTCACCGACCGGCGACCGACCGTTCGGTCGCCTCCTGGTAGCAGTAATTCAGGAGGTGGGGGGTTCTGGCAAGGGGGAGGCGTCGCCTGTGGACAACTCCTGGTCAGAACCCGAGCTCGGTGAGTCCGGAGTAGCCGTCGTGGCCGCGGGGCAGTCGGAGGAATGCGCTGCCGCGATCGTCCGGCGCGCGGAAGGCGCGATCGTCACCGCGGCCCCCTCCGGAACGCCCGAACTCGCACACCAGGCCCGCCGGGCCGCCGCCCCGCTCCTGGCAGGGACCGCGGTCACCTGATTCGCTGAGGGCGTACGCCCCTGCAAAGTGACACCCGCCCTGTTTGGATGACAGCTATGCCGATCTTCAGCACGTACGACGGAACCACCCTCGCCTACCGACTGGTGGGCGAGGGCGAACCACTGATCTGCCTGCCCGGCGGGCCCATGCGCGCCGCACGCTACTTCGGCGACCTCGGCGGTCTGTCCCGCGTACGGCAACTGGTGCTGCTCGACCTGCGCGGTACCGGCGACTCCGCGGTCCCGCAGGACCCGTCGAGCTACCGCGTCGACAGGCTCGTCGAGGACGTCGAAGCCCTCCGCGCGCACCTCGGGATCGAGCAGGCCGATGTGCTGGGCCACTCCGCCTCCGGTGAACTCGCGGCGCTCTACGCAGCGGCGTATCCGCAGCGACTGCGCTCCCTCACCCTCGTCACGCCCGGGACGGGCGTCCTGGGTCTTGCCGCCACCGACCAGGACCGGCGCGAGGCCGCCGAGCTGCGCGCCGGCGAACCCTGGTACTCCGGGGCCAGGGCCGCGCTGGACGAGATCCAGGCCGGCCGTGCCACGCCCGAGGCATGGGCCGGTATCCGGCCGTTCATGTACGGCCGCTGGGATGCCGCGGCCCAGGCGCACGCCGCCGAATCCCCCGCGCAGCGCAACGCCGAGGCCGGGGCGCTCTACTACCCCGAGGACGGACTCGACACCGACGCCACGGTCGCCGCCCTCCGGGAGCTGCCGGTTCCCGTGCTCGTCCTGGCGGGGGAGTACGACGGCGGCCCGAGCCCGGACCGTGCGGCCGCGCTCGCCGCGCTCTTCCCCCACGCCGAGTTCGTCGTCCAGAAGGGCGCGGCCCACTTCCCGTGGATGGACGACCCCGGAGCCTTCGTCCGTGCCGTCACGGCCTTCCTGGACCCGGGCGTCAGCAGCGTGCAGGCGGGCGGCATCCGCCTCGCGTACCGAACCTGGGGCGACCCCTCCGCCCCGCCCGTCGTCCTCGCCCACGGACGGGGCGGCAGCAGCCTGGACTGGGCCGGGGTCGCCGGACAGCTCGCGGCCCGCCACCGGGTCTACGCCTTGGACTTCCGTGGCCACGGCCTGAGCGACTGGCCGGGCCGCTACTCGTTCGAGTTCTTCCGCGACGACCTGCACGCCTTCCTGGAGGCCCGCAACCTGTCCGGGGCCACGGTGATCGGGCACTCCATGGGCGGAGCGGCCGCCCTGCTGCTCGCAGAGCGGCACCCCGCGATGATCGGGACCCTCGTCATCGAGGACGCTCCGGCCCTGCTCCCGCTCGACCCGCCCCGGCCGCGGGCCGAGCGTCCGGAGGGAGAGCTCGACTTCGACTGGCAGGTCGTCCCCTCGATCGACGTCCAGATGAACGCACCGGACCCCGCCGGACGGGAGCGTCTGGGCGACATCATCGCTCCGACGCTCGTCGTCGGTGGTTCCCGGAGCCATATCGACCAGGACCAACTGACCTGGATGGCACAGCAGATACCCGGCGGACAGTACGTGTCCGTCGACGCCGGCCACCTCGTGCACACCGACAACCCGCAGGCCTTCCTCGCGGCCCTCAGGGCGTTCGGCGTCGGCTGACGGGCCCCGGGCGGGCCCGCCGCCGCACCCGTCGTCAGCCGCGGTGGAGCAGGGTCAGCATGACCTCGTACAGCGTGGCCTCCGGGTCCGCCGCCGCGCCCTCGGAGCGCCAGGCCACGAATCCGTCGGGGCGCACCAGCACGGCGCCCTCTGCGGACGTGCCGTGCGCAGCGGCCCAGTCGGCCCCGTTCTCGGGCTGGAGGTCCGCGCCGGGGGCGGAACCGATCCCGAAGGCGTCCAAGGGGATCGACAGGCGCTTCGCCACCGCCTCCGCCGCCGTACGCCACTCCGGGTACCGGGCGTCGCACAGCACCACGAAGGACCTCTCGTACAGGTCCAGCGTCGACAGGCGTCCGCCGTCCCGGACGAGCCACATGTGCGGTGCCCGGGTGCCCGGCTCGCCCGTCAGGCCCATGCCCTCCGGGACCACCGGAAGGTCCGGGTCCACGTCCAGGACGGCACCCCGTACGTAGCGGTAGCCGAGCGCGACCGTGAGCATGCCGCCCTTGCGACCGCCGCCCGGCCCGGGCGCACCGGCGAATCCCGGGTGGCTGTGCTCTCCCGAACGGGCCGACGCACGCGCACTCGTGGCCCGGGCCACCGGCAGCCGCTCCGCCTCGTAGGTCCGCAGAAGCCCCGGCCCGGCCACCTCGTCGAGCACGGCGGCCAGCTTCCACGCCAGGTTGTGCGCGTCCTGGATGCCGGTGTTGGAGCCGAACGCACCGGTGGGGGACATCTCGTGGGCCGAGTCACCGGCCAGGAAGACCCGGCCCGAACCGTACCGCTCGGCCACCCGCTCCGCCGCGTGCCACGGAGCCTTGCCCGTGATCTCGACGTCCAGGTCCGGTGCTCCGACCGCCCTGCGGATGTGGTCCGCACACCGCTCGTCGGTGAAGTCCTCCAGGGTCTCGCCCCGGTCGGGCTGCCACGGGGCGTGGAACACCCACTGCTCCTCGTTGTCCACGGGCAGCAGCGCCCCGTCCGCCTCCGGGGCCGTCAGATAGCAGACGATGAACCGCCGGTCACCCACCACGGCGGCGAGCCGCCGCGAACGGAAGGTGATGCTCACGTTGTGGAAGAGGTCACCCGGACCCGTCTGGCCGATACCCAGCCGCTCCCGGACCGGGCTGCGCGGTCCGTCGGCCGCGACGAGGTAGTCGGCGCGAACCGTGGTCTGCTGCCCGGTCTCCCGGTCCTTCACCACGGCGGTGACCCCGTCCGCGTCCTGCTCGAAGGTGAGCAGTTCGGTGGAGAACCGCAGCTCGCTGCCCTGCGCGCGGGCGTGGTCCACGAGCACGGGCTCCAGGTCGTTCTGACTGCACAGGCACCAGGCGCTCGGGCTGAACCTGGCGAGCCCGCCACCCGGGTCGATCTCCTTGAACAGCCACTCCTGGTCGTCGCCGGTGAGCGACCCGGCCTGGAGGATGCCGTGGTTCTCCGCGAGCACGGATGCGGCGTCCCGGATCAGCTGCTCGGCGCCCGCAGCCCGGAAGACCTCCATCGTGCGGACGTTGTTGCCGCGCCCCCTCGGGTGGGTGGAGGTGCCGCTGTGCTTCTCCACCAGCAGGTGGCGGACGCCGAGCCGGCTCAGGAAGAGGGACGTGGACAGGCCCACCAGGGAGCCGCCCACGATGAGGACCGGTACGCGTAGGTCGACGTTCTCGTTCATCAGTTGCTCCAGCTCGGACGCATGACGGATGCAGTGTCCATGCCCTCGCGGGAGGCCTTCGGCCGGGCTTCGGACGGCGCCTCACCTGAACGGTTCATAAATCTCGCGCCGCCCGTACCAGCGTTCCACGATCAGTCGCGGGAGCGATGCCCGCGATGCGGGGGCGGATGTCACGTGCCGCGGACAGAGACCTGTGCCGCTTCCACCGAAACCGACGGATGACGAGGGACCACGGGATGTGGCCACCGCACCGTCTCGAAGGAGAGCGAAAGATGACAACCCTCTCGGAACGGATATCTCAGTCCGCCTTCGACGGTTCGAGGCTCCGGGTCATACTGCTGCTGGACCTGCACGACGGCGCCCAGAACCAGTTCCTCGAGGCGTACGAGCACATGCGCAACCAGGTGGCCTCGATCCCCGGACACATCAGCGACCAGCTGTGCCAGTCCATCGAGAATCCGTCGCAGTGGCTCATCACCAGTGAGTGGGAGAGCGCACCGCCCTTCCTCGCCTGGGTGAACAGCGAGGAGCACGTCGCCACGGTGCAGCCGCTGCACAGCTGCGTACGTGACACGCGGTCCCTCCGCTTCAGCGTCCTGCGGGAGACCGGCGTCGCGTTCGAGGGCACGCCCCAGCCCGCCAAGCGCAATCTCCAGTCCGCACCGCGGCTGGGCGACGGCGTCGTCCGTCACGCGCTCACCTTCACGGTGAAGCCGGGGACGGAGGAGATGGTCGCGAAGATCCTCTCCGACTACGACTCCCCGCAGGCCCGCGTCGACGAGAACACCCGGCTGCGCCGCACCTCGCTCTTCATGCACGGGAACCGTGTCGTGCGGGCCGTCGAGGTCGAGGGCGACCTCATGGCGGCCCTGCGGCACGTCTCCCGTCAGCCGGAGGTCAGGTCCGTCGAGGAGGCCATCAACCCGTACCTGGAGCAGGACCGGGACCTCAGCGACCCCGACTCCGCGCGGATGTTCTTCACGCGGGCCGCACTCCCGACCGTCCACCACGTGACGGCGGGGCGTCACGCCGCCGACGAAGTCCAGCGGCACTCGCTCTTCTACCAGGCCAAGGAAGGCTGTGGCATGGCCCTGGCCCGGCTGCTCGCCGGCCAGGACGAGGAAGCGGCGAACGACGCGTCCAGCCCCATCGAGAGCAGCACGATCTTCCAGCGCGACGACATCGTGGTCCGGCTCCTCGAAGTGGTCGGCCCGCTCGACGCCAAGCCCGCCCACGCGCTCGGCATCGGCGGTCACCGCAAGGCGGCCATGCTCGGCCGGCTGCTCGACGGCGGTGCGAACGGTCTGCCGACGACCGACGCGGAAGCCGCGCGCTTCCTCGCGCAGGCCGAGATGAACCTGATCACCGACCGTCGGGCCACCGAGACCTGACCGTGTCAACGGCAGCACGGCCTCCCCGTGCTGCCGCCACACCGCACAACGTGCCTGGAGGAGAACAGCCATGACCACCCACCGGCCTCGCATCGTGGACCTCAGCGAGACTCAGCCCAACCGCAGGCGCGGAGGCGACCTGCGCGCCCTGCTCACCCCCACAGCGGTGGGCGCCACCAGCGGTTTCATGGGCCTGGCCATCGTCGCCCCCGGTGACCGCATCGGCGAGCACTACCACCCGTACTCCGAGGAATTCGTGTACGTCGTGGACGGGCTCCTCGAAGTGGACCTGGACGGGGAGCCGCACCCGATGCGGCCCGACCAGGGTCTGCTGATCCCGCCGCACGTCCGCCACCGCTTCCGCAACGTGGGTGACGTGGAGGCGCGCATGGTCTTCCACCTCGGCCCGCTCGCCCCGCGCCCCGAGCTGGGTCACGTGGACACCGAAGTCACGGAGACGGCGACCCCAGGTGACGGCTACGCGCCGCCAGAACGAACGGGGGCCGCCTCATGACCCGGCGCGTGGCCGTCACCGGGGTCGGCGTCGTCGCCCCCGGTGGCATCGGAGCCCCGGCGTTCTGGGACCTGCTGGCGAACGGCCGTACCGCGACACGCGGCATCACCCTGTTCGACCCTGCGGAGTTCCGTTCGCGCATCGCCGCCGAGTGCGACTTCGACCCGGTCGCCCACGGCCTGGACACGGAGCTGATCGCCCGGTCGGACCGGTACATCCAGTTCGCCCTGGTGGCAGCCAGGGAGGCGCTGGGCGACGCCGGCCTCGACCTCGAGAGGGAGGACCCCTGGCGCATCGGGGTCTCCCTCGGTACCGCGGTCGGCGGCACCACCCGACTGGAGCACGACTACGTCGCCGTCAGCGGCAGCGGCTCGCGCTGGGACGTCGACCACCGGCCCGCGGGCGCCCACCTGGAGCGGGCGTTCGCGCCCAGCACCCTCGCCTCCGCTGTCGCGGAGGAGGTCGGCGCGCACGGGCCGGTGCAGACGGTGTCGACCGGCTGCACCTCCGGCCTCGACGCCATCGGGTACGCCTTCCACTCGGTCGAGGAGGGCCGGGTCGACATCTGTGTCGCCGGCGCCTCCGACACGCCGATCACCCCCATCACGGTGGCCTGCTTCGACGCGATCAAGGCGACCTCGGCGAACAACGACGACCCGGAGCACGCCTCCCGGCCGTTCGACGCCCGCCGGGACGGCTTCGTGATGGGCGAGGGCGGAGCCGTCCTCGTACTCGAGGAGCTGGAGCACGCCCGCGCCCGCGGGGCGACCGTCTACTGCGAGATATCGGGCTACGCCACGTTCGGCAACGCCTACCACATGACCGGGCTGACCACCGAGGGACTGGAGATGGCCGAGGCCATCAACACCGCCCTCGCACACGCCCGGCTCGACGGATCGCAGGTCGACTACGTCAACGCGCACGGCTCGGGCACCAAGCAGAACGACCGGCACGAGACGGCAGCGGTGAAGCGGGCTCTCGGCGCCCACGCGTACAAGGTCCCGATGAGCTCGATCAAGTCGATGGTCGGCCACTCCCTCGGCGCCATCGGGGCGATCGAGATCGCCGCGTGCGTCCTGGCCCTCAAGCACCAGACGGTGCCACCGACGGCCAACTACGAGACCGCTGACCCCGAATGCGATCTCGACTACGTACCCCGCACCGCACGGCCTCTCAAGCTGCGCAGCGTGCTCTCGGTCGGCAGCGGCTTCGGCGGGTTCCAGTCCGCCGTCGCCATGACCCGATCAGGCGGGAGGACCTCATGAAAACCCCCGTAAGTCCGGCGCACCGCAGCTCCGTCATCACGGGGATCGGCGTCGTCGCCCCCAACGGGACGGGCGCCGGTGCCTTCTGGAAGCAGACCCAGGAAGGCGTCAGCGTTCTCGACCTCGTGTCACGCGAGGGCTGCGAGAATCTCCCGCTGCGGGTCGCGGGCGAGGTCAGGGACTTCGACCCGGTCGCGTTCATCGAGGAGCGCTTCCTCGTCCAGACCGACCGCTTCACGCACTACGCGATGGCCGCGGCCGACCTCGCCCTGGACGACGCCCGGCTCGGGCGGGCGGACTACGAGGGCGAGCCGTTCAAGGTGGGCGTGGTCACCGCCGCCGGATCCGGCGGCGGTGAGTTCGGCCAGCGTGAACTGCAGAGGCTGTGGGGGGAGGGCTCCCGCTTCGTCGGTCCCTACCAGTCCATCGCCTGGTTCTACGCGGCCAGCACCGGCCAGATCTCGATCCGCGGCGGCTTCAAGGGCCCGTGCGCCGTCGTGGCCAGCGACGAGGCCGGCGGCCTGGACGCGCTCATGCACGCCGCCCGTTCCATCCGGCGGGGCACGGACGCCGTGGTCGTCGGCGCGGCCGAGGCACCCCTCGCGCCGTACTCGGTCGTCTGCCAGCTCGGCTACGACGACCTCAGCCTCTGCGAGGAACCCACCCGCGCCTACCGGCCGTTCACCGCGGACGCCTGCGGCTTCGTGCCGGCCGAGGGCGGAGCCATGCTGGTGGTCGAGGAGGAGACGGCGGCCCGTGACCGCGGCGCCAGGATCAGGGCCGAACTGGCCGGCCACGCCGCGACCTTCACCGGCGCGGCACGGTGGGACGAGTCCCGCGCGGGTCTGGCCCGGGCGATCGAAGGGGCGCTGCGGGAAGCGCGCTGCGCCCCGGAGGAGATCGACGTGGTCTTCGCCGACGGGCTCGGCGTCCCCGCGGCGGACCGGGCCGAGGCGCTGGCGATCGCCGACGCCCTGGGAGCGCACGGACGACGGGTGCCGGTGACGGTGCCCAAGACCGGGACCGGCCGCGCCTACTGCGGAGCCCCCGTGCTGGACACGTCGGCCGCGGTGCTCGCCATGGAGCACGGGCTGATCCCGCCGACGCCCAACGTCTTCGAGGTCTGCCACGACCTCGACGTCGTCACCGGGCGGGCGCGCCCCGCCGAACTGCGCACGGCGCTCGTGCTGAGCCGCGGCCTCATGGGCTCGAACTCGGCCCTCGTGCTGCGCCGTCCCACCGATACCCGCACCGAGAAGGAGTAGTCCCTCATGACCGCTCAGCTGACCTACGAAGAACTGGCCGTCCTGATGAAGAACGGCGCCGGCCTCACGGTCGACCCGGCGGAGATGGCCGGCCGTCCCGGCTCGGCCTTCGACGAGTACGGCCTGGACTCGCTCGGGCTGCTCGGCATCGTGGCCGCGCTCGAGAACCGGTACGGCCGCCCGCTGCCGGCCGACGCCGACCGGTGCAAGACGCCGGGCGAGTTTCTCGACCTCGTGAACAACACCCCAGTGACAGGAGTCTGACGTGTCCGGACACACCGAGAACGAGATCACCATCGCCGCCCCCCTGGACCTCGTCTGGGACATGACGAACGATCTCGAGAACTGGCCGCAGCTGTTCAGCGAGTACGCGGCCGTCGAGGTCATGAAGCGCGAGGGCCAGAAGACGACCTTCCGCCTCACGATGCACCCCGACGACAACGGCAAGGTCTGGAGCTGGGTCTCCGAGCGCACCACGGACCGCCAGGGCCGCAACGTGCGTGCCCGCCGTGTCGAGCCCGGTCCGTTCCAGCACATGGACATCCGGTGGGAGTACTCGGAGGTCCCGGGCGGCACGCGCATGCACTGGCGCCAGGACTTCGCGATGCGCCCCGACGCCCCGGTCGACGACGCGTGGATGACGGACAACATCAACCGGAACTCGCGCGTCCAGCTGGAGCTCATCCGGGACAAGATCGAACAGCGCGACCGTGAGCGCCGCTCCGCGGCGGTCCCCGCCAACTGACGTCCGAAAGGCAGCCGGATGCACCACGCACTGATTGTCGCCCGGATGGCGCCCGGGTCGGCCCCTGACATCGCCGACCTGTTCGCGGCGTCCGACAACACCGATCTGCCCCACCTCGTCGGCGTGAACAGGCGCACCCTGTTCCAGTTCGGCGACGTGTACCTGCACCTGATCGAGTCCGACAGGCCCCCGGGCCCGGAGATCGCCAAGGTGACGGAACACCCGGAGTTCAAGGCCATCAGCGACCGGCTGACCGCCTTCGTCAGTCCGTACGACCCGCAGACCTGGCGCGGTCCGAAGGACGCGATGGCCCAGCAGTTCTACCGGTGGCAGAGCGACGGCTCCGCCTGACACACCGACGATCGCCCCGGGTCCGGTACGTGAGTACCGGACCCGGGGCGATCTCCGTGCTCGCCGGGGCCCGCGTTACGGCACGACGCACTCGAAGGCGTGCAGGTACGCGTTGACGGGGTGGATCTCGCCCACCCGCAGGCCCGCTTCGGACATCCGCCCGACCAGACTCTCCCGGGTGTGCTTCGCGCCCCCGACGTTCAGCAGGAGCAGCAGGTCCATGGCGGTGGTGAACCGCATCGACGGGGTGTCGTCGACGAGGTTCTCGATGATCACCACACGGGCGCCGGGGCGCGCGGCTGCGACGACGTTGCGCAGGGTGCGGCGAGTGCTCTCGTCGTCCCACTCGAGGATGTTCTTGATGATGTAGAGATCCGCCTCGACGGGGACGTCCTCACGGCAGTCCCCGGGCACGATCCGTACGCGGTCGGCGAGCCGGCCGCCGTCGCGCAGCCTGGCGTCCGCGCGTGCGACGACACCCGGCAGGTCCAGGAGGGTCCCGTGCACCGAGGGGTGCTTCTCCAGCAGGCTCGCGAGGACGTGCCCCTGACCGCCGCCGATGTCGACGACCGAGGACACCCCGGTGAGGTCCAGCAGGTCGGCCACGTCCTGGGCGGACTGCGTGCTGGACGTCGTCATCGCCCGGTTGAACACCTGGGCGGACTCGCCCGCGTCCTGGTGGAGGTACTCGAAGAAGCCCTTGCCGAAAGCCTCCGGGAAGACGCTGGCGCCGGAGCGCACGGCGTCGTCGAGCCGGGGCCAGACCTCCCAGGTCCAGGGCTCCGTGCACCAGAGGGCGATGTAGCGGAGGCTGTTCGGGTCGTCCTCCCGCAGCAGCCGGGACATCTCCGAGTGGACGAACGTGCCCTCCGGCGTCTCGCTGAAGATCCCGTAGCAGCAGAGCGCGCGCAGCAGCCGCTGCAGAGGCACCGGCTCGGCGTCCACGACCAGAGCCAGTTCGGCGGCCGATGCCGGCGTCTCGCCCAGCGCGTCGGCGACGCCCAGCCTGGCCGCCGCGCGTACGGCCGCGGCGCAGGCCGCCCCGAACGCGAGCTCCCGCAGCCGCATGGACGGCGGCGGGGTGGCCGGTGCGGCGGACACCTGGGAGGTGGCGAGCGGGGTGGAGGCGGGCGTGGTGTCGGGGGTGGGACTCACGGTGGTCATACCGTCTCGTTTCTCCTTGTGCGGTGGTGAGCCGTCATCCGGCGCACATGCCGGCCGGGACGGACGTCCCGCACGTGTTGCTGACGAAGGTGTTGCCCTTGCCCGCGGTGTCGCGGTTGGCGAGGTCGGCCGGCTTGTTCCCCCGGACGAGGTTCCCGCTGATGTCGTTGTCCGTGTTGAGTGCGCCCACGAAGCTCTTGAACAGGAGGATGCCGCCGGAGAGCGGCGTCGTGCCGACGTTGTCGCGGACGATGTTGTCCCGCACGACCGTGGCCTCGCTGCCGGTGAGGACGATGCCGGAGCCCTGGATCGCGGACAGGCGCGGGGTCGCCGGACAGAACTTGTTGTTCTCGAGGATGCGGTTGCCGCTGATCGTCATCGCCCCGGCAGCGGGCTTGGACTCGTCACCCACGACGAAGACCCCGCTGCAGTTGCCCGCGAGGAGGTTGCCGTCGACGACGAGGTTCCTCACCCGGCGCGCGGTGACACCGATACGGTTCCCGGTCACCGCGTTGTCGAGGACGACCGTTCCCTTGGTGTCGGTCGCCCCGCCCTCCTCGCTGACCGAGTTGGCGACGAAGATCCCCGCGTCCCCGTTGCCCGTGGCGGTGTTGCGACGGAAGTCACCACGGGTCGAACGCTCCTGGGCGATGCCCCAGGTACCGTTCTTCCGGGCGGTCACCCCGCGGACGCTGAGCCCGTCGGTCCAGGACGCCCAGACGCCGCTCTTGGTGAAGCCGGAGACGGTCAGCGCGCGGATCCTCACGTCGTCGACCGTGTGACCCTTGGTGCCGACCACGCAGATGCCGTTGCCGCCGGTGGCGCAGGCGTTGGCGGCCTTGGCCGCCTTCGTGGTCTTCGGGGCCGTGGTCTTCGCGGGTCCGGCCGCCGGCGAGATGACCGTGCGGCCACCGGTGCCCCGCAGGGTCAGACCCGGCGTGGTGATCAGAACGCTCTCGCGGTACGTGCCGGGCTCGACGAGGACGGTGTCGCCGGGCCGTGCCGCGTCCACCGCGCGCTGGATCGAGCCGCCCGGGTGCACCACGAGGTCACGGGGCGCGGACGCGGTGGAGGGGACGGCCGCGAGACCGAGCGCCGTAGCTGCGGAGACGGTGACACCCGCCAGGCATTTCATGTGTCTTTTGCTCATGAGCCGAAGCTATGGGTGATCAACCCCCGGTGCCACGCAAGGTGAGCGTATGGATACATGGCGTGCCTGAATGGGTTACTCGCGCGGGAACCGGAGGGCGCAGGGCCGCGTTCGGGCGGCCGAGGACGCGTCGGCTCCGGCACGGCCGTAGCCTGGCCCCATGACGGGCGAGCGTGATCTCCGAACCCTCCTGCGCGGCCTGCGGCCCGAGCTGAAGCCCGGCCGTTACGCGTGGACGACCGTGCCCGGCGGTGAGGTGCCCGCCGGGGTCGCCCCGGTCGTCACCGTGTCCGAGGAGGAGGGACTGACTCTCGTCGTCCCCGAGGCGCACGCCATGGCGTCAGGACTCGCGTACGAATTCGTCTCCGCCTGGATCACGCTCCGTGTGCACTCCGCCCTGGACGCGGTCGGGCTGACCGCGGCGGTCTCCCTGGCCCTCACGGACGCGGGGATCAGCTGCAACGTGGTCGCCGGATTCCACCACGACCACCTGTTCGTGCCGTACGCGCGGGCGACCGAGGCGGTACGGGTGCTGGAGACGCTGGCCGCGGAGTCCGTGTAGGAGTGCCCGGCTCCGCAACGTGAGCCGGGACACGTAACATGGCCTCATGTCCTTCCTCCGCCGCCGTAGCGCCGCCACACCCGCGGGCCCGGACTTCGACGTCCTGGCCATGGACCCGGGGGACTGGCCCGGCAACCTCGGCGCCGGTCTGCTCCCCGCCCCCGACGGGAGCTGTCAGGGCGTCTTCCTGCGCTACGACCTGTTCGGCGGCCGCGGCCCCGCGATGATCATCGGTAACCTCCCGGAGGGCTCACCGGCCCGCGAGACCGAGGAGGGGCAGGTCCCCTTCGAGGTCGCCCAGCTGCTCCTGGCGCTCGAGAACGACGAGCCGGTCGAAGTGACCGGAGCGGAGGACGTGCCCGTCATGCAGGGCGACAGCCTGCTGATCGTGCGCCGTGTCAAGCTCTCCGAGAGCCGGATCTCCTGCGTCCAGTTCGACCGGAGCGACGGCGTGCTCGTCACCATCGCCAGCTGGGACCGGCCGATCACCGATGATCTGTACGCCCTGCTGAAGCCACTTCCCGCGGAGCTGTTCCAGCAGGGCTGAAACGTCCCTGCGCCGTCAGCGGCAGCGTCACCCGGGCTGCCGAGGTGCCGAACCCCGTGGGGCCTTTGAGGTGCCACGGGGCGGAGTTGCCCCGGCGCAGGTCCTCCTCGCGGTAGCGCCGGCAGTCCCGGTGCCAGATCAGGATCCCCGCCATCCAGTGCTGGAGCTCCAGCACGTAGCCGGCCAGGACCTCTCTCGCCTCCGCGTCCAGATCGAAGTCGTCGTAGAGCACCGGAAGTTCCCGCTCGGCCACATGCTGGAACTGGCGCATCCGCGAGTTCATCAGGTCGTCGACGATGGCGACCCCCGTGGGGTAGTCCACCCCGAAGAAGTTCTGCACGACCAGGACGCCGTTGTGCACCTCGCCCTCGTACTCGATCTCCTTCTGGTACGAGAACAGGTCGTTGAGCAGGCAGGCGTAGTCCGCCGCAGCGTTCTCCAGGGAACGCATCGGGCCGCTGCGGTAGACCGCGTCCGGGACCTTCCTGCCGTGACCCAGCCGGCACAGGCTCATCGTCAGGTCCGAACCGAAGGTCGCGCGGCGCATCTCCATGTAGTCCACCGGATCGGGAATGCGGTTCTGCGCCTGGTTCGCCAGCTCCCACAGCCAGCTCGCCGTCATCGACTCCACCGACTCCCGGAAGGTCCGGCGTCCGCCCTCGTCCATCGGCCCCGCCGTCCGCCGCCAGAGATCGGCCAGACCGCGTTCCAGGGCGTTCACCGGCTCCGGCACCGACGAACCGTCCAGGGGCATGAACAGGGTGAGCCGCTCGTTGGCCAGCCGAGCCCCGGACAGATCCCTGGTCCGCCCGTGCACCACCGGGAACCAGTCGTCACCGTACGTGCCCCAGGTGAGCCATCCCGAGGACAGATCGAGCTCCTCCGCGGTGGCGTCGGGGTGCAGCCCGGCCGCGCAGAGCGGCAGGTCGGCCGCGATCAGCCGCTGCTCGTCCCAGATGTGCGAACCCGGCACACCGGGCTGCGCCTCCAGCAGGCCCATCCGGCGCGACCAGTCCACGATGCGCACGCGCGCGCCGTCCAGATGCGGGCTCAGCGTCGTGCTGAACGGCATGTCGAAGTCCGGCAGCAGCGACGGACCGACGCGCTGGTAGGGGACATGGGTGTGGCTGCGCCGGCGGAGCGATTCGGAGCGGGGTGTGAGCCTGATCGAGGCCGCGGACATGCCGAACCCGGGCACGCTCTCGCCCGCACCGCCGCCGTTCATGTAGCGGCTGGAGCGCAGGTGCCACTCGTGGCCGCCGGACTGCCAGTCCTGGAGCCCCTTCACGTAGGCCAGGACAGCCACCGTCTCGTCGGCGGTCAGCCCTTTCTCCGCGCACAGCGGACCGACTTCGGTGAGGGCGGTGTTCTCGAACTGCTGCAGTCGCGAGGTGAGCAGGTCGTTGACCGCCTCGGCCGCGTCCTGGGTCGAGCAGTGCAGGAACTTCTCCAGGACCAGCACGCCGTTGCTGTTCTCACCCTCGTCCTCGACCTCGCGCTGGTACGAGAACAGGTCGTTGCGCAGGTGCACGCCGTCGGAGAAGGCGTCCCGCAGCACCCGCAGCGCCCGGGAATCCGCCACCGCGGCGGGGACCTCCGCGCCGGCCGCGTACTCCACCAGGCCCGCCGACCAGGGCGCCCCGCCCACCTTGCGGCGCATCTCGATGTACTCGACGGGGTTGGCGATACGCCCCTCGTTGATGTTGGCGAGCTCCCACAGCGACTCGTTGAGCAGATTCTCCGTGGCCTCGGCGAACCGGGCCCGCCAGGCGTCCGACATGGACGGCACGGTCCGGGCCCAGAGGTCGGCCAGCCCCGCCTCCACCGGATTCGTCGGCTCCGGGGCCACCGCGCCCCGCTCCATCGGCATGAAGGCGGGCAGCCGGTCGAGGTACCGCTTCCCGCCGTCACGGTCCGGAGTGCGCTTGAACAGCTCCAGGAAGTGGTCGTCGAAGAAGAAGACCCACACGTACCAGTCGGTGACCAGGGACAAGGCCTCGGCCGAGCAGTCGGGGTGGGTGTACGCGCACAGCAGTGCGTAGTCGTGGGACTCGAGGTCCTCCGCCTCCCAGATGCCGGAGCCCTCCAGCATCCCCATCCCGCGCGCCCACTCCCGCGTATGGCTTCGGGCGGCCTCCAGATGGGGGTTGAGACGTGCCGGGTACGGCACGTAGAAGTCCGGCAGTGAGAAGGGCTGTGCCATGTGCGTCCGGCCTTTCCGAGAACTCCGCGCGGTCCACGCGCGGACCGGTCCTGTCGGCGCCAGCACTACCCTTCGGCCATCCGGGGCACGCACAGCGCGGAATAGTCACACAAGCTCAGGTATCCCTGCACACTGCACTCTTGACTCACCGACACCTCCCGCCACAGAGTGTGCGCCGACCGACCAATGCGGGGAGCGCCCCCGTGCACCGCTCTGCCACCCCAGGCCCAAGAAGGGTTGTCATGACGTCGAAGCAGAGAATCAGACTCGCACTCGCACTGACCACGGCGGGGGCGCTGAGCGTGGCGCTCCTCTCCCCGGCAGCGGCCGGCGCGGACACCGTACGACCGGAATGTCCACGCGGCCTGTCCTGCGACTGGGTCCCCGCGGCCTACCAGCAGACCGGCGACCCGGCCGACAAGGACACCTACGGCAACTACGACACGGCGGACCGTGCCGACAGCAACGCCGTCAAGTTCATCGTCCTGCACGACACCGAGGTCGACTACGACACCACCCTGAAGATCTTCCAGAACCCGGCCAACCAGACCTCCGCCCACTACGTGGTGCGCTCGTCGGACGGCCACGTCACACAGATGGTGAAGAACAAGGACGTCGCCTGGCAGGCGGGCAACTGGTACCTCAACACCCATTCCATCGGCATCGAGCAGGAGGGTGTCGCGGCCGAGGGCGCCAAGTGGTACACCCCCGAGATGTACCGCTCGACCGCACGGCTGGTGCGTCACCTGGCGGCGAAGTACGACATCCCGCTCGACCGGCAGCACATCCTCGGACACGACGGCGTGCCGCCCACCAGTGCCGCCGGGACACCCAACATGCACTGGGACCCGGGACCCTACTGGGACTGGAACCGCTTCATGGCGCTGCTCGGGCGGCCCGCCCTGCCGAGCGCCCCCAGGAGCAGCGAACTGGTCACCGTCAGCGCGGACTTCACCAAGAACCAGCAGGAGTTCCGCGACTGCGAGAAGAAGGTCGACCTGCCCCGGCAGGGCAGCAGTGCGGTCCCGCTGCACACCGGGCCGTCCGCGGACGCGCCGCTCTTCTCCGACCCCGGACTGCATCCCGACGGATCGCCCGGGACGAACTGCGCCGCGGACTGGGGCAGCAAGATCAGCGCCACCCAGCAGGCCGTCGTCGCCGACAGGGCACCCGGCTGGACGGCGATCTGGTGGTACGGCGCGAAGGCGTGGTTCGAGACCCCAGCGGGGACCCGGGTGGTCAGCCCCACCGCCGGGCAGGTCGTGCGCCCGAAGGCGGGCAAGGCCGAAGTGCCGGTGTACGGCGTGGCCTACCCGGAGAAGGGGGAGTACCCGGCGGACTTCGTCAAGCCGACCGTCGGCACACCCCTCGTCTACACGATCAAGGCGGGTCAGGCGTTCCCCGGCGGCGGCGAGGCACCCACCGGCTACTACTACGCCCCGACGATCGACTCCTCGAAGCCGTACGACCACACGTACTTCCGCGGAGCCCAGAGGTACGTGACGGTCCAGATCGGTCACCGGATCGGGTTCGTGAAGGCATCCGACGTCGATGTGGTGCGAGCCGGCTCATGAGCCGCGGCTGAGACCGTGGACGCGCTGCGGGACCCATGTGTCGGCACCGGTCCCGCAGCGCGCTTCCCCCGTCCGTCAGACCGGTCGAGCCGGTGTGGTCAGCGTGTGCCGACGGCCGCCCGGACGGCCCGCCTGGCCATCGCGCAGTCGTCGTGCAGCCTGCGCAGCAGCAGTCGCTGCTCCTCGCCGGAGGACAGCACCCCCTGCCGTGCCTGGCCGCCTCCGGCCGGTGCGCCCTCGCGCATGGCGCGCTGCACGGCCGTCTCGTACGTACGGATCTCCCGTGTCAGCACGATCATGAGGTTGACCAGGAAGGCGTCCCGGGCCGCGGCTCCCGCGGCCTGCGCCAGCTGGCTGATCTGGCGCCGGGCCGCGGGTGCGTCACCGAGCACGGCCCAGAGGGTCGCCAGGTCGTACCCCGGCAGATACCAGCCCGCGTGCTCCCAGTCGACCAGGACGGGGCCGGTGGGCGGCAGCAGGATGTTGGAGAGCAGGGCGTCGCCGTGGCAGAACTGGCCCATGCCCTGCCGGCCGCCCGCGTGGGCCAGGCCGTGCAGCAGCTTCTGCAGGTCACCCAGATCGCGGTCGGTGAAGAGCCCCAACTCGTGGTAGCGGGCGATGCGCGAGGCGTAGTCCAGCGGCGCGTCGAAGAGGCCGGCGGGCGGCCGCCAGGCGTTGATCCGGCTCACCGCGCCGAGAACGGCCCGCAGGTCCGCACGGGGCGGCGCCTCCGCCGGGTGCCTCGTCAGAGCCGCGACCCGTCCGGGCATCCGCTCGATCACCAGGGTGCAGTTCTCCGGGTCGGCGGCGATGAGCCGCGGGGCCCGGACCGGTGGGCGGTGCCTGACGAAGGCGCGGTATGCAGCTATTTCGTGCCTGAACCGCTCCGTCCACGCGGGGGAGTGGTCGAGTAAACACTTGGCCACCGCGGTCGCGCGGCCGGTGGTGCCCACGATGAGCACCGACCGCCCGCTGCGGCGCAGCACCTGCACCGGGTTGAACTCCGGGCAGATGCGGTGCACGGAGGCGATGGCCATCCGCAGCTGCGCGCCCTGGGCGCCGGACAGGTCCAGTCTTCCGCTGAGCGGTTGGGAGCCCGGCCCCGCCGCCCGCCGGGTCCGACCCGTGCCGGACGCCGGATTCACGGCGCGGGGGTCGAGATACGGCCCGCCGCCCGCCCCCGAGGGACGAAGCTGCCGGGGCGGGGCGGACACGGAGGACGATGCTGTGTACATGGGCGAGACAGATCCCTTCGTGCGCCGACAAGTTGCGTGCGCCGCCCCGGCCGGCGGCCGTTCGGCACCCTGGGGAGTACCTAGGGCTGCCGGGCGGGGTGGCGCACTCCTACCTGACACCGACCTGCGGGTAGTGGAACATCTAGCGACCCCTGGCGAACCCTGGCGAATATTCGCCCGGCATCCGCTGGGGGGCTAGGGTCAAGTCAGCCGAGAACCTGGGGGCTTGACGTGACCGGAGAACCCAACACCCGCCTTTCCGACCTGTTCGGCCTCGCCGGCTGGTCCAAGGGTGAACTCGCGAGAATGGTGAACAGGCAGGCGGCGGCCATGGGCCACCTCCAACTGGCCACCGACACCTCGCGGGTGCGGCGCTGGATCGACATGGGGGAGTCACCCCGCGATCCCGTGCCCGAAGTGCTGGCAGCTCTGTTCACCGAGCGGCTCGGCCGTGTCGTGACCATCGAGGACCTCGGGTTCGGCCGGCGCGGGCGTGTGGGGAAGCGGAGAAAAGCCGGGACGGAAGAGAATCCCGACGGATTGCCGTGGGCGCCCGAACGGACGGCAGCGGTCCTCACCGAATTCACGGGAATGGACCTCATGCTCAACCGACGCGGCTTGGTGGGCGCGGGCGCCGCGCTCGCCGCTGGCTCAGCTCTCACCGGCGCCATGTACGACTGGCTGCACTCCGAGCCCGCTCCGGCGGCCCGGGCCTCACGCCTCAACGAACCCCTGTACGCCGACAACGCCGGCTTCGACCTGTACGAGGCGGCCCCCATCGGTTCCGAGGAGATCGAGGCCCTCGAGCGCTCGGTCGAGGTGTTCCGGGCCTGGGACGCCTCCAGGGGCGGCGGGCTCCAGCGCAAGGCTGTCGTGGGTCAGCTCAACGAGGTGGGCGGCATGCTCGCCTACCACCACCCCGACCACCTGCAGCGCCGTCTCTGGGGCGTCGCGGCCAATCTCGCGGTCCTCGCCGGCTGGATGTCCCACGACGTCGGGCTCGAACCCACCGCCCAGAAGTACTTCGTGATCGCCGCCCACGCGGCGCGCGAGGGCGGCGACCGTCCCCGCGCGGGCGAGGCGCTCTCCCGCGCGGCCCGGCAGATGGTCCACCTGGGCCGGCCGGACGACGCGCTGGACCTGATGAAGCTCGCCAAGTCCGGTTCCGGCGAGGAGACCCTGCCGCGTACCCGGGCGATGCTGCACACCATCGAGGCGTGGGCGCAGGCGTCGATGGGCCGCGGGCAGGCCATGCGGCGCACCCTCGGCGAGGCCGAGGACCTCTTCGTGTCGGACAAGGGCGACGTGCCGCCTCCGAGCTGGATGCAGATGTTCGACGAGGCGGACATGCACGGGATGCAGGCCCTGGCCTTCCGTACGCTGGCCGAGCACGACCCGGCCGCGGCGTCCACCGCGCAGCGCCACGCCAAGCAGGCGCTGGATCTGCGGATGAACGGCCGCCAGCGGTCCAAGATCTTCGACTACATCTCGCTGGCCTCGGCGTGCTTCATCGCCGACGACCCGGAGCAGGCCGACCGGTACGCGAGGCTCGCCCTGGTGTCGATGGGGGAGACCTCCTCGCACCGCACGTGGGACCGCCTGCGGGAGATGTACCGGCTCACCGGGCAGTTCGCCGGGTACGCCAAGATCGAGGACCTGCGCGAGGAGATCGAGATGGCCCTGCCCTCGGGTGCCGCCTCCCACAAGAAGGCCAAAGGCTCCCAGGCCTGACCAGGGACCCCCGTCGAGGCGTGGGGAAGGACCTCTGCCCGCGGACCTGGCTGGTGTGCCGTGTCCGAGGGGCCGTACAGGCATGGTTCTGTCCGGACCACCCGAAGAGCTGTACGGGGATGTTTCCGAGGCGACCAGGCACTCCTTCAGCCCTCCACGCGGGCCACCATCACACATGCGTCGTCGAGCCGTTCGGCAGAACCGAGCTCCTCGACCACGATCCTCACGCAGTCCTGTGCCGTGCGGGCCTGCGCGAAACGGGGGGCCAGCTCCAGAAGCATGTCCGGACCGGTTCCGCGGTCGCCGAGGCCTGTCAGCCCGTCGGTGTGCAGGACGAGCACATCGCCGGGGAGCAGGGCCATCTGTTCCTGCTCGTAGGTGACACCGGACGCCGCACCGAGGAGCACCCCGTCCGGTGCGGGCAGAGGGCGCCCCACTCCGTCGCGGAACAGCAGCGGCGAGGGGTGGCCCGCCTGTGCCCAGGTGAGCGTGCCGGTCGCCGGATCGAAGCGGCAGCACACGGCGCTTCCGAGGGCCGGCTGCGCGGAGCATTCGATCAGCTGGTTGAGATGTCCCATGACCGCACCCGGGTCCACTCCGGCCACGGCCATGCCTCGCAGCGCACCGAGCAGCATCGCCATGGCCGAGGTCGCGGGGATCCCGTGGCCGGTGAGGTCACCGACGCTGAGCAGCGTTCTCCCGTCCTGGAGGGGCAGCGCGTCGTACCAGTCGCCGCCGACCAGATCGCTCGACCCGGAGGGCGCGTAGTGGGCGGCGATGTCCAGGCCGCTCGCCCTCCGGCCGGATATCGGCAGCGAGCCGTGCCAGGGGGGCAGAACGGCCTCCTGCAGTTGCACCGCCATCCGGTGCTCGGCCCGGGCCATGTGCTCCTGGCGTTGCAGTGTGTCCTGCGTCCGGCCGACGGCGTGCTGACTGCGCCGCAGTCTGCTGACGTCGCGCAGGACCGCCCACATGGAGGCGGTGCAACCGTCGGCGTCCAGGACGGGTTCGCCCATCATGTGCAGCGTGCGTACGGCGCCGTCGGGCAGCAGGATCCGGAACTCGCCGTCTATCGGCCGGCCGTCGACCAGGCAGTCGGTCACCATGGATGTCAGGAGGGGCTGGTCCTCCGCGAGGAGTACGGACGGCAGTTCGTCCAGCGACAGTGCGCCTGCCCCCGGTTCCCGGCCGAAGATCCGGTACAGCTCGTCGGACCAGCTGACCTCGTCGGTGAGCAGATTCCATTCGGCGCTGCCGACCCTGCTGAGAAGGGAGCCCGTCGGAGGCTCGGGGGGAGTCCCGGCGGGCGCTTCCTCCGCAGGCAGGGGGGCGGGGATGCCGTCCCGCAGCTGTCCGAGGTGCTCGCCGAGATCGTCGAGCTGATGGACGGCGAGCTCGCAGAGTGCGCGCCGCCACCGCAGCCGGGGATCGTCGTCGTCGAGCACGGAGGTGTCGCGCCGCACCGCGTCCACGTCGCCGCGCAGCAGTCGCGTCCGGTCGATCAGGGCGTCGACTGCTTCCCGCTCCGGCGGTTGCGGGGCGGGGCGGTCCGCAAACAGATGGGACGGCATCTGGTACTCCGATACAGGCGGTACGGCCGGTTCGTGGGGTAGGACCGAACACGACTGTTGCACAGGCTGAGAGACCCCGTAAGGGATTTGGCAACACTCGACGCGTCCTTGCTTCTGGCATATGCCATCGGCCGGGTGGAGCGCGGGTCCGCCGAACACCCTTGCCCCTGGTGGGGAGTTGACGCAAGTCAACCGGCGTGAGCCGCCCCGCGTACGCCCGCGCGTGCGGCCCCACGCAGCTCGCACCCGCGCGGATCAGGGCATATGCGGAGTCGTGAGGTGTCGCGAGCCGTGTGCGCGACGCTCCGATCGCGCCGCGGCGTCGAGAGGGTGTTCGGAGGGAGGTGTGGATGTGCGTAGACCGCCTGTTCGGGTGTGTGCACCTCGGTGCGTGGCGCCCCGGATCGGGAATGGTGGCGCGACCTCGCGCGTTGAGCCCGTCAGAAGTGAAAACGACACCCGTTCCCATCCGGGGACGGGGTCGCTGTCCCGTCTGGAGGTGCCTGCCATGGCGCGCAGTGAGACCAGGCCCGTCGTACAGCTCCGGTCCACAGCCGGAACCGGCCACACCTATGTGACACGGAAGAGCCGCCGCAACGACCCCGACCGGCTGGAACTGATGAAGTTCGACCCGGTCGCAGGGCGTCACGTCGTGTTCCGCGAGACCCGCTGACCCGTTGTCGGCGTCACCCTCCCGCCGTCGGCGCAGGCCCGCGGGCCTGCGCGATCGTGGTGTGGATCACATGGGTGGGGGCGGATTCACGGGAACGGCGGATGGTGGTTTATCGTTCATCTATGCGTGGGGGTGAGCGGCCGGAGCCCATCGGCAGACGGTCACTCTTCGCCTCCGCACACAAGCCGCCCCGGCTGGATTCCCCCGATCCGGCCGGGGCTTCCCCTTTGCCGGACCGCGTGGGACGGACTGCCGGGACGGCATGACCGCGGCCCCCACCAGGGAGCGGCCGGCCGCTCCCTGGTGGGGGCCGCGCTCACACGGTCCCGGTGAGATCCGTCGCGTAATGCTCGATCGCGGGACGGTACCGCCGCACGTCCGGGCTGTCGCTCGTCGTCGCCAGCAGGCGCAGCAGAAGCTGCATGGCCTCGTGATGCTCACCGGTGTTGAACAGGGCCATGGACAGGAAGGTCCGCAGCGCCCCGTCGTCCGGGAACTCCGAGACACCCCGGCGGAGCGTCTCGACGGCCTGGCCGAACCTGCCGAGGACCCGATAGGTGCTGCCGAGTCCCAGCAACGCCCCCCGGCGGTCCTCCGGCGCGAGCCCGTCCCCCTGGAGGCTCCGCTCGTAGTAGGGCACGGCCTCGGCCTCCAGGCCGAGCACATCGTGGACCCAGGCGGTCTGGTACGCGACCTCGACCGAGTCGGGGAACGCGGCGGTGAGGGAGAGGAGACGTTCCCTGGCCTGCTCGGGATGGCCCTCTTCACGCAGCCGCACTGCCTCCGCCAGCAGCTCGTCCTTCTTCTGTGCGCTCATGCGCACATGGTCGCACCCATCCCGGGGTGTGGCCGCCAGGGTTGGGGGCATCCGTTCCGCCATGAATGCAGAGGCGGATCGTAGTGCACGACGCAGAAGTACGGGACGTCTTCTGCTGCGCGCGGCCGTGCTGGCCGCGACATTCCTCGCGTTGGTGGCGTTCTCCGTGGTGCTGGCGAAGGTGACGCTCACGCCGTCGCCCGCGTCGGAGGACATCGTCACGTCCAATCTGAGGCCGGGGCGGTCCCTGCGCCAGTACGCCGAGGACTACACCTTCCTCGCCGCGTGCAAACAGGCGGGCGGAAACCTCCTGCTCGGGGCGCCGTTCGGCGTTCTGCTGCCGATCCTGGTGCCGCGCCGTCTCCGTATGCTGCGGATGATCGTGCTGACCGTGCTGGTCATCGCGGTCATCGAGCTCGGGCAGGGTGCGCTCGTGGCGGGACGGGCCTTCGACATCGACGACGTCATCCTCAACACCAGCGGCGCGCTGCTGGGTTACCTGTTCGTGGGACGGCGGGTCAGCCACCGGTACCACGCACTTGCCGACGACCCGGCCCCGGCGAAGGAGGCGAAGACCGCACCGAAGACCGCGTCCCGGACAGCGGACAGGACCAGGAGCGACTCCAGGGGCAAGGCGAAGCCCGGAGCGGATCCGAAGTCCGGCCGGAAGTCCGGGACCAAGGCGAAGCCTTCAGCCGTCACACGGACCGGCATGAGGGCCAGGCTCGGCGGACGGACCAAGGAGCCCGCCGCGCGCGGGAGCGCGTCCGCGCCGATGACTCGCGGACGCGCTCTGTTCGACCGGTGGCGCAGCCGACGGGAGGGCCCGGGCGGGGGAGCGCCCGGAGCCCGTCGGCGCGGAGCCTAGAGCGCCGGGTAGGCGTTCTTCATGAGCTGCTGGAACTGGGCGGAGAACCACTTGCCGGAGACGGGGGCATCGCCCAGGGCTCCCGACATGTTGTTGTTGTTGCGTGCGTTACCGGTGTAGGTCGGGTCGCACATCCGGTCGAATCCCTTGCCCTCGTCGTTCGGGATCGCCTTGCTCGAACCGTCCGACTCCCCCGGGGGCTTCATCCAGACGTACGCGTCGATACCGGCTTCCGGGGCCGCCTTGGGGCGTTCCCCGAGGCCGGCTCCGGCCTGGTTGCACCAGTTGCCGAGATGGATGCGCCGGTCGATCCGTCCGCCGTCCACGTAGGTGTCGACGCTGGTGGTGGCACCCGGGCCGGCCGGCCGGGCCGCGCCGCCCCACCCGTTGCGCGAGGTGTCGATGAGCATGCCGATGTCCGACTTGAAGCCCACCGAGACGAGCTTGGTCCGGAAGGCCTGCGCGAACGAGAGCTCGTCCGTGTACCTGTTCCAGTCGACCCACTTCGACTGGCGTACCGAGGTTCCGTTGACGGAGTCCTCGATCTTGAAGTTCGTCTCCTTCAGCGCGCTGTAGTTGGCCGTGTTGGTGATGAAGCCGTGGACGTCGTCGACCGTCGCGCCCTCGGCGGTCGCGGCCTGGTGGAAGATCTCGGCGGAAGCGCCGAAGTTGTCGTCCCAGCCGATCCATCCGTGGTGGCCGGCGTCGATGTAGTTGTAGACGTTGCCGACGTTGCCGAGCTTGTTGAGCGCGTAGCCGACACCCTTGACGTAGTTGCCGTTGGCCTTCATGACGTCACAGGCCGGGGTGGCCGTGGGGCGGCCGCCGGCGTTGGTGACCAGGTTCGGGAGCGAGTCGATCTCGACGGTGGTGACGATGCGCAGACCCGCGTACTTCGAGTCGGCGAGGATCGCCGCGATCGGGTCGATGTACTCCGTCTTGTACCGGTCGATCTCCGTCGGGCCGAGCTCGCCGTTCGACGCGAGCGCCGCGCAGTCGCGCCCCGGGAGGTTGTAGATGACGAGCTGGACGACGAGCTCGCCGGAGCCCTTCTGGGTCAGGGCGGCGTCCAGGTGGTCGCGCAGGCCCATGCTGCCGTTGGCGCCCTTGATGGCCGCGATGCGGTCGAGCCAGACCCCCGTGGGCTGGTTCGAGACCTTGGTGCCGCCCGGTTCGGCGGCCGCCTTGGTCGACCACTCCGGGTTCACGTAGACCTTGGCGCCCGCGTAGGGGTTGTTCACCTTGCTGCCCGCGGGGGGATCGGTGGGCGGATCGGTCGGGTCCGTCGGATCGGTCGGACCTGTCACGTCACCGGTGCAGGTGACACCGTTCAGCTTGAAGGTCGCCGGGACGGTGCTGTTGCCGTTGCCCGACGCGTTGAAGCCGAAGGAGGCGGAGGCACCGGTGGCGAGAGCGCCGTTGTAGGAGAGGCTCTTCGCGGTGACGGCCGCGCCGGTCTGCGAGACCGTGGCGTTCCAGCCCTGGCTGATCTTCTCGCTGCCGGCGAACGACCACTCCAGCTGCCAGCTGGAGACGGCGTCGCCCTTGTTCGTGACGCTCACCGAGGCGGTCAGCCCGCCGTTCCACTGGTTCTGGATCTTGTAGTCGACGGTGCAGCCTGCCGCCGCCGCGGCAGAGGCTCCGAAGGGGGCCACCGCGGCGGCGGATCCCGCGGCTGCGGCGACGAGTGCCCCCGCGGCGATGAGTGCCGTTCGGGATCGGCGCAGGGTGGTGCGGCTCGTGCGGCTCATGCGAATTCCGTTTCCTCAGCTGTCGAGGGCGCGCGGGTGATCACGCAGCCCGATGTCGTACGGGGTGGGGATTCCGTCGTAGTCGCTGATCGAGGACGGGCTGGGAGAGGTCCCAGATGTTCCCGGTCCGTCCGGTGGCGCGGTGTCCGCGGTCGTCGAACCCCGGCACGACCCGGTGGGGGCAGGGGAGTGCGCCGATCTCGCAGGTGGCGAGGGGGACTTCGGCGCGACCGGTGCGAACGGGGGGTACAGCACGACCCGTTCGCGGGGACGTCGGAGTGGTGCACGTGACACACGACGACGGGCTGTTCTGCGAGCCCGCGGCTCTCGTGTGACCGGAGCCGGGGCGCATGCTGTCGGCGTGGGTGGTGGATCCGGCGACATCGCCGGTGAAGGTAGAGCGGAGCATGGGTGGTCAGGCCAAGCGGGTACTCCTCGTTCGGGAGGTGCGCCTACGGGGACGGGCGGATCCGCCGGACCGGTGGAGCCGGTCGGATCCGTGGTGCGGAGTGTGCTGTCGAGCCTGGAGGCGCCGGGCGCGGAGGCGATCCGCGGCGGAGGCCGGCAGGCCGGCCGCAAGGCCCGCGCTGTACGCACGTGTCCGGACCGGTTTGTCGCCGGTGGGGGTGCCCGCCCTCCGTGTGCCGCCGTCCCACTGATGCGCGGTGCTGTTCCCCACCGTGCGTACGAGGGCGGATCCGGAAGCCGTGACCATGGCGGCGGCAGTACCGCCGGCCATGCCGAGCACCGCTCCGAGGAGCAGCCTGAACAGGTGCGATAAGTGCGGGGTGTGTCGCATGAGCGACTCCTTGCAGATCGGGCGTGCCCCCTACGGCACGTCGACTGATGGAACCGCTCCCACTGGTGTGGCATGACGTTAGAGCGTCAAGTGGTGTCGGTCAACACACCAGTTCCCATCTCTTACTATCGAAATAATTCGACTCTTCAAGTCTCTTGACTCTCTTTTTCCTCCTCCCCATGCTGGGAGCGCTCCCACTGGTTCAAGGCTTGTGCTCAACCCCGCACACCCCCCATGTCGCCGAGCCGCGAGGAGGTACCGCGCATGCCATCGGGACGCGCACGAAGAACTTGGTTACCGGGAAGACCGGGCAGAACCGGAGCCGGAAAGCGTCGGTTGTGGACAGCATTGGTGGCGGCGCTGGCCCTTCCCCTGGGTATGACCGCCGCCGCCGGCACGCCGGCCCAGGCCGCCGCGGTCCAATGCAGCGTCGACTACAAGGTCAATGACTGGGGTTCGGGCTTCAGCACCGAGCTCACCGTCACCAACAGGAGCACCGCCGCGATCAACGGCTGGACCCTGACCTACGACTACGCGGGCAACCAGAGGCTCACCAACGGCTGGAACGGCAGCTGGTCCCAGTCGGGCAGGACCGTCACCGTCAAGAACGCGGCCTGGAACGGGGCCATCGCCGCCGGGGCCGCAGCCACCACCGGCGCGCAGTTCTCCTACAGCGGCACCAACGCCGCGCCGACCGCCTTCGCCGTCAACGGCACGGCCTGCGTGGGTGCGCACCAGCCGCCGATCACCGTGCTGACCAGCCCGGCGGCAGGCTCGGTCTTCTCCGCCGGAGACGCCGTACCCCTGGCAGCGACCGCTGCGGCGGCGGACGGGGCCGGAATCACCAAGGTCGAGTTCTACGACGACACGAAGCTGCTCGGGACCGACACCACGTCCCCGTACACCTTCAGCGCCACAGGACTGTCCGCCGGTGCCCACTCCGTGTATGCCAGGGCGTACGACGGCCTCGGCGCCTCGGCGGAGTCGACACCCGCCGGCATCACTGTCGCCGCCGGGCCGGCCGTCGTCGCCGCACCGGCCCAACTGGGCGTACAACAGGGCAAGTCGGGGACGTTCAACGTCTCCCTGTCCACCGCACCCACCTCGTCCGTCACCGTCTCGGTGGCTCGGAGCGCCGGCAACACCGGCCTGAGCGTCACCGGTGGCGCGAGCCTCACCTTCACCGCGTCGAACTGGTCCGCCCCCCAGAAGGTGACCGTCTCCGCCGCCGCCTCGGGAACGGGCGCCGCGACCTTCACCGTCACGGCACCGGGCCACAGCAAGGCCGAGGTGACCGTCACCCAGCTCGCGGCGGCGAAGGAGTACGACGCCCGCTTCCTCGATCTGTACGGGAAGATCACCGACCCGGCCAACGGCTACTTCTCCTCGGAGGGAATCCCCTACCACTCCGTCGAGACCCTGATCGTCGAGGCCCCCGACCAGGGGCACGAGACGACGTCGGAGGCGTACAGCTATCTGATCTGGCTCCAGGCGATGTACGGGAAGATCACCGGGGACTGGACGAAGTTCAACGGTGCGTGGGCCACCATGGAGAAGTACATGATCCCCACCCACGCCGACCAGCCCACGAACTCCTTCTACAACGCCTCCAAGCCCGCCACCTACGCGCCGGAGCACGACACCCCGAACGAGTACCCGGCCGTGCTCGACGGATCGGCGTCCTCCGGATCGGACCCGATCGCCTCCGAGCTGAAGAGCGCGTACGGCACGGACGACATCTACGGGATGCACTGGATCCAGGACGTCGACAACGTCTACGGATACGGCAACTCCCCCGGAAAGTGCGCGGCCGGACCCGGTGACACCGGGCCGTCGTACATCAACACCTTCCAGCGCGGACCGCAGGAGTCGGTCTGGGAGACCGTCACCCACCCCACCTGCGACAACTTCACCTACGGCGGTGACAACGGCTACCTGGACCTGTTCACCGGGGACGCCTCCTACGCCAAGCAGTGGAAGTTCACCAACGCCCCGGACGCGGACGCGCGCGCCGTGCAGGCCGCCTACTGGGCCGACGTCTGGGCGAAGGAGCAGGGCAAGGGCGCCGAGGTCTCGGCGACCGTCGGCAAGGCGGCGAAGATGGGCGACTATCTTCGCTACTCCATGTTCGACAAGTACTTCAAGAAGATCGGCAACTGCGTCGGCCCGACCTCCTGCCCCGCCGGAAGCGGCAAGGACAGCGCGCACTACCTGATGTCCTGGTACTACGCCTGGGGTGGTGCCACCGACACCTCGGCCGGCTGGTCCTGGCGCATCGGATCCAGCCACGCCCACGGCGGATACCAGAACCCCATGGCCGCCTACGCGCTGAGCTCGGTCGCCGATCTCAAGCCCAAGTCGGCCACGGGCCAGCAGGACTGGGCCAAGAGCCTGGACCGCCAGCTGGACTTCTACCAGTGGCTCCAGTCCGACGAGGGAGCGATCGCGGGTGGCGCGACCAACAGCTGGAAGGGCAGCTACGCCCAGCCTCCGGCCGGAACGCCCACCTTCTACGGCATGTACTACGACGAGAAGCCCGTCTACCACGACCCGCCGTCCAACCAGTGGTTCGGCTTCCAGGCGTGGTCCATGGAGCGCGTCGCCGAGTACTACCACGAGACGGGTGACGCCCAGGCCAAGGCCGTACTCGACAAGTGGGTCGACTGGGCCCTGTCCGAGACGACCATCAACCCGGACGGCACCTACCTCATGCCGTCCACCCTCAAGTGGTCGGGCGCGCCCGACACCTGGAACGCGTCGAGACCCGGCGCGAACTCCGCACTCCACGTCACCGTCGCCGACTACACCAACGACGTCGGGGTGGCCGGTGCCTACGCCAGGACGCTGACCTACTACGCCGCCAAGTCCGGTGACGCCGAGGCGAAGGCCACGGCCGAAGGACTGCTCGACGGCATGTGGAGCCACTACCAGGACGACGCGGGCATCGCGGTCCCGGAGACCCGTGCCGACTACAACCGGTTCGACGACCCGGTCTACGTCCCGAACGGCTGGACGGGCACGATGCCCAACGGGGACACGGTCGACAACGACTCGACGTTCCTCTCCATCCGGTCCTTCTACAAGGACGACCCGAACTGGCCGAAGGTGCAGGCCTATCTGGACGGCGGAGCCGCCCCGGTCTTCACCTACCACCGGTTCTGGGCACAGACCGACGTCGCACTGGCGCTGGGAGCGTACGCCGACCTCCTGGAGTGAGTGACGGGGGTGCCACCAGGGGTTCCGGTCGCCGGCCACCGGTCGGCGGCCGGAACCCCGCCGCCGCGCCGAGCGCCTGACGCGGCCCAACAGCTCACGCCCGTACAGGATCTGGCGTAATCCGTCGTCTCGCCGGAGTGAAATCGCCGGACGGGGTCACACGGAGAGAATGACGTCCACAGACGTAAGAACAGACAGCACCGGGGACCCGGGCCACGGCGGTGCGCCCCGCCGCCGTGCCCGCATGCGAGGGTGCCTGCCGTTCGCCGGCGTGTGCGCCGCCGCTCTGGTCCTGCTGCTCCTGGGATCGAGGCTCAGCCTCCTCCCGGGGCTCGGAGACCTCTTCGAGGAGAAGACCAACGACCGTTCGGGACCCGCGGTGCTCAAGTCCATCCAGGACATGAGCGCGTACGAGGCGGCCTCCGGCAACTTCCAGGTCGTCGTCGACCTGGAGAAGGACGCCAAGTACCTGCCCGACGCCATCCGCGGCACACGGACGCTCTACGTCGGCGCGGGTACCGTCGGAGCCTCCGTCGACCTGGGCAAGGTCGGTGCCGACGGCGTGACCGTGAACGAGGACCGCACCAAGGCCGAACTCGTGCTGCCGCACGCGGTGCTGGGCAAGCCCGCCCTCGACCCCGACCGTTCCTACGCCGTCTCCAAGCAGCGAGGCATCCTGGACCGGCTCGGCGACTTCTTCTCCGACAACCCCGGCAGCGAGCAGGCGGTCAACAAGCTCGCGGCCAAGCACATCGGAGAGGCGGCGGAGGAGAGCGGCCTGACGCAACGGGCCGAGAAGAACACCACCTCCATGCTCCAGGGCCTGCTCGGCTCGCTCGGGTTCGAGACGGTCACGGTCCGCTACACCGATCCGCCCGGCTGACAGGAGCGGCGCGGCCGTGACGGCCGCGTGTCGGAGCCATGGCCCTGTCCGCGGACCGGCCATGGTGGTCGTATGAACAGTGCAGGCATTCTCGCCGACGCGTTCGAGCGCGTCCACGAAGCGGTGCACGCCGCAGTCGAGGGGCTCCCGGCCGAGGACCTCAACGCCAGGCTCGACGCCGACGCGAACTCGATCGCCTGGCTCGTGTGGCACCTCACGCGCGTCCAGGACGACCACGTCGCCGACGCGGCGGGGACCGAGCAGATCTGGTTCACGCGGGACTGGGCCTCCCGCTTCGAGCTGCCCCTGGAGAAGGGGTCGACCGGCTACGGCCACAGCAGCGCACAGGTGGGATCCGTGCGGGTGGCTTCGGGCGGTCTTCTCCTCGGGTACTTCGACGATGTCAGCGGCCGGACGCTCGACTTCGTCCGGGGCCTCGACGGGCGGGCCCTCGACCGCGTCGTGGACGATTCCTGGTCGCCTCCGGTGACCCTCGGCGTACGGCTGATCAGCGTCATCGCCGACGACCTGCAGCACGCAGGTCAGGCTGCGTTCGTCCGAGGGGCACTGGAACGCCGCTGAACGGCCTCGGCTCCGGTGCGGGCGTAGTGTCCGGGACTCGTACCGACCACGCGCTTGAAGTGCCGGGAGAAGTGGGACTGGTCGTAGAACCCCGCCGAGGCCGCGACCTCCGGGCCGCGCATGCCCCCGAGCAGCAGGCGACGGGCCAGATCCACACGGCGCCCCGTCAGGTACTGGTGCGGAGCCATGCCGAACTCCTGGCCGAAGGCCCGCACCAGGTGGGTGTGGTGGGCGTGCAGCCGGTCCGCCGCCTCGCGGAGCGTCAGCCCTTCGACGAAGTGTTCGTCCAGCAGATCCCGGAGGGCGTACGCGACGCGGCGGTCGGGCATCCGGGGGGCGAGGGGCTCGTCGCGCAGGTGCCCGGCCAGCCGCTCGGAGACGAGCGCGAGGCGGCTCTGGGCCTCCAGCTCCTCCCCGGGACGTTCGAGCGTGCGGTGGAGCTGGTGGATCCGTCGGCGCAACAGCGGATCCCGGAGCACCGGCCGGTCCACCGCGCGTCCGACGAGATCAGCGTCGAGCTGTCCGGTGCTCAGGTACAGCACGCGCTTGCGGAACCCGCCGGGGGTCGCCGCGCCGCCGTTGTGCGGGATGTGCGGAGGCAGCAGCGAGACCACCGAGCTGGGCGCCCCGTGCTCATGCCGGTCCAGGTCGTAGCGGACCATTCCCTCGTCGACGATGAGCAGGGTCCACGCGTCGTGCGTGTGCATGGGGTACGCGTGGTCGGCGAAGTGCGCGTGGAAGACCTCGTCGATCCCCTCGACGCGCGGGCGCCACGCGGTGATGTCCGGACGTGCTCCCATGGCCGAAGCGTACAAGAGCGTGCCGGACCGCTGCGGCGTGCAAACTTCGTACAAGACGTCCGGCGGCGGGGCTCGGCAGACTCCTTCCCATGACCGACGACAACGCACCCGTACGCTTCGACACCAAGATCGCCGTGCTGCTCCGCGACGACCTCGAGACCTGGCAGCGGCTGAACGTGACCGCCTTCCTGGTCAGCGGCCTGGGCACCCAGGTACCCGAGGTGATCGGCGAGCCGTACGCCGACGCCGACGGCACCCCGTACCTGCCCATGTTCCGTCAGCCCGTCCTCGTCTTCGCCGGGCCCAAGGAGCTCCTGACGACCGCGCATGGCAAGGCGGTGGGCCGGGGCGTCACCACGGCGGTGTTCACCTCCGACCTCTTCGCCACCGGCCACGACGAGGCCAACCGGGCCGCCGTCCGCGCGGTGGGCAAGGATGCGATGGACCTGGTGGGCCTGGCCGTGCACGGCCCGCGCAACGCCATCGACAAGATCCTCAAGGGCGCTTCCATGCACCCGTGACGGCGTCCCGGAGTCACCGGACGGATACTGACGGACACACCCGTGCGGGTGATGGTTCCCGGTGCCATACTCGACAACAAGTCCGCTAGACAGGCTTGTCATTGTCCCGAAAGGCGACGCGTCATGAACTGGGCATCGTGGACCACCCTCGGTGTCTTCGCGGGAACCGGCGGAGTGCGCACCGAAGAGATAGGTGTCGTGAGCGGTGATCTCACCGTGCACACGACGTGGACCGAGGAACAAGCCGAGGTCGCCGTGCAGTACAGCGGCGCTTCGGACTGGTTCAAAATGGCCGGCAGTCCGGTGCCGTGCCCCTCGGAGGAAGCGAGCAGATCCCTCCACCAGAGCGTCGTGGAGGCGGTACGCGCCGGCGGCGGAGCAACGGTTCCGGCTCCGCACACGGTGGAGTGACCTCCATGACCGGCGCCGCGGCAGCCGGTCAGCCCCCCGCGAAGCGCCTCACGTAACGCCGCTGCCAGGGCGTCTCCACGGCCTTGGGGTGGTAGTTCCGGCGGACGTAGGCGACCGCCTCATCCGCCGGGACCCCGTCCAGCACGGCCAGGCAGGCGAGAGCCGTGCCCGTCCGTCCCCGGCCCCCTCCGCACGCGACCTCGACCCGCTCCTCCGGAGCCCGGCGCCACGCCTCCTCCAGCAGGGAGCGTGCCGCCTCCCGGTCGGCGGGCAGCCGGAAGTCCGGCCAGCGCAGCCACCGTGACTCCCATACGACGGGAGGAGGGGGGCCGCCCAGGAGATGCACGGTGAGGGTGGGCTCGGCCCCCTCGGGAAACGGATGCCGCAGACCGCGGCCCCGCACGCGCCGTCCCGAGGGCAGGCTCAGTACGCCCTCACCCGCAGCCTCCCACAGCTCCGTCACTGTCAGTCCTTGCCGTCGAGGTCCTCGGACAGGAGCGTAGCCAGCGCCTCGACGGCAGCGGGCGCGCTTTCGCCGACGGCGGACAGCACCAGCAGATCGCCGTGCTGCGCTGCCAGGGCGAGCACGGAGAGCATGCTCCGGGCATCGACCGGAGCACTTCCTTCTCGTCCCACGGTGACGGGGACCGGCTGACGCATGGCCGCCTGGACGAAGAGTGAGGCGGGACGGGCGTGGAGCCCGCTACGGGATCCTACGGAGACGGTGCGCCGGTACACGGGTGCACTCCTTCGGTGAAGAGGGATCTGTCGTACGGGGGAGGGGCGGGGGTCAGACGGCCACGGCGACGCCGGACCCCGCGTCGGCCGGGGCGGACGACGCGGGCGTGCGCCGCAGGCCCTTGAGGACGACGACCAGTGCGGTGGAGACCGCGGTGCCGGCGGCGATCGCCAGCAGGTAGAGGAACGGCTCGCCGATGAGCGGGACCACGAACACACCACCGTGCGGAGCGCGGAGCGTACAGCCGAAGGCCATGGACAGTGCGCCCGTGACCGCGCCTCCGGCCATGACCGACGGGATCACCCGCAGGGGATCGGCGGCGGCGAAGGGGATCGCCCCTTCGGTGATGAACGAGGCACCCAGCACCCACGCGGCACGGCCGTTCTCCCGCTCGGTCCGGGTGAACAGTCCGCGGCGCACGGTCGTGGCGAGGGCCATCGCCAGCGGAGGCACCATGCCGGCCGCCATCACCGCGGCCATGACCTTGAGACTGCCGGGCGTCGGGTCGGCCAGTCCTCCCACCGCGAAGGCGTAGGCCACCTTGTTCAGCGGGCCGCCCATGTCGAAGCACATCATCAGGCCGAGGACGACGCCGAGGACGACCGCGTTGGACCCCGACAGCCCGTCGAGCCAGTCGGTGAGGGCGTTCTGGAGCGAGGCGATCGGCTTGCCGACCACGATGAACATCAGGAAGCCGACGGCGACCGACGCGAGCAGGGGGATCACGAGCACCGGCATGATGCCGCGCAGGGTGCGATGCACCTTCACCCGCTGGATCGCCGTCACCGCGGCGCCGGCCAGCAGACCCGCGACCAGGCCGCCCAGGAAACCGGCGTCGACGGTGAGCGCGATGGCGCCGCCGACGAAGCCGGGGACGAGCGCGGGCCGGTCCGCCATCCCGTAGGCGATGTACCCCGCCAGAACCGGGACCAGGAAGCCGAAGGCGGCGGTGCCGATCTGGTTGAGCAGGGCGGCCCAGCCGGCCGCCTCGCCCCAGGCGAAGTGGTCCGCCACCGACTTCGCGCTCGCGATCTCGTACCCGCCGATGGCGAACGAGAGGGCGATGAGCAGGCCTCCGGCCGCGACGAACGGCACCATGTAGCTGACGCCGGACATCAGATAGGTCCGCAGCCGGACGCCGAAGTGCCCGGATGCTCCCGCAGCCCCCTCCGTGCCGGCGCCGGGCTCGTCACCGGTGCCGGACTCGTCACCGGTGCGGGGGAGTACGCCGACCTCTCCCCGTGCGGCCTTGCGCCGGGCCTCCGCGATCATCGGCGGGCCGGTTGATCCCGGCCTTCACCCCGGTGTCGACGACCGGCTTCCCGGCGAACCGGGCCTTCTCGCGCACGTCGACGTCGTGCGCCCAGATGACGGCGTCGGCGGCGGCGACGACCTCGGGGTCCAGCCGTTCGAACCCGGCCGAGCCCTGTGTCTCGACGTGCAGCACGACTCCCTCGGCGCGCGCGGCTGCTTCGAGGGACTCAGCGGCCATGTAGGTGTGCGCGATACCGGTCGGACAGGACGTGACGGCGACGACGCGGAACGGCCCGGACGGCTCCGGGGTCTCGGCGACGGCCTCCTCGACGTCCGTGACCGGTGCTGCCACCTCCTCACCGCGGATCAGAGCCGCGGCAGCCGCCGGCTGGACCTCCGACCGCAGCACCCCTGTGAAAGCGGGGTCCATGAGCCGCCGTGCGAGGCCCGAGAGAAGGGTGAGGTGGTCGTCGTCCGCGCCCGCCGGCGCGGCTATCAGGAAGACGAGGTCCGCGGGCCCGTCGGGTGCGCCGAAGTCGATGCCCCGCGCACTGCGCCCGAAGGCCAGCGTCGGCGCGGTGACGTGCGCGCTCCGGCAGTGCGGGATTCCGATGCCGCCGTCCAGACCGGTCGGCATCCGGGCCTCGCGGGCCGCCACGTCGGCGAGGAAACCGTCGAGGTCGGTGACGCGGCCGGCCGCGACCATCCGTCGGGCCAGTGAACGGGCGGCCGCGCTCTTCGTCTCGGCGGACAGATCGAGGTCGACCAGGTCCGCGGTGATCAGCTCACTCATCGCGGGGCTCCTTGCTCGTGGACCGCCCTGGGGGCGGCTCGGGGGACGGGGGAGTCGTACGGCGGGACAGGTGTGCGGACGTCACGACGCCTGCGCCGGGAGGGGCAGGTCCGTGGGGACGTCGGCGGTGGTGACCACCGCCGACGGATCGAGGTCGGCGGGCGCCGGCATGACGCTCCCGGGCAGTTGCACGGCGGCCGCGCCGTGGGCCACCGCGGCCCGCAGGGCGGTCCGGCCCGTCCCGCCGGTGGACAGGAACCCCGCGAGGGAGGCGTCTCCGGCACCGACGTCGCTCCGGACCGCGTCCACGCGGGCGGTGGCGAAGTACGCCCCGGACGGATCGACCAGCAGTTGGCCCACTGCTCCCATGCTGGCGAGCACCGAGCGCGCCCCGAGCTCGCACAGTTCCTGTGCCGCCTCGAGGACGTCACCCACCGTCGCGAGCGGACGGCCCACGGCCTCGGCGAGCTCCTGCGCGTTCGGCTTGATCACGTCCGGTCGCTCGGGCAGCGCGGCCGTCAGCGCGGCGCCCGAGGTGTCCAGAGCGATCCTGACACCGGCACGGTGGCCGCGGGCCACCAGCTCGGCATACCACTGCGGAGGCAGCCCGCGGGGCAGGCTGCCGCAGCACGCGATCCAGTCCGCGCCCGCCGACCGTACCCGGACGGTGTCCAGCAGGCGTTCGGCCTCGGCGGGCGTGATGGCGGGCCCCGGGGCGTTGACCTTGGTGAGTGTCCCGTCCGGCTCCACCAGGGTGATGTTGACCCGGGTCGAGCCGGCGATCGGAACCCCGGCCGACTCGATGCCGTGTTCGCCGAGGAGCCGGGCCAGCAGGGCGCCCTCCGGACCCCCCAGGGGTGCGACGGCCACGGTGCGGTGCCCGGCGGCGGCGACGGCCCTGGAGACGTTGACCCCCTTGCCGCCGGGGTCGACGCGGTCGGCCGTGGCACGCAGCACGGCGCCGCGGTTCAGACCCGGCAGTTCGTAGGTGCGGTCCAGGCTCGGGTTCGGGGTGACGGTGAGGATCATGCGCGTAGCACTTCCGTGCCCCGGCTCTCGATGGCCCGGGCGTCCTCGGGGCTCAGCCCCGTATCGGTGATCAGCAGGTCGACGTGGGAGAGGTCGCCGAACCGTGCGAAGTGCTCCTGGCCGGACTTGCCCGAGTCGGCCAGGAGCACCACTCTGCGGGCCGCCGCGATCACGGCGCGCTTCACGGCGGCCTCGGCCAGATCCGGGGTGGTCAGACCGCCGTCGGGGGAGAATCCGTTGGTGGCGAGGAAGACGACGTCCGCGTTGATCTCGGCGTACGCACTCAGTGCCCAGGCGTCGACGGCCGCGCGGGTGCGGTGCCGGACCCTGCCGCCGACCAGATGCAGGGCGATCCCGGGGTGGTCGGACAGGCGTGCCGCCACCGGCAGGGCATGGGTGACCACGGTGAGGCGCGAGTCGATGGGGACGGCGGCCGCGAGCCTGACGGTCGTCGTCCCGGCGTCGATGATGATGTTGCCCTCGGCGGGGAGTTCACCCAGGGCGGCGGCGGCGATGCGGTCCTTCTCGTCGGCGGCCACGGTGTCGCGCTCGGCCAGGTCCGGTTCGAAGCCGAGCCGCCCGGCGGGGATGGCACCGCCGTGCACCCTTCGGAGGAGCCCCGCGCGGTCGAGCGCCTTGAGATCGCGCCGGACCGTCTCGGCGGTCACCTGGAACTGCTCGGCCAGGGACAGGACGTCGACCCGGCCGCTCTCGCCGGCGATGCGGAGGATCTCCTGCTGCCGCTCCGGTGCGTACATGTGGTTACGTATCCGTTTCATGCCCGAGTCTGTGGTTTCACCGGCAGACTACGGTCAGGCTTGAGGAAAGTAAACACATTCGGACGAGGGTGGGCATGAACGGGCGCGGAATGCGTCGCCGAGTCGTTCCGAACCCGTCAGTCGGTGCCGTGCGGAGCGGCCCCGGGGCTCAGCGGCCTGGCCAGCAGGGGCGCTCCCAGGACCTGGTGGCCTCCGCTCGCCTGCATGCGGACCTCGCCGCGTTCGCTGATCTCGGCGCGCACGATTCCCGTCTCGTCCTCGTAGACCGGGTAACCGCCGGCGCCTGAACGTGCGGTGAGGTGCACGGCGACGACGTCGTCCTCCGCGCCGCCCGCCTGGAAGATGAGCTCGTAACTCTCCGGATAATCCATGATCGACCTCCCGACCGGGCCCGGCGGCAGCTTCGGGCCCGTCCCCTCCATTGTTTCCCACCCCGGAGTGCGGCGCTCCGGGGCACCGTCTGTGTGACCTTCCGTGACTGCGGATGCGGAATGGGTGAGGCGGAGCGACCATCAACTGCAAGGGACCGGACGCGTGCTGTCAGCTTCGCACGGCCACCCGTGACGCCAGGCGACCCACCGCCGGCGCGATCGGACTTCGTCGGCGCGGGGCTCACGGGCTCCCGGCCGCCCTGTGGAGAGGAACTGCCGTGCTGATGGCCAATCCCGCAACGCTGCGGAATCTCGTCAAGCGCTACGAGTCACTGCGAAGCGCCCATGCACGGCTTGGCACTTCCGAGAGCAGCCGTCAACTCGAGGACGTCTCCTACACCCTCTGCGTGACCACCGGGACCAGGGCCGTGCCCGAGGCCCTGGCCGCGGCGGCGGCGCAGTTGAGTGCCGTTCCGTCGGCGGGATCGCTGGGCGCGGCGGCGGCCCCGGCCGAGGTCCAGCTGACCGCCTGAAGCCGCAGCGCGTCCCGTGTGTATGGCGCCGGTTCGGCAGAACCGGCGCCATACACCTGTGTCCGGAACCTGACCGCGGAGAGTCGCACGACACGCCGAATGGGCGGACGGCGCCGTCGATCGGGTGACACCCGCCGGTCGGACAACATGACTGTTCGCGGAGGCGGCTAGGGATGCCACCATGAGATTCGATCCCCGTCGAAACAAGACCGTTTCCCCGCGTACCCTCCGGCTCCGCGTCGCCGGCGGCGCCCTGTGCGCCGCTGCTCTTGCAGCCACCCTCGTGACCGGTTGTGGCCAGGAGAGCGGCGACAAGACCGCTTCTGAGACCTCCGAGGCCGCGAAGGTCCTTCCGAACCAGACGACCAGCCCCTCCGGGAGCGTTTCGGGCAGCCCCTCCGGAACGGCGCAGCTGACCAAGGACCAGAGTGAGCGCAAGGATCTGCTCTCGATGGTCAAGGTCACCTTCGACAAGGCCGCCACCACGGCGGTCGGTGAGGTGTCGGGAGGCAAGCTGACCGATCTGGACCTCGAAGGCCTGGACGACGAGGACGACGCGAGCGGCAGCCCCAGCCCGAGCGGCAGTCCGAGCCCGTCGGGAAGCGCGAGCCCCTCGGGAAGCGCGAGCGCGTCCGGCAGCCCGAGCCCCAGCGGCAGCTCCGCCGCCCCGAAGTGGGTCGCGGAGGTCGCCGAGGAGGACGGCACGGCGCACAACGTCATCATCGACGCGGTGTCCGGAGCGGTCATCGACTCCGGTCCCGACGCCGATCAGAGCGACGCGGACAAGCAGAAGCTGGCGGACCAGCTCTCGAAGGCCACGCAGACGCCTCAGCAGGCCGCCAAGGTCGCCACGGACAAGACGCCGGGCTGGGTCACCTCCATCGGCCTCGACGAGAACGACAGCAAGGTCCTGGTCTGGCAGGTCGACGTGGTCACCAAGGACTGGAACAAGACCACCTTCGACATCGACGCGGCCAAGGGCACGATCACCGACGAGCAGATCGACGACGACTGACCACCGCGCGAACGGACCCATCGGTGGCGTACCGCGGCCCGCGGTGCGCCACCGGTCTGCTTCCTGGGGCAGGCGGGTGCCGAGGGCCGTCGCGGCTCAGCGGCCGTCCTTCACCAGATCGAGGGTGAAGCGCAGCCCCGGCCTTCCCACCAGCGTGATCGCTCCGGTCTCCACGAATCCCGCTCGGGCCAGCACGGCCCTGGAGCCGGCGTTGTCCACCGTCGTCTCCGCCCGCAGGGCGGTCAGCCCGTACTCCCCGAGCGCGAGCGCACACACCTGGCGCACCCCCGACGTGGCCAGCCCCCGTCCTGCCGCGTGTTCGGCGATCCGGTACCCGAGTTCGGCGGAGCCGCCCGCCACGCCGACGAGGTTGACCCTTCCCAGCACGGAGCCGTCGGCATCCACCAGGACATGGAAGTGGTGTGCCCCTGCCGCCTGTTCGGCGAGCAGCTCGGCGTGGCGAGCGTCGAACTCCGTGAAGAACCCGTCTCCCCGGTCCGGGATCGAAGCGGCGAAGTACGCGCGGTTCCGGCGCTCGAAGGCGAGCAGGGCCGGGGCGTGATCGGGACGGAGACGCTCGAGGACGACCATGTGAGCGACCCTACCCACCGCTTGGCCGTACGGGGCCCCGGACCGTGCGGGCGCATGCCGCCCACCGCCCGGGCGCGGCTCGGAGCGCTCGACCACGGCTGTGCCGGGCGCGGGGCGGCGGCGCAGGCGGTCGAGCGGCCCTCTCGGCGGACGGCGCCCGGGGGTGGTCCGTCCGGACACCCCCGAGCGCACGTGCTGTCCCGCGAGGAGGGGCGGTTCGTGCGGCGTGCCGGCTCGGGGAACCCTAGTTGAACGGGTCCAGAGTGATGTACGCCTGCTGCGGATCTCCGTCGTGCACCAGCGACTCGTGCGCGCCGACGTCGTCGAAGGCGAAGCCGTAGGCCTTTCCGTCGGCCATCTGGGCGTGGATCTTGGCGGAGTAGTGGTTGGTGACCGCGTCCTTGTAGAAGTTCGCGTTGTTCGCGTCGGGCTGGTTGGGGTTGCTCAGCAGCGTCGACCGGTTGTAGCCGGCGCACAGCGTTCGGGAGATGGGCCCGCGGACCAGGTCGTTGGGCGCGTCGAGGAGCTTGTAGCAGCCGAAGATGCTGTCGGAGTCAGGCTTCTGGAAGCTGGTGACGACCGCCCCCGAACTGTTGGTGAAGTTCATGGTGTTGCCCTGGACGCGCCCGAAGTACTTCGTGTTCGGCTGGTCCTTGAACGGCTGGACGGTCAACGTCTGCGAGGCGTACTTGCTCCATACCCGGTTGACGTAGTCGTTCATCACGGAGGCCGGCAGCGCCCCGGCTTCGATGCCGTGGCCGGGGGCGAGCGCGCGCAGGATCGTGCCGTCGGAGCGGGTGCGGATGAGCCCGCCCCAGCCGCCGGACTGGCCGCGCAGGGAGTCGAAGAACGCCTTGTAGCCGCCGGGCTTGAGGTGGCCGGTGGTCAGAGTGGTGCCGTTCGGACGCTTCACTCCGACCGCGTACGGTGCCGAGAACATGTCGACCTGGGTGCTGTTGATCCACAGGCCGGCGTCGTTGAGCGTGTACTCGGTCCAGTTGAAGAGGATGTTCGCGTTCGGGTCGCTCGGGTTCTGCACCGCGGGCTGCACCAGACCGCCGGTGGTGAGCTTGAAGACGAGCTTCTGCCCGTAGGAGAAGTAGACCCGGCCGGAGAACTTCGGCATCCGGATCGTCTTCGACTGTCCGTTGGCCGGGCCCGCGATGGAGGCGTCGGGGGCGGGCGTCGGCGGGTTGCCGCCGACCGGCCAGGGGTGGAAGGTGCCGTTCGCGTCGGCCCAGCCCTGGCGCCCGGACGAGAGTTCGGTACCGATGACGTAGACGTGCACCTGCTCGCCGCGCCCGGAGTTGTTGGTCAGCGTGAGCGGGATGGTGGCGGGGACGGCGGTCGCCTCGGTGGCCGCGGTGACCTGGGTGACGACGAGGCAGCCGCCGGCCAGCGCGAGCGCGGCGACCAGTGCGGCAGGGCGGCGGCGGGAGCGGCGTGCGGGCCGAGCGGAAGGAAGGTTGGCAGACAAGCTCTTCTCCTCATCGGGAAGGCTGTGCGGTGGGGGTGGCCGCGCGAGGACTCTCGAAGCGGTTTTGAGAGCGCTCTCACGAAGCTTTCCGGAGCGTATCGATCGGTCAGGGACGCGTCAACGTTCTGGTCTGGACCATGACGATTCATCGTGAAGCGGCTGCGGGAGTACGGGTGTTGCGGGCCGGCCGGGGTGATGACCCTGCTCCGGGTGCGGCCGCGCCCGGACTCGTGCGTACGGACAGTGACCTCGTGCCCTCACGGTCGTTGTGCAGGGCGTGTCTTCTTCAGTTTCGAGCGCGCCCCCTGTCCAGGCCGCACCGGCGGTGAAGCCGAATCCCTTCCTGCTGACGCCCCGCCAGGGGGAAGCCGCCCGGGCGCTCCTGGCATATCTGGGGTCGCTGCCGCTGACAGGGGCCGACGCGCGACTTCTCGCCGTGGTCGTCGCCATCCGGGCGGCCCGCACGGGCATCGGCAACCTCACCGGCCAGGACGTGAGATCCCTCCGGCTGACCGACCCGGAGGCGGCCGTCACCGCCCTCGCCGCGCTGGGCTGGCAGGGGCAGGAGGCCTTGCTCGGTGGAGATCTCGTCACGCCCGTCGGGGTCACCGTGCCCGACCTCGGCGGCGGGCCGGACCCCCGGCTGCCCTTCGGCAAGGTGATGCGGTCCCGGGTCTCGGGCTGGACGGCCCGGACCCTCGCCGCCAAGCCGGTCAAGAAGGGCTCGTCCGCCGTCCGGCTGGCGGCACTGTTCCTGGCCGCCCACGGGCCTGCCGACGCGTACGGCACGGTCCCCGCGCATCTGCCCGGCGAGTGCCTGGCGGCCCTGCCTGAACTGCTCGCCAAGGGGTTCCTGCAGGAGCTGGACGGCAGCAGGTATCTGCTGGGCGAGGGTGTCCGGCATCTGTCGGGAACCCGTCCCCCGTCCGAGACGCCTCCGGCCCCACGCGCGCCGGAGGAGGAGCTGCCGAGCTGGGACGAGTGGAAGGACCGTGCGAGCGTGGCGCTGCGCCGGCACGTCGAGGCCGTCGAGGGCTGTCCCACGTGCTCCCTGTCCACGGCCCGGGTGTCGGAAGCCTTCATGCGCAAGGCGGTTCCCGCCCAGTTCAAGGAGAAGGTGCGCACGGCCTACGGCGTCTGGGAGGCCAAGTACCCCGACCAGGGACCTGTCGCGGCGGAGTTCGCCGCCGCCTTTCGGGCGGAGCACGGCCACGGCCCCTCCGTCAAGCAGCTCTGCAAGGCGCTGGGCTGGGGCAAGATGTCCCGCGAGCTGCGGATCCACGTCATCCGTCGTCTGATCGACGAGGGGTGGCTGACGAACACCGAGCCGGTGCCATGGACCCTGCGTCCGGGCAAGGCCGCCCAAGCCGCTGGGCCGGGCTCGACACCGCGGGCCACCGCAGCCACGCGTCGCGGCTGAGCGCCCCGGTGCGTGGCGGTCCTCCACGCACCGGACGTCCGATGCCGCGTCAGCCCGCAGGGTTCGATGCGATGGTGATGGGCATGTCAGGCGTAGCGCGCGTGTCCCCCACTCCCACGCGCCGACCGGGAGGACGCAGTGAGAAGCAGCGCACCGATCCGTAGGGCCGCCCTCGTCGTGGGAAGTGCCCTCACGCTCGTCCTCGCCTCGGCGACCAGCGCACTGGCCGCACCGCCGGCCGCGCTGCCCGCGAACGCGGACGTGATGGAGCGGACGTTCCAGCCGGCCTTCGACTACGACACAGACGGCTGCTACCCCACACCGGCCATCGGACCCGACGGGACCATAGCCCCCGGCCTCAAGACCACAGGTGCGGTCAATGGCAGTTGCCGGGACGCGGTCGACCTGGACAACACCAACAGTTACGCCCGCTCCACGTGCAACAACGGTTGGTGCGCGGTCATCTACGGGCTCTACTTCGAGAAGGACCAGGCCGTGGCCGGCAGTGGGCTCGGGGGACACCGGCACGACTGGGAACACGTCGTGGTGTGGATCCAGAACGACGAGGCCCGCTACGTGTCCACCTCGGCGCACGGCAACTTCGACGTGTACGCCCGTGACCGCATCCGGTGGGACGGCACGCACGCCAAAGTCGTGTACCACAAGGACGGTGTGAGCACCCACTGCTTCCGCCCGGCCAACACCAACGACGAGCCACCGGAGAACCACTACCACGAGTGGCGGTACCCCGGGCTCGTCGGCTGGAACGGCTACCCGGCCGGTCTGCGGGACAAGCTGGTCCAGGCCGACTTCGGCAGTGCGGTCTTCGGGCTGAAGGACGGCAACTTCGCCGCCCACCTGGAGAAGGCACTGCCCGCCGGAATCCCCTTCGACCCGCACAGCGTCTGATGCCAGGGACGGTGGCGACGAGCACCGCCGTGACGGAGGGGCAGCATTCCGATACGTCGTCGTGAGGGAGTGTCAGCGTTCCGACAGCTCCGAGGGTGCTTCCTGGACCACCCATCCGTTGCCGTCAGGATCGGCGAAGGACATGAACGAGTTCCAGGTGCCGCCCTTGCCCTCCTCCCAGCCCGTCGCGCCGACGTGCCGGACCGGGGAGACGTCCACCCCCTTGCTCACCAGCTGCTCGCGTGCCGCCTCGATGTCCGTCACGCAGACCTGGAGGCCTTGCAGCGTGCCGGGGGCCATCACCTGTTCGCCGGGGAACGGAGGCATTCCCTGGAGCATGGCGATCGAACACCGCGAGCCGGGCGGCGTCAGCTGGATGATGCGCATCCCAGGGGCGACCTCGTCGTCCAGGTCCAGTCTGAAGCCGGCCTTCTCGGTGTAGAACGCCTTCGCCCGGTCCATGTCGGTGACAGGGACCGGGATGACCTCGAGTGTCCAGTTCATGGATTCTCCTCAGCAGGGCCGGCGTTTCCGTCCGGCCGGAACGTCCTCGGCGCGGCCGGGACGCGGGGCGCCGCAGCGAACGCCGAAGGGGAGATCCACCCTCGCCCAGGAAAGGAGCAGAGGCCGCTTCGAAACGCCCTCACGGCCTGTACTTCGACCATTCATCCCCGCCCGGCCCCGGGGGTCTGCTTGCTGGTGGGGAAGGGCGGGAGAGCGTGAACGCGCCGAACCCCTCCGGGTGGGCCGGCTCCGGCCGTTCCGCTGCGGCCCGGCTCCTCTCGCCCGCGTCGGCCGGCTCGTAGGCGCTGGGGCCCCGGTGCTCCCGGAGCGCCGGCGTCGCCATGAGCACAGCAGGGCGCGCTCCACCTCGTCACGCTCCTCCCGGACGAACGCCACCGTGACGGCCTCGCCGGCCGGACCGGCCGGTCCGAGGACCCTGTTCATCTCGTCGTCGTCCGGAGAACTCACCGCTGCGTCGACCCGAATTCCCATGGAGCCAGAGGCTACTGGCGGGCTCTGACAATCCGGTTCCCGGCAGGACGAGCCCGCGACCCGTCCGAGCGGGCTACGTCGCCGCCTGGGAGCTGTCCCGGAAGCCGCCCCAGCCGTGCCAGCGGTCGATCTCGATCCAGGCGTTGACCCTGCCGCGTTCCCGGTCCGGGTACGGCTGCCCGGTGTAGTTCCGGGACAGCCGGTCGATGCCGGTGAGACCTTCGTCGTCGCTGATCTCGACCACACGTCCGATCAGGGTCACATGGGTGTACCAGTCGGACTCGTCGAGCACCGTCAGGGTGACGCGCGGGTCCTGGCGCACATGGCCGAGGCGTTTGCGGCCCTCGTCCATGTTGACCAGCACCCGTCCTTCGTCCCACAGGTACCAGGTGGCCGTGGAGACCGGCTGGCCGTCGGAACGCAGCGTGGCGATGACAGCCGGGTTGGGCTTGCGCAGCATGGTGACCGCGGCGTCGGGAAGCGGCGGCTTCGACATGTTCTCTCCTCCGTCTCGTGCTGCGTCCTCATGGTGACGGCGAACCACACCAGGTGATCCGGAGGGCGCACGTCCACGCTGCCACACCACGGGTGCGGTGGCGGGGACCGCCCCGCGCCGCGCGTCCACGGCGGATCCGCCGGACGTCCGAGGCGCACGCGCCGCCGGAGCCCGCGCGGACGCGGTCCGGAGGCCGTCAGCCATGTCGCGATCAGCGGCTTCACGGTGTGGCGCCCGCCCCACCGCAGATGGCGGAGCGGGCGCGCCACCTCGCAGGGCCCGCTGTCAGTGGTGGCTGTGATGCTGGAGGCATGGACGAACTCATGAGGCGTCGCGTCTACGGCGCCGACCACGACGACCCCGATCCGGGTCCACAGCCGGGACACGTATACGTGGAACTGGTGGGCGGTCCGCTCGACGGGCTGCTCCTGGACGTCACCGGCTGGCCCGGGGAACGCCTCGCCGTGGGAGCCGCTCTCGGGACGGAGCTCGGGAAGCACGGCGCCGGCGGCCGCGCCGTGTACGGCCCGGTGGAAGCGGACCCGAAGCGCTGGGCCTGGGAGGCGGACAGCCCGTGAGCTGTCCGCCTCCCACGGAGCCGTGGCGGGCCCGGCGGCCGACGGCACGGTCCCCGGGCGCCGGAGTGGAGCCCGGGGCCTTCCCGTCAGCCGCGGTCGCCGGGCGCATCGTGAGGGCGCCGGTGTTGCGGAGCGGGAAGCCGGGGCGCCGATGAGGGTTCCGCTCGTCCCTGTCCCGGCTCGTGGAGCCGTGAAGTGAGGACGAGGAGGCCGCCCATGACCGCGGACGTCGCCAGGACGCCGGCGAAGACAGTCGTCCCGGCGGTCAGCCCCACCGCGTCGCTGAGGTAGCCGACCGACACCGGCAGAATGCCCGCCGGCACATAACCCCCCACGTTCAGGGCGGCGTTGGCCTCGGCGAGCCGCTGCGGGGGGACCGCGGAATTGAGGAGCGACAGCCCGCCGAGCTGTCCCATGCCCTGGCCCGCTCCGGCGAGGAGCACGGAGACGGCGAGCATGGCGACCGATGCGGTGCGTACGGCGGTGACGAGCGCGACCACGCCGAGCGCGATCGTCACCGCTCCTGCGGTCAGGATCGTCCGCCTCTCCAGCCGCCGGACCGCGAACTGCACGCCGGTGGCGGCCAGGAACATGGCGAACGCCATGGCTCCGGCCGTGATGCGGCTGGTGGTTCCCAGCAGCCCGGTGAGCAGCGAAGGCCCCAGGGAGAGGACGAACGACGTCGCCGTGATCCCGGGGGCGAACACGGCGATGCCGAGCCCGAGATGCCGACGGGCGTCGTGGGGGACCGAAGGTATCCGGACCCACGCACCCCGCTCGGGCGCCTCCCGGCGTGGCAGCGGCATCCGCAGGACCACGAGGAACGCGGTGGTGAGCAGCACGATCTCGACCATGAAGACCGTCACCGTGGGCGCGGGTGCCGTCTCGGAGAGCACGCCCGCCAGCAGCGGCCCGAGCCCCGCGCCGAAGACCATGGCGCACGAGGCGAGAAGAGCTGCGGAACGCTCGCGCCCAGGCCCCGCCACATCGGTCACGGCTGCCATGCCCGCGGAGACGACGGCTCCGACGGCGATGCCGCTGAACAGTCGCGCGACCATCAGGGCGGGCACCGTGGTGGCGGTGGCGAAGATCAGGCATGCGGCCACCCCCAGGGCGAGCGCGGGCAGGAGCACCGGCCTGCGTCCGAGCCGGTCCGACGCGATACCCGAGATCAGCAGGGAGCCGAGCAGCCCGACGATGTAGAAGGCGAAGATCACGGTCAGCGTCCCTTGGGAGAAGCCGATCTCGTGCTGCCACACCTGATACAGCGGGGTCGTCGCATTGGAGAGGACGAAGACCGCTGTGACCGGCCAGGCGGCCGGCCAGATCCGCCGGGCGGGAGCCAGCGGGGTAGCCGGTCCCACCGGTTGGTCCGGCGCCGGTTGTTGCCGGTGCCCCGCCGTCGGCGCGGGCACCGCTTCTCGACTCTCAGGCATGGCTGATTCCCTCCGAGGAGTCAGTACGAGTTGAGTCGAACTTAGCATCAAGTACGATTGAAGTCGTACAGGCGATCAGGGATGAGGAGCGGCCATGTCGACGACGGTTTCCGGTGTGCGAGGCGCTTCCCCGATGCCCGAACCATCAGATCTGCCCGATCCGCTTCCCGAGCCGGCGGTCGACGACCTGCGGCTGGAGGTGGTGCTGGGCGCCCTGAGCGATCCGCTGCGCCTCGGCATCGTGCGCAAACTCCTGCTGGAGTCGGAGCGGTTCGACCACTCCTGCGGGTGGTTCGGCCTCGACCGGCCGAAGTCCTCGCTCACCCACCACTTCAAGGCCCTGCGCGAGGCAGGTGTCACGCGCCAACGGCAGTACGGGCTGGAACGCCGCAGTCACGTGCGTGTCGACGACCTCGACGCCCGCTTTCCCGGACTGCTGGACCTGGTCGCGGCATGGGTGCCCGACGCGCCATGAACGTGCCGCATGGTTGCGGGCGCGTCCCGCCGGTGACCCTCCGGCCCGGCGGATCCGTCGGGCCGGAGGCCGTGTTCAGCGGTCGTCGGCCGGCGCCCGAAGCTGCTTCCGCATGAGCACGCACAGGGTCTCGTGGCGGCGGACCGATCCGTCGGGCCCCTCCTCGTCCCAGGAGTCGGGTTCCCTGCCGTAGGCGACGAAGCCCAGCCGCTCGTACAAGGTGCGCGCCCGGAGGTTGTCCTCCTCGACGCCGAGTTCGGCCCTGCGCAGGCCGCGGCCTTCGATCCTCCGTTCGGCGGCCCGGATCAGCAGCGTGCCCAGTCCGTGCGACTGAAGAGCCGGGAGCACGGCGAGCTGCCACAGCGTGCCCGCCCCCTTCGAAACCCGGTAGTCGACGCCGCCGATCGCCACCGGCAGACCGGCGGACGTGCACACGGCCAGGTAGTCCACCTCTCCGGTCGCCGCGCGCGCCAACTCCTGCTCCACATGGCGCAGATGGGTGGCCGAGCCGGACCAGGTGCATGCGGGCAGGTCCTGCGGGAGGAGGTCGCGCACCTCGACAGACAGGACGACGGTGGCCCCGGTGGAACCGTGTGCGGCGGGCATGGCCGCGAGCATGCCGACCGGCGCGGGGGAGCGGCAACCTGTTTTCGCCGGTACGGGGGAGGGGCAGGATGCGGGCCCGGGGTGCATTCCCGGGCGCCGCGTTCACCGGAGAGCGCGTACGGCGGCCCGGATCGCCCCGGGCTGGTCGAGCAGGTCCGTGCTGTCCGCCCACTGGTCGACCCCTCCCACCGGGGCGAGCGTCCGGAGGTCCGGGTCCGTCACCGTGCGCGCCAGGGCGTGGGCGAAACGCTCGGCATGCAGGACCAGGTAGGGGCGTGCGTGGAAGGGCCGGCAGGCGGGGTCGACCGGATCGGTCAGGCCGGACGCGTTGTGCAGGGTGGCGACGGCCTCGTAGGCGGCGCACAGATGCGCCTCCCGGGCGGCATGGTCCGTCGCCGCCAGCGCGCCACGGAGCGCGGGTCCGAGTGGTCCGGCCGCCGCCAGCCTGCTGAACGAACTGCCCAGCCACTTGCCGTACGGCGCGTACCGCCGTTCCAGCAGGTGACAGAGGTGCATCAGGCTCCGCACCAGGCGTGCGGCCACCACCGCCGCGCCGATGTCGTCACCGGCTTCCGCGCAGCGCCCCACGAACGCCTCCTCCTGCGCGATGCGCTGCCACTGGCAGGCCAGCAGGTAGCGCCAGACCTGCTCCGGGTACCAGGCCAGCCTGTGCCGCACGCCGGTCAGGGAGCCGAGCCCGTCGTGGAAGACGGCCCCGCCGGTGGTCTCGGCGAGCCGCTGCTGGGGAAGCGCCAGCCAGTCGCGTACACCCAACTCCGTGTCGGCTGATGCCAGTCCGAGCCGGGCGTCCAGCCATCCGTCGATGTCGTGCACGTCCACCCGGTGATCGACCGGGCCGTCGGTCTCCCGCATGTGCCCGACCGGATCGTGCGGATCGTCGCTCTCCTGGAAGTGGGTGGGCCATCCCCGTACCTGCTTCGGGAGGTGCCCGGCCAGGAGGCGACGGATGTCCGCACCGTGTTCCGCCTTGGCCTCGGCGTCCAGGAAGAGCTCCAGCCTCGGGCCCCATTCGTGATCGGCCGACCTCGGCGAGTCGAACCCCAGTACCTCGGACCCGGCGCCGACCCGGGCGGCCGCGTACGGCAGCCCGGGAAAGGCGTCCCGGAGGAGCGGCCGGACCGCTTCCACGTACAGGATCCTGGAGAGTTCGAGGCCGGGCACGAACCGCGGGCCGGAGATCGTCATGGCTCCACTGTCCCGCATGAGTTCGTCTGGTCCCAGCGGATAAATCTCGTGTCCGGTGCGGGCGTCAGTGCCGAGTGCGAAGCCCGCCGGAGGGTGCGCCGATTCACGTGGCACCGCCCAGGTCTGATCCCGGCGAGCAGGGGCACATGTGTTCCACCAACCTAAGGAGCAACGCCATGCTGGCCCTCGCCGCCGCCGTACTGTTCTTCATCGCCTTCCTCATCAACGCCGCTGACATCGCGACGAACGACATCTTCGCCTCCACGAACGTGATGCTGATCGGCCTGGGTCTTCTGGCCCTGCATGTCGCGGGTATCGGCAACGGGCGGCGCGTCGGCAGACGGTGACCGTCGCCTGCGGGCCGGGACCGGACCGGCAGCCGTCCATCCGCCTGCCGGGTGGGTGCGGCGTCCGGTCCGGGGAGCCGGCCGGGGACCACGGTTGCAACGGCCGGGTCCGTGCGGCAGGAACGTCGGCCCTCCCCACCCCGTGTGCGCCCCCTCCCGATGACATCGGACGGGGGCGCACACGGGGTTGCGCGCGTCCGGGACAATGCGCTCATGCGCATCCGCCCGGTGAACGCCGACGACCTGCCCCGCCTCCAGGACATCGAGAGAGCCGCCGGTCAGTGCTTCCGCGACATCGGCATGGCCGAGATCGCCGAGGACGAGCCGCTCTCCGTGAGCGAGTTGGCCTGCTACCAGAGGTCGGGGCCGGCCTGGGCCGCCGTCGACGCGGCGGACCTCCCGGGGGCCTATCTCATCGCTGAACACGTCGACGGGAACCTGCACGTCGAGCAGGTGTCGGTGCACCCCGACCACGCGCGCCGCGGCATCGGCCGGGCGTTGCTGAACCGCCTCGCGGATGATGCAGTCACCGCCGGAGTACCCGCTCTGACCCTCACCACGTTCACCGACGTTCCCTGGAACGCGCCCTACTACCTGCGCTGCGGATTCCGCGTCCTGGACGACGACGAGATCGGTCCGGGGCTGAGCGAGATCCGGCGACGGGAGACTGCTCATGGCCTCGACCGGTGGCCACGGGTCTGCATGCGCAGAGACCTGTGAACGTGCTCTGTGGGCCAGGCGGCCCGGCCGTCGCCGCGGTGTCGGAACGACGGGCGTGCATCATGGTCGATGACAGAGCTCCGGACCGGGAGTCCTTCTCCCGGCCGGCGCGCGGAGCGGGACTCGTGAAGGAGGCGCGCCGGGATGACTGATGGCGAACCGGTGCTGGGCGGAGGCGGGATCTGGTCGCTGGTCCACTCCGAGCGGGCGGCGTTGGCCGCCGACCTCAGGGGCCTTTCCGACGACCGGTGGGCGACGCCGTCACTCTGCAGCGAACTGACAGTCCGTGAGGTACTGGCTCATCTGACCGCGGGAGCGAGCCTGAACTCCCTGCGCTGGTTCGCCGGCGTGGTCCGGTGCCGGTTCGACTTCGACAAGCAGGTGGCCGAGCGGCTCGCTGAACAGCTCGGTGCGTCCCCGCGTGACACTCTTGAGCGATTCCGGCGTGTCGTGACGAGTACGACGAAACCGCCACTCCCTGTCCTCGCCATGCTCGGTGAGACGATCGTGCACGGGGAGGACATCCGGCGCCCCCTGGGCCTGACCCGGGAGCATCCGATCGCGACGGTCACACGGGTTGCCGACTACTACCGGGGATCGGACCTCGTCGTTCTTGCGAAGGGCCGGATCAAGGGCCTCCGCCTCGTCGCGTGCGACGGACCCTTCACGACCGGCTCGTCCGGTCCCTCGGTGTCCGGGACCACTGTGGCGCTGGTGATGGCCATGACCGGTCGTGCGGCCTTCCTCGACGACCTGGAGGGTGACGGGGTCGAACTCCTCCGCGAGCGCTGCGAAACGGCGTGACGTCGCCCTGTCCGGCCGCCTGGGCACGGTGTACGGACGCGCCGCGCGTCCGTACACCGTGCTGACCGGGTCGGTGAGCGGTGACGCTGCCCGCCTCACCCGTCCAGGCGCATCAGCAGGTGTCCGCGGCGGAAACGCTCCTGCTCACCCGGCTCGCGCAGCATCCGGCCCACCTCCACGAACCCGGCTTCACCGGCCAACTGCGCGAGCTCGTCGATGGGCCACCGGTACGCCGGCGCCACCTTGTGGTCGAACACCGTGACCGGATCGCCCTCCGACTCGAAGAAGGCGAGCAGGAGATGGCCTCCGGGGGCGAGCACCCGCCGGAACTCGTCGACGTACGAGCGGACCTGCCGCGGCGGGGCATGGATCACCGAGTACCAGGAGAGGACCCCGTCCACCGAGGCGTCGGCCATGTCCAGGGCGTCCATGGAACCGACCTCGAACCGCAGGTCCGGGTACTCCGCGCGAGCCAGCTCGATCATCACCGGTGACAGGTCGACGCCGAAGACGTCGAGCCCGAGATCCCGCAGGTGGGCGGTCGTGGGCCCGGGCCCGCAGCCCAGTTCGACGACGGGTCCTCCACCGGTGCTCCGCACGAGGTCGGCGAACGCGGCGAGTACGGCCCGGTCCAGGGGGAGGGAGTCCAGCGCGTCGCGGAAGAGGTCGGCGTAGAGAACGGCGACGGCATCATACGCGTCGGCGGTGGCGAGGAGAGGGGAGGAAGGCTGAGTCACGAGCGAGGAGGATAGTGGGTACCCGTGGTGCCGGTCTCCTTTCCGTCGAGGCCGGATGACGGCGGTCCTCCGGCGCGTGGTCACCCGTCCCGCGCAGGCGCGGGAACAGGATCCAGCAGGCCCCGGCCAGGCGGGAATTCGCCGGTCCGTCTCGCTGCCACCCCGGCCGGGGCGGACAGTGGACAGCAGAGACACGGGGCAACGCCGCACCCGGGGACGGCACATGCCGACCGCGCACGGCGAATGCCGCCTTGCCGACTCACCGTATCGAGTGAAAGAGGGACATGGCCGCGTACGAGATCACGACCGCAGGCGTCCGTGAGATGACGACGTTCCTGCAGTGGGCCGACGACGAGCAGTGGAACCCGGGGAAACAGGACCACCTCCCCTTCCACGCCGCCGACCCGCACGGCTTCCTGCTGGGACGCCTGGACGGAGAACCCGTCACTTCCGTCTCCGCCGTGCGGTACGGGGCGGACTTCGGGTTCATCGGTTTCTACATCGCCCGGCCCGAGGTCCGCGGCCAGGGCTACGGGATCCAGGCGTGGCGGGCGGCCATGAAGGCCCTGGACGGTCGGAACGTGGGGCTCGACGGCGTGGTCGAGCAGCAGGACAACTACCGCAGGTCCGGGTTCCGCACCGCATGGAACCACGTGCGGTACGCGGGAGTGCCCGGTGAGGAGAAGCCTCCCGCGGACATCAGGGTGACCGATGCGGGGTCCGTGCCCTTCGGCCTGCTGGCTTCCTACGACCGCCGATTCTTCCCCGCACGGCGTGACGCCTTCCTCTCGTTGTGGGTGGGGGTGCCCGGGCACACCGCCCTCGTAGCCCTTCAGGAGGGCGAGTTGAGAGGGTTCGGCGTCGTACGCCCGGCCGGGACGGGCGCACGGGTCGGTCCCCTGTACGCGGCCTCCGACGACATCGCCCTCGCCCTGCTGAACGGCCTGTCGGCGTCCCAGCAGGGCGCACCGGTGGCTCTGGACGTGCCGGACGTGAACGTGAGGGCGGTCCGGCTGATGGAGCGCCTGGGGCTCGAACCGACCTTCGAGTGCGCCCGGATGTACACGGAGGGCGTACCCGACGTCGACGGTGCCGGCATCTATGCCGCGACCACGATCGAACTCGGGTAGCGCACCGTCCGCCGCGGTCCGGGCGCTCCCCGGTGGGGAAGCGGGGCCCTACAGTTCGTCCGCGAACACCGAGGCCAGTTCCCGCCATTCGGCCCGCGGCATACGGGTGCCCCGCCCCTCGGCTGCCAGGGCCTGGAGCGCGATGTGATCGGCGCCCGCGTCGAAGTACTCCTGGGCCCGGGCCCTCACCCGGTCGGCGTCACCGAGGGCGAAGAGGGCGTCGAGCAGACGGACGCTGCCTCCGTCCTCGAAGTCGCTCTCCGAGAAGCCCAGGCGCAGGAGGTTGTGGGTGTAGTTGGGGAGCCCGAGGTACGTCGAGAGCATGTTCCGCGCGGTGGTGCGGGCACGGTCGAGGTCGGGGTCGAGCACCACCGACAGCTCCGGGGCGAGAAGCGCGTCCGGGCCGAGGGCGTGACGTGCTTCCGCCGTGTGCTCGGCGGTGACGAGATAGGGATGTGCGCCCAGGGCCCGGCCGGCCGACAGCTTCAGCATCTTCGGGCCGAGCGCCGCGAGGACCCGGTGTCCGGAGCCCAGGGGCGGGGTCGAGGCGTCGAGTGCGTCGAGGTAGGCGACCATCGCGCTGTACGGCTTGGTGTACTGCGGAACCATCGGGCCGTGGCTGACGCCCAGGCCCAGGACGAACCGTCCGCGTGCCTCCGCGTCGATCCCGGTGATCCGTGCGGCCACCTCCTCGGCGGTGTGGTCCCAGATGCTCAGGATGCCGGTGGCCACGGTGATCGTGCGGGTGGCGGCGACGACGGTGGCCGCGTCCTCGGGCGAGGGACTGCCCCCGATCCAGAGAGTGCCGTACTTCAGCTCCTCGAGCTCTGCGACCGCTTCCGCGATCTCCTTCCTGCCCGCGTCGTCCTTGCGCGATGCGGCGAGGTCGCCGCTCCAGATGCCGACCCGCCCGAATGCCCCACGCGTCTCAGAAGTCATGGTGGGGTCAACAACGCCTCGTGACTTCTATTCCCGGCCCGGACCGGTGGTCATCCCATAGAGGGAAGGCAGGACATGGCGGCGCCCGCGCGGATCCGCGGCAGGCCCGGGCGGCCGTTCCCGCCGTCGGGGACGGACGCCGCGCGCAGGTCAGTGGCGCAGAGCCCGGGCGACGGTGTCGGCCATGACGCGGTATCCGGTGTCGTCGGGGTGCAGAGCGTCCTCGGACGCGTAGGCGGGGTCGAGACGGTCCGGGTCCGACGGTGCGGCGAGCGCCGTGTCGAAGTCGACGTACGCGTCGAACTCGCCTGCCCGGCGGATCCAGTCGTTCACCTCGTTGCTGACCCGTGCGGCGTGCGGACCCCAGTGGTCGGATCCCTTGAACGGGAGCAGGGTCGCGCCCACGGCTTCGAGGCCCCTGCTGTGAGCCGCGCGGATCAGTTCGCGGTAGCCGGCGATGAGTTCACGGGAGGACACGGTCGGGGCGGGCTTGTAGGTGGCGGGCGGGTCGGGGCGCGCGGCGGCTTCGCTGAAGCCGATGTCGTTGACGCCTTGGAGGATGACGACCGTGGAGATGCCCGGCTGGTCCAGGACGTCACGCCTGAAGCGGGCGGTGGCCCGCTCGCCGAACCACGCCGAGTCGTTGAGCACGAGGTTGCCTCCGATGCCCGCATTGACGACGGGCCGCCCGGTCAGCTCGGCCAGGGCGTCTGAGTAGCGCCGGTCGGTGCCGGGGGTGGAACCGAAGCCGTCGGTGATGGAGTCCCCGAAGACGACGATGCCGTCCTTGCTCGGACGTCCGCCGGCGTTCCGGGCGGAGGTCCCGCCCTGCGAGGCCCCCGCTTCGACGCCGGAGAGGTAGTACCAGGACGCGGTGCTGCTCGTGTACGCGCTCCCCGCCGTGTCGGACCGGTGGTCGCCGTCCGCTCGATAGGTGTCGGTCCACCCCTGCGCGTGGAAGGTCGCGGGGCCCGTCGTCCCCGCGAAGTAGAGAGTGACCGTGACCGACTCCAGCCTCTTCAGGCGCAGCGTGGTCGAGTCGCTGCGGAGCTCGGCATGCGCCGGGATCCGGGCCGATCCCCTGCCGCCGAAGGTGAGGTGGCGGACGGACCCCTTCTCGATCGCGGCACCCTGCGCCGTGCGGGCGATCGTCGCGCCGGTGAGGTGCAGGGGTGAGGTGCCGTACGCGTTGGAGAGGCGTATCCGGACCATGTCGCCGCTCCCGGTGGCACGGACCACCTGGCGGACGGACTGGTGTGAGAAGCCTTCCTGGGACCAGTTCGGTGTGAAGCCGGTGCTGGGCATCTGAGGAGAGGCGCCCCAGGCCGTGTTCCAGTCGACGGGGGCCGCTCCGACGCCGCCGGGGGCCGCTTCGCCGGGGCCGGCCAGGATGCCCACCGCGAGAGCTCCGGCGACGAGAGGTGCGGCGATGCGGCGTCGCGAGGGCGTGCTCATGAGTTCTCCTAATGGGTTTGTGGTTCCTTTAACCATGGTGAGAACCGTAGCAGGCAGGGCTGGTTAATGGAACTGCGTGCCCATTTATGCTTCCGGGGTGTCCGGAGTGCCCGTGCGGTACCGGTGGGTGGGGTGTGCCGCAGTATGCGGTGGGTCAGGGGGTACGTCCCGGCCGCGGCGTGCCGAGCCGGCCGGGCCGTGCGAGGTTCCAGGTGGTCCCGCCGGGGGCTCGGGCATCCGTCCCGCTTCGACGTCAGGACCCGGCGGGTCCTTCGGTGCTTTCCCGCAGGACCAGACGGTGCGCCACCACGCGGTCCTGCGGTGACAGCACGGCGGGGCCCGCCTCGTCCGTACGCGTGGACGAACCCGTCGCCTCGTCGATGCGACGCTGGAGGAGGTGGATGGCGGTCCGCGCCACCGCTGCCTTGTCCGGTGCCACCGTGCTGAGCGTGGGAACGCTGAACCGGCCGCCCTCCACGTCGTCGAAACCCATCACGGCGACGCCCTCCGGGACACGGATCCCGTGTTCGTGCAGGCTGCGCAACGCGCCCAGTGCCAACTGGTCGTTGAAGCACAGGAGTGCGTCGGGCCGCGCCCCGCGACTCAGTGCGGCCGCCACGGCCTCGGCGCCGTCGGACATCCGGAAGGACTCGACGGGCAGCAGGGCGGAAGGGTCGTAGGGGATGCCGGCTTCCGACAGGGCCGCGCGATAGCCGCGGGTGCGTGCCTCGGCCGTGCCCAGGCCGGCCGCGTCCCGTCCGCCGACCGCCAGGATCGAACGCCGCCCGAGCGCGATCAGGTGCTCGGTGGCCTCACGTGCGGCCTGCTCGTTGTCTATGGCGACGTGGTCGGCGCCCTCCTCCAGCAACTCCCCGATGAGGACGGTGGGGGGAGCGCCAGGATGCTCGCGCAAGTCGTCGGGGGTGAGGGCGAGCGGGCTGAGGATGATCCCGTCGACGAAGTCGGAGCCGAAGCCGGCCAGCGCGGCCAGCTCGTGCTCGCGGTCGGCGCCGGACTGGTGGATCAGGACCGTCAGCGAACGCTGTCCGGCCTCGCGGACCACATGCCGGGCGAGTTCGGCGAAGTACGGGACGTCGAGTTCGGGCACGACGAGGGCGATGATGCCCGTACGGCCCTTGCGCAGGTGGCGGCCTGCCAGATTGACCCGGTAGCCGAGGTGCGCGATGGCCTCCTGGACCACTCGCCTGGTGCGCTCGGAGACATGGGTGTAGTCGTTGATCACATTGGACACCGTCTTCTCGGAGACACCCGCGTGCCGGGCGACGTCCTTGATCCTGGGCCGTGCCACCGCAACCCCTCCCTTCCCTCGCGCGCCGCCGAGTCTATGTCCAGCCGTGCGGCGCGGACGCACCAGGCCGCCGGGACGGGTCCGCCGTCGGCCACGCTTCGGGCAGACGTCTGTACCGAACCCTTTACAGCGAATGTACATCGATGTAAAAACATGCCACCGCACCGTTTCAGCCGGTGCGCCAACCATCTGTCGTCCGCGGTGGGCCCGTTCGTACCCGGGGCCCACCGCCGGTCCGGCATGAGCGTCCGGCCGTCGAAAGGTCCGCGATGAGTTCTTCGTTCCCTGCCCGTCAGGTGCGCCACCCCCGGGAGCGGGGTCCGGCGCACGGTGTCAGCCGCCGCGGGATCCTCCGCTCCGGCCTGGCCGGCGCCGGCGCGCTGGCCGCAGCCGGATCGCTCGCGGGCTGCGCCTCTCCCGCCCGGGCCTCCGGCGCGTCCGAACTGAGCGTCTGGGACCTCTTCCAGGGCGGTGACGGCATGCTGATGGACGAGATGATCGACGCCGTCTCCGCGGGACCGGACGGCTTCGACGTCGAACGCACCATCCTCGACTGGGGGCCGTCCTACTACACCAAGCTCGCCATGTCGGCCGCGGGCGGCAGGGCCTCGGACGTCGCCGTACTCCATCTCTCCCGGCTGGCGGGGTACGCCCCCGGAGGGCTCCTGGACCCCTTCGACCTCGACCTGCTCGCCGAATTCGGCGTGTCGGAGAAGGACTTCACCCCTGCGGTCTGGTCGCGGACCCAGCACGCCGGGACCGTGTACGCGATCCCCCTCGACGTCCACCCCTTCATCGTCTTCTACGACCGCGAGGCGGCGGACAAGGCGGGGCTGCTCGACCCGGCGGGCGAGCTGGCACCGATGGGCTCGCCCCAGGCCCTGCTGGACGCGGGCAAGGCACTCGCCGAGGCCACCGGGGGCTCGGGCATCCTCTTCGGGCACGTCACCGACACGGCCCAGAACTGGCGTCAGTTCGCTGCGCTCTACGCACAGACGGGTGCCTCCTTCACCCTCCCGGACGGCGGACCGCCCGACATCGACGTCGATGCCGCCGTGCGGGTCGTGGACTTCATGAAACAGCTCTTCGACGGAAAGACCAACCCCAACAACCTGGACTACAACGGTGCGATGGCCAACTTCATCGGCGGTCGCGGAGGCATGGTCATGCTCGGCGAATGGGAGCTGCCGACGCTGAAGAAGTCCGGCATCCCCCTCGGCGCCGGGCCGTTCCCCCAGGTCTTCGACCGGCCCGCCGTCTACACGGACTCGCACAGCTTCGTGCTCCCGCACCAGAAGGACCCGGACCCGGCCAGGCGCCGGGAGGCCCACCGCTATGTCGCCCAGATCATCAAGCAGAGCCTCACCTGGGCGGGCGCCGGGCACATACCCGCCTACCAGCCGGTGCTCGCCGAACCCGGGTACACGGCGCTGCACCCGCAGTCGTCGTACGCGGACGCGGGCGAGGTCGCCGTGCTCGACCCTCCGAACTGGTTCGTCGGCGCGGGCTCCAACTTCCAGAACCGGATGTGCCAGCCGCTCCAGGCGGCACTGCTGGGCAACACCTCCGCCGAGAAGGCGGTGCGCCAGATGATCCGCGAAGCGGACGCGCTGCTCCGGCAGCCCAACCCGGTGGCCTGACCGAGAGCCGAAGGAGTCATCCCGTGACCACCACCGCACCCGTAGGTGCCGCCGACATGCCGGCCGGCACGCCTTCCCCCGGAACCGGCGACCCCCGTCCGCCCGGCCGGGGAAGCCGCCGGCCCGGCACCGGACTGCTCTTCGTCCTGCCCTTCCTGATCGTGTTCGCGCTCTTCCTCGTCTGGCCCGTCGTCCACGGCCTCTGGATGAGCTTCACCGACACCTCACTCGCCATCCGTGACACGGCGTTCGTCGGCTTCGACAACTACGCCGAGGCGTTCGGCGACCCGGACGTGTGGAGCAGCCTCGGCAACACCGCCGTGTTCACCCTGATCTCCTGTGTACCGCTGGTGCTGGTGGCCCTCGCCATGGCGCTCCTGGTGCACAGCGGTCTGGCCGGCCAGTGGGTCTGGCGTCTGGCCTTCTTCGCGCCCTATCTGCTGCCCGTCACCGTCGTGACGCTGATCTGGACCTGGCTCTACCAGCCCGACCTCGGTCTGGGGAACCAGCTCCTGACCACGCTGGGCCTCGAACCCGTCGGCTGGCTCTCCGACGAAGCCGTCACCATGTGGGCCGTGGCCGCGCTCACCGTCTGGTGGACGGTCGGCTTCAACTTCCTGCTCTACCTCTCCGCCCTGCAGTCCCTGCCCACCACCTACGACGAGGCCGCGGCGCTCGACGGCGCCGGGGCGTGGCGTCGCCTGTGGTCCGTCACGCTGCCGCAACTGCGCAGAACCACCGTGCTGGTGGCCATGCTCCAGGTCCTCGCCTCGCTCAAGGTGTTCGACCAGATCTACATCCTCACCAAGGGCGGACCCAACGGCTCCACCCGGCCGATCCTCGAATACGTCTACGACGTCGGGTTCACCGGCTACCGCCTGGGCTACGCCTCGGCCGTCTCCTACCTGTTCTTCGCGTTCGTGATCATCGTCTCCGTCGCACAGCTCCGCTTCTTCCGGAAGGAGGACTGACCATGTCCGCCACCGTCACCGCACCCCGCAGGCGCCCTCTGCCACCGCGTGGAGCGACCGGCTCCCCGCTGCTCCTGGGCCACGGCCGCACACCCCGTGTGCTGGCCGGGACCGCACTGGCCGTCCTGGCGGCGATCTGGCTGCTGCCCTTCGTCTGGGCCGTCGCCACCTCCCTCCAGAGCGAGCAGGACGTCTCCACCCCGGGTCTGTCGCCGCTGAAGGGAGCGCTCACCCTCGGGTCGTACGAACAGATCCTCGAACGCGGCAATGTGGCGCTCTGGGCGTTCAACAGCTTCCTCGTGGCCGGCCTGGTCACGCTGCTCACCGTCGTCGTCTCCACCCTCGCCGCCTACGGCTTCGCCCGCGGGACCTTCCGTGGCCGGCGCGTCCTCCTCGCCCTCACCGTCGCCGCGATCATGGTCCCGCCGCAGCTGCTCGTCGTCCCGCTCTTCAAGCAGATGCTTCTCTTCAACCTGGTGGACACCTACGCCGCGGTGATCCTGCCCCAGGTGGTCGCGCCGATGATGGTCTTCATCCTCAAGCGGTTCTTCGAGAGCATCCCCCGGGAGCTGGAGGACGCCGCCCGGATCGACGGGGCGTCCGAGCTGCGGGTGTTCACGTCGATCGTGCTGCCACTGTCCAGGCCCATCGTCGCCGCCGTCGCGATCTTCGTCTTCATCGGGGCGTGGAACAACTTCATGTGGCCCTTCATCGTCACCAACGACCCCTCCCTGATGACGCTGCCGGTGGGACTGGCGACCGTCAAGGACGCCTACGGCATCCAGTACGCGCAGTCCATGGCCTCCGCCCTGCTGGCCGCACTCCCGCTGATCGTGGTGTTCCTCCTCTTCCAGAGGCGCATCGTCAACTCGGTCGCCACCACCGGCCTCGGCGGGGCCTGACCCCCGCGAAGCCCGTCCGTCCGCCGCACCACTTCCCTGCACCACCCTTTCTGCACCACTCGGGAGCGGCCCTCCGCCGCCCCGCCGATCGACTGGAGCACGTGTGTCCACTCACTCCGTACCGCGTCCGGAGTACCCCCGTCCGCAGTTCGTCCGCCGCGACTGGCTCAATCTGAACGGCCCGTGGCAGTTCGAGACCGACCAGGGGGACAGCGGACTGGAACGCGGCCTCCTCGCGCGTGATCTGGACCGGGAGATCCTCGTCCCCTTCCCGCCCGAGTCCGAGCTCTCCGGTATCGGGGAGACGGACTTCCTGGAGGCCGTCTGGTACCGGCGGACGCTGTCGCTGCCGTCCTCCTGGGCCGGGCGCCGCGTGCTGCTGCACTTCGGTGCCGTCGACTACGACACGACCGTATGGGCCGACGGCACGGAGGTCGCGCGGCACCGCGGCGGATTCACCCCGTTCACCGCCGACCTCGGCGACATCGCCGGCTCCGGCGACGACATCGTCGTCACCGTCCGGGCCCGTGACCCCCGTTCCGGCCCGCAGGCCCGGGGGAAGCAGGCGGTCCAGTACGCGAACCACGACTGCAACTACACCCGTGTGACCGGGATCTGGCAGACCGTCTGGGCGGAGCCGGTGTCCGAGGTGCACTTCAGGCGCCCCCGGATCACCCCCGACCTCGGCGGCTCGGCCTTCCACCTCGAACTGCCGCTCTCCGGCAACAGGCCGGGCCACCTCGTACGCGCCGTGCTGAGCGACGCCGACGGCGAGGTCAGCCGTGCCGAGGCCCGCGCCGACCTCGACCTCGCACCGCGCCTCCACCTTCCCGTGGAGGCGTCCAGGCGACGTGAATGGAGCCCCGAGGACCCTCACCTGTACGACCTTCGGCTCGAACTGCTCGACGCCGCCGGCGAGGTGGTCGACCTGGTGGAGAGCTACGCCGGTCTGCGCTCCGTCGGCCTGCGGGGCAAGGCCGTCACCCTCAACGGGCGCCCCGTCTTCCAGCGTCTCGTGCTCGACCAGGGGTGGTACCCGGACGGGCTGATGACGGCCCCGACCGACGAGGCGCTCGTCCGCGACATCGAGCTGGCGATGGAGGCCGGGTTCAACGGCGCCCGGCTTCACCAGAAGGTCTTCGAGGAGCGCTTCCTCCACCACGCGGACCGCCTCGGCTACCTGGTCTGGGGCGAGTTCGGCGACTGGGGATGCGAGACCGGTGGCTCCTCGGGCGACAACCAGCAGCCGGACGCCTCGTACGTGGGACAGTGGCTGGAAGCCGTGGAACGTGACTACTCGCACCCCTCGATCATCGGCTGGTGCCCGCTCAACGAGACGTACCAGAAGCTGCACGACCGCATCACCCAGCTCGACGCCGTCACCCGGGCCATGTTCCTCGCCACCAAGGCCATGGACACCACCCGGCCGGTGATCGACTCGTCCGGATACGCCCACCGGGTCGCCGAGACCGACATCTACGACGCCCACAACTACGAGCAGGACCCCGCCGCCTTCCGGCAGCTCATGGCCGGGCTGGACAAGGACGAGCCCTTCGTCAACGCCTACGAGAACGGCAAGGCCTACTCGCAGCCGTACCGCGGCCAGCCGTACTTCGTCAGCGAGTTCGGCGGGATCTGGTGGGACCCGGAGGCCGCCGCCGCACAGTCGGGCGAGGACCGCACCGCCTCCTGGGGGTACGGCGAACGCGTCCGGGACGAGGACGAGTTCCACGAGCGCTTCGCCGGCCTCACCGGCGTGCTGCTCGAGGACCCCGCCATGTTCGGCTACTGCTACACGCAGCTGACCGATGTCTTCCAGGAGCAGAACGGCGTCTACCGCTTCGACCGCGGCACCAAGCTCGACATCTCCCGCATCCGCGCGGCGCAGCTGCGCGCGGCAGCCATCGAGGAGGGCGGGGGACCGGTGTAGCCGGTCCCGGCACGGAGGCCGCCCCGCCAACGGGGCGGGGCGGCCTCCGTGCGTCAGCCGTTCCACCGGCCGGCTCAGCGCCGTTCGAGCCGCCAGATCTGCGGCTGGAGGCCGTTGCAGGTCCACTGCCGGACATCGCCCCCGGGCTCACGGGATCCGCTCGCCACGTCGAGGCACTGGCCGCTCGACGCGGAGACCAGCCGGAAGTACCCCCGGCCGACGTTCTGGAACCGCCAGTCCTGCGCCGCCTGGCCGTTGCACGACCACTGCCGGACGTCGGCGCCGGGCACCGCCGAACCGTTCTCGACGTCCAGGCAGTGCCCGCTGTTGCGTCCTGTGAGTGTGAAACGGCCCTCGCCGCGCGCCTTCACCACCCAGTCCTGCGGGCCGAGGCCGTTGCACGTCCACTGCTGGACGTTGCCGCCCACCGCACGGGAATCGCCGGCCACGTCGAGGCAGTGCCCGCTGTTCGCGTTCACCAAGCGGTGGACCGCCCCGTCCGTCACTCCCGCCGCGTCACCGCTTCCGGTGGTCCGGCCCGTCGCGAACCAGGGCCGGCACACGGTGCCGTCCCAGTCCGTGGCGATCTGCAGGACCTGCGTGCCGTCCGCCGACGGCACCAGCGGAGAGCTGTAGTTCTGGCAGTAGTTCACACCTGGATCGGTGACCTTCACGGGGGACTCGATCTCGTACCACGGTCCGGTCCCGTTCTCCGTGCTGGCCAGGATCGTCCGGCCACTGTCCGCCGCGGTGCTGCCGTCCCGGTTCAGCAGCCTCTGCCCGATCAGCAGGATCCTGCCGTTGGCCCCGCCGCCCGGTGACGGGGCCCAGGCGATGGTCGGCGCCGCGCGGAAGTACTTGCCGTCGACGGTCTGCGGCCGGAAGCCCAGATGCGCGGGGTCGCCCCAGTTCCAGCCGTCCGCCGAGGTCCGGTAGTGGACCACGCACTGGTACTGGCCGCCGGGATTGCAGATCTCGTAGCTCATGAAGTAGGTGGAGTCCGGGAGTTGCCGGACCACCGGCATGCCCGGCCTGTCGGAGGCCAGGCCACTGGCCACGACGTTCCGCCGGTCCTGCCAGTGGATGCCGTCGTAGCTGCGTACGGCGGAGAGCTTCTGGCTGTGCGCGGGGTCCGTCTCGTCGGCGTAGTGGCAGACCAGAGCCCCGTCCGCCGCCACGGAGAACTCCGGTTCCCACAGACCGCCCGTTCCCGTCGCGGCGGCGCAGGACGACAGATAGGACCAGGTGCGGCCGATGTCGTTGCTGCGCCAGACGCGGATGGCCATGCGGCGGTTGCTCTCGTCCTGCCCGGCGGAGGACGCCCAGAGCAGGGTTCCCGCGGGCAGGCCGCCGACCTGACGGGGAAGCTCGAAGAGCGTGGTGCAGCACAGGCCCTGGCCTCCGGCGGACTCCGGGTCGGAGACCCTGCCGACCTCCCGGAAGGTCGCTCCCGCGTCGGTGCTCTCGTGGAGTGCGCCGATGCCGTTGTTGCCGTCGAAGGTGACGACGCTCGCCAGGATGCGGCCGTTCGCAGCGCCGCTGTGAGCGAGCCGGACGGCGCGCGGGTACAGGCCCGTGCCGTTCCGCAGCGGTGTACCGGTCGCCGTTGCGGAGAGGGCTCCCGCCGGCACGCCGACGGCCGGGGCGGCCGCCGGCCGGGACGCCGGCGCGGTCGTGGGAGCTGCGGACGCCGTCGTGGACCAGGGGAGCGTGAGGACCAGGAGCCCGGCGGACACCGCCGCCCCCCGGACCCACCGCCTGGCCGGGGGAGCGGAACACGTGGTCCGGGTGCGGGCCTCGGAAGGCGCGGCGTCGGGGAGAGCTCCCGCGGGGGACGGGCGGCGCGGACGGAATCGGGGTGCGCGTAGTCGGAACACGAGGTTCTTCCTTCCTCGGGGTGCTGCGCGACGGACGGGCGGTGTGCGTGCCACCCGGCAGGTGCGGTTCACGCGCTGCGGGCAGGCGTCTTCACGGAGCTGTGCGGCGGAAGCCCGGTGAAGACGGGCCGGGCCCGGAGGCGAACCGGAGCAGCCGCTGCCGACGCGGCCTGGGCAGGGCGGGGGAGTTCCGAGCATTGACATGTTCAGGGCTAGTCACGAAGATGTTACGACGCTCTTCCATCGATGTAAATGTCGGCGTCGAAGCGGCGGCGGCCAACCAGGGAACGAGGCCATGAAACGCTTTCGCAGTCTGTACGGTGCCGCGGCCCTCGCGCTGTCCGGCATCCTTCTCCTGGCGATGTCCGTGTCGTCCGCGGGGCCCGCCAAGGCCGAGCAGACCAGCCTCCGGGCAGCGGACCCCAGCGTGCTGCGGGTCGGGAGCACCTATGTCTCGGTGCAGTCCACCGGTGGCGGCATCGCCGTACGGAAGGCCTCGTCGACCGCGGCGCTGGCCTCGGCCACCGCCCGGCAGGTCTGGTCCGACACCCGTGGCCTGGGCGAGGTCTGGGCGCCGGAGGTCGTCGTCGACGGAGGCCGCTACTACATCTACTTCTCCGCCGGCCGCGGAGCGGCCCACCGGATGTACGCGATCAGCTCGACCGCGCCGGACAGCGGATACACCGCCGAGACGAAGCTGGCCCTGCCGGACGACAAGTGGGCCATCGACGGGGCCCTGTTCACCTTCAACGGGCAGCGCTGGTTCGTCTGGTCGGGATGGGCCGGTGACACCAACGTCGAGCAGAACCTCTACATCGCCCGGATGAGCAACCCGACCACACCGACCGGCGCCCGGTACGTCATCTCGCAGCCGAGGGAGAGCTGGGAACGCGTCGTCGGCAACCCGTTCATCAACGAGGGTCCCGAGCCCATCAAGGACCCGAACGGCCAACTGCACATCGCGTACTCCGCCAACGGCAGCTGGAGCGACCAGTACTGTCTGGCCGACCTCAGGCTGCGCGCCGGCGGTGACCCGACCTACGTGTGGGACTGGTACAAGTCCAACGGCTGCCTGTTCGGTTCCAACCGGGCGACGATGATGTCCGGCTGGGACCCGACGCTGCACGTCAACGGCCCCGGCCACCACACCTTCGTCCTGCTCGACGGGGACATCGGCACGAGTCCTCCTGCCGGCCCGAGGTTCCCGTCGATGTTCCACGCGGTGCCGAAGGGCACGCCGTACGCGTGGGAGAACCGGTACTGGTACACGGGCTCGTTCACCTGGTGGGGCAACACCACCTACAGCCGCGCCAACGTACCCGGGCCGAACAACGACACCGGCTGGAGTCTGAAGTTCTTCGAGTAGGCCTGACGTCCCGCCGGGGCCGTACGCGGCGGTGCGCCGCCTTCGTCCGCCGGGGCCGTACGCGGTGAGGCGTGCCGCCGCCGAACTCGGCTCCGCCGCCGGTTCCGGAGCCGAGGTGCCGGCGGCGGCAGGGCGGGGTCAGCCGCGGCCGGCTTCCTTCGCCGTACGCTCCAGACGCTGCCGGTGCTCCGCCCACCAGGCCTGATCCTCGCCCGGAAGGCTGTCCGCGCCCTTCAGGTGCCCGGCCGCCCCGTCGATCAGCTCCCGCACGATGTCGGCGTGGCCCGCGTGCCTCTGGGTATCGGAGATCACGCGTACCAGGATGTGGTGCAGCGTCACCTCCCGGCGCTCCTCCGGCCACCACGGGACGTGACCGGTGTCGTCGAGCGCCAGAGCTTCGATCGTGCTGTCGGAGTGCTTCCACGCCCTGCGGTACAGCCCGACGATCTCTTCCCTCGACTCCTCCGCCGTGGCCCACATGTCCGCGTTGGCCTCGGCGTCCTCCGTGTACCACCAGGGCGGTGGCGGCTGCTCGCCGAAGAAGGGCCGCCCGAACGTGTCGCCGAAGTATCCGAGCTCGACGCCGGCGACGTGCTTGACCAGTCCGAGCAGATTGGTGCCCGTCGGGGTCAGCGGGCGGCGCACGTCGTACTCCGAGAGTCCGTCGAGCTTCCACAGGAGGGCGTCGCGTCCGTCCTGCAGGTAACGCAGGAGATCCGCCTTCGGGTTCGCTTCAGTCATGTCCGGGAGTCTCGCACCTGGCACCGACAGCCCGGCCCTGGGAGGATCCGGACGACCGGTCCGGCCGCACCGGCGGGCGACGTCAGCGGATCTCGGTGGTGCCGCCGTCGATGACGATGGCCTGGCCGTCGCGAAGGGGCTGATGAGGTGTCCCCGCGGCCCGGTAGAGCTCGGCGACCGCGCCCAGGACCTCGCTCTCGGGATGCCCGGGGGAGTCGATGTGCGGCACCACGACGTAGTCGAGCAGCCCGAGCCCGTCGCGACGGGCAGGAGCGCCGTAGGCCGTCATGACCGCCCGAGGGTCGTCGCAGCGCTCCAGGCCGTGCAGGTCGGGCGCGAGGACACACGCTCCGGCGCTGTAACCGGCGTAGACGATCGCGTCGCGCCGCAGCAGGTCGGTCAGCGCCCGGTCCGCGCAGCTGCGGGCGAGCGCGTGGCGCAGGACGAATACGTTCCCTCCGCGGACCCAGACCAGGGGGAACCGGCTCAGCGCCTCCGCCGCCCGGGCGGAGGGCTCGTCGAAGAACTCCCGGAGATCCAGTTCGACCGGGCGCAGGCCGAGTGCGGTGAGCGCGTCGATCTCCTGCGCGAGCGCCGCCTTCCGTTCGTCCCCGGGCAGTGCGTCGACCGCGTTGACGATCACGGCCACGTCGCCCGCTCCGGCCGACTCGTCCAGGAGCGTCAGCAACCGGTCCGGGGCGTCACCGGTGCGGAACGACGAGAGATACATGCGCATCCGCGAACCGTAGACCGTCCGGCCGCCGTCGAGGCGGCCGGGCCGGGACCCGGGAGGGCGGTGGGCCGTGACTACAGGGCGAGCAGGCCGGTGCGGAGCTTGCCGAGCGTCCGCGTGAGCAGACGCGACACGTGCATCTGCGAGACGCCCAGTTCGGCTCCGATCTGCGCCTGCGTCATCTCCTGGCCGAAGCGCATCTCGATCATGCGGCGCTCACGGTCGTCGAGCTGCTCCATCAGCGGGGCCAGGGCGTGCAGGTTCTCCACCGTCTCCAAGGCGGAGTCGGGCTCGCCGAGGATGTCGGCGAAGGTACGCGACGCCGTGCCCGTGGTCTCGCCGGTGCTCGTCGGCAGGTCCAGCGAGCCGGCGGTGTAGCCGTTGGACGCGATGATCCCCTCGGTGACCTCGTCCTCGGTGAGACCCATGTGCTCGGCCAGCTCCCTCGCCGTCGGGTCACGGTCCAGGAGGGTGGCGAGTTCGTCCTTGGCCTTGGCCAGTTCCACCCGCAGCTCCTGCAGCCGGCGGGGGACGTGCACCGCCCACGTGGTGTCACGGAAGAAGCGCTTGATCTCGCCGACGATGTAGGGGACGGCGAAGGTGGCGAACTCGACCTCACGGGAGAGTTCGAAACGGTCGATCGCCTTGATGAGACCGATCGTCCCCACCTGGGTGATGTCCTCCATGTCACCGCTGCCCCGGTTGCGGAAGCGGCGCGCGGCGAACCGGACCAGGGAGATGTTCATCTCGATGAGGGTGTTGCGCGCGTACTGGTACTCGTGCGTGCCCTCTTCCAGGACCTGCAACTGCTCGAAGAACAGTGTCGACAGGGCGCGGGCGTCCTTCGGGGTCACCTTGCCCGTGTCCTCGATCCACGGCAGTTCCCCGACACGCTCGGGCGCGACCTTCGCGGCTGACACGTGGTCAGCCGATATGGTCCCGGCAGTCAGTTCAGCGGTCATTTCTTTCCCACCCTTTGCTCGTGCTGAGCGCGCTTCCTGACGGGCCCCTTCCCTGAGTCGGAAGGCCCATGCGCGATGAGACCAAATTTTCTTGCTGTGTGGAAACAGTTGCCCACGGACATCGTAGGATGAGCAGCGCCGGCCACCGGTGCGACCCCTCGGGCGCGCCGCGCTGGATCGGGCACAGGCCCCGTACGCTGGAGGCCGACGGCCGGGGCCCCTCAAGCGGTCCGGTTCTCGGCGCAGCACGATGAGAAACAGGATCACGTGGACAGATTCGCTGCCGTCGAGCGGGAGCTGCGCAGAGCCGCACCTCATCTGCTCGTCGACGTCGTCACGGCGGCTCTGCGGAAGCAGTACGACGTGCAGAACGTGGAGCTGCGGCTCGCCGACTACGGCATGACCACGCTCCAGGTGGTGTCGGAGACGCCACTCGCCGAGCCGGTCGCCGTCCATGACAGCCCGCAGGGACGGGCGTTCGGGGCCCAGGAGCCCTATGTGGAGCCCCGCACCGCGCCCGGCCCGGCGACCGCGCACCTGCCGGTGACCGTCCGGGGCGACCGGCTCGGTGTCCTCAGTGTCACGGGTCCCGAGGCGAGCTGCTCCGGTGCGGCCCTCGCGGAGATGCAGCAGATCTGCGAGGCGCTGGGCCACGAGATCCTGGTCGCCGAGCGGGACACCGACCTCTATCTTCTCGCCCGCCGCGCCACGAGGCTGACCCTGGCCGCGGAGATGCAGTGGCAGCTGCTGCCGGGCCGCTCCGTGTCCCGCCCCGAGTTCTCCCTGGGCGCCCATCTGGAGCCCGCGTACGCGATCTTCGGAGACAACTTCGACTGGTCGGTGTCCGCCCGCCACCTCACGCTCACCGTCACCAACGGCATGGGCAAGGGGATGGAGGCGGCTCTCCTGACCAACCTGGTCGTCAACGCCCTGCGCAACGCCCGGCGCGCCGGACTCGACCTCCCCGGCCAGGCCAGCCTCGCCGACCAGGCCGTCTACGCCCAGCACCGCGGTGCGCTGTACGCGTCGGTCCTGCTGCTCCGCTTCGACCTCGCCACCGGCGAGGTCGAAGCCGTGGATGCGGGATCCCCCCGCATGTGGCGCCTCAGGGGCCGTGACGTCGAGACCGTCGGCTTCGACGCGCAGCTGCCGCTCGGCATGTTCGAGGAGACCGAGTACGTTACGGAACGGCTGCGTGTGGAGCCGGGCGACCGGCTGCTGATCGGCAGCGACGGCGTCTACGACGGCGCGTCGGCGGCCGGGGAGCGCTACGGGGAACGCGCCCTGGCGCGGTCGCTCTCCGCGCACCGGCTGCTGCCGTCCGAGCAGGTGCCGCTGGCCGTGCTGCGGGATCTGCGGGACTACCGGTCCGCCGTGCCGCTGGACGACGACGCCCTGGTGGTCTGTCTCGACTGGTTCGGCCGGCAGTCCTCCACCGGCGATGCGTCCGCCGTGTGAGGTGTGCCGTTGCCGCGTCGGGCGGTCGGCCGGTCCTATCCGGTCGACCGCAGGGGTCTCGCTCCGCCGCTGTCCTGACCCGAGGCCGCGTTACGGAAGGCCCTGAGCCCTTCGAGGAGTGAACGGCGTGCTTTGGCCGGCATGGCGTCGATCGTGGACATGAGCACCTGTTCCCTGCGCATGCGTAGGTCGGCGAGGTATGCCTTGCCGTGGCTGGTCAGCCGGAGCTCCAGCTCCCGTCGGCTCACCGGGCTGGGTGCGCGCTCCACCAGGCCTGTGGCCTGGAGGCGGTCGCACAGCCTGCTGACGGAGGGGGAGGCCGATCCCAGGGCCTCGGCGAGCATCCGCAGGTTGATGCCCTCCTCCCGGTCCAGCGTGTACAGCACGCGGAGCTGGGAGGGGGAGACCGGGCCGGTCGGGACGGCTTCGCGGCCGTGTTCCCAGAGGACTTCGAGGAGTTCGACGAACTCGGAACCCTCGCGGGCCGCATCCCGGGACCGGTGGTCGGGTTCGGGGCTCAGGCCCATTTTGATGACACTCCGATCCGGCATCGTCCCACTCGTCCGTCTGGCCACCGGACCGAGCAAACGAGCCGGGCATCCGATGCGGTCGTATGGAAAGCCAGAACACAGGTTCCGGGACACGCTGGTGGCCCTGAGTATCGTACCCCCGTCGGCAACAGCTTCCGGGACCGCGATCGGACCCACGGTATGTTTCCGCATGACAATAGTTGCCATGGGGTACGGTTTTGCAGTTGACCTACGACACGTGATCTTCCAGCGGTCACCGCCGCTCCTGCCGGGACGGCGGCCTCCGCCCACCGGCCTGGAGCACTGACACCCATGACGCACAGCTCGCCCCTCACTCTCACCGTCCGGCACCCGGCGGATTCGATCGCGGTCCTCAACGTCTCCGGTGAGATCGACGTGGACAGCGCACCCGTCCTGCGGACCAGGGCCCTGGAACTGATCAGGGAGGGGAGACCGCATCTCGTCCTCGACCTGGAGCCCGTGGAATTCTGCGACTCCTCCGGTCTCAACACCATGATCAGCATCCTGCGGTACGCGAAGGACCGCCACGGCTCCCTGGCCCTGGCCGCAGCGCCACCGCATCTCACCCGGCTGCTGGACATCACGGGGGTCGGCCACGTGATACCCACACTGCCCACCACGGCCGAGGCCCTGCGCCGTATCGTGATGCCCGCCGACACGCCCGGAGGCATCGAAACCCCCTGACCGGGCAGGGCGGACCCTCAGGGGGCGGTGCCGGTGCCGTCGCCGAGGGCCCAGGCCTCGATGTCACGGTAGTGGATCGGCCCGGTGCTGCGGCCGGCATTGCTCCCGACCAGGTGCAGACGTTCCGCGGGCCAGCGCACACCACTGAAGTCGGCGAACCCCGCAGCGACCTCCGCGGCCGAGGAACGGTCGCCCCGCCGGGCGCGGGCCAGCGTCAGGTGGGGGCGCAGGGGCCGGTCCGCGAAGGCGACGCCACACCCCTTGACCACGCGGCGCACATCGGCCGCGAGGGTGTGCAGTCCGTCGAGGTCACCGTCGATCCCGCTCCACACCACCCGGTCGTCGAACGTGCCACCACCGCCCAGCGCCAGGCGGAGCGGCCGGCGGGCCGCCGCGAGGCCGGCGAGAGGCGGACGCAGGAGCGGAACGGCCGTGGCGGGAAGCTCCCCGAGGAACGCCAGCGTGATGTGCCAGTCCTCGATGCGGTTCCACCGCATCCGGGGGTGCGTGTCATAGGCGGGGCGCAGCACCCGGGCGAGTTCCTCCTTCGCGTCGTCGGGCGGGGCGAGGGCGATGAACACGCGAACGGTCGCGGACTGGTTCTGTTCGTTCACACACGACTTCGTACCATCCGCGCGAACGGGGCGAACGCCCAGGTCGGGACTCCCGCGGCCGGAGCCGGCGCCCAGGCCCGCAGAGGCGTTCCGCGGACATTCACCGACTCCTCACACGCGGTCCTCGTGCGGGCCGGATCCGCAGGATTGGCTTGCCGGCGTCCTTCCCGTGCGACAGACGAGGCCCCCATGTCCCTGAGGCACACAGCCGCCGCCCTGGCCCTGCTCCCCGCCCTCGTTCTCCCGGCGACGGCCCAGGCAGCCGGGGCTCCCGCCGAGCACGGGTCGGCCCCGCGGCCGGTGTTCGACCTGCAGGCCCATCGCGGAGGCCTCGGACTCACCACGGAGGAGTCCCTCGAGGGCTTCGGCAAGGCGCTGCGCCTCGGTGTCAGCACCTTGGAGCTGGACACCCAGATCACCAGGGACCGCCGAGTGGTCGTGAACCACGACCGGCAGGTCAGCGCCCAGAAGTGCCAGGACACCGGTCCGCTGACGTCCGGCGACCCGATGTACCCGTACGTCGGCAGGTACATCAAGGACCTGACGCTCGCTCAGATCAGGACCATGGACTGCGGCTATCAGCAGCTTCCCGGCTATCCGGAGCAGGAGCAGGTCAAGGGCTTCCGCATGGTCGAACTCAGGGACGTCCTCGACCTGGTGAAGAGCTACGGGGCCAAGCGCGTCAAGCTGAACATCGAGACGAAGGTGGAGGCGGGAGCCCCCGAGCAGACCGCGCCGCGGAAGCTGTTCGTACGCCGTGTCTTCGAGGAGATCCACCGTTCCGGCATCGAGAAGCAGGTCTCCGTCCAGTCCTTCGACTGGGGTGCACTGAAGGAGATGCACCGGCTCGCGCCGTCCTACCCGCTGGTGGCGCTGACGAACTACGACTTCCTCCAGGTGGGGAAGGAGGGAGCGTCCCCCTGGCTCGGCGGGATCGACGCCGACGACTACGACGGTGACTTCGTCAGGGCCGCCGCAACGATCCCCGGTGTGACCGCACTCTCCCCGAACTACGGATTCCCGCAGAACGGAACGGTCGGGGAGCCCGGATTCCGGTTCTACCCCGACACGAAGATGGTCCACGACGCACACCGGCGCGGGCTGAAGGTCATCCCCTGGACCTGTGACGACCCCGCCACCGTCGAGGCACTCATGGACATGGGGATCGACGGGATCATCACCGACTACCCCGACCGGGTGCGGGACATCATGGCTGCCCGCGGAATGCGCCTGCCCACACCGTATCCGCTGCCGCGCCGCTGACGGACCACGGGCACGTCCCCCCAGCTGTCCTCAGCTCTCCTCGCCGAACGCGAGCTCACTGGCGAGGAACGCCGCGCCCACCACTCCGGCCCGGGGCCCCAGCTCGGACATGACGATCGGAAGATTCCCGGTGGCAAGGGGGAGCGACCGCTTGTACACGACGCTGCGGATCTCGGCGAGCAGTGGATAGCCGAGACCGGTCAGGCCTCCGCCGATCACGATCATCGACGGGTTCATGAAGCTGACGAGGGTGGCGAGGACCTGCCCGACCCGGTGCCCCCCGGCCCGTACGAGGGTGACGCTCGTGGTGTCGCCGCCGGACGCGCACTCCGCGACGTCCAGCGCGGTCAGCGCCCCGCGGGCGGCCAGCCTCTCGGCGAGAGCGGGGGACCGGCCGGACCTCGCGGCCTCCGTGGCGTCCCTGGCCAGTGCCGCCCCGCCGAAGTAGGCCTCGAGGCAGCCGGTGTTCCCGCAGGAGCAGACGGGACCGTCCGCCTCGGCATCCACCTGGACGTGCCCGATGTCCCCGGCGCACCCCTCCGCCCCCCGGTAGATACGGCCGTGGTGCTGCATGCCCGAGCCGATGCCGCTGCCGATCTTCACGAAGAGCAGATGGTCGACGGTCTTCGCGACCCCGCTGTGTCGCTCCCCGATCGACATCACGTTGACGTCGTTGTCGACGACGACGGGGCATCCGTGCGCACGGGCGAGGGTGTCGCGTACCGGGAAGCGGTTCCACCCCACCATGATCGGCGGCGAGACGGGGACACCCTCCCGGAAGCTGACCGGACCGGGCAGACCTATACCGATCGCGTCGAGCCGCGTGTAGTTCCCCTCGGCGGCCAGCGCACGGAGCAGCTCGCTGATGCGGCCGAGCACGGCGACCGGCCCCGACCTGATGTCGGCGGGCTCCGAGCAGGAGGCCACCGGCGTGAGCGTGCCGTCGGTGATCTCGATGTCGACGGAGCTGGCCCCCAGGTCGACGGCGGCGAACCGAAGGCCCGGGTCGAGCCGGACGAGGGTCGAGCGCCGCCCGCCGCGCGACGCCGCGGGGCCCGCCTCACCGACCCGCCGAGCGGCGACCAGACGGTCGAGCTCACCGAGCAGCCGCGGGCGCGGGACGTCCAGCCGGTCCGCGAGCTGGGCGCGGGACATCGGGCCGTTCTCACGCAGCAGACTCAGCACGCGGTACTGGAGGTTCATGGGCTCACTTCCTCTGGGCGCCCCGCACGCGTTCGGCAACGGTCCGCGAGGCGGGACGCGCGGACGGGGGAGCGGTACGGGGCCGCGTGCCGTGCGGTCCGGGCCCCACCTGCCGACGGCGGATCCGCTGTACACGGGCGGCTTGCGGCAACTTTTTCACAGAGCGCCGAAAGGTGTCGCCCTGTTGAGGGAACGCAGGCAGGCGGGACGGGTGCGGCCGGATCGGACCCCGTGCCCGCCGGGCGCCGGATCCGGAAACCCCGCGCCCGGACGGGCACAGGAATGCCCCGCCGGTGAGAGCGGGGCAACCCTGTCCTCCCCGCGTCAGCGGGCGGTCCCTCCCTTCAACGCCCGGGCATCCCGTCCCAGCGCGGCGCCTGCCGCGCCGTCCGGCACCAGGGATGCGTCGGCCGCGTAGGTGGCGAACGACTCCAGCACGGCCGCGGCCTGGCCGGCACGGCCCGCATCGGCGTGCGCCTCGGCCTGGCCGAGCCGTACCGTCAGCCGCTGCTCGCCCTGCGTGGTGACCAGGCCGTCGGAGCTCAACCGGCTGATGAGCGCGCGGATGTCCGCGTAGGAGGTACGGGTGGTGAAGGCCACCGTCTTCGTGGTGGTGTTGCCCGCCCTGTCCCGGGCCCGGACCGTGAGGTCGTGGTTCCCCAGCGGAAGCCGCCAGAGCTCGAGCGCCTGGCCGGAGGTGACGCCCCCGCCGTCCAGCGTGGCCGTCGCGGAGGCCCCGCCGGAGACCGCGTCCGCCGCCGAGAAGACGGGCGCCGGGCGTTCGGAGTCCCCGTGGACGCCCCCGATCCCGGTCACCGCCACCGTGGGTCCGGTGCGGTCGATCCGTACGGTGAGCGAGCCCGTCTCCGAGACGTTGCCGCCGTTGTCGGTGGCGCGGTAGCGGACGGTGGTGGCTCCCTCCGCGGAGAGGGTGACCGCCGCGTCGGCCGGCTTCCAGGTGGTCCCGTTGTCGACCGAGTACTGACGGGTGGCCACGGTGCCGTTGTCGGTCGCCGTGACCGTGAGGGTCACGTTTCCGGTGTACCAGCCGTCGTCACCGTCTGGCCGGGGCGGATTGAGGGTGGCGGTGGCCTTGGGGGCGGTCTTGTCCGCGACACCCGCGCCCTGGAAGGTCAGCGAGTCCAGCTCGACTCCACCTGAGCTGGTGACGAAGAGCTCGCCCGTCCCCGACGGGGCGTCCGGCAGAGCGGTGGCGACCGTCTGCCAGTCCTCTCCCGCCGGGACCTGCACCGTCGCGAACGGCTCGGCGCCGGCGGACTCCCACCGCAGCGACAGGGTTCCGGCGCCCCTTGCCCGGGTCTTGACCCCGCTGATCCCGGAGAACGACACCGGGTCGTACGCGACCCAGTCACCCGCGTCGAAGGAGGTCAGTTTGCGCTGTCCGGACGCCGTGGTGTCGTCCGTGATCGTGACACCCTCCGAGGAGTCGTGGTGCTCGCCCTGCATGAGCGCGGGGTTGAGCACCACCTGGGCGTCACCGGTCGCGGGAGGGACGCCGCCCGCGCCCTTGTCGGTGTAGGTGATCCCGAGGACACCGAAGACGTTCTCCGTGTCACCGTGCCCCGCGTCGGGCGGGGTCACGACGGCCCCCGAGCAGCCGGTGCCGCTGTTGACGGGGTGCCCGTGCTGGTTGTGTCCGAGACCGAAGGTCCAGGCGACCTTGGCACAGTCCGGCGTGGATCCGTCCTCCGGGTCCTCGACGGCGGTGCCGTAGGGCACCGCGTCACCCCAGTTGAAGAATCCGCCGTCGGGCGGGGAGGTGATCCGCACGGTCGGCGCGGTGTTGCCCACGGTGATCTGACGGCTCGACAGCCCGGTCTTGCCCTGGGGGTCGGTGACCTTGAGCCTCGCCTGGAACTGCCCGTTCTCCGGATACGTACGCGTGACCGAGGGTCCGTCGGCGTCGAAGGTGCCGTCACCGTCGAGATCCCACTGGTACGTGAGCGCGCCGTTCTCCGGGTCGCTGGACCCGGTGGCGCTGAAGGAGACCTCGAGGGGTGCCTGGCCGGACGTCCTGTCGGCCTCGATGACCGCGGTGGGCGCCTTGTTGCCCTCGGCGTAGTCGATCCGGTAGAGACCCGCGTCAGGGTTCTGGCGGAAGAAGCCGTCGCCGTAGTCGAGGACGTAGAGCGCACCGTCCGGACCGAACTCCAGGTCCATCGGGTTGTCCCACGGCGGTATGCCGTTCTGCGAGCGCTCGCTGTTGGGCAGCACGTTCTCCAGTTTGCTGATGGGGCCGTCCGGCCCGTCGAGCGTGAGAGCGGCGACGTAGTCCTGGGAGAACTCCGCGAAGAACGCCTTGCCGTCCCAGTACTCCGGGAACTTCCCCGGCGACGCGTTGTCCGCGTCGTAGTGGTAGACCGGACCACCCATCGGTGCCTGGCCACCCGGACCGCCGGGGCCCCGGAAGGCGGTCAGCTCGGGCCAGGGCTGGTCGGTGTCCTTGTCGCCGTACCAGAGGGTGGCCGGCGCGGCAGCGGGCAGCTCGCTCAGACCGGTGTTCCAGCGGGAGTCGTTCACCGGCGCCGCGCAGTCGAAGGCGGGGCCGGGGGTGAGGGTGGCGAAGTCGAAGTCCCGGTACGGCTTGCTGTTGTCACCCGTGCAGTACGGCCAGCCGCTGTTCAACGGTTTGGTCGTGCTCTGCCACTCGACGTAGCCCATCGGCCCGCGGTTCGGGTCTGCCGTACCGGCGTCGGGACCGTAGTCGCCCCACATCACGGCGTTCGTCCGCGGGTCCACCGCGAGGCGGAACGGATTGCGCAGGCCCATCACGAAGATCTCGGGCCGGGTCTTCGCCGTGCCCGGCGCGAAGAGGTTCCCCTCCGGAACGGTGTAACTGCCGTCCTCCCGGACGGCGATCCGCAGGATCTTGCCGCGCAGGTCGTTCGTGTTGCCCGCGCCCCTGCGCTCGTCGAGCCCCGGGTTGTAGCCCGCGGCGTCGTTGATCGGCGTGTATCCGTTGACGTTCGGGCCCGACGCCGGGGTGTTCCCGCCGGTGGCCAGGTAGAGGTTGCCGTCCCCGTCGAAATCGACGTCACCCGCGACGTGGCAGCACTGGCCGCGGTTGGTGTCGACCCGGATGATCTCCTGTGCGGTGGAGAGGTCGAGCTTGTCGCCGGTCCACTTGAAGCGGGTCAGGGTGTCGTACCCCTCCCACTGCTTCCAGTACGCGTCCGTCTGACCGGCCGGCAGCTGCTGCGGCGCGGAGCCGGCCGGGGTCTTCAGCGGCGGCGAGTAGTAGAGGTAGACCCACTTGTTGGAGGCGAAGTCGGGGTCGAGTGTGACCGTCTGGAGCCCCATCTCGGAGTTCTGGTACACGTCGACGTGGTTGACGACCTTCGTCACACCGCTGCCGGGGTCGGTGAGCCGCACATCGCCGTTGCGGGCGGTGTGCAGGACACGGCTGTCGGGCAGTACGGCGAGGTCGATCGGCTCGCCGGTGTCCTTGGTGAGGGTGGCCTTCTCGTAGTTCGACCAGTCCAGTGCGTGTTCGTGGCCCGGGTGCGCCCGGGCGGCGGGCGCCACGGCCACGCTGCCCAGGGCGGGCAGGGCCATGAGCAGGGCACCGGTGATCAGGCGTCTCAAGGTGCGTTGCACGGTGATGCGTCTCCTCGGTCGCTGGCGGTAAGGAGCGGAGAGGGGAGGCGCCTTCGCGATGCGAAGGCGCCCCGCGTGCTTCTGCGGGTGAGGCTCCCTCAGCCGAGGAGCCCCTTGAGCGCCGTGAAGCTGCGCTCCGCCGCGGCGAGCGAACCGGGCGGATTCGGCAGGGTGTTGGGTGCGGTGTCCTGCTCCCAGATGCCGATGTGCGAGGCGCGGGGCCCGATGTCGCGGACGAACCGCTCGTACGGGAGGTCACCGGCGCCGAACTCGACGATGTCGAAGCCGTTGGCGTTGGCCGCGTTCGCGTCGCCGTCCTTCATGTGGAACAGCGGGTAGCGGTAGGGCTGGTTCCGCACGTACGCCGCCGGGTCGAATCCGGGCCAGCGGTACTGGCCCACGTAGGCCCAGTAGATGTCCAGCTCCAGATAGACGTGGCGCGGGTCGGTGTTCTTGAGGAAGACGTCGTACAGCCGTACCGACGGCTGGTCGGTGGCGAAGGCGAACTCGCCCGCGTGGTTGTGCTGGTAGAGCTTGAGACCGCGTGCGGTGGCCGCCGCACCCCAGGCGTTGAACTCGTCGGCGGCGGCGCGGTAGCCGGCGACGGTGTTGAGGTTCGACGGCGCGTTGGCGGTCCCCACGTGCGGCATGCCGAGGATCTGCGCGGCATCCAGCTCTGCCTGGAGGTTGCCGCGCAGGTTGCCGATCCCCACATGGCTGCCGATCGCGCGCAGTCCGTGGTCGTCGAGGAGCGTCCGGATCTCCGGGAGGGTGATCTGACGGCCCAGGATGGACGTGGACTGGGTGTACCCGGCGAACTCGATCTCCTTGTAGCCGATCCGTGCCAGCTCGGCGAGGACGACGGCGAAGCCGAGGGAGCTCACCTTGTCGCGGATGCTGTAGAGCTGGATGCCGATGCGGTCCTTGGGGATGGCCAGACTGCCCGTCGCCGCGGCGGCGGGGGTCGCGCCCGCTCCGGTGACGGCGGCAGCGGCGAGGGCCACGGTGGTGCCGGCGGTGGCGCGCAGGAAGTCCCTGCGGTCGAAGGACTTGCGAACATGACTCACGGTCACTCCTGGGGAATGAGGAGAAGGGCAGGGACCGGGATGTGCGGCGGGGCTGCCGGGCGGTGGCCGGCACCGGCAGCGGAGGAGCACGGCGACGTGCGGGGTACTGCGGCGGCCCGCGGGCCGTGACCCGCCGCCGGGCCTGGCCGGGTCAGAGGGATGTGCCCGCCTCGTGGGCGTCGGCGCGCGCGGCGGCCGCGCGCTCGGCGGCCTTCTCCGCGAGGCCGGCACCGCGGTCCTGCGGCGCGGCCCTCTCGGCGGAGCGGGCCGGCGACGCCCCGGCGGCGGAGGTCTCTCCGGTCACGGCGCCACGGATCCGCGCCGACCCGCCCACCACCAGCACGGGGTCGTTCTCCGTCGCGGTGAGGCCGCCGCGCACGATCGCGTTGTCGAGCACGGCCTTCGCGGTGTTGCCCGTGAACGACACGTCACCGCCGAAGTACGAGGCGCCCGTGCAGGATCCGAGCAGCCCCTCGCCGCCGATCTGGAGGTTGTCCGCATTGCCCGCGTACGTGGCGGCGCCGTACACCTCGCCCGCGCAGAACACGCCGCCGAGTGTGTTCCCGCTGACGGTGAGCGCGCCCTTGACCGTGCTGTCGTACACGTCGCTGTACTGGTTGCCCTCACCGGTCAGCGAGCCGCTCAGCGTGCTGCCGGAGACGTACAGTTCGCCTCCCTCGGTTCTGACGTTCCCGCCGAGCGTCGAGTCGACCGCGTAGACGAATCCCTCCGCGGCGTCGACGGTCTTGACGGTGCTCTCCTCCAGGTGCGTACCGAAGGCGGACCGGGTGGTCAGGGCACCCTTGACGGTGCTGCCGGTGAGGTCGAGATAGCCGTTCTCCTCGACCTTCACCGCGCCGTGGAAGGTGGCGCCCGCGGCGACGAGATCGGCCCCGGCCTCGACGGTCACCGTGCCCTTGACCTTCGTGCCGGTGAGGGTGCAGGACTTCCCGGCGGGAACGACGAGGTCGTTGCTGACGGTGACGGCCCCGCCGTCACCGACGCAGGTGGTGTACAGAGCGGCCTGGGCCGAGCCGGAGAATGCCACCAGGCTCCCGGATGCCACCAGGGACGCCGTGGCGATGAACGTACGGATCTTCATGTCGCTTCCCTTCCGCTGCGGTACGGCGGGGTCGGTGACCCGGCCGGTCGCCCGTCCTCCGACGGGGGTGCTGCACGGTGCGTGGGCGACGACCGCTGTGACAGCGATCGCGCCGCGCCTCGGAACGGGCGGGGGCCCGGCCATGGGGGGAGAGACGTGGAAAGACTCGTGGGGAGAAGGGCGTCCGGGTGAACGCCGATCGGTTGCGGTGTCACTGCGACGAAACACTGGTCTCGATGCGCCGAGACGTTAGGACGCCGCGTCAGGACTGTCCAGAGGTTCGGTACGAATCCACGGAACTTTCTGATGATTCAACAAAAGATGTGCAGTGCCTGCCTGGAAGCCGTCCAGTGCTCGGCTCACTCCGGAACTCGGTTGCGCAAAGCGGCACTTGCGTCCCCGGAGGCTGGGCCGGCGGCACCGCGGTCCGCGGGGGGGCAGACCGATGTCCGATACGCGCTGCGCCCTGACCACCTCCCTGCGTCCGCCGCCCCGACCCGGCGCGAATGACGAGGTGGGGGCCACGAGAAGGTGCGCTCTCGTGGCCCCCGACGGCTGCTGCGGCGGGCGGTGAAGGGTGGTCGGGGTGCCGGTCACCCTTCTGCCGTGGCCCGGTCGTACCCCCTCGGCGTCGGTTCCCAGGCGGCCGCGCACAGCGACTCGGAGACGGCTGATGTGTAGCGGGCGGCGGAGAGCCAGTGGGCGGCGAAGCCGTCGGTGTCGGCGGGGAGGAGCCGGCCGAACGGGTCGCGTCCGCGTCGGGCCGCAGAAGCACGCAGGGCGGCGAGAAGACCGGCGGCCGTGGGAAGGCCCGACCGGCGGAGACGGCGGGTCTCTGCGGACACGTCTCCGAGCAGACCGAGGGCCGCCCGCCCGGCCGTCACCGTCTGCTCGACCCGGCGCTCCAGGAGATGCAGCGGTGAGCGCCCGCCGGAGTCGACGGGCTCGTCCGGGACGGGTTCCAGGCGGGCGTCCGGGACGGGCAGGTCCGCGCGGCGCAGACGGTCGAAGCCCAGGTCGATCCTCCCCTCACCGGTGGGGTGCGAGCAGGCGAGGAGGGTGAGCCTGGGGTGGAGCGCCGGCACCAGACGTCCGATGATCCGCAGACGTGTCCCCGGAGCCGTGGCCAGCAGCATCAGGTTGTCCCGGTGGGCCAGCGCCGGATCGTCGTCGGCGACCGTGAGCCGGACGGCGACGCCGCCGTCGCACCACGCGAGCAGACAGGTGCCGCCCGCCTCCCGTACGGCACCGCGCACCTCGACGTCCAGGAAGAGCAGGTCGCTGCCGCCGCTCCCAGGATCCGCGTACCGCGAGGTGGACCGCAGGGCCCGGGTGGCCTGCTGGAACGGCGGCGTCTCCCACAGGGCGGCGAGCGGTGGCTCCGTCCAGTCCGCGCCCCGGGCCGTGACCGCCTTGACGCCCTTCCCCGCGCCGAGCCTTCCGTCCGGCGAGACCGTCGCACCCGAGACCGCCAGGCCGGCCCGGCCCAGCTCCCGGTGGGTGAGCGCACTCTCCCCGAGGCGCACGGCCCGGTCGGCCACCCCCAGGGCACGCCCGACGCCCCCCGGCGCCACGTCGCCGACCGTGCAGAGCCGCCCGTCCGGGCCGGCGACCCAGGTACGGGCGCCGCCGTGACCCGAGGCGGTGACCACGGGTTCCGTGAAGAGCCCGTACAGGCGCAGCGAGCCGTCCGGGCTGTAGGGGCGGCGTGCCCGCCCCTTGACGGCATCCAGCTCCTCCCCGGAGGCGGTGCCCACCCGGTGCGCGGTTCCCAGGAGTTCGGCCAGAGCTGTGACGAGGTCGGCGGTGCGGTAGGACGGGTCTCCGCCGCGGGCCGCGCGCAGCAGCGTGACGACGGACAGGGCGGCGCCCGCGGCGCGCGGCAGGTGCTGGAGCCGGGCGCTGTGCGCGGCGCGGAGGAGTGATGCTTGGGCGACGGCACCGGCACCGTCGACGCCGGCCTCCAGCACGGCGGCAGCCGCCGACCGCAGGGCGTCGGCCGCGGCGCGCTGGGCGGGGCTCGCGACCTCGGGTGCGGTGGGGTCCGGGTCCGGGTGCGGTGTGGTGCCGGTGCCGGCGGTGCCCGGGAGCGGTGCGCTGTCGGGGTGCGGCGCGGATCCGGTCACCGGCGGGGCCGGTTCCCCGGCGGGTTCGGCGGGCGGGTCCGCTGCGGGGGCGGCGCAGGCTGCCGCTGCCCGGTGCACGCATGCCGGGGAGAGGAGGCAACCACAGGTGATGTCGTCCGCCGTCGTCACCACACCACCGGGGGCGTGCAGCCGCAGATCGGTCTCGTCGTCGACCGCGACCGTCACGGTGTCCCCGTCGCGGTGTGCCGGGCGGGCACCGAGCTTGGTGACCGCCGCGTCCAGCCGCTTGCGCAGCCGGGGCGAGAGGTCTTCCACCAGGGTGGCCGTGACCTCCGGCGCGACAGGCGGCAACTGGGTGGCGGTCATGTCGTCTTCTCCCCTATCCAGCGGGCCAGTTCGAGTGGGCTCAGCGCGGCCACCGGCATACCGGCGGCCACGAGCTGGCCGGCGACGCCCGTCGAGTAGCGGGGCCGGCCCGCGTCGTCGAGGCTCGCGCACCCGAGGACGTGGCTGCCGGTGGCCACCAGGGCCCGCACCTCCGCGAGCAGTCCGCCGAGCGGGGCGCCCTCCTCGAAGTCGCTGATGACGACGACGAGGGTACGGGTGGGCACCGTGATCAGGCTGCGCGCGTGCCGCAGCCCGGCGGCGATGTGCGTGCCACCGCCCACACTCACCTCCAGCAGGAGGGAGAGGGGATCGTGCACATGGCCGGTGAGGTCGACGACCTCCGTGGAGAAGGCGAGGAAGTGGGTGCTCAGGGTCGGTACCCCGGCCAGCACGGAGGCGGTCAGCGCGGACCAGATCGTGGACGCCTCCATGGATCCGGAGACGTCGGTGACCAGGATCAGGCGCCAGTCGGCCGACCGGCGGGCGCGGCTGCGGAACACCGGACTCTCCGGGATCACCTGGACCGTCCCGCCGTCCGTCCGGCGGGCGGTGGCCAGGTTGGCGCGCAGCGTGCGCGGCAGGTCGAGCCGGCCGCCGGGGCGACGGGTGGGCCGGGCCAGCATCGTGCCGGTGAGGGCGGGCCGCAGCCGGGTGGCCAGTTGACGGGTCAGCTCGTCGACCAGGCGGCGGACCAGCGGCCGGAGCGCCGCCAGCCGCGCCTCGGGGAGGCCGCCGGCGTACCGCAGGACCGTACGGAGCAGTTCCACGGAGGGGGTTGCGGCGGCCGGGTCGATCTCGGCGAGGACGTCCTGCCGGCCGGTCGCGGCCGCGGCGGCGAGGACCTCCTCGCGCACGCCGGGCCCGAACAGCGCGGCCAGTTCCTCTGACCACTCGCGGACGCCCGGGAAGGACGCCTCGCGGCCACCGCCCCGGCCGGGCGTGCCGCCGCGCGATCCCTCACCGCGCCCCGCCCCGTACAGCTCGTCGAGAGCGGTCGCCAGACGGGCGGCACCGGACGGCATCCGGTCGGGACGGCGCCCCAGTACGAGCCGCCACCGGTCGACGGGCGCAAGGGTGCGCTCCGGGCCGGTCGGAGCGGGGGAGCCGGGTGCCGGTACGGGGACGGCGGGGACGCCCGCCCCGGTGAGGGATGCCGCGGCCGGCGGTGCTGCGGTGGCGGCCGCATCAGCCGCGGGCGGTGGCGGGACGAGGTGGTCCGGCTGTGGCGGGAACCGGTCGTCGTGGGTGGGAGGAGGGACGGGCAGGCCGAGGCCGGCCAGGAGTTCGCGGGCCGCGAGGTCGGCGGCCGTCCGGGCCGCCAGCTCGGCCGGGTCGTCCGCGTCGAGGCCGTCCACCCGTTCGCCCAGCCTCTCCTCGACCGTGTCCAGCAGCCGCTCCCGGGCGGCCGGGCTGAGGGCATCGAAGCCGCCCCGCAGGGCGGGCAGCCGGGCCAGGAAGCCGGAGTCGTCCAACTCGACGACACGGTGCAGCAACGGGTCCAGGGCGCCGACCCCGACGGTCAGGAGCGGGCCCGCCGCCGTCAGCACGCCGGTGAGACGGGCGGTGAGCGCGGCCCGTGATGCGGCGTCCACGGCGCCGTCCACCCAGGAGGCGACGCGCACACCGAAGACCTCGGCCTCCTCCTGGCCGGTGAGCACCCGGACGGCTCCGGCGGCAGCGGAGATCAGGGGGGTGCCGTCGGCGGCCAGCCGGACGAGGGCGTCGGTGAGCCGGATCCCGCCCACCCGGTCTGCGCGCTGGGCCAGTTCGAGCAGGGCGCGGGCGTCCTCGGGGGCATCGGATCCGGTCAGTCCGTCGACCTGACGGACCGCGGCCGACGTCAGGAGCTCCGCCGTGTCTGCGATGCGTACGGCACGGGCGGACGCTTCTGCGGCGGTGGGATGCAGTCCCTCGGCGGCCTTGGTGGCCTCAGTGGCCTCAGTGGCCTCGGTGGCCTCGGCGGCCGACAGGTCGTCGAGGGCGTCAGGGGCGGAGCCGTGGGTTCTCAGGCCCGGCAGGTGCCCCGCGTCGATGCGTTCCAGGAGGCCGAGCCCGGTCAGGATCTCGGGGAGCGTACCGCCGGCGGGGAGCACGGCCGCCAGTTCCGCGAGGCGTTCGTCGGCCAGGACGGGGAGTCCGCACTCGGCGGCCTCCATGAGACCTCGCACGACCTGGGCGGCCGTGGGCCCGCCTTCCGCACGTTCTGCCGCGTGCCGCTGCCGCAGCACCCCTTCCGCTGCCTGGGCCGGTGTGACGCCGCGCGCCCCGGCCGCGGTGAGCATCGCGGCCGTCGCCGGCGTCCACCGCACCTGCCAGCGGGTCGTCAGTCCCTCCGAGCCCGCCGCACCCGTCACCTCCTGTTCCCGCGCGTACGGGATGCCGCACACCGTCAGCCTGCGCAGCAGCAGTTCACGCCGTGCGTCGAGGGCGGAGCGGGCGGGATCCAGCCGGAGATCGCGCGGCGTCCTCTCGTGCGCGTCCCCCGGGCCGGGGAGCGAGAGAGCCACGGTGTCGGCCTCCACGGCGGGGCCCAGGCCGCTGCGCGGAGCACCGGGCGCGGGCCGCCCGGTCCGGGCGCCGACGAGTACGCGTTCGAGGGCCTGGGCGACGGCGCGGCCCGTGCCGTAGGTCTCGCCACGCCCGAGCACCGTCTGCACGGCTTCCAGGAGTTCCCCCCGGCCCGGGGCGGGCAGGTCGCGCAGACGCGCCAGGTCCCCCGCGACCCGCACCACCTCCCGCCCGTCCGCCGGGCCGTAGGGGTGACCCTGTTCGCGCAGAGCTGCACAGACCCGGACCGCGGTGCGGATCAGCGCCTCGTGCAGCGCGGCCGGGGAGCCGGCGGCCTCCAGGACGGTGTGCTGCCACTCCGGGTCCCGGATTCCGGCCGGGTATCCGGACCGGGAGTCGAGGAGCGGATACGTGTACGGGATCAGGGAGACCGTGCACGCCGCCGTCGGAGCCGCACCGCTCGCCCGGTCGTCCGCGCCCCCCTCGCCCGGGGCGGTGGACGTGACCGCCCCGGGCGGCGAAGGTGCGTAGGTGTTGCCGGGGGCGTACGGCAGCAGCGCAGGGGTGTGGAAGGCACCCACCACCACGGCGGTCCGTCGCCCGCTCGCCAGCGCCTCGGCGACATGTCCACGCATCCAGGCCTCACGCACCAGGTCCGTGTCGTCCACGCCGCCCCGTGCCTCGGCCTCGTACCGCAGTGCCCAGCCGGTGAGGAGCGACGCGCGCCTCAGTGCCTCGGGTGTGGAGCCGGGGGCGGGAGCCTCCACCAGCCGGTCCCACAGGTCGTCGCCCTCGCGGCCGGTGAGCCGGGACACGAGCGCGGCGGACAGGCCGTGCCCCTCTCCCGGTACGGGTGCGGAGCCGGAGCCCTCGGACGGGGCGGGTGAGGGTGTGTCCGGCCCGCCCCGTGCCCAGGCCCGGTCGGCCAGCGGCAGATCGCAGGCCACGGCCGGGACCCCGTTGCGTGCAGCCCAGCGCAGGGCGACCAGTTCGGGCGAGAAGTCCGCGAACGGATAGAACGCGGGCCCTCCTTCGGCTGCCGCAGCCGCTCCGTCGGCGGGCACGGCGGCCAGTGCCACCGGAGCCTCGGTCTCCTCGTGGGCGAGCCAGCCCAGCCAGGGCTGGAACTCGGCGGGCAGTTCGACGAGGAGAACTTCGGGGGCCGCCTCGTCCAGGAGCGCCGGGAGAGCTGCCGCGAGCGAGGGCGCGTGGTGGCGCACCCCGATCAGGAACGGTAGCCCGGGCCCGGCCTCCGCGAGGGCCGCCACCGCGTCCTCCGGGGTGACGGGCCCGCCCCGGCCGGCGGCAGGGCCGTCGGCCGGGGCCTGCGATGCACCGGCGGGCGATGACTCGGTCCGGCGCGACACCTCAGCAGGGCGCAACGCGTCGGCCGTGGGCGGTACGACGGTCGTGTCCCGCGTGTACCGGGAGGTGGTCGACTCGCTCATCCGTCAGCTCTCCAGCACCGAGCGAAGCTCCCACAGGGCACGCCAGGTGGCCGAACCCTGCTCCGCGCGCCGGCGCACCGGCCCGTCCCAGTACCCCAGCAACCGCGCCGCGTCGGCAGGATCGTCCTTGCGTACGACACCGAGCAGATGGCCGGGCAGGAGCGAGAGCACGTCCCGGTCGCCGGGGAAATAGGCGGTGGCCAGGCCCAGGGCTCCCGCGACGGAGACCGCTTCCGCCGTGCTCATCACCGTGGAGGGACGCTCGACCTCCCAGCCCTCCACGGAACGGCCCTCCCTCAGGTCGCGGAAAGCGGTGACGAGGGCCTCGAGGACCGCGTCGTCCACCTGGTAGGCGGCGCCCGCCCGTTCGACGGCCGCCCGGGACTGGCTCCGGACGAGCGCCGTCTCGGCGTCCACGTCCCCGATCGGATGCACGGTCTCGAAGTTGAAGCGCCGCTTCAGCGCGGCGGACATCTCCGAGACGCCCCTGTCCCGCAGGTTGGCGGTGGCGATGAGAGTGAACCCCGGGGCGGCGTGCACCTGGGCGCTGTCACCGCCCGCGAGTTCGGGCACCGCGATCCGCCGCTCGGAGAGCAGCGACACGAGCGCGTCCTGGACCTCGGGCAGACACCGGGTGACCTCCTCGACACGGGCGACGGCGCCCCGGGTCATGGCGGTGAGCACCGGGGAGGGCACCAGGGCCTGCTCGGTGGGGCCCTGGGCGAGCAGCAGCGCGTAGTTCCAGCCGTACTTGAGCTGGTCCTCGGTGGTGCCCGCCGTACCCTGGACGGTCAGCGCGCTCGTCCCGCAGACGGCCGCCGACAGCAACTCGGAGAGCATGGACTTGGCGGTGCCGGGCTCGCCGACGAGGAGCAGCCCACGCTCCCCGGCGAGGGTGACCACGCACCGTTCGACCAGGGCGCGGTCGCCGACGAACTTCTGCTCGATCACGAGACGGCGTGGCACCCCGGTGCCGGGCCGCGCGGACTTCGGCAGCGCGAGCGCCTCGCCCGCGCTGCCCATCACGAAGGTGACGACCGCACGCGGGGTGAGCAGCCAGCCGGGCGGGCGCGGCCCCGAGTCGTGGGCGGCGAGGAAGGCCAGCTCGGTGGCGTACCGGTCCTCGGGCAGGGTGACCTGGCGGCTCCGCCTCCCGGAGGCACCGGCGGGGGGCGTCGCCTGCTCCGGGACGCCGTCCGTGGGGGCGCTGGTGGTCGTGGTGTCGCTCGTCATCGGCGGCGGCCCTTCCGGGGTGCGCGGGTTTCCAGTTCTTCGAAGGCGGGGGCGTCGCCGTCCCGGACCCGTGCCCAGGCTGCGGCGAACAGATCGGGCAAGGAGATGTCCGGAAGGGTCCGTGCGGACCCTTCCACGGGATACAGGCGTTCCTTCCAGGTCTCCAGCGGCAGGCCGGGGGTGCCGCGTTCCAGCCAGCCGCAGGGGAGGAACAGGGTGCGGCCGGCACGGGAGCGCTTGGCCTCCACCACCAGACCGGTGGCGGTGAGCTCCGCCCGGGCCTTCTTGATCCGCGCGGGCTTCCACTCGCTCCAGCGGACGCAGTTGCGGTCCGTCGGGTCGGGCAGGGCCAGCAGCATCAGGTACAGCGCGGCGGCGTCGGCACTCAGCCCGAGGGCCCCGGCAGCCTCGGCCACCAGCTCCGGGACCACCCGGGACGGGTCCTGGCCCGGGCGGAGCGGAGTGCCGTCAGGAGCACCGGCCGAGACCAGGGCGTCGGTCTCCTTGCCCAGCAGGGTGCGCAGGGCACGGAGTTCACCGGACCGGTACCGGGCGACGATGCCCTCGACCAGGCCGAACGCCGGGTCCTCGGGGCCCTCCAGGAGGGCCGGGCGGATCAGCAGCTTCTCGTTCGTGCCGTGGCCGGGTGCGAGGAGCAGCGCCGCACCGGCCCGGACCAGGCCGTCGGGGCCGGCACCGCCGGTCTCGGGAAGGTGGTGGGCGGACCGGATGACGGGGCCGATCGAGCTGCCGTCCTCGGTCCAGTCCAGCCCGAGGTCCAGCACCAGGTCCGGATCGGCGAGGGTCCGGCGCAGAGCCGCGAGCCCTTCGGGCAGGTGCGCCCGCAGGGGGTGCCCGTACGGCAGCGTGTAGGCGAGAGTTCGCAGCGCGGTCAGGGCGGTGGACAGCGAGCCGTACGCGCTCACCCGGCGCAGGCCGGGCCGTCCCGTGCCGTCCTCGACGGGGGAGCCCTGGGCCAGCCATGTCCGGGAGACCGGGTTGAGGATCTGGTCGACGGCGCCGGGGGTGGCGCCCGACAGGTCGAGGTCCAGTTCCTCAGGGACGCGGACGAGGGAGCCGAGGCGTGCCTGCCAGACCTCGGCGGCGGCCCGGACGTCCGGGCCCGTGGACCAGAGTTCGGCCGGGTCGGCGGGAAGCAGCGCCTGGAGCAAGGCGTGCCGGTCGGTGCCGGGCAGAGCCTGCAGCCTGGCCTGTGCCGCCTCGAAGGCACGGGTCTTCGCCCCCAGGAGCCCGAGCGCCGCTGCGCCCGGCTCCTGAACGGCGGCCGACAGCAGGGCGGCGGACTGGAGGAGGCCGATCCCGGTGGCCGTGTGGAAGGCCTCGGCCGCCTCGGGCCGCCAGGGTGCCGGTCCCTCCTCCCGAACCAGGCCGGTGAGCCGGGTGAGCCGGTCCCGGGCGATGCCCTGCCGGTACACGTACTCGTTGTCCAGGGTGAAACCGGCGACGGGACCGAAGGCTCCGGTGGGGTCGTGGTCCAGGGCCAGCCAGCGTGCCGAGTCGTCCCGGAAGTTCCGGCCGCGCTCGGCGAGGACCACGACGGTGCGGGCGCCCTTGCGGAACACCTGCCCGAGGCGGTGCACGGTCTCGGGCCGTGTCCGTGCGGTCGTCCCGGCCACGTACGGCTCGACGAGCGTCACCTGCCGGACCGTGCCCGCCGGGTCCGCCGACGGGCCCTCACCCAGCGTGTCGAGCAGGATCACGAGGGCGGCCCGGTGCTCGGGCGAGGTCGTGGCCGAGGCGGCGCGGTACGCAAGTTCGGGCAGCATGTCGAGCAGCCTGGTCCAGTCCGCGGACTGTCCGGGGACGGTGTACTCGTCCCGCTGCCAGCCGTCCACGGGGACGAACGGCACCTTGGACTGCACGGGCGGACCGAACGCCGGCTCACCGCCGAGGACGTGGTTGACGGCGCGTATCTGCTGGATCACCGTCCACCGGCTCCCGCCTCCCCACCAGCCGCCGTGCATCCGCTCGTTGCCCCAGGCGGTGGCGTGCACCAGGGTGGTGTCGTCACCGTGCTCGGGCGAGTGGTCGAAGAACATGCCCTGGGTGCGGGCGGTGCTCCGAGGGGCCACGGGCTGGGGCGGATCCAGGAAACGCGCGGCCGAGACCGCCCTGTCCACCGCGGTCCGGACGAGACCCGTGACGCCCGAGAGGAGCCGCGCGTCGGAGACCTCGGGCAGCACCCGGGCGACGGCGTCCTGACTCATCTCACGCGACGAGGGCCCCGTGTAGTCCTTCACGGCCCGGAACGCCTCCGCGTGCCGGGCGACCGCCTTGGCGACCTCGTCGAACAGCTCCTCCGCGCGGGAGTCCGCCAGATTCCGCAGGGCGGTGGAGCCCTGTTCGTCCCTCGGGCGCAGGGCGTGCCAGAAGGCGACGGGAGGGACATAGGGCGTTCCCGCGGCGTCGTTCCCGCCGGCGGAGTCGGGGCGGACGGACCAGAGGCTTCCGCCGATGCCCTCCGTGTCCGCAGGGCGGGCCTCGACGGACGATCCGGCGAGGGCCACGACGGGGCGTGATCCGCCGGGGAGGGTGAGGGCCCCGAGCGGCACCGGGGAGCCGCCGCCGGGCAGCGGGTGCGGCAGGCTCACGGTGTGGCCGTCGGGGGTGCCCACGACGACGCGGTGTCCGTCCGCAGGTGCCGCCGTGCCCGGTTCGGAGACCGTTCGGCGGACCCAGCGGCCGAGAACCGTGCCGTCCGTGCCGAACGGGGTGGTCTCCAGGCCGGGCTGGAGGGGCAGGACCTGGCAGTGCTCGGCGAGCAGCCGCGTGCCCTCCCGGACGCCGGAACGGAGGAACGCAGGCAGGGAGGCGCGGCCGTGCGTGCCACTCACCGGGTCGTACTCCAGCCACACCCGCTGCGTGCCCTGGTGGCCGTCCCGCCAGTGACCGGTCCCGTCCGAGAGGACGGCGCGCTGCGGCGGGAGGGTGGTGTCGCCCGCGTGCAGGGCCTTGCCGCCCGTGGCGCGGCCGCCGCCGGGCAGGGGCAGGCAGACCTCGTCCGAGGGTCCGGAGCCGCCCCAGCGGGGGATCTGCTCCCCGCCGACGGTGAACACCTCGGCGGGGCGGTGCGACCAGTAGCCGCGCTGCTTGCCGTCCTCCCACCAGATGACCAGCAGTTCGCCGTCGACGTAACGGAAGGCGGGCGTCCGCCACTGGTCGACGCCTGCGGGCAGCCGCAGGGTGTGCTCCAGCAGCACACCGTCCGGGCCGACCACGACGGCCCGCTCGAAGGTGTTCAGGACCAGCGCGGGCCATGCACCGGTGACACCGACGCCTTCCGACCGGTTGCGGTGCTGCCGCGTGGCGGCGGCCTCCGCGGCCAGCTCGGCGTAGGTCTCGTCCAGTGCGGGCCAGCCCAGCTCGTCGAGGACGCCCGTGCGCAGGGTCGAGGCGAGCAGCGGGACGACGTCGTGGCCCTCGAGCAGCCTCACCGCCTCCGGGGCGACCTCGGTGACCACGGCGCGGAACGCCGAGAGCTTGTTGAGGGCGGTGTGCAGCCCGGGGAGGCCTTGCGCGGCCGTGTACTCCTCGGCGCGGGCCGTGAGCCACTCCCGCAGGACCTCGGAGAGCACGGGGTGCGCCGCGAGCTTCGCCATACCCGAGTCGGCCAGCCGCTGGCCGCGCCCGCCGCCGAGGCTGCCGACGGTCCGGGCCAGCAGGGCACGGAAGACCGGCCGTTCGGCTACTGCGGTCAGAGCGCGCGCTCCGGGCGCGGTGTCGGCGAGCCACGGGCCGAGCGCGACGCCGGGGAGCTGCGCGGTGCCCGTGTCCTGGTCGTCCGGCTCGGCGACGGGGACGCCGGACGCCAGGCAGAGGTCGAGGAGGTCGAGGTCGGCGGTGCGCTGCCAACGCCCCTGGAACAACTCCACGGGGCGCCCGTCGGCGCGCAGCCGGTCCGCCATCCGGCCGACCAGGTCGAGGGTCTGCGGGCTCCGGCCGGAGGTGGCACGGTTGCGACGGCGGTGCGCCTCCCAGCGGGCGAGCCAGTCCGCGGGGGAGACGGACGGGGCACCGGGGTCGGCGGAGCCGGAGGTTCCGGGGAGGGCGGTGAGCATGCTCTCGGCGCCGGATTCCGCCAGCAGCGCGAGCCAGCCGTTCTCGCCGTCCGAGTCCCGGCCGCTCTCGCTGAAGCTCTCCGGAAAGAAACCGAGGAGCCGGGCGCGCACGGCGGTGTCCTGCTGGGCGAGGGTGACGAGTGCGGGTCGGTAGGCGGTCCAGAACGAGGCGGGGGCGCGGACGATTCCCGGCGAGTCGACCAGGTCGGCCACCAGTTCGCGTTCGGCGGCCTCACGGTCCAGCCCCGCGGCCTTGACCAGCGCGCGCACATCCTGCGGCAGTGCCGCGTACGGCGGCATGCCGGCGGCGCAGCGTTCCACCAGCAGACGGCGGTACTGCGCCCAGGCGTCCGCCGGTGCGAGCCGCGCCACCAGGTCACGCACGTACTGCCGGAGTGCCTTGACGGTCAGCGCGCCCGCGAAGGCGAACTCGAGGAAGACGGCACGCTGCCGGTCCTCGTCCACGACCAGCCCGTGCACCCGCTCGGCCTCCCGGGCCTTGCCGAAGAAGGAGGCGGCGTAGCTGGTGTTCTCCGCCTGGAGGAAGAGGCGCGCCACCTGCTCGTAGTAAGTGGGCAGGAAGTGGGGCACGGCCCTGCCGAGCCGGGTGCCGAGTGCGTCGAAGCCTTCCTTGGCCGCTCCGGCACGGGTTCTGGCCTGGCGGCCCAGCCGTTCGATGTCCTTGACCAGGGCCAGGGCGTGGTGCCCGTTGGCCGGATCGTTGACCAGGGCCCAGGCCGGGAAGCCCAGCGTCTCGCGGCGCACCTGGCCCACCACGGGGGCCTCGTCGGTCCGGGCCAGCCCGAGGAACTCCAGGGCCAGGTCCTCGGCTTCACCGAGCGTGCCGGGCACGAGGCGGACGACGGAGCGGTCCCCGAGCGCGGTGTGCGTGTAGGTGCGGGCGGTCAGCACATCGGCGTCGTCCCTGGCGGTGGAGCCGAGGGGGAGGACCGCACCGGCGTCCAGCAGCGCCGTGGCGCGGGCTTCGGAGGCGGAGGCGGAGGTGCCCTCGCCATGTGTCCGGGCGTGGAGGGACGAGGTGTCCGATGCTGTCATGTTCGCTGCCGTCTTGTGCGCCGTGGTGTTGGCCGTCGTGGTCATGCCGCTGTTCGTCGTCGTGGTGTTCGTCGTCGTGGTGTTCATGCCGCCCGCTCCTCGTCCGCCACGTCGCGGCCGGCGTAGAGCGCCGCCGCCATGCGCATGCCCTCGGACCACGTGACGGGTCCGACCTCGGCCGCCGGCACGGCGCGCCCCGAGGGATCGGTCCAGCCCAGGGGACCCGTTTCCGTGCCGTACGCGTCGTAGCCGTCGTGTTCGCCGATCCAGATGCGGGCCTCGACGGTGGCGCCGTTCTCGACGACGGGGCAGACCGCGTACCCGCCGCGCGACCGGTACCCGAGCTGGGTGACGCGGCCGTGCAGGAACCGCAGTTCCTTGAACACACCACCGGCGTAGGTGTCGACGGAGGTGGTGTCCGGGGCGAGACCCGGCGGGCGGTGCCACACCTCGCGGAACAGCTGCTCCACGTTCTGGCGTACCCCCAGTTCGACCGCGAACTCCCGGAGGTCGTCCAGGTCGTCGAGGAGGACGGGGTGAGGGACCCTGACGACGTCCGGGGTGATGCGGACGGTGTCGCCGTCCAGATCGACCAGGCCGAGCCCGCGCTCCGGGTCGACATCCCGGAGGAATCCGGCGACCCCGCCGTCCACGCCGGTCACCACGACGTCCCGCAGGGCGGCCTGCCACGCCGGGTCGGGCCACACCTGGGCGAGGACCGCCGTGGGAACGGGCAGCGAACGCACCATCCACTGCTCGACGTCGGCCAGGCACCGGCGTTCGTGCCGCTCCAGCCACTCGGTGAGTTGCCGGAGGCCCACGACCGCCGGGTCGTCCTTCAACTTCGCCGGGACGGACTTCAGCCGCCGGCCCTTCCCGTTGCGGCACACCACCGTGCCCGCCTCCAGAGCGACTTCGTAGTCGCCCGCCGGAACCCACCCCATGCGCTGTTCTCCCCGATGTTCTTGACGCCGCCGGTCTGCCGGCACGCTGATGAGACCCGTCGACGGCGACGCACCGTGACGAGTGAGAGAGACTCTAGGCGGCACCAGTGACAATGCGTTCGGGGCCCGTCCGTCTGACCGTACGAGCCCGTGCGACCAGCGGTCGAAAGGCATCCGGCGCGCAGGCTTCGCACGTTGCCGCCTGCCGTGAGGGGCCCCTGCCGGCCGGATGGCTCAGTCCGGGCATGGGCCGCGGCTTCGACGGAACCCGGACGAGGCGCGAAGTGCCTGACGTGAACGGCGTGCTCCGAGGGTCCGGGGGTGTCCGGCGCTTCGCGAACCCGCTCGACGACGGGAGTTCGAGCCGCGGATCCAGGAGGCCGCCACCGGTGCATGACGGACGGGCCGCCTCGGCGTCGAGCCGGACGGCCCCTCCCGCGCTTCCGGCCCGGTGATGCTTCATCCGGCTCCCGCCGCCCGGTGGGGCCCGGGTGGAACCGGAGCCGGATCCCTGCACGAGGGCCGTGCCGTGGGCTGAGGAGGCCTTGCGCCTCCTCAGGGCCACGGCACGGGCGCCGTCGAGCCGGCGTTCGGCGTGGATCAGGAAGCGGTGGGGGCCTACGCCGTGCCGTCCGTCGGACGGAGCTTGCGGAAGTAGGTCCAACTGGTCTCGTTCGGCTCGCTCCACCTCTCCGGAGCGTGGGCGAACTCAGGCTGGTGGTCTGCGATGAAGGCGCGGGTGCGCTCCGGGACCTCGGCGTACGAGCCGAGCTTGCGGCCCCGGCAGTGGAAGGTGAGGCCGCCCGGCCGCTGTCCGCGGGCCATCCACGGGAGCCACGGGGACATGCGGGTCCACGACATGGTGGCCGGGACGCCGGGAGCCGGGCCGGCGAGGTCGGCGCGGTCTGCGTAGAACTGGAAGAGTTCCAGCGCCTTGTACGTGTCGCCGGCCGAGTGGACGGGGTACTGCGCCACCGACAGCGGCGAGGGATAGGCGAGAGGGATCTCCAAGCTGAAGCAGACCTGTCCGCCGAGCTCGGTCGTGGGGATCGGGAAGGGACGCCACTTCTGGTTGGCCGGGTCGTTCCAGACGTGCACCACCGGCAGGTCCTGCCAGGTCCGCAGGATGTCCCGGGTGGTGGGGTCGAGGTAGAAGGCGGCTTCGCGGGTGAGCAGTTGGTAGGAGTCGGGCCCGGCTTCGACGTCCTCGACAAGCCGGGCGACATTGAGTCCTTCGAAGCCGAGGATGCGCTGGTAGGGCTCGTCGGGAGCCCAGGAGTAGATGTCGCCGGACCACCAGTACGTGACCTCCTCGCCGTCGAGCGAAGCCCGGGTGCGCGCGAAGGAGCGGAGAAGTTCGGCGGGTGTCGTCATACGGACCACTGTGCGCGATCACCGCGCAGGGCGGGCGGGAAACACCCGGGGCCGGCCCGAAGGGGCCGGAACACCGCTCCTCCCGGCCTGTCACCATGATGCTGCTCCCTCGCGGGAACGCCGGACGCGTATCCGTGTTCGAGCGGACCGACGGGTCGCCTGCGCCTATCGTGGTCCGGAAAGCCGGGATCTTCCTGGTCCGCATCCGGGGTGCCCACCGTGTGCCGCTCGGCCCGGCAACCATCGCCGTCCCGCCCACCTGGAGTCGTACATGACCACAGCCCAGGACTTGTCGATCATCGCCGCAGCTCCGGACACCGACCCCGGCGTCGAGCCGGGCGATGTGTCGCTGGCGCTGGCGGGAGCCGAACTCATCGATCTCATCGGTGCCGGAGCCGTGACCCTCGACGGAGAGCGCCTCGTACCCGGCGCGACGCCCCGGACCGAGAGCGCTCTGCTGCTGGAGGCCGCATCGACCGTCACGGGACGTCCACCTCACGACACGGTGGAGGACTGGCTGTGGCGCCGGGGCCCGGAGCTGGCCGAGCGCTATCGCGCCGACCTCGAAGCAGCGGGCATCGGAACGCCGGCACGTGCCCGGCACCCCTTTCGCAGGGCCCGTCCGGCAGACGCCGACACGTCTGCCCTCACCAGGGCGAACGACCGCTGGACGGCCGGCGAACCCGTCCTCGCGGGCCTCGCGGCCGCCGCCGGGATCGGGGAGGTGTCGGACGACACGCTGGCCGGTCTGGAGGACGACCAGGGTGCCGTACTGACCGCGGTCCACCACGCCATCACCGAACTGGCCGCCGAAAGGCAGCGCAGATCGATCGAAGGGGCGGCCTTCGACAACATCTGGCGCGGCTACTGAGACGGAGGTCCTGCGGGCCGGGTGGGGGAGTCCTGCACCTGTTGCCGGGCCGGGCAGGCGATGGTGCGATGGAAGGGTCCGCCGACGCCCGCCGGGAGCGCGAACTCCGGACGGGAGAGCAGCTCGCGCCTCTCCGACCGGGCGATCCGGCAGCTGTGGCCGAAGCGCCGGGCGAGCGGGTTCCGCCGCCCCCGCGCCGAGCGCTGCCGCTGCCCGCTCCCTTTCCTGATCACGGAGGCAGCCATGGGCACCTACCGAGCCGCGCAGGTCGCTACCGCGAACGGCCCCTTCGAGATCGTCGAACGCGAGGTGCCCGAACCGGGCCCGGGCCACGTACGCCTGTCGGTCGAGGCATGCGGGATCTGCCACAGCGACGACGCCTTCGTCACCGGCGGCATGCCCGGCGTGCGGTTTCCTCTCGTCCCGGGTCACGAGGCCGCCGGACGCATCGCGAAGCTGGGAGAGGGGGCCGGGGAGGCCGGCTGGCAGGTGGGGGACCGGGTCACGGTGGGCTGGTTCGGAGGGAGCTGCCGGCACTGCACCGCCTGCAGACAGGGTGACTTCATCGTTTGCGAGAACCTGAAGGTCCCGGGCTGGGCCTACGACGGGGGCTTCGCCGAGGCCATGATCGCACCGGTGGACGCTCTGGCACGCATCCCGGAGGCGCTGTCGGCGGTGGACGCAGGTCCCCTGGCCTGCGCGGGAGTCACCACCTACAACGGGCTGCGGCGCAGTCCGGCGGTGCCGGGCGACCGTGTCGCCGTGCTGGGCCTGGGTGGCCTGGGGCACCTCGGTGTGCAGTTCGCGGTGGCCATGGGATTCGAGACGGTGGCCATCGCGCGAGGACCTGAGAAGGCCGGTATGGCCGGGGGATTCGGGGCGCACCACTACATCGACAGCACCGGGGCGACTCCGGTGGCGGATGCGCTGCGGTCCCTGGGAGGCGCCAAGGTGGTACTGGCCACCGCAGGCAATTCCGAGGCCATCACGGCGACCGTCGACGGACTGGCGCACCGGGGCGAGCTCGTGGTCATCGGAGTCACACCCGAACCGTTGGGAATCAGCCCGCTCCAGCTCATCATGCCGGGCAGGACCGTGCGCGGTCATCCCTCCGGTACGGCGCAGGACGTGCAGGACACCATGGACTTCAGTGCCCTTCACGGCATCCGTCCCACAGCGGAGACCGTGCCCCTGGCCGAGGTGGGCGAGGCGTACCGGAAGATGCTCTCCGGTGCCGCCCGCTTCCGCATGGTCCTCACCAACGCCTGACGTCCGCACTGCCCCTGCCCGCCTAGCGGCTCCTGGCCGGCGTCAGCACCAGGTGCCTCCGTGCCGCGGGGCGGGCCCGAGCCGGGGAGGTGAGCGGCCCGCAGCATCTCGTTGTCATGTCACGTCCACCATGCAGACCCATGGGGTCGTGTATGTGTAGCGTTCATGTATTCGAGGGGGTGCCGTCATGAGACCCGTGGATGTTCTCGGACATGGACATCCCCCGATTCGGAATTCCCGAGAAGCTCGCCGACCGCATGACCATGGCCGAGCAGCACGCATACCTGCGCGCCCGGCTGACCCGGCGCGGTGTGCTCCGCACGAGTGCGGCCACCGCGGCCGTCGCGGGGGTCGGTGTGGCTTCGGGGATCACCTCGCCGCCCGCCCAGGCCGCCACACCGGCCACGACGAACTCGCGCAGCAGCTCGACGCAGGTGGACGGCTCGCTGGTGGCCCCCTTCGGCCGGCACCTCGCGTACGGGGCCGACGCGAAGACGCAGATGACGGTCTCCTGGCAGGTCCCGTTCGCCGTGAAGCGCCCCTACATCCGGATCGGCCTCGAGCCCTGGGCGCTCAGTCACAGGATCGACGCCGAGATCAGGCACCTGACGACGCCTCTGCTCAACAACGGCAGGATCGCGGCCGCCGAGCAGTTCTACGTACACGCGGCCCTCGAAAGGCTCAAGCCCGGGACGGCGTACTACTACGGCGTGGGTCACGACGGATTCGACCCCGCGGACACCCGCAACCTCGGCACGCTCGGCACGTTCACCACCGCGCCCGAGCGCGCCGAGCCCTTCACCTTCACGGCCTTCGGCGACCAGGGGGTCAGCTACCACGCGCTCGGCAACGACCAGCTGATCCTGGGTCAGAACCCGGCCTTCCACCTGCACGCGGGCGACATCTGCTACGCCGACCCGTCCGGGTCCGGGCAGCCCACCGATTCCTACGACGCCCGCACCTGGGACCAGTTCCTGGCCCAGACGGAGACGGTGGCCAAGACCGTGCCGTGGATGGTGACCACCGGAAACCACGACATGGAGGCCTGGTACTCGCCCGACGGCTACGGCGGCCAGAACGCCCGCTGGACGCTTCCGGACAACGGACCGGATCCCGTCGGACAGCCGGGCGCCTACTCCTTCACGCACGGCAACGTCGGCGTGGTCGCGCTCGACGCCAACGACGTCTCGTACGAGATCCCCGCCAACTTCGGCATCAGTGACGGCAAGCAGACGCGCTGGCTGGACCGGCGGCTGGGAGAGCTGCGTGCCCGCAAGGACATCGACTTCGTCGTGGTGTTCTTCCACCACTGCGCGTTCTCCACGACCAACGCGCACGCCTCGGACGGCGGCGTGCGCGACGCATGGGTGCCGCTCTTCGAGAAGCACCAGGTGGACCTGGTCGTCAACGGCCACAACCACGTCTACGAGCGCACCGACGCGATCCTGAAGAACGCGGTCCGTCGCACGGTCCCCATCGGCGAGCGCACCGACCCGACCCGCGACGGCATCGTGTACGTCACGGCAGGCGGCGCAGGCAAGGCGCTGTACGACTTCCCGGTACCGGACAGCTACGAGGGGCACGTCGCGGACCTGGAGAGCGTGAACACGTACCACGTGGCCAAGGGCGGCGGTAAGGCGGCCGAGACGGTGGAGTGGTCCCGGGTGCGCTACACCGGCTTCTCCTTCCTCGCGGTGGAGGTGGAGCCCGGCCGGCACGCCAGGATGAAGGTCACGGCGCTCGCCGAGTCGGGGGAGCGCATCGACCACTTCGAGATCCGCCGAGGGTGAAGGGCCTCGTGCAGGGGCGGAGTCGTCGTCTGCCGGCTCGTGAGGGGCCGGCGTGCGGGGGAGCGCCGGAGGGGGAGCGGTCCGGGTGCGGACCTCACGCGCGCGGTGGCCGCAGGGCGCCTGCGACGACGCCGTTCACCGTCCTTCGGATGGCGGCGGTCCGGGGCGGGGCGCTCGTCCGGTCGGCGAACAGCAGGTGCGCTGCGCCGACCAGGGTCGGGGCGAGCGTGTCGATGTCGGTGTCGTCGGACAGGCGTCCCAGCTCCCGCTCGGCGGCAAGGTAGGCGGCGAGCGCGGAGGTCGCCTGCATGACCAGCGGGATGCCGGTGAGTCCGGCTCGGCGCAGCCGAGCGCGCAGACCGTCGCGGAAGATGATGAGCGCGACGATCGCCACCGTCACCGGGCCGAACAGGTCCCGCAGTGCTTCGGTCAGGTTCTCCACCACGCTCCCGGTCCCCGCGGCCGCGCTCAGGACCGCGGCCCGGTCCTCGATTCCGTGGACGCGGTCGAGGATCAGTTCGGTCAGGAAGGTGTCGAAGTCGGTGAAGTGCCGGTGGAGCACGCCCTTGGCGCAGTTCGCCTCCTCCGTGACCGCGCGACTGGTCAGAGCCTCGGGCCCGTCCCGGACCAGGACCCGCTCGGCAGCGGCGAACAACTGGCCGCGCACGTTGTGGATGTGTACCCCTGACGGCATCGTGTCTCTTTCCGTTCCGCCCGGTTCCATACGTGGGCATCCGCCCACTAGAGTGGGCGGATGCCCACTCTAGTGCAGGGGCAGCCGGACCCTTCCGGTTCCGAGCCCCACCGCCACCGGAAGGTGGCCCAGTCGTTCGGCGTCGACGCCGAACGCTACGACCGTGCGCGGCCGCCGTATCCGGATGCCCTGGTGGACCGGATCCTCGCGACGAGTCCGGGCCGGGATGTCCTGGATGTGGGGGCCGGGACGGGCATCGAAGCCAGACAGTTTCGGGCGGCCGGCTGCACGGTGCTCGGGATCGAGCCCGACGAGCGGATGGCCGCCTTCGCGCGACGCGGCCGGGTCGAGGTCGAGGTCGCCCGCTTCGAGGACTGGCAGCCGGCCGGACGGCAGTTCGACGCGGTCGTCGCCGGCACCGCCTGGCACTGGGTGGATCCCTTCGCCGGCTCGGCCAAGGCCGCCCAGGTCCTCCGGCCCGGTGGCCTGCTCGCCCCCTTCCACCACGTCCCCCAGCTGCCGGAGGCGGTGGCCGACGCGCTAGCCGAGGCGCACCGGCGCGTCGCCCCCGACTCCCCGGTCGATCTCGGCGCGGTGAAGGGACCGTCCCTGGACGCGGCCCAGCCGCTCTTCGCGAGAATCGCCGACGGGATCCGGCGGACGGGCAGGTTCAGCGAGCCGGACCAGTGGCACTTCGTCTGGGAGCGCACCTACACCCGGGAACAATGGCTGGACCAGCTCCCCACCTTCGGCGCCCTCACCGGACTTGCGGCGGACGAACTGGCCGATGTCCTGGACGGTGTCGGGGCCGTGATCGACGCGCTCGGCGGCGCCGTCACCGTGCCGTACACCACTGTGGCGGTCACCTCGATCCGTTCCGACAGGCCCTGACCGTGACGGCCGGCCCGGCGGGCCGCCGTCGATGACGGGTTGTCCGTGGAGGCGGTGACACGCCCACCGGCCGGTGCGACGCGTCGAGGCGGAGCCCGATCGGTGCCGGGGCAGGCGGCGCTTCGTCCTGAACGGAGCGTCGCTGATGCGACCCCGTACGCGTCGTCCGGTGGTCAGTGGGTACGCGAGGTGCGACACCGGCCGCCCCGCACCAGAGCGGGCGCACATCGACGGGAGCGAAGACATGACCGACCGAAGGCCCTCAGGGATCGCCTACACCGGGGCCGAGCCCAGCCCGCCGCCGATACCCGCAGACATGCCCGACCAGCAGGTCCAGGAGAGCGAGGACGCCCTCGACGTGGTTCTTCCGCCGGGCGTCGAACGCCCCGAGGCGGAGTCGGATGCCGAGCCCGGCCATCCCGACCCGGACGAGGCCGGCTCCGGCCGCACCGCCGCCCGGAATGCCGGAGTCCACCCGGAACAGCCCACCCCGGACGAGTCGACGGGGTGACTCCGGGGCCCTGCCCCGAGTGCCAGTCCCGCCGGAGCGTGGGCACTCGCGCCACAGCGCCGCGTCAGGACGGCGTGGAGCCACGTCGCCCCTGTCTCAGTGAGGCGTGTGTCCGGTGCGCTGCCCGCTTCGGCATCCGCACCGCCGATGCAGTACGCGTTGAGGTAGCCGGGTCCCGCGCCCGGCAGTTGCGTGCGGCTGGGACTGACACAGAGGTGGTAGTCGTTCGCACTGCCGCCCCCTCTGACGTCGACATGGACCATCACTGTCGTCTCGCCGCAGTGGTTGTACCCGGCGGCCGTGCCCTGCGGCTTCTTCCGGTGCAGCATCCGGGAGTCCCAGTGGGCCGCAGCCGCCTCCGCCCTGAAGCACAGCGGAGCAGAGCGCCGACATCGCAGGTGCGGTGACCAGTTCGGAGTCACTGAGAGCGGGTGCGATTCCGGCGGTCCGCCACGTCGGCGGTAAGCGGTAAGGCGTGGTCATGGCGCAGGGCCTGGATGGGCCAGGGTGCACCGGGATCCGAGAGTACGCCCAGTCGCCCGGCCCGCGGCCGTCCGGCTCATCCGGTACGAACGGATCTGCACGTCCACGGCCTCGGCGTGCGCCTCGGCGACGTCCGCCACCGAGGGCTCGCGCTCCTGTACTCGTCGAATCGTGGTCAGGGCCGTACCCGGCTCGCGCAAGGTGCGGAGAAGTTCCAGACGCGGGGGAGAGCCCGCTCGCCGAGGCGCCGAGGCGCCCAGGCGCTGGGGCGCGAACCGGCCGCTCCGGTCGTGTCGGTGGACCCGGTCGAGGCGGCGGTGTGGCGTGCGGGTGTCGCTCGCCGGCTGCCTAGAGATCTCGTGGCCGAGGCCGTGGCCGAGACGGTGTGCCGGTCCTGAGGCAGACGGTGATCGTCGATGCGGTCAACGCGGTCGAGGGGGCACGGGGCAGTGGCGGTCACTGGCGAGTCGTCACGGCATGCCGCTCGTGTCCATCGAGGTGGCCTGTTCGGATCCTGTGGTGCACCGCCGGCGGCCCGAGGGCCGGTCACGGGATATCGAGGGCTCGGCGAGCCGACCTGGGAAGCGGTGGAGCGGCAGCGGGAGGAGTTCGCCCCGTGGGTCGACGAACGACGGTGGGGCGGTCGCTCCCGGTCGTCCGCGGGAACGGGGGACGGCTCGTCGGCAGGCCACCGCCGCGCATGATCCCTCCAGCTGCGCGGCAGCCGGACCCTCCGGTCGGGGCCGACTGCTCGACGGGGTGGCATCCACGGCGATGCTCAGGCGTGGAGGGCGGGCCGGTAGACGAGTTCCTGGATGTGGCCGTCGAGCGTCCGCTGCTCGATCAGTTCGAGGTCGAAGTCGGCCGCGCCCTGGAAGACGGGGTCCAGCCCGCTCCGCCCCGTGATCACAGGAAAGAGCGTCACCTGGACGCGGTCGACCAGTCCGGCGGCCATCAGCGCCCGGTTCATCGACAGGCTGCCGTGCGAGCGCAACGGCACATCCGACTCTTCCTTGAGCCGGGCCACCACCTCCACCGCGTCCCCGCCCACGACCGTCGCGTCCGGCCAGTCGAGAGGGCCCTCCAACGTGGTCGACACCACCGTCGCCGGCATGTTCCTCATCCGCGTGACCCAGGGGTCACGCACATCCGACTCCTCGGTGCTCGCGGCCAGCATCTGTGCGAACAGCCGGTATGTGTGTGCACCGAAGACCATCCGCTGCTCCGCGCCGTACAGGGCGAGGCGGTGGGCGAGGAGTTCCGGTCCTTGCTTGCCCCAGTAGCCGGTCCAGTCGCCTCCGGCTGCGCCGAATCCGTCGAGGCTGGAGAAGACGTCGAACGTGTACGTGGCGGCCATGATGTTCTCCTCACGTGCGGTTGATCATGGGTCGGAGCGGTGTCGGGAGGGGACGCTCAGGCAGGGCGTCCGGCGGTTGGTGTCCGAGGAAGGAGACCGGAAGTCGTGGTGGAACTCATCGCCCATGGACCTCTGGAGGCCTTTTCTTCGATGCGAGCTCCGAGATCCTGTCGTGGAACAGGGTCCCTCGGCCGGGTGAACGTGCCGCCGGAACGGCGCCAGGTCTTCGGCTCCGGGTGCGGATCAGGCGGCGGGACGCCGTGCCGCTGTTCGAAGGCCTGACCGGAGCGGGTGAGAATGCCGCCGTCTCCGGGGCGGCTACCCACGCGCATGCTGTCTGCGCCATTCGATCATGAGGATCGTCGCATCATCGTTCAGGCGATCGTTCTGGTGTTCGAGGATCGAGTGGATGAGTTGGCGCAGTGCCTCCGAGGCGAGCTCTCCGGCGGCCGTGGCCCGGATGATGGATGTCGTGAACCCGGACAGGCCGAACTGCGATCCGCCGGCCAGACGCGCCTCGGTCACGCCGTCCGTGTACAGGATGACGCGGTCCCCGGGCTGCAGTGACACCTCATGGACCACACGGGGCGAACCTCCCAGTCTGGCGGGCGTGCCCATGGGAGGTTCGCCCGGATGGGCGAGAGCGTCTTCGAGGACCTGCTGATCACGGATGAGCAGGGGTGGCGGATGCCCGCAGTTGACCCAGCTCAGGATTCCGCTGGGCATGTCCAGCTCCATGACGATCCCCGTGCAGAACTGCTCGGGGAGCCAGTCGGAGAGTGTGTCGTCGACCGTATGGGTGAGTTCGCGCAGCCCGGACCCCTTACGGCGGGCGCTTCTGCAGCCGGCCATCGCGATCGCGGTGGTCAGGCCGGACGCCAGGTTGTGTCCCATCGCGTCGAGGATCACGGCGTGCAAGGTCGACTCGGTCAGTGCGTGATCGAACGCGTCTCCACCGAGTTCGTAGGCGGGCTCGAGGACCGCGGTCGAGATGGCCCTTTCCTCACCGATCGAACGGGGTGGCAGCAGGGCACGCAGCATCTCCGCGGGCAGTGTCATCGTCCCGGTGCGCGCCTGCTGTACGAACCGGTCGCTGAACGCGCGTTTCGACGTGATCGCCATGGCGACGACGGACGCGATCGTCCTGCAGCGTTCCAGCAGCGCGGTGTCGAGCGATCGCATGTGCATGCCGACGACCCCCAGGCGCTCCACACCGTCCACCAGCGGCAGCCAGATGACCAGTTCGCCGCTGCCGCTGTCCTCCACACGCAGGGACACCGCCCGGAACGCCCAGCCTGCCGGCGAACCGTCCACCGGCAGGCGTCGTTCGCCCGAGAGGAGCGTCAGCTGTCGCTGCTGGAGGTCCACGAGGTAGATGTCGGCCTGGCGCAGTCCCAGGCGGACCGCGAAACGGTTGACCATGGCGGGCAGGTTCGTCGGGGCCGTCGAGTGCACCTCTGCCAGGAACTCGTGCAGCACGCGTTCACCGTCCCCGGCCGGGGCACCGCTCACCGCGGCCGCCGGGGCGGGACATGCTCCGGGCGGTCGGGGACGGTCCGGCGAAGGGGCTTGCCGCAGGTCATGGCCGACTCCATGGCGGTGAGGAGCACCGGACACGCGTGGTCACCGGCACCCACGGTGTCGACTTGGCAGTCGGATCCAAGCCAACAGCGGAGGTGCTCCGGGACGCCACTTCACGGCACCATCTGGCTCAAAGCGTGTGCGCCGTCCCCGTACGACGGATGCGGACGAGTCGTGGGCGCCCCAGGCCGGTGGCCGGTGAGTGGATTCCCGGGTGCTGACAGGCGGATACGGGGACCGCCCTCGTTCCTGAGCGGCTGAAACCGCCCGGCGGTGCCCACCGGTGGGCGGAAACGGGTGTGGCCCCCACCGTGAGGTGGAGGCCACACATCGGCCCGGGGGGAGCGGGGCTCAGGCGTCCTGCTTGGCCCGTGCCATCTCGTTCACGCGGCGTCGGACGAGGAACCAGCCGCCGACCAGCGCGGCGGCGATCAGCGGCAGACACATGACGGTCGTCCTGCCGACCCCGCCGCCCCACCACATCAGGAAGGCCACGCCGAGCAGGAACAGCAGGGTGACGATCTGGGTGTACGGGGCCCAGGGCAGGCGGTAGGCGGGGCGCGAGACCCGGCCGTCCTGCGAGCGGTGCCAGAACACCAGGGAGCAGAGCATGATCATGCCCCAGGTGCCGAGGATGCCGATCGACGCGAAGTTCAGGACGATCTCGAACGCCTGGCCGGGCACGACGTAGTTCAGCCCCACGCCCAGCACGCCGAAGCCCGCGGTCAGCAGGATGCCGCCGTACGGCACCTGCCCCCTGTTCATCAGGCCGGTGAAGCGGGGCGCGGAACCCGACAGGGCCATGGAGCGCAGGATGCGGCCGGTGGAGTAGAGCCCGGAGTTCAGGCTGGACAGCGCTGCGGTCAGCACGACCAGGTTCATCACGCCCGCGGCACCCGGCACGCCGAGCTTGTCCATGACGGTCACGAACGGGCTCTGGTCCCCGCTGTAGGCGGTGTACGGCAGCAGCAGGGCGAGCAGGACCACCGAGCCCACGTAGAACAGACCCACCCGCCACATGATGGAGTTGATCGCCCGAGGCATGATCTTCTCAGGGTTCTCGGTCTCACCCGCCGCGACGCCGCACAGCTCGACGGACGCGTAGGCGAACACGACGCCCTGGATCACGAGCAGCATCGGAAGCGTGCCGACGGGGAAGACGCCGCTGTCCGAGATGGTGGAGAGGCCTGGGGTGTGGCCGTCCACCGGATGCTGGGTGACCACGAGGTAGATCCCGATCAGCATGAACGCGACCAGCGCGGCCACCTTGATGATCGCGAACCAGAACTCCATCTCGCCGAAGTACTTCACCGAGATCAGATTGGCCGTGAGCACCACGGCAAGCGCGATGAGCGCGAGGATCCACTGGGGGACGTCGCTGAACATGCCCCAGAAGTGGGCGTACGTCGCCGCAGCGGTGATGTCCGCGATCGCGGTGGTCGACCAGTTGAGGAAGTACAGCCAGCCGGCCGCGAAGGCCCCCTTCTCGCCCATGAACTCACGGGCGTAGGAGACGAAGGCGCCGGACGACGGGCGGTAGAGGATCAGCTCACCGAGCGCGCGCACGACGAAGAACGCGAAGACACCGCAGACGGCGTAGGCGATGGCCAGGGACGGGCCGGCATCGGCGAGACGGCCGCCCGCACCCAGGAAGAGCCCGGTGCCGATCGCGCCGCCGATGGCGATCATGTTGATGTGGCGGGACTTGAGGTCCTTGCTGTAACCGGCGTCGCCGGCGTCCACGTGGGGGGAGCTCGGCGCGGACGCGTCTGCGCCGAGCTGATCGGCTGCCGTGATGCTGCCGTCACTCATGGAGGAGGGTCGCCTTTGTGAGGGGAAGGTGGTCGATCCCGGCCGGGCGCGTGGGGGAGGCGCCCGGCGATGGCTCGAAGGCGCATGATCAGGAACCCTGTGATTCTGGCAGTGCGCAGTACCTTGCGAAAACAAATCTGAGGTATTTCAGAGGTTTCGGCAAAGTAAAGTAAGTGAACTCTCGTCTGCGGTGCTTGATCGGCCGCGTCTCCCCGGCATGCATGCCGATGTCCGGGGTAGGGGCGACCCGGCATCTCCGCCTGGCGAACCCCAGGCTCCCGTCGTCCTCGAGCATCGAGGGGGTCGCGGCCCGTGCCGGTGCCGGCAAGCACACGATCTACCGCAGATGGCCGTCCAAGGGCGCCCTGCTCCTCGACTCGCTGCTCTCGCTGCACGAGCCGGGCCTGGACTACCCCGACACCGGCGACATCGTCGCCGACCTGCGCGGACAGATCCACGCGGCCGTCGATCTCCTGGGCAATCCGCCCTTCGGCCCGTTGTTCCAGGCGCTGGTCGGCGAGGCCCAGTCCGACCCGGAGCTCGCCTCCGCACTGAACCAGCGTTTCATCTCACCGCAGACCGACAGGACCGTCGCCCGGCTGGAAACGGCTCGGGACCAGGGCCAGTTGTCGCCCGCCTTCGATCTGGGCCTGGCCATGGCGATCCTCTCCGGGCCGCTCTACTTCCAGTTCCTGATCACGCAGGAACCCCTGACCCATGAGTACGTCGACCGGATCCTCACGGCTCTCTTCGACGGCATGGGTGCACCCGCGTGAGCTGATGAGGCCGGCCGGACACAACCTCCGGAGGGCGTCGTGCATCCAACCGGTACCGGCACCCGTCACCGACCGCCCAGGAGCAGACCGTGACCCACAGAACTTCCGGAGCCCTCGCCGCTGCCTCGTTCCTGCTGCTGAGCGGGATGGGCGTCACCGCCGCGCCCGGCGCCTTCGCGGGAACACCCGGCGGCACCTACGCAGAGGACAGCAACTGCGACTTCGACGGCGACGGCTACGACGACGTCCTCACCGGTGCGCCGGGAGGCGCTGACGGCGGGAAGAAGGGCGCGGGGTACGTCACCGTGCAGTACGGCTCCGCCAGTGGGATGGGCACCGCCACGAGCGTTCCCCGGGTCCGGACGGCGGTATTCGGGCAGTCGACCGCGGGTGTCCCGGGTTCCGCCGAACCCGGCGACGGCTTCGGTACGGCCGTGGCCTCGGGCGATCTCGACGGCGACGGTTTCGACGACGCGCTCATCTCGTTGCCGGGTGAGGACGAGGGGTCGGTCAGCGATGCGGGCCGCGTGACGGTGCTCTACGGATCGAAGAACGGTCTGACCACCTCGCGTGCCGCCACTCTGCGGTCCGCCGTCCCCCGGGCGAACGCGCGGTTCGGTCTGGCCCTCGCCGCCGCCCGGCTCAGCGGGGAGGCGGCGGGAGACCAGCTCGCCGTGGCGGACCGTACGGGTGTCGACCTGTTCACGTACGGCGCGGCCTCCCTGCACGGGACGGGCCGCCTCGCCACCGACGGTGCCCCCGGGCGCGAAGGACTGCTGCCGGCCTCCCTGACGACGGGGAACTACGACGGTGACGGGTACGCCGACCTGGTCGTCTCCGGCCGCAGCCTGGAACAGGACGGCAGGGCCTGGTCCGCGGTGTACATGGGCGGTGCCGACGGGCCCGCGTACACCCGTGACCTCGCCGGGGGCACCGCCACCGCCTCCGGGGACGTCAACGACGACGGATACGACGACCTGGTCTTCGGCCGGCCCGACCGGCCGGAGGACGTGAACGAACCGCTCACCGGCGGCATCGTCGGCCTCCACCTGGGATCGGCCGAGGGGATGGCGAACGTGGACGACCTGGGCACCCCCGCGCAGGTGTGGACCCAGGACAGTGCCGGAGTACCCGGTACAGCCGAGCTCGGCGACGGATTCGGTGCCGACGTCTCACTCGCCGACATCGACGGGGACTCCCACGCCGACCTCGCCGTGGGCGTACCGGGTGAGGACGTCGGCACGGTGGCGGACGCCGGTGGGGTACGGGTGCTGCGCGGGGCGGCCGGGGGGCTGACCGCTGCCGGGGCGAAGTCCTTCGACCAGGATTCGGCGGGCGTACCGGGCACGGCGGAGAGGGGGGACCGATGGGGCGGACAGGTGCGCCTCGCCGACACGGATGCCGACGGCCGCTCCGAACTCCTGGCCGCCGCACCCGGGGAGAACACGTCGGACGGGGTCGTCTGGTGGCTCGCCGCGTCGACGACGGGGACCGTGAGCACGGGCTCGTGGTCGTACGGCGGAGGCTCGCTCGGCGCTCCGGGCACCGGCGCGCTCTTCGGCGCGTCGATCGACGAGTGAACGGAGGGCGGTCGGCGGGTATGCCTGGCTGGGGAGGAGCCGGCAGCCAAGGACAACGCCCTCCGGCCTGGGGCCGGAGGGCGTGCGGCAGATATTCGGCGAACCGCCCGGAACGCGGACGGCGGTGCTCAGCGGCAGCGTGCGCTGAAGCCGTTCGCCGTGAGGCCCTGGCAGAAGGACGCCTTGGCCGCCGTGTAGCGGGACAGCCGTCCGTCGACGAACCAGGTGCTGTCCGGCGGGAAGTCGAAGCTCCCGTCGTCGATCCCGTCCCACCCGTAGCGGAAGTCCAGGTTGATGTAGACGACGGAGCGGATCACACCCCGGAGGTCGTACGTGCCCGGCATGTTGGGGATCGGCCCCTGGTAGTTCATGAGGGAGAACAGGCGCTTCACCCACAGGTCGCCGCGCTGCTGCTCCAGGCCGTCGGTGGAGCCCCCGTCAGCGGTGAAGTTCATCATGCCGGCCTCGGAGAGCACGACCGGCTTGCCGTGGTCCTTGGCGAACTTCACGAGCTTGAGCACGTTGGCATCGTGGTCGAAGTTGCGCCAGACCGCCGCCGGATTGCCGTGCTGGTCCGTACCGATGTACGCGTTCCGGCACTGGCTCGCGCCGACGTCGTAGTTCTGCGGGGGTGTGCCGTTGTAGAGGTAGCCCCGGTCGTAGATGGGCAGGCAGAGTTCGTGGGCGAAGACGGAGACCCCCATCCAGTCGACCGCCGCGTCGCCCGGGTACATGGCCTCGAACTCACCCCGGACGGGGTGGAACACGTAGTCGAGGTTGTGCGCGGTCGACCGGCCGTCCAGGTAGGACGCCAGGCGGTTGAACGCGCCCTTGTAGGAGGAGCAGCTCGCGTCGGTGCAGTGGTAGAAGCTGCTGACCTCGTAGTCGAGGCGCAGCTTGAACCGTGCCGAAGGATGGCTGTTGGTGAAGGCCAGCAGCCGGTCGAGGGAAGCGGTGTGGCCGCCCGCGGCGATCTCGGCGGTGACCGCCCGTGAACGGGCCGCCTTCGCGTTCTCGTCCCCGCCGTTGAAACCCGGAGGGTTGTCCTTCCAGCTGATGCCGACCTGGACGGTCTTCCCCTGGTCCGCGAGCAGTGTCGCGAAGTCCCGGTGGGCACTGTTGACCCAGTCGCCGCTGCGGAGTTCGTAGTAGACGGACCCACCGTCGGCGTTCTGCCCGAAGCTGTTGAAGTCGTTCCACGCGCTGCGGGTCGACTGCCCGAGCAGCAGCTCGGGGGGCGTCGCTGCGACGGTGGTGGTGGTCGTGGTTTTCGTGAGGGGGGAGTCCTGCGGGCCGGTGGCACCGGCGCTCGCGGCCCCGGGCCAGATCAGCAGCCCGGCGAGGGCCGCCGTGGCGGCGGACCGCAGGGCGGCCCTGAGTGGTCGTCCGTTCAGCATGTGCGTACCGCTCTCCATGGTGGGGGTGTGGGGAGCGGGCGCCGTACGCGGGGGAGGAGTGCGTACGGCGCCCGCCCTTCCGGCGCCGACGGCTCAGGGAGCCGTCCAGCGGTAGGTGGGTGTCGTCACCTGGCTGGTCTGCGTGGTGGGCTGGTAGTTGAAGGAGTAGGTGAGCGTCTTCCCCGACGGGACGCTGACCGGCAGTTCCCAGCGGCTGTCGGCGGCGTCGTACGTCAGGAAGTAGTTCTGCGGTGCGCCTTGGTCGATGCGGTACTGCACGGTGACGAAGGTCGCCTTGAACCCCTTGGGTGCGAACCACACGGTCCCGCCTGCGGTCACCCCCTGCGTGTAGGCCCCGTTCCCGGGGTCAGTGGGGGTTGGCGTGGGAGTGGGCGTCGGGGTGGGGGTCGGTGTGGGAGTGGGCGTCGGGGTGGGGGTCGGTGCCGGTCCCGAGGCGCCGTTGGTCCACATCGGCTTCTTGATCTCGTTCACGAAGGCGGCCAGCACCGTGGGGTCCGCCTGGACCCGGGAGTCGCCCCAGTTGCCGTTCGCGCAGCCGGTTCCGCCCGCCTGGGCGCCGGCGGCGCACTGCCACTGCGTCTGGGCGTCCCAGTTGGTGTTGATGTAGGCGGCCGAGCGGATGACGTCCTTGTTCCGGTTGATCCAGTCGAAGTAGCCGGCGTGCCAGCCGTCCCAGATCGCCTGGCCGCTGGAGGGCGCCGGGTTGTTGCGGAAGATGCAGCTCGACGTCTTGGCCCCGGTCCGGGACCCCTGCGGTGCGGCCTCGGAGACCATGGCCGGCTTGCCGTGGCTGCGGGCGAAGTCCAGGACGCGGTTCTGCAGGCCCACCGGGTCGGTGTCGTGCGAGCCGCAGCCCCACTGCGTCTGGACCGAGCGGGAGTTGTAGAAGGACGACAGGCCGACCCAGTCGACGTACTCGTCGCCCGGGTACCAGGCGTCGAGGTGGCCCGGGTCGGTGACCATGTAGTGCCACTCGGGGTGGTCCGTGTTGGTGTTCACGGGCCAGGCGGCGCTCTGCCAGACGGTGGCGACGCGGCTCGCTCCGAGGGCGTTGATCCGGCCCTTGATGTAGCGGAACGCGTCCTTGTAGTAGTCGGAGTTGTAGCAGTTCCACGGGCCGTCGAACTCGTACCCGATGCGGAGCAGGATGTCGCGGTCGTAGCTCTTGAACCGCGTGATCATCTCGTCGACCTTGGCGCGGTACTGCGTGATCAGACTGGGGTTGCCCGCGGTCACGTCCGCGTCGTTGCGGCCGATGACCGCACGCAGGGGCTGGTTGTTGCAGCCGGAGGTGGCGTCCGAGAGGTACAGCCCGACGGCGACGGCCGCGCCGGGGTACTCGCGCATGGTCCTGGCGAAGTCGACCGTACCGGCACCCCAGTTGGCGGGGCTGTTCATGCCGGCCAGCGGCTCGGGCGTGCCGCCCAGGACCAGGTTGGTGTACAGGGTCACGCCGCCCGGTGCCGGGGCACCGAGGGAGGTCTTGTCCAGCACGTCGTTGCGGTAGTCGGAGAGCGTGTCGCTGTCCTGGCCCATGACGAGCATGACCTTGCCGTCGGCGGGGACGCCCCGGCCGGTCACGGACGCGGAGGCGGACGCCGTGCCCGCCTCCGCCGACGCGGTCAGTCCGGCGAGTGCGATCAGGGCGGTGGCCGCGGCGACGGCGGCTCCCACCGTTCTTCGGACATGGCGATGTCCCGTGTACCTCATGGGTGTCTCCGGTCTGTACGAGGTGGGGGGCCCACCGGCGGTCGCCGCGGGGCGTTCGCATGGTGGGGGCGGATGCCGGGCTCGGTCAACACTCCGCGAAAGTTTCGTAGCTAGTCCCAGCTCAGCGCACTGCGGTTACGAAACATGGAAAGCGTTCCGCATATGCCCTACTGATTCGTGCAGGTCAAGCCGCCTATGCGCGTCGCTGGCGCGGCGCATCCATTCTTCCCGGTAACGAAACCGCAACTCGCCGATAAGTTTCGCGAAACTCTTGACAGGTGTTTCGGCTGAGCCCCACCGTGGTCGCACTCATCCAGCTCGCCTGTCCGGAGGACCACCATGGGCCGTACGCGTGCCCGCAGAACCGTCGTCGCGCTCGCCGCCGCCACCGCTCTCGTCTCCCTCCCCGCCTGCGGCGCGGGCTCCGACGAAGCCGACGGGAAGATCACCCTCACGGTCGCGACCTTCAGCGACTTCGGCTACAAGCCGCTCATCAAGGAGTACGAGCGCACCCACCCCGACGTCGTGGTCAAGGAGCGCATCTCCCAGTTCGACCAGCACCACAACCAGCTGTCGACCCAGATCTCCTCCGGCAGCGGAGCGGCCGACGTGGTCGCCATCGAGGAGGGCTACCTCCCCAAGTTCCGTTCGGTGAAGGACAAGTTCACCAACCTCGCCGACCACGGTGCGATGGCCCGCAAGGACGAGTACCTCGGCTGGAAGTGGGAGCAGGGCACCCTCGGAAGCCAGGACTTCGTGATGGGGTACGGCACCGACGTGGGCAGCCTCGCCATCTGCTACCGCAAGGACCTGTTCGCCCAGGCCGGCCTGCCGACCGACCGTGCCGAGGTCGCGAAGCTGTGGCCCACGTGGGACGACTACTTCGCCACCGGCAAGCGGTTCCAATCGAAGGTCAAGGACAAGGCCTGGTTCGACAGCTCGGGCAACATCTTCACCGCGATGATGAACCAGACGGAGTTCGGGTTCTTCGACGCGCAGGACGCCTACATCGGAAACAGCAACCCGAAGGTCCGGGAGTTCTTCACGGCCACGGCGAAGGCCACGGCCGACAAGCAGTCGGCCAACCTCCAGCCCTTCAGCCAGCAGTGGAACGCGGGCATCAAGCTCGGCCGCATGGCGACCATGACCTGCCCTGCCTGGATGACCGGCCAGATCAAGACCGCCGCCGGTGAGGCCAACGCCGGCAAGTGGGACATCGCGGCGGTGCCGGGAGGCGGCGGCAACTGGGGAGGTTCCTTCCTCACCGTGCCCAAGCAGAGCAAGCACGTGAAGGAGGCCGCCGAGCTGGCCGACTTCCTGACCTCGGCCGAGTCCCAGAAGAAGATCTTCACCGGACCGGTGGGCGCGCTTCCCTCGCTCGTCCCCGTGCTCGACGACGCCGAGGTCAAGGGCGCGACGCAGGAGTACTTCAACGGGGCCCCGACCGGCGAGCTCTTCGCGGCCTCGGCCAAGAGCCTGAAGCCCAACTACCGGGGGACGAAGGACCAGCAGGCCCGGATCCCGTTCGGCAACGCACTCCAGCTCGTCGAGCAGGGCAAGGCGAGCCCGGACCAGGCCTGGGACAAGGCCCAGGAGGAAGCCGCGAAGAACCTGCGCTGACCCACGGCGCACCGCGCTCCCCGCGTGGCCCGGCCGGCACCCTCCGCCGGCCGGGCCCCCGTCCCCACCTTCCCGACGTTTCGGAGAACCGGCATGGCGCTCCAGGCCACCCGCACGACCTCAGGCACGACCGCGACACCGGCCCGCACACCCCGGCTGCGCGTGGAGCGGCACCTGCTGCCCTACCTCTTCATCGCTCCCTTCTTCGTCGTCTTCGGCGTCTTCGGGCTCTACCCGCTCCTCCAGACCTTCTGGGTCTCCCTCCACGACTGGGACCGGCTCGCCGGACCGGGGGAGTGGGTCGGGTTCGACAACTTCAGCCGGCTGCTGTCGGACTCGGACTTCTACACCGCCACGTACAACACGCTCAGCATCTTCGTGCTCTCCACGGTGCCGCAGCTGGTCGCCGCCCTCGGCCTGGCCTGGCTGCTCGACCGCCACCTGCGCGCGACGAGCGTGTGGCGGGCCCTCGTGCTCGTGCCGCAGTACGTGTCCGTCGTGGCCGTGGCTCTGGTCTTCTCCCAGCTCTTCGGACGGGACTTCGGCATCGTCAACTGGGCACTGGAGGGCCTGGGGCTGATCAGCGACCCTGTCGACTGGACGGCGGACACCTGGAGTTCGCACCTCGCGATCAGCTTCATGGTCATGTGGCGCTGGACCGGCTACAACGCCCTGATCTTCCTGGCCGCCATGCAGGCGGTCCCCAGGGACCTCTACGAGTCCGCCCAGATCGACGGAGCCGGACGCTTCCTGACGTTCCGCAAGGTGACGCTGCCCTCCATCCGTCCCACGATCGTCTTCACCGTCGTGATCTCCACCATCGGCGGTCTCCAGCTCTTCGCCGAGCCCTTCCTCTTCGACCAGCAGGGCAACGCGGAAGGCGGCGCCGAGCACCAGTTCCAGACGCTGACCCTGATGCTCTACAAGTACGGGTTCATCAACAACGACGCCGGCTACGCCTCGGCCGTCTCGTGGGTGCTCTTCCTCGTCATCGCGGTCATCGCCGCAGTCAACTTCCTGCTCGCACGCCGCTCCGACCGCGGCTGACCCGGGCAACCAGGAGAATCTCATGGCCGTCACCACACCCTCCCGGTCCCCCGCCGCGGCACCCGCCACCAGGCTGCGCCGCGCCGGCCGCGCCGTCCCGAGCCGTGGCCCGGGGCGCCTGGACAAGGCAGGACCACTCGCCTACGCGATCCTCGCGGCGATCACCGCGGGCTCCGTCTTCCCCCTCTACTGGAGCTTCGTGGTCGCCTCCCACGACGACAACTCCGTACTCGCCGGCACGACCCCGCCCCTCGTCCCCGGCGGCCACCTGATCGAGAACATCCAGCGTGTCTTCGAACTGTCCGCCTTCTGGCAGGCACTCGGAAACTCCCTGATCGTCGCCGGGACGACCGCCGTGAGCAACGTGCTGCTCGCCTCCCTCGCCGGCTTCGCCTTCGCCAAACTCCGCTTCCCAGGGCGCAACGCGCTGCTCGTCTGCGTCGTCGTCACGGTCATGGTGCCCACGCAGCTCGGCATCATCCCGCTCTACATGCTCGTCACCGACATGGGTCTGTACGGCAAGCTCTCCGCGCTGATCGTGCCCGCCCTCGTCTCCGCGGTCGGCGTGTTCTGGATGCGCCAGGCGGTCGAGGAGAACATCCCGGACGAACTCATCGAGGCCGCCCGCATGGACGGCGCGGGGCTGCTGCGCACCTACTGGCACGTCGTGGTGCCGGGGGTACGCACCACGGCCACCGTCCTCGGGATGTTCACCTTCATGTTCGCCTGGAACGACTACTTCTGGCCCCTGATCGCACTGCCGCCCGAGAACGGCACCGTGCAGATCGCCCTCAACCAGCTGGCCGCCGGCTACTACACCGACTACACGCTGATGCTCGCCGGCGTCGTCGTCTCCGTACTGCCCGTACTCGTCGTCTTCACCGTCCTCGCGCGCCGGATCGTGTCCGGTGTCATGGCCGGCGCCGTCAAGGGCTGAGCGAGCCTTCTACTCCCTGGAGATTCCGATGACCGCCGTGCCCACCGCCCCCGACCAGGACCGGCCCCACCGCCGGACGCATGCGGAGCAGCGCCCCGCGACCATCGTCAACCCGGTGCTGCCCGGGTTCCACCCCGACCCCTCGATCCTGCGCGTCGGAGACGACTACTACATCGCGACCTCCACCTTCGAATGGCTCCCCGGTGTCGCCGTCCACCACTCACGCGACCTCGTGAACTGGCGCTCGCTCGGGGGAATCCTCCGCGAGGAGCGGACGCTCGACCTGACGGGCCGGCCGGACTCCGGCGGGGTCTGGGCACCGTGCCTCTCCTACACCGACGGCCTCTTCCACCTCGTCTACAGCGATGTCACCAACCTCTCCGGCGCCTTCAAGGACGTACGCAACGCCGTCATCACCGCTCCCGCGATCGACGGGCCCTGGTCGGACCCGGCTCCCTTCCCGAGCCACGGCTTCGACCCGTCCCTCTTCCACGACGACGGCCCGGAAGGAGACGGGCGCAGCTGGGCCCTGTGGATGGAGTGGGACCACCGCACCGGCAACCATCCGTTCGCGGGCATCCTCCTCCAGGAGTGGGACCGCGAGCAGCGGCGGGTCACCGGCCCCCTGCACCGCGTCTTCGACGGCACGCCCCTCGCGCACACCGAGGGACCGCACCTGTACCGCACCGGTGGCTGGTACTACCTGATGACGGCCGAGGGCGGCACGTCCTGGACCCATGCCGTCACCGTCGCCCGCTCGCGGACACCGCAGGGGCCCTACGAAGCGGACCCGGCGGGCCCTCTGCTCACCTCCGCCGGGGACGAGACGTGGCCCCTGCAGAAGGCAGGCCACGGCAGTCTCGTCGAGACGCCCGACGGCGAGTGGTATCTCGCCCACCTCACGGCCCGCCCGCTCACCCCCAGGGGCTCCTGCGTGCTGGGCCGCGAGACCGCGCTCCAGCGCATCGAGTGGACCGCCGACGGATGGCCCCGCCTGGCCGGCACCCCGGTCCCCGGCACGTCGGGCGCCCCCGCCTCCGGGGTCGCCTCCCCGCAGGCCGGCGGACACCTGCCGAGGACCGCGGTGCCCGGCCCCGCCCTGCCGCCCGCCCCGGTCGCGGCGGTACCCGCCCTCGACCACTTCGACGGACCCGGGCTCAACACGCCCTGGGCGACGTTGCGCCGCCACCCCGAACCCTCCTGGCTCGACCTCACCGAACGCCCCGGACACCTGCGGCTGCGAGGCGGCCAGTCGCTCGGCTCCACCCATGGCCAGAGCCTCGTCGCGCGCAGACAGCAGGCGACGTCCTTCGACTTCTCCTCCCGGCTCGAGGCCGGACCCCGCTCGCCCCTCCAGATGGCGGGCGTCGTCCACTACTACAACTCCACGCTCTGGCACTACCTCCACCTGACCTGGGACGAACACCTGGGCCGTGTCCTGCGCGTCGGACTGTGCGACCACGGCAGATACCTCGAACCCGCCCCGGCCGTCGCCGTGCCGGACGGCCCGCTGGACCTCCTGCTCACCGTCCGTACGACGCGGGCGCACTTCGCATGGCGCCCCGCCCAGGGCTCCCCCTGGCGGACCATCGGGCCGGACCTCGACGTCACCCGCCTCTCCGACGAGAACGCCACCCAGGGCGATCCGGCCACGGGACACTTCACGTCCTGGGGCTTCACGGGAGCGTTCGCCGGCCTGTGCGCCCAGGACCTCACGGGCGCCGCCCTGGCGGCCGACTTCGCCTGGGCGGAATACCGCGAGACGGACTCCGGCCACCACGAGGAGCGGTGAGGGCGGCGGAGGGGCCATGGCAGACTCGACCATCACGGCCCGGGAACGGCACCGTGCGGACCTCCCAGCTGAACGGACACCTCGGATGACCTCGGACACGCGTGAGAGCCCGGGCAGGGTCACTCTGAACATGATCGCCTCAGAGGCCGGTGTCTCCGTCTCCACCGTCTCCAAGGTGCTCAACGGCCGGTCCGACGTGTCGGCGGACACCAAGGAACGGGTCGAGGCCGTCATGGACCACCTCGGCTACCAGCGGCGCCCGGCCCGCAGACGCGGGGCCGTCATCGACCTCGTCCTCAACGAGCTCGACAGCCTCTGGTCGGTGGAGATCATCCGGGGCGTCGACGAAGTGCTCCACGAAGCGGGGGCCAGCATGGTGCTCTCGGCCGTCCACGGCCGCAGCTCCGACACCCGCGAGTGGATCGACCAGCTCGCGGCCCGCCGCAGCAACGGAGCCATCCTCGTCGTCTCCGACCTCACACAGCAGCAGCGGAAGCGGCTCACCGCGCTCGACGTCCCCTTCGTCCTCCTCGATCCTGTGGGCAGCGTCGACGCCCTCGTGCCCACGGTCGGAGCGACGAACTGGGCGGGCGCCGTGAGCGCCACCGAGCACCTCATCGGGCTCGGGCACACCCGCATCGCCCACCTGGCAGGCCCACGCCAGGTGTTGTGCAGCCGGGCACGTGCCGACGGCTTCCGCGCGACGATGGAGCAGGCCGGACTGCCCATGCCGGCCGGCTGGGTGGTGCACGGGGAGTTCAACGACACCTCCGGCCGCACCGAGACGGCCCGGCTGCTGGACGGGCTCCAGGAGTCCGGGGAGGAACCGCCCACCGCCGTCTTCGCGGCCAGCGACCTCCAGGCGCTCGGCGCCTTCGAGGTGCTGCGCGACCGCGGCTACGCCATCCCCTCCGACATCAGCATCGTCGGCTTCGACGACCTGCCGGTCGCCCGCTGGACGCACCCCCCGCTCACGACCGTCCGCCAGCCGCTCTTCGACATGGCCTCGGTGGCCGCGAACGCGCTGCTCCGGGTGATCGACGGTGAGCCGGCGGACCAGTTCCGGCTGGAACTCGCGACCCAGCTGGTGGTACGCGGAAGCACGGCGCCGCCGCCCGGAGGAGCGCCCCGGACGGCCTGAGGGCCTGGGGTGCCCGTGGGGCCGGCCGCTGCCGGCCCCACGGTTCACCCGGGCGGGATCACTGCCCGTAGACCCGGAACTCGTACAGCGAGACGCCGTACGGGGTCGCCCTGTTCTGGCCCAGCACCCTGACGTAGCGGCCCGTGCCGGAGACGTCGAGGGTGTCGGTGCCGCCGTCACCGGTCGTCGTGGCGTAGAGGTCCGTCCACGTGCCGAAGGCGGGCTCGTCCGAGACCTGCACCCGGTACCCCTTCGCGTACGCGGCCTCCCAGTCGAGCTCGACCCGGGTCACCGCCTTCCGCGACCCCAGGTCCACGTTGATCCACTGGTTGTCCTGGAAGGTGCTGCTCCAGCGGGTCGAGCCGTTGCCGTCGACCGCCTTGTCGGGGGAGGTGGCGCCGCTCTCCGAGGAGGAGGCCCAGGCCGGCTTCCCCTGGGACAGCAGCGTGCCGCTGCCTCCGGCTGCCGTGGTGCTGACCACGAGAGGAGCAGAGGCAGCAGAGGTGTTGCCGGCCACGTCCCGGGCCCTGACCGTGTAGCTGTAGGCCGTGGAAGCGGAGAGGCCCGTGTCCGTGTACGTCGTGCCCGTGGCGGTTCCGACGGCCACCCCGTCACGCAGCACGCTGTAGCCGGCGACGCCGCTGCCGCCCGCGCCGTCGCTGGACGCGTTCCACCGAAGTGACACGCTGGAGGCCGTCCTGCCGGTGCTGACCAGTCCCGACGGGACGCCGGGCGGTGTCGTGTCCGCGGTGCCGCCCGTCTGCGTCGTGACGCTCAGCGCGGCCGACGCCGCCGAGGTGTTGCCCGCCGCGTCCCGGGCCCGGACGGTGTAGGAGTAGGCGGTGCCGGGGGTCAGCCCGGTGTCGGTGTGGCCGGGCGTGGTGACGGTGGCCACCTTGGTGCTGCCGCGGTAGACGTCGTAGCCGGTCACGGCCACGTTGTCGGTGGACGCCGTCCAGCCGAGCGTGACGGAGGTCGACGTCCTGGCCGTCGAGGTGAGTCCGGCCGGGGTGGACGGTGCCTGCTGGTCACCGGCGGGCGGCTGGCCGCCGTAGAGGTCGCCGAGGCTGATGCCGGTGGTGGCCGTGGGGCCGCCGAGCCGGACCTGGTGGTCGAGGCTCACGAACTTGCCCCCGCTCTGCCAGAGCGTGGGCTTCAGCAGCGCGTACTTCGCCTCGTCCCAGGTCTTCCAGTCGTTGAGGAGGAGTCCGCCGGTGTCACCGGAGTTGGGGTTCAGGCACCAGAAGGTCTGGTGGATCCTCTGCTCGGCGATCAGGTCGCGCAGCGCCGTCATCCACTTCTGGTTGGGGCCGTTGTCGAGGAAGCCGCCCCATTCGCCTATCAGCAGGGGCGAGATGTTCTCCTTGTGCAGGTAGAGCCAGTTGGGGTCCCAGACGTCCCGCTCCAGCGTGGTGCGGTTCCACTCACCCTGGAACCAGGGCTGCTGGAACACCAGCGGCCCGTAGTCGTGCGGGGAGTACACCAGCTGGTCCTGCTGGGAGCCGAGGTCGACCGGGTGGTCCTTCGCCCCGCGCAGGTTCCCGCCCCACCAGTTGAAGTGGTAGTCGGCCTCGGTCTGCGACGACCAGGACTTACCGGCCTTCGGGTAGATCTCGATGCCCTCGCACAGGACCAGGACATTCGGGTTGACCGCGAGGATGCGACGGCCGGCCGTCTGGCAGGCGTACTTGAAGTTGTCCTGGTCGGTGGAGCCGTCCCACTTGGCCCGTGGGCTCTCGGTCTGCTTCCCGTGGGGCTCGTTCTTGACGTCCATCGCGACGATCGTGTCGTTGTCCTTGTAGCGGGCGGTCACCCACTCCCAGGCCGTGTAGAACTGCTCGCTGGTGAGGGCGCCCTTCCACCACACCGGGTAGATGTGGCCCGAGTTGTCGGCCTCGGCGCTGTGCACGTCGAGCATCACCTTGATGCCGTACTGCTCGCAGAGGTCGAGCCAGTGGTCGAAGACGCCCAGGCTGGTGAGGTCCTTCAGCTCCGGGTTGGCGTAGGTGTTGACGCCGCTCGGGACCGTGGCCTGGCCGCTCTTCCACTCCAGGAGCAACTGGGTGGAGATGGGGACCCGCACGATGTTGATGCCGCGCTCGGCCATCGACTTCGTGATCTCGGTGATGTTGCCCGACCACAGGCCGTGGAAGACGCGTTCGGTGGCGTTGAAGCCGAACCAGTTGGTGCCGGTCAGCCAGACCTTGTCGCCGTTCGCGTCGACGATCTGATTGCCCTGGGTGTGCAGCCAGTCGTCGGCCGGGGCGGCTGCGGTCGTCCCGCTGCCGGCGGGGGAGGCGGCTGCGGGGGCCTGTTCCGCCGCCGGGACGGCCCGGGCGGCGGCGGGCGGAGCGGCGGCGACGGCCGGTGCGGCTGCCAACAGGCAGGCCACCACGGCCGTGAGTACCGCCAGGGGCGGACGTCTTCTGAGGAAATTCACGGGCACCTTCCGATGTCCAGGAGGACGACAATGTCTGGGAGCGCTCCCATTCGGGTGAACGTTGCATCTCCTCGCCCAGGGTGGAAGCCCTTTGCGTCGGGCAGTGCATTCCCGGAGGAAATGCCGGGAGTTGCGCGGGTGGTTTCGAGACGGGAAGGTCCGATTCCGGCCACTCGGCCTCGATTCGGGGAGGGAGAACACAGAGATGCTCCGCACCCTCCCCGGTGTCGTATACATGCGTGTGGCTCGAAGGCGTCCATCGGGTCGCGAAATCAACTGCTGCTCCTACCGGCAGATCTGTCGAGAATTCGAGGATTTCCGACCGCGACTTCCTCAGCCGGTGGCCGGTGTGCAGAATTCAGGGCGCATGGGAGCGCTCCCTTCCGGAGGAGTGCTTCCCCCTCGCCTCGTTCCTGAGGCATAGCGCAGAGAGGCGAATGCATTGCCGACGCAGCCGCGAAACCCGAGCCGTGCTCCGACCGCCCTCCGTACCTGGGCCGCCCTGCTGTCCCTCCTGGCCGCCGTGTTCGGCACGTACCTCGCGGTGGCGCCCACCGCTGCGGCGGCGACGACCCTGTGCGATCAGTACGCCTCCGCCACCATCCAGCAGGGGCGATACGTCGTCCAGAACAACCGCTGGGGTGCGTCCACTCGCCAGTGCGTCGAGGTACGCGACCGGGGGTTCGCCATCACGGCGGCCGACCACAACAACCCCACGAACAACGTCCCCGCCGGATATCCGTCGATCTACGCGGGCTGCCACTACGGCAACTGCACCACCGGCAGCGGACTGCCGCTCCGGGTCTCCGACGCGGCGGGGGCGCGCAGCTCTGTCGCCATGACACGTCCCGCCTCGGGGGAGTGGAACGCCTCCTACGACCTGTGGTTCGACCCGACCCCCCGTACGGACGGCCAGAACACGGGTGCCGAGCTCATGATCTGGCTCGACCACCGGGGCCGTCCGCAGCCCATCGGCTCGAAGGTCGCCACCACCCGGATCGAGGGCGCCGACTGGGACGTCTGGGTCGGCAACATCGGCTGGAACGTCGTCTCCTACGTCCGCACCGCGGGAACCGGCTCGCTGGACTTCGCCGTACGGTCCTTCACCGACGACGCCGTGGCGCGGGGGCAGATCCAGAGCTCCTGGTACCTGACCAGCGTGCAGGCAGGCTTCGAACCCTGGGTCGGCGGGGCGGGGCTCGCCGTCGACGACTTCTCCTTCTCGGCGAACGGCGCGGCGGGCGGCGCGAAGGCGGTCGTCGGGCGGCAGAGCAAGCGCTGCCTGGACGTCTCGGGCGGCAGCAGCACCAACGGCACCCCGGTGATCCTGTGGGACTGCTGGGGCGGAGCACCTCAGCAGTGGACCCTCGCATCCGACGGGACACTGCGGGCGTTCGGCAAGTGCCTGGAGGTCGCGGGCGGAGCGGGTGCCCGCGCCAACGGCTCCGGCGTCGGGCTGTGGGACTGCTGGGGCGGGGCCAACCAGAAGTGGACGCTGGGCAGCGACGGGACGCTCCGCAACCCCAACTCCGGGCGCTGCCTCGAAGCCGCCGGCCAGGGGACCGGCAACGGCACCCGGATCCAGATCTGGGACTGCTGGGGCGGCGAGAACATGAAGTGGGACGTCGGATGAGCGCCCGCAGCGGACTGAGGCTGACCGCGCTGCTCGCCTCCGCGGTGCTCGCGGTGACCCTCTCCGGCCCTGCGGCCGGCCGGAGCCCCGACCCCGCAGCGGCGGCGGGGGAGCCGGAGGTCATCACCGTGGACACCGGGCAGCAGTCCGGTCCTCTGAAGAAGGCCGGGCTCGGCACCCTCTTCGGAGTCACGACCACCCCGGACACCCCCGCCACGCTCGCCGACGGGTCCCAGGTGCTGCTCTCCCAGCACCAGAGCCTGGACGGGGACACCTCCTATCCGAGCTCCACCGAGGCCGTGGCCGGCCGACTGCGCGGCACGGGGGTGAAGATGGTCGCCCGGTACAACGACCTCATGGGCGGCTGGCCCTACGTCTGGAAGGGCGTCGAGGACTGGATGGGCAAGGTGGACAGTGCGACCCGCTCCGTCCAGAAGTACAAGGACGTGCTCCACTCCGTCGCACCCCTCAACGAACCGGACAACAAGCTGGGCCCCCAGGCGGACAGCCCGTTCATGACCGACCCCAGGGTCCAGGGCGCCACCTACGACGCCAAGGTCAACTGGCTCTGGACCGAGACCGTGCGCCGCATCCGGGCCACCGATCCGACGGTGAAGGTCATGGGCCCCAACTACGAGCACTACAACCCCTGGGAGTCCGCGGACCGCCAGCCCCGAATGCGGGCCTTCCTCGTCAACGCGAAGAACACCGGCACCCTCCCCGACATCATCGGCTGGCACAGCCTGGGACCCAGCCCGGGAGACGTGCCCGAGGCGCTGACCCGCTACTACCGGCCCCTGGAGAAGGAGCTCGGTATCTCGCCCCGCCCCGTGATGATCGAGGAGTACGGCCCGGGCAACGGCGAGTTCGAAGGTGTGCCCGGCACGATGATCAAACACTGGGCGGAGTTCGCGCGCTACGGGGTCGACTCCGCGGCCATGGGCATCTACACCAACCCAGGTCTCCTCGGGAACACCCTGCGCCGCACGGCGGGCGGGCTGCGGCCCAACGGCGGCTGGTACGCGATGAACTGGTTCCGTGAGATGCGCGGGACCCAGCTCGCCGTCAGCCGGTGGGACACCCGTCACTACCAGGCGGCCGACGGTGTCGCCTCCTGGGACCCCGACGCCCGGACCGTGACCGTCCTGGCGGGTGGCGAGGACGGGGACATCGACGTGAGGCTGCTCGGACTGGCCGCCCGTGGCCTGGGGCCGCAGGTCAGGGTCAGCGTGGACTACGCCTTGTGGACCACCGACCCGCTGGCCACCGACACGCGGCCTGACCGCGCCGGAGACCCCCAGAGCGCCCCGTACAACATCTACGACAAGGTGCTCACCCTGGACTCCGGTGGTCACCTGACCGTCCCGATCCGCCGGATGGAACGCCTCAACGGCTACCGGATCACGGTCCGGCCCGCCTCCACGCCCACCGGCCGCCCCGGCAAGTACGAGGCCGAGGACGCACGCGGCACCGGAGTCGTGCCCCATCTGGGCAGTGATACGGCGCTGGCCTCGGGGCGCGGCTACGTCGGCGGGATCGACCGCGCGGACAGTGCCGTCGCCTTCACCGTGGAGGCGGCGAAGGCGGGGATCCACACGATGACCGTGCGCTACGCCAACGGCACCACCGGACCGGCGAGTCACACCGTCACCGTCGGGAGCGAGCGACAGGGGGAGGTGGAGTACGAGGCGACCGGCGGCTGGGCGAACACCACCATGCGCACCGCGACCACACGCGTGGCACTGTCGGCCGGCAGCAACACCGTCACCCTCTCCAAAGGCCTCGGCCACGCCGAGGTGGACTACATCGACGTCCGGGCGGACACCCATCGCTACGAGGCCGAGAACGCCACGGTGACGGACGCGGCCACCCGGCACTACCAGTGGAACGAGTTCCCCGACTACGTCGGAGGTATCGACCGTCCGACGAGCGCGGTGGAGTTCACGGTCGACGCGCCCCGGAGCGGCAGCTTCCTGCTGGACGTCGGATACGCCAACGGCCTGGCGGGCGTCGCCGACCACATCGTCACCGTGAACGGCGTGGACGCGGGCCGGATCAGCTACCCCTCCACGGGGGCGTGGCTCGGGACCGCGCGGCAGGACGCCGTGGCGAGGGCCGCCACCGTGCGCGTCACCCTGAGCGAGGGCACGAACCGGATCCGGCTGACCAAGGGCCAGGGGTACGCCGAGATCGACTGGGCGGCCCTGCGGCCCGGCTGACCGGACGGCGCGGCGGTCCCTGCCTGCCGCGCCGGATCGGTTCGTACTGTGGGCACTCCGGGGGCGGGTCCACGGACGGTAGTGTGGCGGACGCACCGAAGTGACCTTCGGAGCAGGGGAGTCGGACATGGGGGCGTGGATGAGGCCGAGCGCGGGTGAGACGCAGTTCGCCATGCTGTCGGAGGGGCGCACATGACGGACGGAAACGAGACGGAGGAAACCGGTCTGGCCCAGGCCATCGAGGAACTCCGCCGAGAACTGGGAACCGCTCAGGACGCCGGGGCGAACCAACAACTGCGGTTCGAGATCGAAGAGGCCCAGCTGGAGCTGTTGCTGGAACTGCGCAAGGACGTGAAGCCAGGGGTCAAGTTCGCCTTCGGGGTCGTCACCGCAGGCGTCGACGGCAGCGTGGCGAGCGCACGCACGCACCGCCTCACCTTGAAGCTGAAGGTGCGGGACGAGGCGTTGGGCGGGCGCAACGCCGAGGTGAACCGGCAGCAGTCGCGTCCTTGGACCCGATGAGGTGGAGCCACGGCGGCTCGCGGACATCCGGGCAGGCGACGAACGGAGTACCCGTTCCGTCGGGACGGGTTACCTCGTCGCTCCGCGACTGGTCCTGACCGCCCGCCACACTGTGGTCGATGCGGGGACGGGCGAGCCCCACCCTCGCATCGACCTGCGCATCGGCCACCCGCGGCGTGCACCTGCCGTGTGGCGTGACGGCGGGGTCTGCTGGACCGGCGGTGCGGACTCGGACGTCGCCCTGGTGCGGCTGCGTGAAGCCGTGGAGATTCCCGATTCCATGCCCGTCCGCTGGGGACGGCCCACCGGTGTGCGCCCTTTGCCGTACGAGGGCCTGGGCTACCCGCGACTCGCCGAGTACGCCGACGACGAGCGCGGCGTGGAGACTCTGCGTGGCGTTCTGCCGCCCCTGTCGACGGGACCCGGCGGTATGTTCGTCCTGGACCAGGCCGCCGGGCCTCGCGCTCGCCCGGGCGGCGCGGCCGAACGGGCCTGGGCCGGTGTCTCCGGGGCTGCAGTGTTCTGTCACGGCTTTCTCGTCGGCATCGTCGTGCGGGACGACGCCGAGTACGACAACCGGCGTCTGCACGCCTGCCCCACGGAGGCCTTCGCCCTGGACACCGCGTTTGCGTCCTTGCTGAGCCGGTACGGCGCCGGTCCGCTTCGGATCGAGGACATACCGGAAGCCGGCGGCCCAGGCGGCCCGGTCCCGTCCGCCGGCCTCATGTGGCCGCCGACCTCGGACGCAGCGGCCCCGGAGGGCACGGTCGGCGGCCTGTGGTCGGGCCGTGCGGTGGGCGCGGACCCAGCCACAGGGCCGGACACCGGGGCCTTGCCGGACCACCTGCCGGTCACGGCGCGGCGCACACCGGTGCGGCTGCCGCCTGCGCCCACGGCATTTGTCGGGCGGAACGCCGAAGAGCGTACGGTGCTGGAGTTCCTCGAACCCAGGGAGACCGCCGGCCCTTCGGCGACGTCCGTACTGATCACGGGCATGGGAGGGGTCGGCAAGACGGCTCTGGCACTCCACGCGGCCCGTGAGGCACACGGACGCGGATGGTTCCGGGGAGGAATGTGCTTCCTGAACGCTCGCGGGTACGGGCCCGGCCCAGCTGTCGGCGCCACCGACCTGGCGGGACGCCTGCTCGGCGCCTTCGGCCTCGGAGGGGTGGCCGGCGATCCCGAGCACGCAGCGGAGATCTGGCACGAGCTGCTGACCGGGCTCGAGCGCAACGGAACCCCGGTTCTCGTCGTGCTCGACGATGTCGCGGACGTCGGGCAGGTGGCCGAACTGGTGCCCGGCCCGTCGCGTCACCGCATGGTCATCACGTCGCGGGACGTGCTGACCGGGCTGGATGCCGGACTGGTGCAGCTGGCGGTGCTACCAGCAGACGAGTCGGTGACACTGATCGACGTATGTCTGCGCATCGCTCACCCGGCCGACAGGCGCTTCGCCGAGCGGAGCCGGGACACCCTGCGCGTGGCCGAGCTGTGCGGAGGGCTGCCACTCGCCCTGCACACCATGGCCTCATTGCTGGGACCTGAACGGAATCTGACGGCGGGTGACCTGGCCGACGAGCTCGCGGACACACGTATGCGCCTGGACGCCCTCTCCTCGGACGGCATCGACGCACCTGTCCGTGCGGCCTTCGACGTCTCGTACCGGCGTCTCACGGAGGGCCAGGCCCAGACCTTCCGGTCGCTGTCGGTCCACCCTGGATCACACGTGGCCGGCGTGACGGCGGCCGCACTCGTCGACCGCACCCCGCCCGTCGCCAGGCGCGCACTGCGGTCGCTCGCCCGGGCCCATCTCGTTGAGAGTGTGATCGTTCCGGGAGCGACGGACGCCTGGGCCATGCACAGCCTGCTGCGGATCTACGCGCAGGAACAGGCGGGGCGGCATCCCGTGGAGTCCGAGGCCGTCCGTAAGCGGCTCTACGCCTTCTACCAGAGCCGTGTCCATGCCGCGAGCCGCGCGTTGTCCGGTGCGCAAGCGCTCGGGCGGGAGGGGGAGTTCGCGAGCAGCCAGGAGGCCATGAACTGGTTGAACTCGGAACGGACGAACGCCATCGCGGTGGGTCTGCTCGCCCTGTCGGACGGACGGGGCGATGTCGCCTTCGACATCGTCTTCCCCCAGCTCGAGATCATCGCGCACCCCGATCTTGGCAAGGAGTTCCTTCCCCTTACCGAGAGGGTGGTCGAATGGGCACGGGCGGAAGACAACCCTGCTACCCAGCTGAACGCCCTTGTCATCCATACAGGCGCGCTGATCAGCGCAGGCAGACCGCAGGAAGCCGTGGCACCGTTGCGCTCGATGCTGGGGGTCACCCGCAGCATGCCGGAGCGCGAAGGCGTGGTGCGTCTGACGCTCAGCATGGCCTACCGCGGAGCGGGCCGGTTGCCGGAGGCCGTGGCGCAGTCCCGGGCGGCTGTCTCGCTGTTCGACGAAGTGGGAGATCTCGGCAACAAGAGCTCCGCGCTGACCAGCCTCGGCAACTCCTTGCGCCTGCTCGACCGGCCGGAAGAGGCTGCGGAGGCGCACCGCCGCGCGGCGGAAGCAGTGGGCGCCGTGGGGGGCTCCACCTACCTGGAGGCGGTCTGTCTGAACAATCTCGGTAACGCGCTGTCGGACATGGGCGAGAAGGATCAGTCCATAGCCGCTTTCCGGCGGTCGGTGGACCTGTTCCGGGAGTACGGCTTCCCGCACATGGGCATCACGACAGCGGCGAACCTGGGCGGCGTCCTGGCCGCATCGGGCCGTCAGGATGAGGCGGCAGAGGTGTGGAGCGGTGTCGCGGAACTCTGCCACGACGTGGGAGAACCGGCGCGTGAGTTCGTTGCCCTCGCAGAGGCAGGCAGGGCGCTCCAGGAGATCGAGGACTACAGCGCCCTCCTGGATGTCAGCTGCCGTGCCGTCGCCTGCTCCGGAAGTGTCGAGAACCAGACGCACGCCGCCCAGGTGATGAACAACCTGGCCTTCTGCCAATCGCAGACGGGCGCGCTTGCCGAATCGGTCGTCGGCCATGTGCGCGCCGCCGTGCATTTCGCGGCGCATCCCGACGCGGATGAGCCGGATGCCGGGGAGAACCAGATCATCCTGGCGATGCTCGCAGCCGACCGGATCACCGATCGTGGAGATGCCGGGGAGGTGCTCCTGCGGGCGGCCGAACTGGCAGGCGGGGCCCGGCACCCGGACTGGGAAGGAAGACTCCGTTTCAACGCGGGCAACAGCTTCGCGACTGCGGAGAGGTACGACGAATCCGTCGCCGCACTGCGATCCGCGGCGGAGGTCCTGAGGAGCGCGGGTGATGAAGTGAGGCAGGGCTGCGCGCTGAACAACCTGGGCATCGGTCTGCGTGAGCTCCAGCGATACGAGGAGTCGGCGGAGGCGATCCTCGAAGACATCGCCATCTGCAGGGCGGCAGGGGACCAGGCCGGTGAGGCGACATCTCTGCTCAACCTCGCCGAGACCCTGGGCGCCGGCGGCGACACCGAAGGGGCGACGGCCCACCGGCACGAAGCGCTGGACATCCTCATCGACGTCGAAGGGGATCCGGAGACCATTGCGGAGGTGCGCCGGGAGATCGCCCTCGGGGACGGTCCGCGGCCTGGAGGTACCCGGACAGTCTCCGGACCGAAGGCTTGAACCGACGGTTCCTGGGGCCGGTGCGGAGGACGGGCTGAGCAGCGCCCGGTGACTTCGGCTGCTCAGGTGTGACGTACTGTCGTCGCCCCCGGACCTGGCCTCGCACATGGTCCTCGGGTACCAGGGGAGCAGCTCGGGAGCCCGTCGCCTCCCGCTCTCAGTCGAGCACCGCGGCGACAGCCTCGATCTCGACCAGCTGGTCCCTGTAGCCGAGCACGGTGACGCCCATCAGGGTGCTGGGCACGTCGTGGTCGGCGAACGCCTCCCGGACCACCTTCCACGCGGTGACCAGGTCCTCCTGGCGCGACGAGGCGACGAGAACCCGTGTGCAGATGACGTCCTGGAGTGTCGCGCCGGACGCGGCGAGGGCGATCCGCATGTTCTCGACGGCCTTCGCCGCCTGGCCCGCGTAGTCCCCGACCGCCGCCGTGGAGCCGTCCTCGTTCAGCGGGCACGCCCCGGCGAGGAAGATCAGGCGTGATTCGGCGGGCGCCGTCGCCGCGTAGGCGTACTCCGCGACCTGGGACAGGGAGGCGGAACGGATCAGGGTGACGGCACTGGCCACGGTGTGTCGGGTCCTTCCACGGGAGACGAGGGCGTGGCCATCCTGCCAGCGGGGGACCCTCTCCCGCGCTTCCTTTTCCGGTGCACCGAGGATCCGCGCACGTACGCCGACGGACCCGCGCCGGCGCGCGGGTCCGTGATCCGGACGTGAGGGGTCAGCAGTTGGGCACGCCGGGCAGCCAGCTGTCGGCGACATCGATGAAGATGTTCGATATGTATCCGCCGTAGTCCGGCAGGTAGGACCACGCGTCGTTGCTGTGGCCGTCGGCCTCGACGAGCTGGCCGTGCACCTGGCACTGCACGCGCACCGTGGTGGGGCCGGGGAGCTGGGCGACGCGGGTGGAGGCGCTGGTGGCCTGCTGACGGATGTTGACGGCGGTGCCCCAGGTCGGGAACGACTTGGTCGGGGCGCCGGTGCCGGTCCAGAGATACGTGACGGTCACCCAGCCGTTGTTGTTCAGGCCGACGTTGTAGAAGGTCCCGTCGGCCAGGTCTATGCCGGCCGGGTTGAGCACCCGGCGGCCCGACCCGTCCAATCCGCCGTTGTAGCCGTTCTGGTAGGCGGCCTGAGCTTCGGGCCTGCCCTGCGGCAGGTCCTTGAAGGACTCGCGGACGGAGGACGGATTCCAGTAGTCGTCACGGGTGTTCCACGGACCGACGTCCCACACCGGGGCGGTCTCGCAGCGCACCGGCCCGCAGACGCGCACCGAGTACTGCCCGCTGCCCTTCGGGGAGAGGCCACGCCGGGAGGGCAACGCCACGAAGTGGTCGTTCGGAACGATCACATGCCCGTTCGCCGTGGTGCCGCCGACCAGGCCCTCCCGGGTCGCGTACACCGTGGCCGAGAGGGCCTCCGCGGCCTCGGCCTTCCTCGGCGTGCCGTCGAGTCCGGCGGTCAGACGCAGGGAACTGACGACCGGTGCGGCGCCCTTCGGTGCGGCGTTCAGGGTGATCCGGGTCTGCACACGCGTGACCGCCCGGGGCAGCAGGGCGGGGCTGCCGTCGCGCGCCTCGCGCCATTCGGTCCACCGGCCGAGCCCGTCCCGTCCGCGTACGTCGACGGCGACCCGTGCTCCGCCGGGGACGGTGGCCTCGAGGTCGGTCGCGATCCGGTCGACGGCGCGGTCGAGCACACGTACGGGAAGCAGGATCGTGCCCTGCCCCTGAGTGGAGCGGGAGGAAGCGGGCCTCAGGCCGGGGTCGTGGAGACGCAGTCCGCCGTCGGTGCGGCTGAGATTCGTCGTGTCCGCCGCCGGTGCGGACAGGTCCGCCTGCCAGCTGACGGTCCCGAGAGACGCGGTTGCGGGTACGGCGTCGCGGGCGGCGGCCGGTCCGGCCGTGAGGGTCAGAGCCACGACGGCCGACAGCGACGCGAGGACGGCCGCTCCTCGGCGTACGGGGAGAGTGGGGGCGTTCGGTCTCTGGTTGCGGCGCACGGTGCGCCTCCTTCTCGGTGGGGGCGGGGAAGGCGTCATGAGCAGCGGGGCACGCCCGGAAGCGTGTTGCCCGGGGAGGTGACGTAGACGTTGGTGATCCAGCCGCCGTACTGGGGCAGATACGCCCACCAGTCGTTGACGTAGGGCGGCACCGACACCTGACCGCCCTGCTGCTGGCAGGCGACGAGGACGTCCACTCCGGCAGGCAGCGTGGTGAGGGCGGTGGAGGAGGTCGTGGCGGCCGCGCGGACACGGACGCCACTGCCCCAGGTGCTGAACCGGGTGCCGGAAGGGCGTACGGCCCCGGGCACGTTCAGGGAACCGGTGAGGGCGGTGACCTTGCTGTAGGCGGTTCCGTACGGGGTGCCGTCAGGGTGCAGGGTGAGCACCGCGACCACCGTCCGGTCGTCCGGCCCCACGGTGCCGGTGGTGTGGAGCGCCTCGGACGTCAGGTCCACCGCATCGGCGGAGGCGCCCCCGGAGGGCGGCGTGGCACCGGTCCCACGGCGGGTACCGCCTCCCTCGACACCGTTCGCCGGTCTGGACGCACGGGGGTCCTGGCCGGCGACGCGTGAGGGCGCGGGAGTCGGCGTCCCCGAGGAGACGCAGCCGCCGGAGCTGAAGCCGGACCATCCCTGCTTGACGGCCATGGGGCCGTCGAACGCGGACGGCAGCCCGAATCCCTGGTCGAAGCCGTCGGCTGCGCACCGCTCGGAGCGGTGCAGGGCTCCCAGGACGAGATCGCGCACCGGTGCCGGTGCCGTGTCGAGGAGGTAGCGGTAGACGCGGACGGTGTCGGCGGCCGTGGTCGCCGTATAGCCCCAGTAACCCGGGTAGCCGGCCGGCGGCGGTGCCGTACCGGTGAGAGCCAGACGAGGCACCATGCGGGAGATGACCGCGCTGCCGCCACCCGCGGACCAGTAGTGGCCGGCGGCGGCGTCGTCACTCCTGCTCAGCATGGCATCGAGCCTGTCCCGGTCCGCCTGCGGCACCTCGTAACCGGGTCCCCGGTTCCACAGGAAGTCCAGTGCGAGCAGCAACTTGACCACGGACGCGGATCGGAAGGCGCGGTCCGCCTGGACGGATTCGGTGAAGCGGCCGGTGAGCCGGTCGAACACCGCGACGCCCGCTGTGACGTCGGCGGGTATGTCCACGACGCTGTGGTTCTCCGTTCCGGTCGTCGCCGGCTCGGCTTCGGGTCCCGCCAGCGCGGGTCCGGCGGGCGGAGGCGCGGCCGACGGACCGCTGCGGACGGCGGCAGGCGAGGCGGGAGCGGCCGGGGCCACGGCGGGTGAGGCCGCAGCGGCCCCCGTCAGTGTGAGCAGGAGTCCTGCGGTGGTCGTGAGAGCGGCGCCGAGGAACGACGCCCGGCGGGCTGGACGGAGCGAAGGCATGGGGGGCTCCTTCGGGGCACGGACGCACCGGGCCGGCGGTCCGGTGACGCTGTGGCACGTGGACGCCACGGTGGAGCGGCCGGGTGGGAGGCGCAAGGAATTCGTTCCTGGTCGAAGGAGGGCGACGCACGCTTGTCAGCGGGACGGGCCCCCGCTACGTTCCCGACGTCTCACCGCGCCTCGGCCCGGCCGCGTCCGGGCCGCCTCCCCCACCTAGGAGCATTCGTGAGGTTTCTCAGACGTCTTCCCGCCCTGTTCGTCGTGGCCCTGATGGCCCTGACCGGCCTCTCTGCGGTCCCGGCGCAGGCCGGGGAGACCGGTGCCACGGCGGCGCCGGTCTTCAAGGCGCCCTACCCCTGCGGCCAGCGATGGACGTACAGCCACCACTCCGCCGAGGTGCGCCGTGCGCTCGACTTCGTACGCGCCGACGGCGGCACGACGGCGGGCACTCCGGTGCTCGCATCGGCGGCCGGCACGGCGACCCGGTACTCGCAGCCGAGCGGTGCCGGGAACTACATAGCCATCGACCACGGCGGCGGCTGGACGACGTACTACTTCCACCTCTCCGCGTACTCCGTACCGAGCGGCGCGTCCGTGGCCCAGGGGCAGCAGATCGGTGTGACCGGCAGCACCGGAAACTCCTCGGGGGCCCACATCCACTACGAGCAACTGCTCAACGGGGTGGGCCAGAACATCGTCATCAACGGTGCCGGCCTCTCCTACCCCGGCAGCTACAACCAGGCCTACCTCACCAGTGACAACGGCTGCGGCGGCAGTGGCGTGCCGTTCAACACCTGGGGCAGCGGTGTGAACGTCCGTGCCGACGCCCGCGTCAGCGCGCCCGTGGTGACCACCCTCGCCGGACCGACAGCCGTGCGCGTGCTGTGCCAGAAGCAGGGCGACACGGTCAACGCCGAGGGATACAGCAACAACTGGTGGAGCAAGCTGCGCGACCAGAACGGGTTCATCAGCAACATCTACATCGATCACCCCGCCGCGCAGCTGCCCGGCGTGCCGATCTGCTGATCCGCGGCGGTGGTGCACGTGGTCCGGCCGGGGCGAGTTCCGGTCGGGCCGTCGTGCATTCCAGCCGAACGGACACCGCCCCTCGTCTCCACTCGCTGACATGCATGCGTCACTCAAGTGATGCGCGTAGAGTGCCGCTGGGCGGGCCTCACCGAGCGCCCGTGACCACCGGGGGTGCGCTGTGCTACGGGTGGACTTCACGAGCCACGAACTGGCCCGCTTACGCGTCGCGTCCGGCGTGGACCCGCTCTGGGAGACCGCGCTGAGCCTGCACCTCCTCCAGAACCGGCAGGTACCCCTCGCCTACGGGCCGTGGCGCGCCGAAGTGGGCGCCTCCCTGCGGCGCGCCGGTCTCGTCCCCACGACCCGCGCGCTGACACGCCTCTGCCCCGACGGCTCCTACTTCCCCGACTTCCTGACACCGGGCCGCGGGGACACGGACCTGGAGACCGGGCTCGACCGGCTGCTCTCCACACCCCGGCACCGCCTCCGCGCGGAGATCGCCCGGCTCCACGCACACACCGCGGGCCCCGTCCCGGCCGGGCTGCGCACGCTCGCCGAGGGGGCCCCCGAAGCACTGCGCCGCCTCGGCGCGGCCCTGCGCGCCTACCACCAGGTCGCCGTCGAGCCCTACCTCACCGCGATGCGCGCGCAGGCGGCAGCCGACCGGACCGTACGCGCCCAGGCCGTCCTCAGCCACGGCGCGGAGGGCCTGCTCACCGGGTACGACCACCTGCCCGGATGGCGCTACCGGGAGGGCAGGCTCCGCGCCCCGTATCCCGTCGAACGTGAACTGAGCCTGCGGGGACGGACGCTGACACTCGTCCCCGGCTTCTTCTGCGTGCGCGCCCCACTCGCCCTCGTCGACGAAGAACTGCCACCCGTCCTCGTCCACCCCCTCTCGCCGGCGCCCGGCTGGCTCGAACGCAACCGCACCGGAGGCCACGCTCCGTTGGCACAGCTCATCGGTGCCACCCGTGCCGAGCTGCTCCGGATGCTGGACCACCCGATGACCACCATGGACATCGCCGCGGCGCTGCGCCTCGCGCCGTCGACGGCGAGCCGGCACGCCACCGTGCTGCGCGAGGCGGGCCTGCTGCTGTCGCAGCGTCAGGGCGTACGGGTGTTCCACCACCGGACGGGGCTGGGCCGGGCGGTGCTGGAGGCCGCTCCGCAGTGAGCAGCCGTGCAGACGGTCCGGTTCGGTCAGGGTCGGGTCGCGGGGAGCGGGACGGCACACGGATGGACCCTCCGAGCGGGGTGGCGGCGACTGCACCGTCCTCTCGGATCCCAGGCGGACCCCTCCGGCCGAGCCGGCGGTTCCGAGGCGTGCCCGGAACCGCCGGAGTCTCAGTAGGCGTGCCCCATGTGGGCCAGGGCCTGCTTGAGCAGCACGCCGTGGCCGCCCGGCATCTCGTTCTGCACGGCGTGCGAGGCCGCCTCCTGCGGGCTGAACCAGACCAGGTCCAGCGCGTCCTGCCGCGGGCGGCAATCCCCGGTCACCGGCACGACGTAGGCGAGGGAGACCGCGTGCTGGCGCGGATCGTGGAACGGGGTGACGCCCGTGGTGGGGAAGTACTCGGCAACGGTGAAGGGCTGGAGGGACGCCGGAACACGCGGCAGGGCCACGGGGCCGAGGTCCTTCTCCAGGTGGCGCAGCAGGGCGTCACGGACGCGCTCGTGGTGCAGGACGCGGCCGGAGACGAGAGCGCGGCTGATGGTCCCGTCGGTGCCGATCCGCAGGAGCAGCCCGATGCTGGTGACGTCGCCGCTCTCGTCCACCCGCACAGGGACGGCCTCGACGTACAGGACGGGCATCCGGGCCCTGGCCATGTCCAGTTCGTCCGTGGTGAGCCAGCCGGGCGTGGTTTCCGTCATGTCAGACATCGCTTGATCATACTTACCCGGCCGCGATTCCGGACGCGTGTCAGCCGCAGGATCTCGCTCGGGATTATTTCCGTTTCCTGTCGCCGGCCGCCCCGGACCGCCGGGGCCGACCGAGGTCCCGGGCTCGTGCCGGCACGAGGGAGGACGCATGCCGATCCCTCACGCGGTACCTGCGTCGTCCGGGGCTGTCTCGACCAGGACATACATGACGGAACGCTGCTGCTTGTGGCGCCGGATGCGTCCCTTGGCCACGAGCGACTCCAGGGTGTTGCGCACGACCTGCGGTGTCGGCATCCGCCCGGGGTGCTTCTCCAGCAGCTCGTCGCGCAGCTCCCTCGCGAGGCGGGGCTCCTCGTGGGTGCTGAGCAGCTTCAGGAGGACGTCGCCGAGCAGCGGCTGCGGGGGAGCAGCCTTCGCGATGGGCTCCCGGGTCTTCTCGACCGCACCCGCAGCCCCCTTGGACGCGGGGCCCGGCGGGATGGCGGACACCGGTTCGGTCTCGCCTGCGGGCCGCGCGGGTGTGAGGACCGCCCCGCGCTGTGCCTGTCCGGGCAGGCGCGACGTGTCCGACGTGACGTCGTGGCGTTCCGCGAGGTTCAGGATGTCGGAGAGGAGAGCTTCCTCCTGCTTCAACAGCGCCAGCTCTTCGGCCAGTTCCTGCTGTCGGCGGTGGTTCTCCTCCAGGTCCGACGCGGCTTGAGCGACATACCGCGACCGGAGTGTGGTGGCGGATCGGCTGGTCACAACCCATCACTCCTCTTCTTGAACGATGCTGCGCATGCTACTCAGGCCGGCGGACCGGAGAACCGCGCGATGCCCGTTCGGGCGGAACGCCGGGGGCAGGGTGTTCCGAGGGGTGCCACACCGGCCCCGTGCGGTGCCGTGTCCGAACCCGGTTTGCCCTCCGCCGCGCATGCCCTCGAAGCCCGTCCGGTGGTTCGAACCCCGCATACAGCGCACCGGCTCCGCTGCGCAGCCTCCGACAGCCCGGCCTCAACACCCTTCGGGTTTGTGGGCTAGGAAGGTGGCGAACGTCCTTGTGGCTCCCTCGCCGGGTTCCTCCACCAGACGCGCCGTGAGAACGAGTCCGGCCTCCACCAGGAGATCGGCGATCCGGTCGGGCGGCAGCAGATAGGACTCGTAGGACACCGGATTCCCGCCGTAGGCCTGGGTCGGACGCAGATGCTGGTCCGCACCCACGTGACCGGCCAGCATCAAAGAGCCACCGGGAGCCAGAGCACGGTGGAACTCACCGAACAGGAGAGGCAGCAACGGCGGTGGCGTGTGGTGGGTGGAGTAGTACGCGAGGACGCCACCGAGTTCGTCGTCCTGGATGGGGAGCGATGTCATCGAGCCGACGTCGAAACGCAGCTGCGGGTAGGCCCTCCGGGCCGTCTCGACCATGGCGGGTGACAGGTCGATGCCGAACGCATCCACGCGCTGCTCGGCCAGGTAGGCCGTCACCTTGCCGGGCCCGCATCCGAGGTCGGCGACCGGCCCGAGTCCGGCCGTTCGTACCACCTCCGCGAACACGTTCAGCATCCCTCGTGACAGCGGATCCAGCTCGTGCGGGGGCTTGACCCGTTCGCAGTAGTCGGAGGCGACGGTGTCGTAGGACTCCCGGACGGCGGCGAGGTAGGAGAGATCAGGCACGCCGACGACTGTAGGCGAAGGGCTGCCGCTCGATGCCCGGTGTGCGGGACCTGGCCGGAGGTGCGCCGTCGGCCTGCGCCCTCAGTGGGGTGCCGGGGCGGGACAGGGCGGTGGCGGGCGTCCCGTCGTGTCCTTGCGCCGTCCCGCACGGGGGAGGGGAGGACGCAGCCCGTCCGTGCTGCTGGAGCAGGGCCGCCCCGGCAAGCGCCCCGACGCCGGTCCGGTGGGGGGAGGTTGCTGCGCGTTCCTGGCCGACGCACCGTGGCGCGGCGGCTGCTCCGCAGCTCGGTTGCGGGGGAGCGGACCGAGGTTCTCACCGGCACCCGGTCCGCGAGACGGCGGGGAGAGCGTACCGAGACGGGCGGACTCCAGCATGGTCGGCTGCGAGCCGCCTGTGCCCGGGGTGTCCGCTCGCGCCGGATGAGCGCCGAACGGCGCAGACAGAGAGTGGAACACCCATGCCAAGATCCAGAGGCGGGCTCCGCCTCGCAGCGGCGGTATCCGTCGCGCTGGCCGGCCTGCTGGCCGGCACCCTGCAGGCGGCAGCCGCCCCCACCCCCGAGCCGGCCGTGTCCGGCGCCGCCGCGACGGACACCCCCTGGAGCGGCTCACAGGGTGCCGGCGCGCCCGAGCGCCGGCCCGACGCCGCGGAGGCCGGGATACCGGAGAAGAAGCGCGATGCCACGCTCGGCACGGGCTGGCGCACCTCGCGGGACCGGATGTGGACCACCACGGGGGACGCCCAGGGCCTGCACCTGCTGGTCGCCGACGAGCGGTCCGGGTACGCCTGGCGGACGGCCGCCACCCTCGCCGAGCCCGGCTTCGACACCGACGCATGGATCGGCAACGCCTGCGTGACGGAGTCCGGCGAACGGGCCGTGGTGGTCTACGCGCCCCGCACCTTCACCAACAAGGCGGAACTCTTCGCCCGCGGCGCCTTCGCCGCCGTGGTCGACCTCACCACGGGCGAGGTCACCAAGCTCCGTCGCCAGGTCAGCCTGGCCTACTACAACCCCGGCTGCGGCGCCGGCGAGGACGCCGTGCTCACGCAGAGCGGCGGCGAGGACAAGACCTCGACCAGACTGCTGCGTGTGGACGCCGCGACCGGCAAGGTCGCCGCCCCCGTCAAGGTCGCCGGACAGCTCACCTCCGCCGTCCCCGCGGGCGACGGGCGCATGGTGGCGGCCGACACCTCCCGCATCGTCTCCGTCTCCGCCGACGGCCGCCGCTCGACCCTGGCTGCCACCGACGCCGTACCTTTCCGGCTCACTCCCGACCAGGACGGCGGGCTGACCTTCCTGGACCGCTCCGGTGACCGGGCGACCGCCCGGCACCTGACCGCCGGGCAGCTGAAGTCCCCCGACTCCGGGCGCAAGGCCGCGGCGCTGGGGCACGGCAAGCTCGACACGGTCGACGTGACCCGTTCCGCCGACGGCCGGGTCTACCTCACCGGTGCCCAGCGCGGTGCCACCACCGGTGCCCTGCCCAAGGCGGTGCGGCTGCTCGACGCCCCCCAAGGGGCCCGCGTCTCCACCAAGGGCCGGGCCGTCATCACCACGACCGCCTGGGCGGACGGCAAGGACTCCAGGGTGACCTCCGAGGGGGCGGCGGAGCCCCGCCCCGTCACCCTCGGTGTCAGCCTCCCCGCCCGTAAGCGCACGATGACCTTCGTCGTCGACCCCGCCGCGGTCGTCGGCGCCGACGCCGAGCAGGGCGTGGCGCCCACGCCGGGCCTCGGCACGGGCACGGGCACGGGATCGGGGAAGAAGGCGCGGGCGGCGAACGGCCTCGCCGCGGCCGCCTCGCCGAGCAACCCCGTCGAGGACGAGCGCTACTGCTCCGTCCCGCGCAACGACCCCCGCAACCAGGCGATGCAGCCCAAGCCGCGACAGGTGGAATGGGCCGTCGACCAGGCCATCATGGGCACTCTGAACGCCAAGGCGTCGCGACCTGCCAACTGGAAGAACCTCGGCATGCCGGCGTACGCGCCGCAGACCCTCTTCCCGAAGAAGGCGCTCGTCGACGGCGATCACGTCCCGGCGCAGGTGATGCTCGGCATCACCGCCCAGGAGTCCAACATGTGGCAGGCGGCGCGCTTCGCCGTCCCGGGCGTCACCGCCAACCCCCTCATCGGCAACTACTACGGGCTGGAGATCTACAACAGCAGCAGCGCCGACGACTGGGACATCAACTGGGCCGAGGCCGACTGCGGTTACGGCATCACCCAGGTGACCGACCACATGCGCCTCGCCGGCAAGGAGAAGGGGCCCTCCGACACCGCCTGGGCCTACCAGACCCAGCGCGCCGTCGCCCTGGACTACGCCGTGAACGTCGCGGCCGGACTGCAGATCCTCACCGACAAGTGGAACCAGATCCGCAGCGCCGGAATGAAGATCAACAACGGTGATCCGGTCAAGATCGAGAACTGGTTCTTCGCGCTCTGGGCCTACAACTCGGGCTTCTACCCGCAGGCCGACAGCGCCAAGAACAGCGGGGCCTGGGGCGTGGGATGGGCCAACAACCCCGCCAACCCCGAGTACCCGGCCAACCGTGCCTCCTTCATGGACACCACCTACGCCGACGCCGCTCACCCGCAGGACTGGCCCTACCCGGAGAAGGTGATCGGCTTCGCGGGCCACCCGCCGGAGCTGCTGGAGGCCCCCAACACCCCCATCTCCGCGTACCGCCCTGCCTGGTGGAACGGTGACGTGGTCACCGCCCCGCTCAACCGCGCCAACGCCAAGCCGCCCGTGAACCAGTTCTGCGACGCGAGCAACACCTGCGAGCCGGGCAAGTCGTACACGCCCAACGCCCCGGAGGTGGCAGGCTCCAAGGCCGGCCCCTGCGCCCACAAGAACGCCTCCGGCCAGTACGACCTGAAGTGCTGGTACCACCAGAGCAGCACCTGGAAGAGCGACTGCTCCTACTCCTGCGGCAACGAGCTCGTCCGCTTCGACAGCACCTACGCCGAACAGCCCGACGGCACCCCCTACCCGCCCAACTGCTCCACCTCGGGCCTCCCCTCGGGTGCCCTCGTCATCGACGACCTCCCGGACGGCACACCGTCGATCCGGCCCGGCTGCACCACACCCACCAGCAACCAGGGCACGTTCGGCCTCAACTTCGCCGCCGACTCCAAGGGCCTCTATCCCTCGAAGATCGACTTCCACCAGCTGGGAGCGGGCTACGGCGGTCACTTCTCCTTCGCCCACACCCGCCAGGCCGGTGCCGAAGGCGGCAAGATGAAGGTCACCGGGACCTGGACCCTCAACAAGACGCTCAGCCAGCCGGCCCGCGTCCTGGTCCACCTGCCCGACCACGGGGCGCAGACCCAGCTCGCCCAGTACGACGTCACCACCAAGAACGGCGTGCGCTCCCGTATCGTCCGCCAGCCGGGCAACGGCAACCGGTGGGTGTCCATCGGTGCCTTCATGTTCGGCAACGTCCCCAAGGTCACCCTCAGCTCCGTCACCTCCGACGGCACGGGCGACGAGGACATCGCCTTCGACGCCGTGGCGTTCGTGCCCATCACCGGCACCTACGTGGAACGCAGCGTCGACGCCGTGGCCGTCTTCGACGAGGACCAGAACATCGACACCTCCGCCCCCGCGTCCTGGATCGGCGGACCGCTCACCGGACGCCAGAACCTCTACGACTGGGGGATGGACCTGACCGGCCGCATCACCGCCCTGCCCTCGTGCACGGCAGGCCCGACCACCGGGTGCGTGATGCCGGCGACGAAGAGTGCCATGACAGCCTGGCGCTCGCAGGTGACAGCCGCCGGTACCGACCCGGTCAACCACCCCGACGGCACCAGCCAGGGCACCTGGGTGGGCTTCGCCAACCCCTACACCGACCGGCCGACCAGCTCCTCCAAACCGACCCGGTTCGACACCGACGACAACTCCTACAAGATCCGCTCACGGACCACCGTCTCGTTCGTCAAGGACGCCGCCGGCACCGTCATCCCGGGCAGTGAGTACGTCGACTACGGCAACCGCACCGGCAACACGCACCTGCCGAAGTTCATGACGGACACCTTCTCCGCGATCGCCACGGACTACGGCATCGCCAAACCCGACCTGCGCTACTCGGTGAAGAACCTCAACCAGCACGACAACAAGAACCACGCCGCCGACCCCCTGGCCACCGGCGTCCTGCCGGGCCGCTCGTACTCGTACGCGGGTAAGAAGCCGACCGTGGTGAAGGACGACGACACGCCGGTCGACACCGGCGGCACCTGCGTGGCCACCCTGTACGCCTCCGGCGGCTCCATCGGCTACCGGCCCATGCTGAGCGCCGACGCACCGAAGCAGAACGTCGACAACTGGCAGAAGAAGGCCGACAGCGACAGCCGGGTGCCGGACGCCGTGGCCGAACTGGCCCACGGCATCTGGTCCAACTTCTTCCAGACCGAGCTGCTCTCGCCCCTGGTCGGCACAGCCTTCGGCCAGGCGCCCCCCATCTGGCAGGAACTGAGCCTGAAGGTCTGTGCCGACGGATCGGTACGCAAGGTGAGCGGACGCCCCTACCTGCGCTCCAGCCACATGCCCGACCAGTACCTCTACCTGGACGGCAAGGCCATGAACCTGGACGGCTCCGCCGGCGGCGCATCACCCGTGATCAAGGGAGACTTCCAGGACTTCAGCAAGATCCCCGACCCCAACCAGGACTATCCGCTGTGGCCCAACCCCTACGGGCCGTGCAACTTCGGCACCGACCAGAGCGGTAACCCCTGGGACATCACGGCACCGGCGTCCGCCGGTACCGACCCCTCTCCGGCACACTTCTGTCTCGACAAGAGCATTCCGCTCGATGCGGGGTACAGCAGCTACTGACCACCCCGTCCGACTCCGACCCACGACCGGCCGGCCGCCTCGCGCGACCGGCCGGTCCCGTTCCGTCTGGAGGCCCCCCGGCCCATGGGACTCATCCTGCTCGTCCTTCTCATCGGCCTGCTCTGGCTCCTGCTCGCCCTGCTCCCGCTGCGCCGCCGCACCGTCCGACTCGTCTTCGCCTCCGTCCACCTGGCCGCCACCGTGGCGCTCGTCGTCGCGGCGGACCGTTCCTCGCCGGGGCAGCCCGCGCTCTGGGTGCTCCTCCTCGGCCCCGGCGGACTGGTCTCCTTGGTGCGCCTGGGCCGAGCGGCCGCGGGCTCATAGGAGGCAGGCGGGATGCCGGCCGGTCGTCGTGGACCCCGCCGTCACGGTCGTGACGATCTTGGGACAGTCACCGTGGGCTCGCGGGGGCAGAGATCTCATCGACCAGCGGCCCGGGGGCCGACGCCCCGGACCGTCGCACCAGGCAAGGAGCCCTCATGCGTACCGACCGCAGGACCGCCGTCACCATCGTCGCCGTGCTGCTCGCCTCAGCGGCCCCCACGGTCGCTCAGGCCTCCCCGGCGGCGACATCCGGCACCGCACCCTCCGCATGCCGTCCGGCCAACCACACCGCGGAGATCACCGAGGCGCCCGCCGGCTCGGGGCACCACCACTACCGTGTCACGCTGACCGCTCCGCGCGGCTACGACGCCTGCGAACTGGCCGGCTCGCCGACCGGCGTACGGTTCTCCGACCGCGGTACGCAGACCGGTGTCACCGCCGGCCGCTACGGCGACCAGCACACGACGGTGACCTTCGGCCCCGGCCACCCGGTGCACTTCGACGTACAGGTCCCCGACGACGCCCGCCAGATCTCCGCGGACGAAGCGTCGTTCACGCTGCAGGCCCCGGACGGGCAGATCCCCGGCACCTCGTTCGCGGAAGGCAGGCTGAAGGTCGCCGCCGGCACGCTGATCGGCCCTGTGATGCACGGAGCCTGACCACCCTCCGCCCGCCCAGGAACGCCCCCGGAGGTGCTCCGGCGGACGCACGGACGGCCGTCGTGCTGCGTGTCCGGGGCTCAGCGACTCGCGTGCCACGACGGCCCGCGGGCAGGGCCGCGCACACCGCAGCCGGACGGCCGGGGGACCGGGTCCGCGCCCGGCAATCCGTTCGCCTGCCGACCTTCCCGCCGCGTACGGTCTGCGCATGACCAGGACCACACCGGCCAGACCGATCTCCGTGGAGGCCGTCTTCCCTGAACTGGCCGCCTACCGGGGCCGTGTCACGCGGTTGCACCCCCGGCCGGGGGCGCCCGGCATACGGGACAGCCACGTCGGCGGGCCCCTGCTGTGGCCGTACGACGACCCGTGGCCGGTCTGCCACGAGCAGCACCGGATCGAGACCGAGGGCTACGCGCCGGACGAGATCCGCAGTGCCCGGGACTCGGGCGGGTGGCCGCCGAGCCGGCCGTGGCCCGACGCCGAATCGCCCGGGACGGAGGGGCCGGTGCCCTTCGCAGGGCTGGCGCAGTTCTTCCGCCGGGATGTCCCCGGCCTGGCGTCCGGGCCCGACGGAGCGGACCTGGCGCAGATCTTCCGCTGCCCGCTCACACATGGTCCTCATCTCGAGCGCCGCTACCATCTGCGGTGGCGCAAGACGGACGAGACCGAGCACGCTGGACGCTTCCTCGATCCACCGCCCCGAACGCCTCTGCTCCGAGCGGAGCAGGAGCTTCCCGAGCCGTGTGTCCTGCACCCGGAGGAAGTCGACACCTACCCCTGGGCGGAGGACGGCGTGCTGCCGGCCCCACTGATCGCACGCATCGACGCATGGGACGACGCCCAGATCTCGGAGCGCGGCCCTCATGCCCTCAGCTACCAGAGCGACCTGTCGATCCCGCCCGGCTGGCGGGTCGGCGGCTACCCCAGCTGGGCCTCGACAGGGCCGATGGCCGTCGACTGCGACTCCTGTTCGACTCCCATGCGGCTGCTGCTGACTGCTGAGGGCGCGGAGACGGACGCGGGATCGCACAGCTGGGTGCCGTGCGAGGACCGGGATCCGGCTCTCGACGGGAAAGCCTCGATCCAGGACTGGTCCTCTCTTGCCCAGCCCACCCGGCTGCGGTTCGGCCGGGACCGGGACCTGCACGTCTTCGTCTGCCCGGCCGACGGCGAGCACCCGCCCCGGTGGGTGCTCGCCTAGCCTGCTCGACGGACCGTCCGTGTGGCCCGACAGGAGCAGGGCGCACGGGCGGACCGAGCAGGAGGCATGCGTGCCGAATCCTCCCTGCCGGAACCGCTACTGCTCGATGGAGCGACTCGGCCGCACGGCGCGGCCTAGGGCGGAGGGGACGCCGGTCGACTGGAACGACGACGGGGACTACGGCTTCCACTCCACCCCTTCAGCCCCCAGAAGGCTCGGTGCGGCACCAACTGCTCGACGCGGGAGGGGCCGGCACCACGGCCGGACTGCCGGCGCCGGGGCGTAGCCGAACTCGCCGGAGGCAAGCGATGGCTACGCACTGCCGTCCGGCCGGACGGAGCGGCATGCACCAGGCGTCCGCGCGATGGCGTCGTGGTGGAACGCCAGTGTCATCGCGTCCGGTTTGACGGTGACCACGGCCTGGGCCCTTGGTGGGCGTGAGGTGAGTTCCAGCCGGGGCCATGTCTGAAGGATCGTGGCCAGGATGATCTGCAGTTCGATCCAGGCGAAGTTCTCTCCGATGCATTTGCGCCGGCCGTCCCCGAAGGCGAGGAAGGATCCTCGTGTGAGGGGGGCACGCTCAGCTGTCCAGCGGTCCGGGTCGAAGACGTCCGGGTCGGGGAAGCATGCCGGGTCGTGCTGGTGAAGGTAGGGGCTCCATACAACGTCCGCGCCCTGCGGAACGTGGTGCCCCCCAAGAACGACGTCCCGAGTCGCAGTTCGGGTCACCATCCAAGCGGGCCCGTACTTGCGAATGCTTTCCTGCAGAACGCGCCGTGTGTACGGAAGCTGGTCCAGGTCGGCGGGGGCGAGCGGGCGGCCGGGGCAGACGGCGTCGAGTTCTGCGCGGAGGCGCTCCTCGACCCGGGGGTTCTGCGATATCTCGTACAGCGCCCAGGCCAGGGTGGTCCCTGTGGTTTCGATCGCGCCGGTCAGGAGCGTGATCGCCTCGTCCTGGAGCTGTTGGTGCGTCAGTAGCTGCTCCGCGTGGAGCAGGGTGTCGAACAGCCCGGCTTCTTGCTGCTGTCGGGGGACGTGGGGGCACCCTGCAGGTTCTGGCGTTTCGCCGGACGCGGGCGTGGGGGCTGTGCGGTGGTCGATGGCCTGGTCGACTAGCTCGCGGAGTCGCCGGACGCGGTCGGCGTGCGCCCGGTTGGCGGGCAGCGGCAGCCTGGTCATCCAGGACGGGAGGACGGTCTGACGGATGGTCCCCTTCATGATGTCGGGCATGAGTGTGGTGAAGTCGCTCTGCAGATGGTCGGGCAGATCGGTGCCGAACAGGGCGGCGAGGAAGACTGCGAGGGCGACGTCGTTCATGTCCGCGAACACGTCGCGGGGGGTGGCTTCGGGCCAGGCGGTCACCATCGAGCGCACCTGGTCGATCATGGCGGGGCTGCGGGTTCCGATGTGTGCCTTGTTGAACATGGGCTGCATCAGGCGTCGGTTGCGAAGGTGCGTGTCGCCGTCGGCAACGGTGGCGAGGCCGTCCCCGAAGAAGACACGCAAGGCATCGATGATTTTGCCGCCTTTGGCGAAGTCCGGCGCGTCCGTCACCAGCACCTGGCGGGTGAGAGCCGGGTCGGTGACCACGTAGGCGGGCGTCATACCTATACGTATGCGTACGACGCCGCCGTGTTCACGGAGTGAGGTGATGAACGGAAGCGGGTCGCGGGCGAGCCGGTGCACATGGCCGAGCAAAGGAAGGCTGCCGGGCGCGAGCGGCGTGGGGGACGAGATCGCGGTGGGGGGATGCACGGTGTCATCTGCTCCTGACGTGGGGGTCCGGGCTGCGGCCCATGCATTCCCAAGATCACGTCGGCGGATGCGGGTGACTTTTGATCTTTGCGTAGCGCAAGGTTCTTGTGATAAACGCATGCTGCTCTGCCGCGGTCGGCGTCCGGTGCAGCAGTTGCGCGGCAGCCTGCCGTCGCGCTGTCACGGCATCCAGGCCACACCTGTGGGGATGAGGGAGGGCTCTGGAGGCGTGGGATGCCGGGGTATCGTGGCCCGTGGGACGCCAGACGGTGCTGTCCGGCTCCGGAGCACACGCCCCGGCGCTGATCATGCAACTGCTCGCAGCGTCCCACCGGCCCCATCTGCGCCCCTCGCTACTCGGCGCCGTCGAGCACCTCACGCAGTCGTTGTCCGAACTCGTCGGGCTTGCCCGGATAGCCGAACTCCCCGTCGAGGAATCCGCCGTGATGACTCGGGAACGTGGTCACCCGCTGACGAAGCAGTTCGGCGGTCGCGACGGACGTACGCCCGGTCTGCACGCCCTCGGACTCCTCACCCACGGCGATCACCACCCGGGTCGCAGCCGCGGCGATCGCGTCGACGTCCGGCCGGTAGTCGCTGATCGCCCACGACAGGTCGGACAGCAGCGGATCATCGCGTGAGCCGTCGTCCTCGACGGGCATCCCGAACGCGGCGGGATCGGCGTCGGGCCGGGCGAAGTACGCATCGGTGAACTCGCCCTCCCACGAGGTCATGGCCACGAACGCCGCCATCCCCGCCCCCCACCCCCGCGTCTCGTACGCTTCCCGCACGCGGGCCCGCGCCCGCACGGCGGCCGGGCCGTCCGGTGTGAGCGTGACGAGAGGCGGTTCGTGCGCGACCAGAACGGTCACGTCGCCGGGGTACTTCGCCACGACCGCGAGCGCGGTCACCGCGCCGCCGCTGCTGGCGAACATCTCGACAGGACCGGCGCCGAGCGCCTCGATGACGGCGTGTACGTCCTCGGCCTGGGTCTCCGGTCTGTGGTCGGCCCGCCCGTCCTTACGGACGCTGCGGCCCAGCCCTCGCGGGTCGTAGGTGGCGACAGTCCGGTCGGGGAAGCGTGCCGCGAGCGCGGCGAATCCAGTGGCGTCCATGGGCTGCCCGATCATCAGCAGCGGCGGACGTCCGTCGTCGGCTGCTGACGGCCGGCGAACGTCATAGACGAGGTCGGCCCCAGCGGTCTCACATGTGTAGGTCTCCATACCGGTGCAGACCGCTCCCGCCCCGCGAACTCATCGATGCCGGTTCATCTTCCGGGACCCGGTACCACGGGTCCGCACCTCGGATCCGAAAGTGTCCTCCACGGTGGTCCCGGGCGGCTGCTACTGGAAGCTGAGCCGGTGCGGGTGCACCGGATCGCTCGGGCAGGTGTGCACGCGCATCAGACCGCGGCCCAGGTAGACGTCCGTCGGGCTGATCGCGTGCGGGTCGCCGCCGGAGTCCCGGTCCTCGACCGGCAGCCAGCTGCGTGAGGCCCCGTCACACTCCCACTGGTCCACGGTGAGCAGAGGCCGCATCGCAGTTCCGCACACCCGGCAGTCGACCGGAGCGGGATCGGTCAGATGCCAGGAGGCAAAGCCTCCGACCTTCCAGCCGGGGGCGATCGACAGATCGCTCATGTAGTCGATCGCATCCGGCTCCGAGGCCTGTGCCGCGGTCATGGCCGCCGCGTACTCCTCGTACGTGGCGTAACTCGCCTCCGAGGAGGAGCCGTCCTCTTCCCCGGCCTCTCCTGCCTCGTCCAGGAGACTTTCCTCCCATTCGTCGATGGCCGCCCGCAACTCGTCGTCCAGCAGCCCGAGGTACTCGTGCTCCACGACCTGCTCCGGGTGCACGACACACATGGTCGGCACGCACTCCTCGCGGCCGGCCACCGGGGGTTCGGGCTGCGGCATGAGTACGTCGCCGACATCGGCGGAATGCCGCCACTTCAGCACGACGTCGATGGCGCGGCGGTCGCCATGCACCTCGAAGGGGCACCAGAAGACCTGAAGGAGGTCGTGGCCCTCGGGCCCCACGAGATCCGGAATCTCCCGTGCGTACAACTGGGCAACGGCCAGCAGCGGCAGCGGATCGTCGTCACGGAGCCCAGGCGCGTGGCTGCCCACGTCCAAGCCGTCGAGCAGACGCTCCTCGTCCTCGGTGCGCTCCCGCCCCCAGGAGTCCGCCAGGATCCGACGGCGCAGCCTCACATCGGCGAGGCGGTGGCCCGTGCCCTTCGGGTGCACGGCGGTGCACACGGGCCACGGTTCCTCGGCCGGCCACAGCAGGGGGCCCGCCACCGAACTGTCCCGCACCCCGGGGAAGCCGTGACGGGGGTGCAGCCGAGTCGCTGTGCGTCGGTGGGCCGCAAGGGCAGGGAACACCACTTCTGCGTCGAGAGGGCGCGGCGGGGTCGTGCGGGTCATGAGGAGGCCTTCCGAGTACGTCCGGACGGCGATGCTATCCAGCGCACACCGGGCCTCTCCCGGGCAGGAGCGGTGAACGGAGATCGAACCGTTTCTGCCCTGGATCGGGGACGGGAGCGGTGTCCGTGCCGGCTGGTTCCTTCGCCGCCAGACCGAGCCTGGTGATCTAAAGTCACCACATGCGACGAAGGACGGGACTGGCGATGGCCGGGGCTGCGGTCCTGGCGTGGGGTGAGTGGCTGAACCGGAGATGGTCTCGCGCCCTCGTGGGGAGCAGCGAGGGCGTGTCCGAAGCGGTGGTCGTCCTGGGCTACCGGAACCCGCAACCGACGGCGAACGCCATCAACCGCTGGCGCGTCCGTGCCGGAATCCGTTCCCTTTCCGCCGGATGTGCGCGAGACTCGCGCCTGATCTTCAGCGGTGGTGTGACGACCAGTGACGGAGCCGCGGAGTCCCGGCTGATGGCCGCCTACGCGAAGTCGGTGCTCCAGTATCACGGCACGGTGCTCCTCGAAGACCGTAGTTCGACGACATGGGAGAACATCACGAACGTGATCCCGCTCATCGAACATGCCGACCGCATCAAGATCGTCTCCCAGCCGGCGCATGCGCTCAAGGCCCGTGCCTACCTGCGACGGCAACGCCCTGATCTGGCGCGGAGGCTCGTGCCGGCGGACGACTACCGCCTCGGCGAGTGGACGGTCGGCAAACCGCTGCTGGCGCTGTACGGACTGTGGACCCTCCGCGTCCTCGACTCCGAGGAACGGAAGGCCTCGCTGTAGACGACGCGCTCGCACGAGATCTCCGTGCGGGGCCCGACGCACGCTCAGCAGTCGAACACCGACCAGCAGATGTCGTTCCGTACCCGTTGGTCGTCGAGAACGAGCTCGCGAATCCCCTCAGGGAGCTGGTCGCGCTGCCACCGGCACTCGAGTCGCCCTGAGGCCTCACTTTCGCTCGGCGGCGCGGCAGCGCGTACGGCCTTGATCGCGTAAGCAGCCGCCCCGAGTTCATGCGCGGCCACGTGTGCGACGACTCCGGCCTGACCGGCGGCGTACGCGGCATGTCGTGCTGCGCCCCGAAGGTCCCGGGCGGCGCCCATGGCATGTCCGCCCGCCGCACGCGCCTCCATCATCCTGACCTCGCCGCGCGCCCAGGCGCGGGCATGCCGGATCGCCTGCCGGGGTCTCTGGTCCTCGGGCCGGGCCGACTCGAAAAGACCGAGGACGTGCTCCGCGCAATCAGCCGCCCAGAGGGCGAGGAGATGGTGATCCGCATCCGTGAGGGTCCCGCCGCGGCGGATCGTCACGAAGCGAGGATCCCTGACCTTCGGGAGGATCATCGTCGGCGTTCCTTCCTGTCGGCGTGCGGCCACGCCCGCAGACCCGACGGCTAGGCCGCGACGCCGGCCGCCATCACCGGGGCGGGCGGGGCGAGTTCTGCCGCGTCTCGGCGCGGCAGGAGGACAGGGCCCGGGCAGCGGCGACCGGTGACGGTGCCGTCCTCCGCCGTCCTGCCCTGTGACCCTATCCATGGAGCGTTCGGCGATGACAAGGAAGCCCGGCGACGGTCAGGACAGGTCAGGTAAGGTCTGATGGAGTCCGTCCGGCCCGGTCCGGGAGCCGATCACCCGGCCCGCACAGCCTCGGCGGTGCGGACAGCCGCCCGCGGCCCGCGTCGGCCGAGCATACTGCCGCAGGCGGGGCGGAGATTCTTCTGTGAAGACCCATCAGATCGCAGGCGCAGGAACGCATGAGGCGCTCACCGCTCACGTCCGGACGGCAGCACACCGCCGTGCGCGCTTCGGCGGCCCTGCCTCCTGGGAGTCACCTCGTATGAGTACGGTTCCTGTATGAAGATCAACGGGGTGGACCAGCAGCAACGAGGGCATGTACTCCTGATCGCGGGCGACGCCGCCACCCGGCGCCGGACCGTGCAGGTCCTGCCTTCCGCGAACCTCGCGGCGCTGTCGCTCCTCCCCACCTCCGTCCTGCTGGGCAGCAGCGCGCCGAGCGACACGACGTACCTGGACGGCATCCACGACCAGAACGCCCTGCAGGTCCGGCTCCGAGCAGCGGCAGCAACCCCCGGGCCCCTGCTCGTCTACCTCTCGGGACGCCTCACCACCGACCGCCGCGGCAGACAGCTCTACCTCGCACTCTCCCAGACCACCGCGGCCACCACCCGCTACACGGCACTGCCGTGGGAGTGGCTCGGTACCGAGCTGCGCAATCGGCCCCGAGGGCTGACCACGGTGCTCTTCGACCTCGCGGCGGACAAGGGGGCGTGGCCCCTGCTCCAGGAGTACGCCCTGACACCGGCCGCGACGGCGGCGGAGGTCTTCGGTGTGGTGGCCCCACCCGGTTTCTCCGGGACGCCCGGCGTCAGTGAGTACACCCGGCAGTGGATCCAGCAACTCCGCCGCACCCCTGAGCGTCTCACCAACTCCCAGGTGCACGCGTTCACCGTGGCTGCCGCCGCGCTGCCACCCGGTGCCCTGGTCATCCCCTCGTCCCCCGGACTGACGGCCTCGGCGGACCAACCGTCCATGACGGAGCTCAGGCGACTGCTCGCGGAGAACGCCGCACGCATGTCTCGCAACCACCCGGCCGAGGAGGATTCCGGTACGCCGGCGCCCGGGCAGCCGCAGAAATCGCAATCCACCCAGCCGCCCGCCCCGCCCGCCCCGCCCGCCTCGTCCTCACCGGCCAAGGCCCTGGCCCCCGAAGAGGCCCCCGTTCCTCCCGTTCCCCAGCAGGGACGCGAGATGGTCCCCGCGCCGCGTCCCGAGCGGCACCTGCCGACGCAGCCCCCGCTGCCGGTCGACCCGATACACGCCCAGGAACCGGAACAGGACCCTCGCCCGTACATCCACGCTCTCGCACAGGCCGGACGACACCACGAAGCGGCTCAGCTCGCCCAGGTCTGGGAACACCACATCCTCCAGACCAACGGGTACAACTCCCTGCAGGCCACCCAGTGGGCGGAGATCCGAGCCGACCTCGCCAAGATGGCGGGCAACTGGCTGCTCGCGACGCAGCTGTGGGCCGGAGCCGGAAGAACCCGGCTCGCTCAGCAGGCGCCGGACGCCCCCGAACTGCTGGCCGCCGCCCAGAGCGCCCACTACTGCTGGACGCAGATCACCGACTCCGCGAAGGCACAGGAGTGCGGACCCGAACTGATCCTCCTGTTGAGCGCGCTCCCCGCCCTCGACCGACGACACCTGATGATGGCCCAGCAACGCCTCCACTTCCTCAACCGACAGTGACCCACGCCTGTCACCACCAAGAACGGGCCGTCGCACGACCGCCGAGGAGGATCCGCCCCGCACGGAGCGACGGAGGAGCCGAAGGTTCCAGTCTCCCTCGCCGCACCCGTGCTCGGAGGCGCAGAACGTACGTCATCGAGCGGCTGATCGACGGCGGGTATCCGGTCGCCCGAGGAGACGCGCGGATGTCCTGTTCGTCACCCTGGTCTGTCCGTCCGCCCAGCGTCGCCGCCGCAGGGCACCCGGAACCCCTGCACGCACGGCGGGCTCAGGGGAGCCGGACCCGCCTCACGGAGCCTTGAAGTACCTGGGGAAGCGGGGCCCGATCCACGGCTTGCGACCCCAGGCGACGACCCGGCCCCCGGCCATCGCCCGCGTCGGAGCGCAGCGGCCGAGGGCCATCAGCAGGAAGGTCGCCGGCTCGATGGAGATGGTGCAGTCCGGCCGCTCCGGCAGCCGGTGGTCCACGGACACCACGCCGTCGGTGAAGGTCACCCCGAATCGGTCGCCGCCCCGCAGACGGACGGCGTAGCGAGCGTTCAGGCCTGCCGTGGCCGTCGCGTCGGTCACCCGGGGCATGACCTCGATCATGAAGGGCAGGGCCAGCCGCGCCCTGGCCGGGTCGACCATGTGCGGGCGCTTCAGCGCGCGGGCCAGGTCGTAGCCGTGACCCAGCATGTGCGTCAGGAGGTACGACCCCAGTACCTCGCGCGTCATCGGTCCCAGCGGCGTCACCAGCATCTCCTGGGCGGGATGCTGCACTGCCGCGTCGAGGTACGCACCCGCCTGTTCCTCGATCATCGCCGCCAAGGGTTCCGCGCCGCGCTCCCCGAATGCGGCAAGGGCCTGCGCGTTCGCCTGGGCCAGGCTCTGCGGGGTGCCGTCACCGTGACTGCGCGGGTGCCCGGCCGCGATGTCGGCCATCAGCGCGTTGGCCTGCGCGAGGTGTGCCGCGGCTTCGCCCACGGTCCACTCCGACCCGGGGACCGGGCCTCCGGTGCCCGGGGCGCCGCGCAGCAGCCCCGCTATGTCCTCGGCCGTCGTACGTATCGCGTCGGCCAGCCCTTCGGGCAGCACACCCCGTACGTCCCGCCCTGCCACAGGCTCCACCCGGCCACCACTCCCCATACGGGACGCGGCCGCCGGCCGGGGCGGATTCCCCTGCCGGTCCCACGTCGGTTACCTGCGGGTACACAAGAGCAGCTCACACCGCTTCCCGGCAAGGGGCACGGCACCGGCCGTTCGATGCGTGCGACCGGGCACGGCTCCGGCAGGTCACCGCACGCGCAGCGCCTGAGCACAGCTGAGCGGTGCACGGGGAGGTGCGTGGGGCCTGCACCGAATGTGAACCCCCGTCCGTGAGGCGGGTGCCGACGGTGGCGGGGGCGCCGTGCAGGACGGCGGCGAGCTGCTCGGGGATGGTGGTGCCGTCGGCGGGAGTGGCGGCGATCAGGTCCGACGCGCCACGACGTGTGATCCGCCTATCGGCTCCCACGCGCCACGACGTGTGATCCGTCTATCGGCCCCCGCGACCGGCGGCCGGAGGAGGGGTGCGCTGCCGTAGACGCTCGCCCTGCGGCCCGAACATGACCAGGTATTCGACCGGCCCGTCCGATCCGGCGTTCGCGACGCCGTGGGCGGTGCGCGTGTCGAACTCGGCGACCTCTCCGGCGGTCAGGACGAGATCCTGATCGCCGAGCGCGAGCCACAGCCTGCCGTAGAGGACGCACAGCCACTCATAGCCGTCGTGGGAGACCTGCCGGGGCCGCCCGAGAGACTCCTCGACAGCCGGCAGGACGTGCTTGTGCGCGTGCAAGCCGCCTACGTACCGGGTCAGCGGCAGCACCGCTTTGTCGTCCCCGAAGCTCAGGGCCGGCGTGCGGGGGCCGGCGGCCGGGGCGGGCGCGGTGCCGGCCAGTTCGTCCAGCGAGGCTCCGTACTCCTTCGCCAGCTGAAGCAGCACCTCCAGGGTGGGTCTGCGCCGGCCGGTCTCGATCCGCGACAGCGTGCTCGGAGAGATGCCGGTCGCGCAGCTGACGCCGGCGAGCGTGACGCCACGCTGTTCGCGCGCGGCCCGCAGCCGGGTGCCCACCGACGACAGCGTCTCGGCCACGTCGTCGCCTGCCACCGTCCCTGCGCCTCCCGCACGTGCTGTTCCACCACCCTGGCCTGCCAGTTTGCCAGGCCGGCAACGCCGATCGCGTCGACGGGGCGGTGCGCCCCATGATCGGGGGGTACGCGTGTCAACCGGCGAACCGAGGAGAAGCCTCCATGCAGTCCGAACCGTCAGCCGCACTCCGCCACCGCACCGTCGAGGCCCCGGCCGGGCGCCTGCACCTGGTCGAGCACGGCACCGGCCCGCTGGTCCTCCTCCTGCACGGCTTCCCCGAGTCCTGGTACTCCTGGCGCCACCAGCTCCCGGCCCTCGCCGCGGCCGGGTACCGGGCGGTGGCGATCGACGTGCGCGGTTACGGCCGCTCCTCCAGGCCTGCCGCGACCGATGCCTACCGGATGCTCGACCTGGTGCAGGACAACATCGCGGTCGTGCACGCACTGGGCGAGGAGAGCGCAGTGGTCGTCGGCCACGACTGGGGATCGAACATCGCCTCGTCCTCCGCCCTGCTCCACCCCGAGGTGTTCCGGGCGGTCGGCCTGCTGAGCGTGCCGTACGCGCCGCCCGGCGGACCCCGGCCCACCGACGTCTTCGCCCGGATCGGCGGCCCCGAGGAGGAGTTCTACGTCTCCTACTTCCAGGAGCCCGGACGCGCCGAGGCGGAGATCGAGCCCGACGTCCGGGGCTGGCTGGCCGGCTTCTACACGTCCCTGTCCGGGGACACCATGCCTGCCCAGGGCGCGCCCGACCCGCACTTCGTCGCTCACGGTGGCCGTTTGCGCGACCGCTTCCCCGTGACCACCCTCCCGGCCTGGCTGACCCAGGACGACCTCGACGTCTACGCCGCTGAGTTCGAGCGCACCGGCCTGACCGGCGCCCTCAACCGCTACCGCAGCATGGACCGCGACTGGGAAGACCTCGCCCCGCACCGCGGCGCCCCGGTCAGGCAGCCGTCCGTGTTCATCGGTGGCACGCTGGACGCCTCCACCACCTGGATGGCCGACGCCATCGACGCCTTCCCCACCACCCTCCCCGGCCTGACCTCCTCGCACCTCCTGGACGGCTGCGGCCACTGGATCCAGCAGGAACGCCCGGACGACGTCAACCGTCTGCTCACCGAATGGCTCGCCACCCTCCAGGACTGAACAGGACGGGCCACAGGTAGGGCCCGCACCCCCCGGCCGCGCCGCCCTGCCGCACCGCGGATGCGCCTCGCGCCTGTTCGGTGAGGGGGGAAGGGGCTGACGGACATGCCGAACCTCCGGGCGGTCAGCCGGTGCTCAGCGACGGTAGGCGGCTGCCGCGGTCTCGACGAAGGACCGGACCAACGAGTTGGCGTCACCTTCGTTCCACACCGCCACCACCCGGCTCGGCTCCATGTCGACCAGCGGGACCACGGCGAACTCCGCCGGCAGGTCGTGTCCGGACGGCGCCAGACCGATCGTGCCGTTCCACAACACGGCCTGCAGGCACTCCTGAACGGCGCGGACCACAGGACCCTCGCGCAGCGTGCCGCCGTTCCAGTACGACTGCCAGAGAGGATCGGTGCCCTGCGGGAACTGGAACCAGCGGCGGTCGCTCAGCTCGGCCAGCCGCAGTGTCTCGCGGCGGGCCAGCGGATCGTCGGCGCGCAGGACCACGCCGACCGGATCGGACCGCAGCTCACGCACCGTCAAAGCTGTCTCGTCGAACGGTGCCCGGGTGAGAGCGACGTCCACCAGACCCGCGCGCAGCCCGCACGTCGGGTCGGTCAGGTCGGTGTCGCGGATACGGATCTCGATGCCGGGATGGTTCCGGCGGTAGGCGGTGGCGAGCCGGGACACTCCCGGGTCGGTGCCGTCGCCCAGGATGCCCACCGTGATGGTCGCGGTGCCGGCCGCCGCGCTCACCCGAACACGGACGCGGTCGGCATGGTCGAGCAGGGCACGCGCCTCGTCGAGCAGCACCCGGCCCACCGGCGTGAGCGTGACGCCGGTGGGCGAGCGGGTCAGGAGAAGGGCGCCGACGTCGGCCTCCAACTGCTTGATCGCCCGGCTCAGCGGCGGCTGACTCATGTGCAGGCGGGTGGCGGCCCTCCCGAAGTGCAGTTCCTCGGCGACCGCCACGAAGTAGCGCAAGGTCCGTAGCTCCATACTCCGCAGCTCCATGCTGCAACGATACCCATCAGGTATCGGTGCCGCGGGATAAGTCTTGGACAGTGACGGGCCCCGGCGGTGGACTTGTGCCCATGACCGGAGAAGCGAAGACCAGTCGGCCGAAGGCCGGCTCCTCCGTCTCGGCGGTGGGTCCCGGAGACGGCGAGACGATCGTTCCGGGCACCACGCGCATGCGCCTTCTGGAGGACGGGAGCCACACCGGCCACCGCCTCGCGATCGCCGAGTCCGTTCCCGCCCCGCATGCCCAGGGACCGCCCCAGCACCGCCACGCCCGACACGACGAGGGCTTCCACGTCCTCTCCGGCACCGTGCGGTTCACCGTCGGGAACGAGGACCACGACGCAACCGCGGGCACGCTCGTCATGGTTCCGACAGGCGTCCCGCACACCTTCGCCAATCCGGCCGATCAGCCCGCGGTGACGCTCAGCACCTTCACCCCGACCTCTGCGTGCAGTACGTCCGAGACCTCCAAGGGGCCCTCGCCGACGGCCGGCCGTTGACACGGGCGGTCGACATCGACGCGACGAGCCACTACGCGACCGAGCCCGCCACCGACCTCACCTGAGGACGCCCGCCACGACCTCACCTGAGGACAGCGGGACGGAACGGTCCACCCACCCTTCCTCCGCCCCCCGGCGAGACCGCGGCGCCGCCGCCGTCGTGTCCGCCGGCCCTCGGGCCCGGAACCCGAGCCTCCTCCAGGGGATTCCCTGGTCATACGCACATCGACGGCACCGCGCACCGGTGGCCAGGAACGGAAACCATGAACATCGCCTACTGGATCGTCGCCGGACTGCTCGCCCTCTTCTACTGCTACGCAGGGACGCTGAAGGTGACCCGGAGCCGCGACCAACTCCGCCCGATGATGGCCTGGGCCGACCGCATACCCCTGCCTGCTCTCAGAGCGCTGGGCGCGGTCGAAGTACTCGGCGCGGCCGGCCTGATCCTGCCGCCGCTGACCGGCATCGCCCCCTGGCTGGTGCCGGCCGCGGCCATCGGTTTCGTCCTCCTGCAGATGGGTGCGATTCCCGTGCACCTGACCGGCGGAGACCGCCGGATCGCGCTCAACGTCGGACTCCTCGTGGCCGCGGCCGTGACCATCTGGCTTTCCACCGGGCTGTGATGGCGTGCGGTCCTCGATCGCAGGAGGGTTCCTCGCCCGGGGTTCTTGAGCCACGGTGTTCGTCGTGCACCGGGCTGTTCTGGCTCTACTGCCCACCCGCTTGTCGACAGCGCCGAGTCCGGTGGATCCCTGTCCGGGCGATCCACCGGCCATGCGCGTGTGGATGAGCCGTCAAGCGAGCGTGGGCGAGTTGGGACATTCGTATCGTGTCCCCCCCGGCCGTAGACCGTCGTCCGACTCGAAAGCCGAGTCCGGTGCTCCTAGCCCGTGATCTACCGGGCCCCCGACTTCCTGCCGCTGCCCGCTTCCTGCGCGCTGTCCGCGTCGACAGCGGGTGAGGGCGTCGTGCTCGTGGTGTACGCAGCGCGACGGGCACGGATGATGCCCCCTCCCACGAGCGCCGCAGCCAACCCCGTGAGCGTGAGGCCGGCCGAGGTGACCGCCTCGCGGAACTCCGTGGTCTGACCGGTGCTCCAGCGCTGTGCGGTGATGTTGCCGGTGAAGAGCGCGGCGAGGATGGTCCCGCTGACAGCGATGCCGAATCCCGTCGCGACTTCACCGGCGGTGTCCACCAGCGCCGCCCCGATGGTGGTGCGGTTGGGCGGGAGGCCACGCAGGACGTTGGTACCGGCGACGACACCCACGACGCGCATCCCTGCGGCGACGAGCACCAGCGCGAGGGCGACCCACACATACCCGAAGCGGCCCAGCAGCCCGTAGACGGCGAGCCCGCACACGACCGCTCCGGCGCCGAGCCGGGCTGCCCGGTCGAGACCGACGCGCTCGACGACCGGACCGATGAGAGCACCGCCGGCGAGGAGCACGACGACCTGCGGCATCATTCCCATGGCCGCCTGAGCCGGTGTCCAGCCCCAGTCGAGCTGGAGCTGCAGGGTCACGAGGTAGCCGAGGCCGGCGACCGCAAGGCCGGAGGCAGCCTTGAAGGCGAGGCCGCTCGACACGAGAGGGCGAGCGACGAGACCGAGGTCGAGCAGCGGACAGCGCGCAGTGCGCGCGCGGACGACGAACAGCACCGCCATCACGCCGGACGCTCCCGCGGCCAGCCAGGGGAGAGGCGATGCGATGCCCGCATCGACGAACAGCGTCGGAGCGACCAGCGCGAGAACGATCGTGGCGGTGCCGAGCAGGGCGCCCACGCCGTCGACCGGATCGCGGTGCAGTTCCTCCCCTCCGTCAGCCGGGATGCCGCGCCGGATGCAGACGAACGCAAGCGCGGCGACGGGCACGTTCACCAGCAGGAGTACCTCCCACGGCGCCCACGCGAGTACGAAGCCGCCCACGGTGGGGCCGATCGCGAGTCCTGCCAGACCCACCGTCGAGATCAACGTCGTCGCACGGACGCGGAGCCTTTCGTCGTCGAAGAGACGGAACGCCAGGGCAAGGGAGCCCGGTGTCGTCATCGCAGCCGCCACACCCATGACCACGCGTACCGCGATGAGTTGTTCCGCCGTGGTGACGAAAGCTGTCGCCAGACCTGCCACACCCAGCAGCACCAGACCGAACAGCATGATCTTGCGGCGTCCGACCCGGTCGGCCAGCGCGCCGAGCGTCAGCATCAGTCCGCCGAACACGACGGAATACACGCCTGTGACCCACTGCAACACTGTCGTCGATGCCGACAGTTGGCGGCCTATGGTCGGCAACGCGGTGTTGAGGATCGAGTTGTCGAGCATCTCGAACAGAAACACTGCTGACAGCCCTGCCAGCGCCACCCTCGCTTCACGCAGGGAACGCGGCGAACGTGGGGTTCCGGTGGGAGGGTCGACCGTCTCCCCAGGTGTACGACGGACACTCACTGGCACTCCTTCGAGGTGAAGAAGTGGCGGTCCGTCCGGTCCGCGTGTACGCGCGTGTTCCATTTCCGTCAACCAGCGCTGACGCCTGGCAGTGAACACACGTTTCTACTCCGATGCCCCAAGCGTACACAACGTCTGCAGACCCTCTCGGCGCTCCGCCGCTCCGGAGCCTTCCCACCCGCCCCTCCTCCCCGGTGCCCATGCACGCGGTCGTGCTCCCCGTCACCGGCCGGGCTGCGGTCCTGACGGCCGTCCATGCGAACCACCCGGTCGCGTTCAGGCGGCTATGGCCGGCGCGGGGTTCTCGGGGAGCTGCCAGTTGCCTCCGCGGTCCTCCTTGGAGAGGCGCGCGGCCAGGTCAGGGACGTGCAGGAGGCAGGCCAGCGCGGTGGTGGCCTGGAAGGCATCGATCGCGAGCTGGGTCATCGGCATGCCCAGGCGGAGCAGGCGCGGGTTGACTTCCCCCCTGGATCTCGTCGGTGAAGGGCCGCAAGACGCGGTCGTAGTTCGCCAGCGCGGTGGACAGGTCGTCCGGGTGCCGGTTGATCTCGCCGGCCAGGACGTGAGCTCCGACCAGGCCCCCGGAGACGCCCATGCCGCTGTAAGGGGAGGCGCAGTGCGCTGCGTCGCCGGCCAGGACCACGCGGCCCTTGGACCAGGTGTCGGTGCGGACCTGGACGATCTCCTGGGAGTAGAAGAACGGGCTGGCCCTCATGCCCTCGGTGAAACGCCGGGTCTGCCAACCGGCGTCGCGGAACCTGTCTGCCCAGAACTCCTGCTGGCGCTCGACGGGTGCACGGTGGATCGCGGAGGCTTCCTCGGATTCCTCCCGCATCACGAAGTACACCTGGGTCTCGGACGGACTGTGGCTGCGGCGCATGATCTGACGGCCGCCCGGGACCATGTAGGTGTCCCGGACGTTGCTGTCGGACGCGATGCGCGGAACGAACCAGTAGGCCATGTGGATGCCGACGCGCCAGTACGGGTCCGAGCCCTGTGGCAGGAGCGCCCCCCGGATGCGCGATCCCTGCCCGTCCGCTCCGATCAGAAGGTCGAATGCGCCGGACGAGCCGTCGGAGAAGTGCGCGACGACCTGGCGTGCGTCCTGCTCGAAGCCGTCCACGCTCTTGCCGAAAACGTGGTCGGCGTCGTCCCTCGTCGCCTCGTGCAGGATACGTACCAGGTCCCCGCGCATGATCTCGTACTCGGACGTGAGGGTCTGCCGGCCCCGCCCCGAGGTGTTGGCCATGATCGTCGCCTTGGCCCTGCCGCGTGCGTCGACGAAGGCGACCCCCGCCTCGTCCACGAGCTTGCCCCGGACGGCGTCGAGCAGCCCCATCCGCTTGACGGCCTCGATGCCCTGGCCCCGCAGATCGACCTGGGCCCCGGCGGCCCGCAGCGCCGGAGACCGTTCGGCAACGGTCACCCGGTGGCCGCCCCGCGTGAGCCAGAAGGCCAGAGCCTGTCCCGAGATCCCACCACCGGCGACGAGGACCCGCAGGGTAGGTCCTCCCGATCCATGCGTCATGCCCATCCAAAAAATCTATCAGTGAATGATTCCTTTCCAGGTTCGTCTATCAGCGATAGATTGTCAACGTGACGAAGATGAACCGCGCGGCCGTCATCGCTGAGGCGCTCGGCCTGCTCGACGAGGTCGGGCTCGACGCCGTGAGCACGAGGCGGCTGGCTAAACGACTGAACGTGGAGCAGCCATCGCTCTACTGGTACTTCCGCACCAAGAAGGACCTCCTCGCCGCCATGGCGCACACGGCGATGGAGCCGCATGCGACCGCGCCCCTGCCGACGCCCGACGACGACTGGCGTGACTGGTTCGCGGACAACACACGCAGCTTCAGGCGCACCCTGCTGACGCGCCGGGACGGCGCCCGGCTCCACGCCGGCAGCACCCCCACCGGCGACCTCGACCGGATCCGCCACAAGATGGACTTCCTCGTCGCCTCCGGTGTTCCCGAGCGGGAAGCACAGACGGCCATGCTGGCTGCCTCCCGTTTCACGGTCGGCAGCGTCCTGGAGGAGCAGGCGGACACCGGCCCCGGTGAGAAGGCGGACCTACCGGCAGACGTGCCGGTCATCGATCACGAGTCGGCGTTCGAGGCAGGCCTCTCCCTCCTCCTGAACGGCCTCGTGCACCGAACCGTGGAGTAGCGGGTCGACGCCTCCCACAGTCGGGAACCGGGCGGGCGGGGCAGCGCCGACGTGTCCCGGGCGGGCGCGGCAGCGCCGACCTGCCGCAGCATCACAGAGCGCGGAGCCACCCGAGCCGTTCGGCGCGCCGAACGGCTCGGCCGGGACCCACTCAAGGTGATGTTCCGCCGTCGGTGATACGCGGTACGCGAGGTGCGCCCAGGTCACGCAGAGCGACGCGTGAAAGCCGCCCGCCTCGCGGAGGTCGAGCTACCGGTGACACCGGCCGTCCTGGCCGGTGCGGGCGGTCAGCCAGCAGTTCCACCGGTCATCGACGGTCAGGTCGCCCGTCCGCAGCACTGCGCCCGAGCCTCCTGCCGATGCGGCGGCCCGAGGGGGTCTTCCTTCACCCCGGGGTCGACACGTGTCGGCAGGCACGAACGACGGAAGTGTCGGCAGGTGATCCGAACCGGCGTGAACGGCGCGTGGGAAGGGGCGTGGAGGCCACCTCGTAATGATCCGTCCGGTCTGCCGCACGCCCTGCCGACGCCCACGGGCTTTCAGTGATGATGAACGCACCGCACGTGATCCGAACGACTTTGCGCACCTGCCCGTGGGCAGGTGAACACACGGTGGAAGGAACCCACGTTGTTGCTGCTCATCTCACCGGACAGCGTCGAGGAAGCCCTTGACTGCGCGAAGGCGGCCGAACACCTCGACATCGTCGACGTCAAGAAGCCCGACGAGGGCTCGCTCGGGGCGAACTTCCCCTGGGTCATCAGGGAGATCCGCACTGCGGTCCCCGCGGACAAGCCGGTCTCCGCGACGGTGGGGGACGTACCGTACAAGCCCGGCACCGTGGCCCAGGCCGCGCTCGGTGCAGCTGTCTCCGGAGCCACCTACATCAAGGTCGGCCTCTACGGATGCACGACACCGGAACAGGCCGTCGAGGTCATGCGAGGTGTTGTCCGCGCGGTCAAGGAATACCGCCCGGATGCCCTCGTCGTCGCCTCGGGGTATGCCGACTCCCACCGGATCGGGTGTGTCAACCCGCTCGCGCTGCCCGAGATCGCCCGGCGCTCAGGCGCCGACGCCGCCATGCTCGACACCGCTGTCAAGGACGGAACGCGGCTGTTCGACCACGTACCGCCCGAGGCCTGTGCGGAGTTCGTCCGTCTGGCCCACGACGCTGGTCTCCTCGCAGCCCTCGCCGGCAGCATCAAGGTGCAGGACCTGGGTGTACTGACCCGTATCGGCACGGACATCGTGGGGGTACGAGGGGCCGTCTGCGAGGGAGGCGACCGCAACACCGGCAGGATCCGACCGGAACTGGTGGCCGCCTTCCGGGCGGAGATGGACCGGCACGCCACGGAACACGCGACCGCCGTCACCGCCGCGAGCTGAACGCCGGGCATGCCGACACATCCGCCCGAGCGGGCACCTCACGTCCGTGGTGAGCGCCTTCCCGTGCTTGATCCAGCAACGGGCCAGGTGTGCGAAGAGGTCGCCGACCAGCACCCGGACGAACTGGACGCGGTCATCGACCGGGCCCACGCGGCATGGCGCGACTGGCGGGCCGACTCCGCCGCCCGCACCAGCGCACTGCTCACGGCAGCCGACGCCGTGGAGAGGGCAGGGGACGACCTGGCTTCCCTGCTCACGCGTGAACAAGGGAAACCCCTGCCCGAGTCGTACGCGGAGGTGGCCCGCACGTCGGCGCGCCTGCGCTACTTCGCGGAACTGGACCCCGGATCCCAGCAGATCACCGACGGCCGGCCCGTACGGAGTGTGGTCCGCTGGCGTCCGCTCGGGCCCGTCGCCGCGATCGTTCCGTGGAACTTCCCCCTGCAACTCGCCTCGGCGAAGTTCGCTCCGGCGCTAGCCGCAGGCAACACGATGGTGCTCAAACCGTCCCCGTTCACCCCACTCGCCACAAGACTGCTGGGGTCCGTGATCTCCAGCGTCCTCCCGGAGGACGTTCTGACGATCGTCACCGGCCGCGAACCGCTGGGAGCCCGCCTCGCGTCGCATCCCGGCATCCGCCACGTGACGTTCACCGGCTCCACCCTCACCGGACGGGCGGTGGCTGAAGGTGCGGCCGCCGGACTCGCCCGGGTCACCCTGGAGCTGGGCGGGAACGACGCCGCCATCCTCCTGGAGGACGTGGATGTGGAAGGGATCGCCGACCGGCTGTTCTGGGCGGCGTTCCGCAACTGCGGGCAGGTCTGCATGGCGGTCAAACGTGTCTACGCCCCGGCCCGGCTCCACTCCCAGGTGGTCGAAGCCCTCGCACACCGTGCGAAGACCGTGGTCGTCGGGCCCGGGCTCGATCCCGGCTCGGAGCTCGGGCCGGTCAACAACGCGCCCCAACTGGCCCGGGTCGAGCGCTACACGGCCCAGGCCCTGGCAGACGGCGGGCGAGTCGTGGCCGGCGGCCGTCGGCTTGACCGGCCGGGCTACTTCTTCGCCCCCACGGTCCTGGCCGATGTGCCCTCCCACAGTCCGGTGGTGACGGAGGAGCAGTTCGGCCCCGTTCTACCGGTGCTGCCGTACAGAAACCTCGACGAAGCCGTCGAGGCGGCCAACGACACCGGGTTCGGGCTGGGCGGCTCGGTGTGGGGGACCGACGTCGACCAGGCCGAGGCGGTCGCCGACCGGCTGGAGTGCGGAACGGTGTGGATCAACCACCATGCCGAGCTGTCTCTCGCCCAGCCCTTCGCAGGGATCAAGGAGAGCGGTCTGGGGGTCGCAGGTGGGCCGTGGGGACTCTACGGAAACCTCAGACCGTTCGTCGTGCACCGTCCGGAAGACGCGTGACGATGAGGTTCGACGCTGCGGTGCTGCGTGCCTACGAGAGCCCGTTCGCCGTCGAGGAGGTGATCCTGAACGACGGGCCCCTCGACGGCGAGATCCTGGTGAGGATCGCCGGCTGCGGGTTGTGCCGGACCGACCTGGCCGTCCGGCGGTCCGCCGGCCGTTCACCGCTGCCGGCGGTGCTCGGGCACGAGGGTGCCGGGGTCGTCGTGGAGACGGGCGGTCCACACACCGGTCTGAGCGCCGGCGACCACGTCGTGCTGAGCTTCGACTCCTGCGGACACTGCCGTACCTGCATGGGTGCCGCCCCTGCGTACTGCGACTCCTTCGCCGCGCTCAACCTCTTCGGAGGGCGCAGAGAGAACGCGGCCCGCTTCACCGACGCGGCCCGACGCGAACTGGCCCCCCGGTGGTTCGGCCAGTCCTCGTTCGCCCAGTACGCCATGGTCACGGCGCGCAACGCGGTCCGGGTGGATCCCTCCCTGCCCGTCGAACTGCTCGGTCCGCTCGGCTGCGGTTTTCTCACCGGGGCCGGAGCGGTGTTCAACTCCTTCGGTGCCGGCCCCGGCGACACCCTTGCCGTTCTCGGTACGGGGGCGGTGGGCCTGGCCGCGGTCATGGCGGCCACCGCCGCCGGAGCGGTGACCGTGGCCGTCGACCGGCACCCCGAACGGCTGGCCCTGGCCGAGCGACTCGGCGCGATCCCCCTTCACGCCGCTTCACACGGTCTGTCCGACCGCATTCAGCAACTGACCGACGGCGGCGCACAGTACGCGCTGGACACCACCGGCTCCGCCGACCTCATCAACGATGGCCTTCGGGCTCTGCGCCCGACCGGTCACCTCGGTCTGGTGGCGCGGATCCACACGGCGCTTCCACTGCAACCGGGGGCACTGGACCGAGGCCGCACGATTTCACACATCTGCGAGGGGGACGCGATACCCGGACTGCTCGTTCCGCGGCTGACCTCACTCTGGCAGGCCGGACGGTTCCCCTTCGACCAGTTGATCCGTACCTACCCGCTCGCCGACATCAACGAAGCCGAACACGACTGCGAGGCGGGCCGCGTGGTCAAACCCGTCCTGATCCCGTAAGGGACCAGGCGGCAGCCGAGGCGCCGACCCCGCTCACTGCCTCGGGGCCGGCTCTTCCGTCAGGCGCAGCGGAGGTGTCGGGCCCGGAGAGACGGGCCGGGGCGGACCGGCTCGCTCACGGGGGGCCGGGCCGGCAGGAGAGTGCCCGCACACCCGCCCGCCCCGACTCGATCGGGCACGTCTCAGGAACGAGCCGTACGGAGCCCTGGCGTCGTGCACCCACCCCGGAGTGCACGCACTCCGAAGGCGTCGTCGCATCACTCACGTGCATGGTCTCTACTCGTACCAAGGGAGCACACATGGTCGACACAGCGCATCAGAACACCGCTGTGGAAGGCGTGGAAGGCGGTATCGGGGTGACCGCCCTTCTGGTCGCCGCAGCACGCGCAATCGAGACCCACCGCCCCGACAGCCTGGCTCGGGATCTTTACGCAGAACACTTCGTGCTCGCCGCTCCGCCGTCCGCGAAGTGGCCACTTCGCACCGAACACGTTCCGGACGGGGACGCGAACCCGCTGTGGGGGAGATTCGCGCGCTACTTCGGTCTCCGCACGCGGGTCCTCGACGACTTTCTCCTCCAGTCGGTGCACACGGGAGGCGCCCGCCAGGTCGTCCTGCTCGGGGCGGGCCTGGACTCCCGGGCGTTCCGACTGGACTGGCCCGGCGGCTGTGTGATCTTCGAGATGGACCGGGAAGGCGTGCTGGCCTTCAAGCACAAGGTGCTCGACGGTATCCAGGCCACCCCGAAGGCAGCACGCGTGGCGCTGCCCATGGACCTGCGCGGTGACTGGGCCGCGGCGTTGACCGATGCCGGTTTCGACCCGGCCGCACCGACTGTCTGGCTGGCCGAAGGCCTGCTGTTCTATCTGCCCGCCGCCGCCGAAACCTGTCTCATCGACACGGTGGACCGGCTCAGCGCGGGCGGAAGCGCACTCGCTTACGAGGTCAAGCTGGAGAAGGACCTCCTGGAGTACCGGGACAGCCCGCTGTACACCGCGACCAGAGACCAGATCGGCATCGACCTGCTCAGCCTGTTCGACGGCGAGCCTCGGCCCGACTCCGCTGGTGATCTCGCGAGCAGGAACTGGACCACGAGCATCCGTACCCCCTTCGAGTTCACACACCGGCACGGACGTGGCCCGCTGCCTGAACAGAACGACGCGCTGGCGGGCAACCGGTGGGTGTTCGCGAACAAGTCCCCGTCCTGAGGCGGCTCTCTACGAGATCCGGGAGCCGGCCTTCGGGAGCCGGCATCCGGGAGTTGGGCGACACCAGCACGCATCCGGTACGTGACGGGCGTCGTCCTGCCGGTCCCGCTCTACGGCCGTCGCGTGCGGCTCGGCGGTTGCGGGCCTCGCCGTCAGCACCATCGGGTGCGTGGGCAGTTCCAGTTGCCTCCGCTGCCTCCGGAGGAGGATCCGGATCCCTCCGAGCGGTCCGGCACGCCGTTCGGGAAGGTGCTGTTGCGGTTCCGGTCGCCGGGGAACGGGTCGCGATAGTCAGGATCACCGTCGTCGTCCCGGTCCGGAAGCACCGCGGGGTGGCCGTCCTCCCTGTTCGGCTTCGGGCAACCGTTGTCAGGTGCGGTCAGCTCCAGGGTCACCCACATGCTGAGGGTGACCTCCCCGCCCTCGGCCGGGTCGCTCACGCAGACGCGCCAGTTGTCGTACTCGCCCTCGTCGGGCAGCGTGTCGTTGGCGTACGCAGTGCCCGCCCGCACGTGATCGGCCTCGACGATCTTGAGATCGGCGACCTGCTTGCGTGCGGTCTTCCAGGTCTTCCAGACCAGATCCGGCATCGTCGGCCAGGGGATGGCCCCTCCGTCGGTCTCCGGGCATGGCGCGCCGGTCTGCACCGCGCCGAAGTCGACCGTCTTGCTGTCGGACCAGGTCCAGCCCGTCTCCTGGAAACAGACGGTCCAGTTGGACCGCATCCAGATGCTCTTGTGGTCGTCCGACGCGTTGTGGTCGCCCACACCGAACCCGGCGGCCTCAGCCTTGTCCCGCGCCACGTCCAGCCGCAGACCCCGGTAGTCAGCGGCCTTCGGCAGGGGCTTCGGTGTCGGCTCCCCGTCGTCCGCCGCGGGCGAGGGCGTCCGGGCGGTCAGCACGGCCGCGGTCCCTTCCCTCTCCGCCGCTTTCCCGTCCGCCTGCGCCGTGGTCGACTCGGGCTGCTCCGGAACGACCGCGCCGAGCAGCGCCATGGCCGCAATGGTCGTCACCACCTTCACGCCTCTCTGCCAGGGATTGCCCTTCCAGATCAGGACGATCGCCATGACCAGCACGAGGAACCCGAGGAACTCGTTGATCAGCCCGAACAGGGGCACCGCGAGTACGAAGCCGACACGGGCCGGAGTGGTGAGCCACCACCGAGCGCGACGCGGCAGGGCTGGAGGAGTGGGCGGGTGTTGCACAGTCGGTGTTCTTTTCTGAAGCAGGGCTGACGGTTCCGCGAGGTCACTCCGGACGTCTGTCGAGTGAAGGCATCGTACAGAGCATGTGAGAAGCCCATGAACCGAGAGCAATTGGGGGAAGTCGCCGTTCTCGACGTGGCGCTCGAAGCACGGTTCCTCCTTGTGAGGGCATCTGACAACGTGTGGTCCGGCGGCCGTGAACACGTCCCCGGCGAAGGCGATGGGACCGAATCCCATGGTGACCGGCAGCCCTGGACGGCTTCCGGCCGGCCCCGGGTGCGGCAGAGGAACACCGGCCTGGTCGCTGCGGAGCGAAGGCAGCCGAACGTTCTCGTCGACGAGGTGTCCTGGGCGGAAGCGTGGCGGTGCCCGCGAGTTCCGGCTGGTCATGGATATGTGCGGATGGTTCTCACGTCCGTGCGGGGGAGCGGAGCAGGTCCGTCGCGGGAGAGGGCCCGCGCAGGCGTCACCCGAAGCCGCTGGTCCACAGGCCAGGGACCTGAACGAGTCCCCTGCGTGTGGTGACCTGCGCGAGCAGGGGCGTGCCCGGTTCCGCTGAGACGGGGGCCCTTTGTCCTTCGTCAAGGTGTGACCGTGTGCCGCAGCCGGCAACTCTTGAGCACCCTGGCAACCATTCCGGCTCGGCGGGGGTCCTCCATACCGGGCCCCGCTCGGGGCCATCGAGGCGGAGGGGTGGAGCGCCGTGGGGGTCCGCAGGGCAGGGAAAGGCGTTGCGAACTTCCTGGTCGAGACGGTGGGAGAAGCCGTCGCCGAGGTGATCCTCAGCCTGCTCGCCTGTGCCCTGCTCGGCTGCCTGGCTCTGGTCGCCTACCTGAGCTGGTCCCTCAGCCCACGCTTCACCATCGTGGGGGCCGGGTTACTCAGCCTCTTCCTCGCCTACGGCGCCTGGCATACCTTCCGCACCCCTGCGAAGGGGCGCCGTCGGGGCCTCGCGGCCCTGACCGCTGCCGGCTTCACCGTGACCGCTATGACGGCCCTCTTCCTGCTGCTCCATGCCACAGGATGCGACTGCCTGTGAGGTGGTGTGGTTCAGTCGGGCAAGGGGCCTGTCATGCGGTAGCTGTTTCGGGGATGCGTGACTCGTAGAAGGTGCCGTCGCGGAGCACGGCGAACAGGACGCTGATGCGTTGGCGGGCGAGGCGGAGGAGGGCCTGGGTGTGCGGCTTGCCGCGGGCGCGTTGCTCGTCGTAGTAGGTGCGGGAGGCGGGGGCGGCGTTCATGCAGGCGAAGGCGGAGAGGAACATGGCGCGTTTGAGCTGCCGGTTTCCGCCTCGAGGTGCGTGTTCGCCGTGGATGGAGGTGCCCGACTGTTTCGTGGTGGAGGCGAGGCCGGCGTAGGAGGCGAGGTGGGCGGCGGTGGGAAAGCTGGTGCCGTCGCCGACGGTGACCAGCAGGACGGCGGCGGTCCTGACGCCGACGCCGGGCATCGACGTCAGGACCTTCGAAAGAGGGTGAGCGTCCAGCAGGCTGCTGATCTGGGCTTCCATCGCCCGGCGCTGGGTGTGGACGGCGGCGAGCTGACCGGTCAGGGAGGTGATGACGATGTCCAGGGTGCCGGTGCCGGGGACGACGGCGGTCTGCTCGTCCAGGGCGTCGAAGACGTCGTCGATCAGCCGGGCGGCCATGCGCGGGGCCTACGGGCGGATCAGTTCGACGAGTCTGCGGCGGCCCGCCGTGCGCAGGGCAGGCCGCCGCAGCCGTATCGCTCCGGCAGCCAGGTCACGGCCTGGTGGTCGAGGCGCGGCCCGAGGACGCGTTCCAGGCTGGGGTGGAACTGAGTGAGCAGGCCGCGTACGCGGTTGGAGGTGCGGGTGGCCTCGGCGGCGAGGTCCTGATCGAAGCCGGTCAGCACGGTCAGCTCGGCAGTGATCTCGTCGGTCACCTCCAGCGAGCGCAGGGTGCGCGGCATCGTCCGTGCGGCGTCCGCGATGACGGCGGCGTCCTTGGCGTCTGTCTTGGTGGCTCCGTAGGCGAGAAGGAAGAGCAGATGTTGACGGATTTCAGCAGCGGTCCCGGCTCTGAGAGGCTGTAAATGTCGATGAGAAGTAGCAGTACCTGAGTTCACCGGTGCTGTGGGGCCTCGCCGGGAAGTCTCAGTCATCTGAGCCGGCGCTTCCACCAAGGCTCGAAGGCAGGCGCGAAGGGATCTTGCAGTGTCCGCGCCAAGAATCGGTCATCCAGAGGGGCGACCGTCGTGAGGAGCTCGCGACGCGCCTTCCGACCCATGGATGCGGCTGCCCCTTCTAGAAGCGTTCGGGCATGCATGTCTCTCCAGCACGTGGTTCCGTGTCCACGGTTGGATCCATGGTCTGGCCACTCGTGAAGCGCCAAGGCCCATGCCCGGAAGGCGCAGGCGACAGCCCCCGGGGGCAGCCGGTATCGCGTCTCGAACTGCGCGATCTGTCGATTTGTCGCAGCGGACAAGCCAGTGATGACTTGTCTGGTGCCGGCTGCACTGCGTGAGGACTGTTCGGCCCTGATCTCGCCTGGTGAACGGCGAGGCATAAGACTTCCGGGTGGTCAGAAGACAAGTGTCCTGACGATAGACCATCGTCTCGGACGGCCTCAAGAGGGGGCTGCGCGACAGTGGTTAGGCCCTTGAGTCAGCCAGCGGTCGCTTGCTCGGCGCGGGCGCGGGTGGTGGCGAGTCGGTAGGAGTCGGTGCCGGTCTCGATGATGTTGACGCCGAATGTGAGGCGGTCGACGATGGCCGCGCAGAGGCGCGGGTCGGTGAACGTCTTGGTCCAGCCGGAGAACGATTCGTTCGAGGCGATCGCCACGCCGGTCCGGCGAGGGGGCCTGCCCGGCCAGGCCCCGATCATCTGGTGGGCGGCTGTCGGCTGCGGTTCCCGAGCGCTTGCTCGATGCGACGTGTACCGCTCGTGGTCGCAGGAAGGGGGAGGAGGCCGTCGGCGGGCGGCCGGGCCCTGGCAGACTGCTTCGCATGAGCTCCCTGACGCCTGCCCGCGCCCTCCTTCTGGTCACCAGCGGCATAGCCTGCCTGGCCACCGCGGCCGGCGCGCTGGTGGGCCTCGTCGTCGGCGGGCCGCTCGCTGCGCTGGTCCTGGGAATCAGCATGGCGGCCGGAAGCACCGCCGGGGCCCTTCTCGTACGGCGGCGCGCCATGGCAGCCCACCAGCGTGCCAGGGCGGCGGTGATGGCGCAGGGGTACGCCGAGGGCATCGCTCAGTACGTCCTGCTGATCGTCTGTACCTACGAGGCCGCTGTCTTCCCCCGGAGCGGCCCCGGCGGCGTCACCCTCGAGGAACGCGCTGCTCGGCGCACCGAGGCCTACAAGATCGCCGCCGAGGAGGAGGTGCCTCACCGGGTGCGCGAGGCAGCGGCAGGTGTTCTGGCGGCCCTGGACGACCGTGACCGCAGCCGCGCTGCCACTGCTCAGGCTGCGCTCATCATGGCCGTGCACGAGCACGCCAAGCAGCCTGTTCCGCTGCCCCGGGCGCGGCGGTAGCCGCCGCCCGCGTACATCTTCACTTCATCGCTCTGCCGACTCCCCACGGCCTCACCGTCGGCCCGGCCGGCGTGAGCAGGGGCGGGAGACCCCGGGCCAGGGCTCGCGCCGCCGGATCCGGTGAGGAGTGAGGCCTGCCGGGGGAGGGGCTGACTCCGCCGCCTCACGGTTCTCTGGCCTACTGCTTGCGTGCAAGGCCTCCGGCGATGCACCGCTGGGCCACGTTGAGCGGCTTGAGCTGCTGGGCCTCGGGCCTCCAGTCGACGCACCGGACCAGGCCGGGCGCGACCAGCTCCAAACCGTTGAACAACCTCGTGAGTTCGGATGCGGTGGAGAAGGTGCCGCTGCCCATCATGCTGTGCAGGAACACGGCCTCCATCTTCCGGGCCGTCGCGCTGTGCTCGTCCTCCGGGTCCAGGAAATGGCTGATCGCCACGTAGGAACCAGGGGGCAGAGCGTCGATGTAGGAGCGCATGATGTCCTGGCGGGTGCGGGTGTGTTCCCCGTTGTAGTGGTGCAAGGTGCCCATCTGCAGCAGTGCGATCGGCGAGTCCCAGTCCAGGTGGGACCGCACCGCTTCGTCCCGCAGCAATGCCTCGGGATCGAAGATGTCACCGGAGACGATGACGGCGTTCTCGTTCTGCTCCAGCAGCGCGCGGCTGTGAGCCAGCACCAGAGGGTCGTTGTCCACGTAGACGACCCGTGAAGTCGGGGAGCTCCTCTGCACCACGGTATGAGTGTTCTCCGCTGTCGGAAGGCCGGATCCGCAGTCCAGGAACTGTGTGATCCCTGCGTGCTCGGCCAGGAAGCGGCATGCACGGATCAGGAAGCGACGGTTCTCGATGGCCAGATCCGCAGCTTCGGGAGCCGTCTTGAGCACACTGCGGACAACCTGGCGGTCCACCTCGTAGTTGTCCGAGCCGCTGAGGAAGCCGTCGTACACCCTGGCGATACTGGGCTTCGTCGCATCCACATACGGGGGAACGGGCTTACCGGACGTGACATCAGACATGGTGTCCCTCACAAGCGGTCTCGACGAAGCAGATGGGCACCGGCACCTCACATCACGTCGGTCTCACCGACTGCACAGCGGACCGGTCGGCCAGTGGACCTTATGCCGTCGGAGCTCGTGACGCTGTAGTTTCCTGCTTCGAGGGGCATGTGCCACCCATTCGTGCGACCTGAGGCATCGCCGCCAGCGGGTCTGCGCGTCGAAGAGCGGGCGCCCGCACGCATCTCCTGGGTGCGATCGAGGCACCGTGACGGTCCGGACAACGAGGACCTCCGTCCTGGCTTTGGTTCCGCCGCCTGCGGATCCATCGGGAGATACGCGATGAACATCCACGAAGCCTTCCTCAGCCTCGCCTGTGGTCCCATCTGCCGGCGGCGATCGACGAGGCTGCCGGCGTCCTGGCTCTCGGTGCCCGAGGAACCCCGGAAGCCACGATCTTCGACAACCGGGAAGGCCTGCTCGGCGCCCGCCGTCCAGGCATCGATCCGGGCAGGGGAAGACCGGATGGCATTGATCAGTGCCTCAAGTGCATCAAGTTTCTCCTGGCCGATGTTCAGACTCAGGTCCTGCATCGACACCTCGCGGTACGGCATGCTCAGCTGCCACCAGAACCGCATGAGGAAGCGACACTCCTGCGGATCACGGTCGTCTGCCAGGCGGTCATGGATGACCGCCTGGACGCGCCGCCTCTGTTCGTCGTCACGAAAGCCGTTGCTGAGGTCGGTCAGGGTCACGCCCGGACCCTGACAACCCCACGCATCACCCATGACGGGGCTGTCGCGGCGCCCGGGCAGGCGCCCTTCGCGAGGAGTTCCAAGCCCTGTTCATGCCACCGATCTGGCGGCCTGCTCGATCCTCGCGCGGTGGGCCGCTCGGGCTTCCTCGTCGATCTGCTGCTCGTGCTCGGCGCGTAGCCCCGTCCGGCCGTCGAGGCCCTCGCGCAGGATGTCGGCCTGTCCTGCATGCCGGACGGAGTCACTGAGGACATGGACCATGACGGCGAACAGGTTCGTGCGGGAATAGGGCTCCGGCCACCACGGCACGTGGCCGGGGGCGTCGAGGGGAAGCTCGCTGATCGTCGCGTCCGAGTGTTCCCACGTGCGCCTGTAGAACCCGATGATCTGATCGCGCGTCTCGTCCCCGGTCGCCCACAGATCTCCACCGTCGTCGTCCTGCCACCGGGGCAGTGGTTCCGGCGAAGGGCGGTCGAAGACCTCGCCGAAGTACCTGGCCTCCACGCCGGCCACGTGCTTGATGAGGCCGAGGAGGTTGGTCCCCGTCACCGTCAAGGGGCGACGGGCGTCGTATTCGGACAAGCCATCGAGCTTCCAGAGCAGCGCCTCGCGGTCCCGCCTCAGTCTGCTGTGCAAGTTGACTTTCGCGAATTCATCGATCATGCGGTGTGAGCCTGCCATGGGCTGCACGCCACCTCAACATCCCGCACGACGTGCGCCGCGGCTGGCAGAACCGTGAGCACCAGTCGTGCCTGACCTGCTACGAGGAGCAAGGAAGCTGTCCATGAGGGCACCTCATTGCCTGCACCTACGCGATGTGCACGGCACTTCAGACGGGCGCGCCGTCGCCGGCAGGGCGGCGGTCTGCCGGCGAGCCTGACGGCGGTGCTCGCCGCGTAGTCCTCGGTCATGAGCGTGTCGCCTGCGTCCGTGGGCCCACCGGGGAACCGGCGGGCCCAGTGCCAGTCGTGCGGCTGCTGCCGGTGGCCTCAGATAGTCGTGATCACTACACGCCGGGCGTAGGGCGCGCCCTCGCTGTTGTCCACGATCGCCGTGATCTGGACAGGGTCGCCCTCCCCGAACGGGAGATGATCCCCCCATGTGCGGGCGGTGAGCGCCACGGTGCGCTTCTGCCCGTCACATGTCAGTTGGGAGGGCTGCAGGGTCGCGACTCCGCGAGGGCTGTCGAGCTGCGTGTCCCGCTCGTCGGCGAGCCGCCAGGCTATGCCCAGGTAGAGCGTCGGAGTCGGGTCGCAGGAGTAGATCAGGTCGACGGTGATGCCGTCCCCGTCCCGCTTCGTCGCAGGGGCGTACCTGACATCGCCGACAGCAACGGTGTTGTCCTTGCCGAAGATGGTCGAGTCGTCCCCCGCCAGGGCCGGAGGAGCGGCGGCCAGGGTGCCCGCCCCGGCCAGGAGCGCGGCAACGGCGACGACGGAGACGCGACGGCGCAGAGCTAACGAGTGCATGTGAACTCCCCATTTCAGTATACGAGTTGCAGGATCTCCGTCGTGGATCTTCGCAGTCGTCCGGACACGTGTCCAGAGTGCTCCGCACGCCGTCAGCGGCTCTGCCTGGCACGTTGTCGGACGTAGCTTCCGGCATGCTGGGCCGGCCTGCCTCCATGGCCTGTCCCTCTCTCGCGCACGCAGTAGGCAGTCGGATTCCTCGTGGATGACAGTGCGCGGCTTGGCCCTGGCACGTCGACCGGGCCGTGGGCTTTGCGGTGTGCGCTGAAACGGGCCTGGGTCCTCTGCCGGATTCACGCTTCTGCTGATGCTCTCTTCGAACTACCGGACTCTTTTCGGCCGTTCGTGCACGGACTCCCTCGTGTTCCTCGATAGTGGGTGACGTATTGGCCATTGATCGGAAGGAGTTGTTCCATGCGATGGAGAAGGACGGCAGTAACACTGGGTCTGGTAGGGCTGCTCTCTGTGCCGGCGGCCGGGATCTCGGCGGCCGCACCCGCAGCGCCCCAGGCGGCGACCGCCGTGTCATGCAGGCTCTTGGACTTCATCGGTTACTACTGTGGCTACCACCTCAGTAACACCCGTGCGGACCCTGGCAACTCGGGTGCGAAGGTGCAGGAGCTCCAGGCCCTGCTGATCTTCAAGGGATTCTCCGTGGGGTCCACCGGTGTGGACGGCCAGTTCGGTGCCGCCACGGAATCTGCGGTAAGGCGCTTCCAGACGTCCAGAGGGATCAGCGCCGACGGCATAGTCGGCCCGACGACCTGGCATTACCTTCGTACGCCTGGTCTCTGACCGGATCCAGGACAGCTGGACCTCTTGGCGTCTGGCTGTCCTGACGATGGAGGCTGGCCCGGGGCGAAGGAGGAGGGGATCCCGCCTGGTTGCTGCGGGCTCCGGATCGACCTCGGGGGAGCGGGCGACCGACCCTTGCACGGTGATGACGTCGTCCCCGTGCAGCGGCGGGAGTACTGGCGACCCGGGCCCGATCGCTCGACAGGTTCCTGCCGGCTGTACTCCCCTGACCGTCTTCGCGGTGGTCTGCACGTAAGGGGTGAACGTGTCGGCCTGGTCGGAGGGCGGAATGCCTCCGAAGACCGGTTCCCTTCGGCGCCACGTGGTGGCGACGGCTTCCTGTGGGGCGCGGACGGCCGCTGAGGGCTGACGACCATGCCCACAGGTGCAGGCGAACGGCTCCCGGGCGAGGGCGGGACTTCTTGGGTCCGGACCGGAGGCGTTCCGACCTGTGGCTAAAAAGCGGTGTCCGCCGTGTCAGTACCCGCGCGCGAGTGCAAGCGCGTGAGCCGCCGCCGGCTGAGACCGTCTCGTCGGCTGGGAGACCGGCGCCCCTGCGGGCGGGGGTCTCACCTGATCAACCGGTCAAAGTGCCCTGATGGAAATACATCCGCCAGCCCGTCTCCGTCAAACGCCACAAAGAGCTCCGCCATGCCCGACGGCCATGGTGGTCGGTGAGGTATCTCAGATGAACGACGCCCGGAGCGAGGACGACTCCAGACATCTCGCTGACCTCGACCGGAGACTCCGCGGACACCGAGCCGCTGCTCGTGACCGTGAGGATCGACCTCACATCCCACCGGCGGCCAGAAGCCCCGACTTCGGTCCACTCCGGATCCAGAAGCTCCAGGACACGGTCCGGCGAAGCCCGCACCTCGGGATCGAGAAGCTGCATCTCCCCGTCAATGGCCGCTTGCACGGCGCGCTCACGCTCGTCCGTCATGCAGGAACCCTACGGCCGCCGTTTGTCGAGGCACAGCGAATTGATCAGTCGACCGGCGACGGCACGACGGCGCGGGCGAATCCAGCGAGCGTCCTCCGCCGGCGTGATCAACAACTGCCTCGGGAATTCAGGCACACATGCTGCCGCCAGACGTGAACGAAGCCACGCGGCCGATCGTCCGCACAGGGACAGCCAGCAGCGTCCCGCCTTCTCATCGAGGGGAGAACGACCTCCCGGACTGGACGTGTTCACGGACGACGAGGACTTGCCGGTCTACGCGTCCCTTGTAGATGGGCGTAGGGGTTAGGACGTCGAAGCCGCCTGGCCGACGGCTCCCCGATTGCTTCCGGACGCAGCAGGACTGCCTTACTTGGGGTGCCATCACGACGGACGGTTTTCGTTCGGCCGTAGACGATCGCCATCAGGACGTTGCCGAAGTGAGCGAAGGCTCGACGGTGGCAGTCGAGGTACATCCGGAGATCCTGAGGCTCCGGACCCTGTGAGTTGAAGGACAAGTCGCCGAGACCGAGACCGATCGCCCAGCGGGCCAAGAAATTCGCGTCGCAGACCACGTGTCGGGTCCGCGGCTTCGTCAGCCCGGCCTCACATTTCGGGCGGTCTCCATGATCCTGTCGACGGCAGGAGAGTCGGTTTTGCTCGGCAGCGTGCTCAGCTTCAGATCGTCGAAGACGGCCCCGATGTGATGACCTACGCCGTCCTGCCCCGACCCGCCCCAGTGTAGTCCGACGACCTGCCGTTTCTGAGCCGCTGGGGCTGCATTTCCGGGGGAGGAAAGGTACAGCGCTCCCGAGTCCCCGCCCAGAGAGAAGTCGCCGCCCTCGGCATCGATCCAAAGATCGGAGTGCGAGCCGCGGTAATCCGAGTCGAAGTCGATCAGGTCGACGGTGCCGAAGGTGAGTCCCGTCGCACGTCCCGTTTTCTGCACGCGCATATCCAAGGTCGCCTCGGCGATCTCGAAAACCGCCGGCCCTCCCTCGGCGACGGACGCACGGACGATCGACACATCAGCAGGCTCGGCTATCGCAGCGTCGAGTGATCCTGCGCGCAGGACGGTGGCGATGAGATCGTCCGTTGGAACCCCGCCGTCCTCGGCTGAAGGCTGAATGACGCCCACCCCGGAGCGAGAACCGAAAAGATGGGCATTGGACAGCGCAACTACTTGGCGAGTCACGGTGTCCCATACCCATCCCCCCAGGGTGCCCGATCCGACGTGTGTGCCCACGGTGCCGACGCTCACTCCACCGGGAACCGGGCGGATTCTATCCGTCTCCGGAACGGGTTTCGTGTGCTGCTGCACGTCCACGCGTACCGAGACGTCCCGCCCGTCCTCTTGGGTGAAGCACAGCTCTCGGGGCAGCAATCGAGCGGGAGGAATTGCACTTTCCGGATGTTTCTCGCGAAGATGCACGACGACGGCGTACTCGTCCGTCTTTTCTCCGGCCCGCCGACGCCGACCTACCCCCACACCCTCCACGTCGGGGTGGGCCAGCAGCTGAGGGCCGAAGCGCTCCTTCGCCTCCCGGACAATGCGCAGGTCGTCGTTTTCCATCATGTTCCGCCCGCGCGAGTCACTCGGGGCGCGCGCCCGCGTCTCCCGCCCCCGCGTCGCCGCCGCCGACCGGGGTCACGGGAGGACGACCACTGATCGAGTCGCACCCGCATTCAGGAGTGACCACCGCGTCCGAGTGATCGGCCTCTTCCGGAAGGGCACTCCCCTTCGCGGCGACCAGTTCACTGATCACACGGACCGGTCGTATATCCATGGCAACCGTGTCGATTCCAGCTTCGCCGAGTGCGCCTCTCACTTCGTCCCACAGGTTGTGCTTCTCGATGAAACGGATGTGGCTGCGGAACGTGTCGACGGGCACGTCGGCAAGCCGTTCACCGTCACCTTTCGCCTGGTCGGCATAGGTTCCCACGGCGCACTCCTTACTCGCTGCCTGCTGTCAGGATCCCACGCCCTTTCCCTCCGTGCACGTCGGAACGGGGAGTATGCAACTCGGAGTTGGTGTGTCCGTGAAGAGGAATGTGTGCCGAAAAGCAAAAACTGTCATGCCATTACTGTGCCGGAATCATGTGATGTAGATCAATGAGCCGCCTGTCGGGCCACTCATCGGACATTCGGGCCGGGAGAAGACCGATGTGGGGCGTGGTGTGAGCGTCACCTTCTCCTCTCGGCGTGATCCATCCGATCCGTGAGTTCGCACACCGTTCGTGGATGTGCATCAATGGCCCTGGGGACTAAAAACGGTCCAGTCATGGCCGGATGAGATACCTGCTTCCGGGATACGGCCCACGGTGGAGAGCGTTCCAGACAGCAGAGTTCGATCGCCAGGAGGAGGCTCCCCGTGAAGCTCAGCTATGACGAGATTGTGCAGATGCTGCGCGACAGGCCCGAGAAGACCCGAACCTACGAAGTCGAATCCGGTGTCATCGAACGACTCCCGTCAGACACGCCGGCGTGTCTGCGCCCTATGGACGAGGACGAGGTGCGGGAACTGGCGAACTACCTTCAGGTCTCACCCTCCGCTCTGCGCGGGCCGTTCCACGTGGTCGACCACACGTGCTCCTCCTGTGCCCGCACGACTACGTTCCTCGACTTCGTCAAGACCGCGGTCGACGCCCAGTTGCACGGCCGGGACACGTTGCGGTCCGTCCTCACCGATGCCGAAGCGTCGTGGGTCACGGTCCGCGGGCGTGACGGCGGCCGACCGGTGCTGTGCGCCAACTGCGGAAACACCTTGCTGGGCGCACTCAAGTGCGGGGGCGGCGAATACTCCGAGTACTCGTCAGGTACGTACGCCTACGCCTGACGCGTGCGGGGCCGCCGGCGACCGTCATTCGGGCCTTGCTCGATCATCAATGACGGCTACAGCTCGCAAGGCCCGAGGTGAGAGTCCCGTTCACCATGTCCGTCTTCACCCTGGTGGTCTGCCAGCGGCCTGTTCGCCGTCGTCAGTCTGTGGGCAGGTGAGCCTGGCTCACTTCGCGGAGGGCCTTCCAGGCGTCCGCCACGGGACCGATGTGCCTGAGTTTCTCTGGGTTGTTGACCGTGTGGATCGCCTGGATCCGCCCGTCGCACACGTCGAGCACCCAGGCGCTGAGGACCTGGTCGTTCCGGTCGCGGAAGACCGAGCCCGGTTGGCCGTTCACTGGGTGCGGCTCGACAAGTCCACCGCTCCTGATCACCAGCGGGACGAACGTCGCCAACGCCCGAAGCACGTTCCCGGCACCGAGGATGACGGGCTTGAACTGTGGGGCCTTGCCGCCGTTGTCGCCGACCATGCGGACGTCAGCGGCCAGCAGCCCAGCCAGCTCTTCGACATCACCTTCCCGGAAGGCGTCGAAGAACCGTTCGGCGAGATTCTCACGTTCCTTCCGGTCGGCCTCGAACCGGACCTGGCCCGCGTCCATGTGACGGCGTGCCCGCACCGTGAGCTGGTGGCACGCGGCCTCCGACCGGCCCACGGCCGCAGCGATATCCCGGAAGCCGAAAGCGAATACCTCCCTCAGTACGAAGACTGCGTGCTCAAGGGGGGAGAGCCGCTCCAGCAACAGCAGGGCCGCGATCTACAGCGAGTCCGCCAGTTCCGCCGACCGCGCCGGGTCCTCGTACGGATCGGTCAGCAGCGGTTCGGGAAGCCACGGTCCGACATATTCCTCCCGCCGGACGCGGGCCGAGCGCAGCACGTCGATCGAGATGCGAGTGACCACGCTCGACAGAACGCCTTGGCCGACCTCGGCCGGGTGGAGGTGGCCTGATAGCGCAGCCATGTCTCCTGGACTGCGTCCTCGGCCTCGCTCACACTGCTCAGGATCCGGTAGGCGATCGAGAACAGCAACGGCCTCAGTTCCTGGAACTCTTCGGTCTTCGTCACACCGGACCCTCCTTGAATCCACCCTTCCACGACGGCTTCCAGAGCACCCGGCCGGAGAGTCCCGCGCCCCGGCGGCCCATTCCACTGCCTGTGGTCCGGCCCGCACCAGAGGCTGAGCCGTCCTGCCGAGCTGTACAACGCATGTGACCTGGGCTGCTCACCAGGGAACAGGGCCCTCCTCGCTGAAGAATCCGGCGGTCGGACCGTCGGCGCCGAGCGTAGCCAGGCGCACCACCACTGTGGCGCCCTGCGCAATCGTCAGGAACCCGGTGTGGTTGTTGCTGTCCGTGTCGACGAAGCCAGGAGCGGCCACGTTGACCAGGAAGCCGTCCTGCTGCAGTTCCTTGGCGTACTGAACGGTCAGAGCTGTCAGAGCGGACTTGGACGGTGAATACGCGGCCGACGGAGGAGTGCTGTGAAAGGCCCGTCGGGATCGACGGTCAGGGCCAGGGACGCGGCGTGACTGCTCACGTTGACGACGCGGCGCGCTGGTGACCGTCGTAGCAGCGGCAGCGTGGCGTTGGTCACCGCGATCACACCGAAGACGTTGGTCTCGAACACCGCCCGGACCATGTCCAGGTCCACGGAGCTGGGGACTTGGTCGTGGGCATCTTGGGGCGACACGTGCCCGGAGCCGGTGATGCTGGCGTTGTTGATCAGCACGTCGAGCCGACCGAAGCGCTCCCCGACCTGTTTCGCGGCCTCTCGGACCGTGACCTGGTCGGTGACGTCCAAGGTGACCGAGTAGGCCTCGCCGCCGGACGCGCGCAGTGCCGCAGCGGCCTCCTCGCCACGCAGAGGGTCTCTGGCCCCGATCACGACCGTCATCCCCTCCGCGGAGAGTTGCTCAGCAACGCCACGTCCGATCCCCTTGTTCGCTCCTGTGACCAGCGCGACCTTCTGGTGTGCGCTCTCCTCGCTCATGTCCTGCTCCTTGTTGTCGAGGGGGTTCGTGTCGGGACCCCTCTTCACAACCTGAGACGAGACAGCCCGGCTTTCTCTGACACGCAGACGGAAAGAGTCACTCACCACACCGTCAGCACCTTGACCCTCCGGTCGGTCACCCACACCACCCGCGCGACGGCGGCACTGTGGGAACTCGACGGCGGTTCGGCTGCGTCGTGCCACGACTGTTGGAGCTCCTTGACACCACGAGTACCGCGAGGCGGCCGTCATCCTGGGTCGGCCCGGCCCGGCTGTCGCACCGGCCCACTTGCGTCTGCGAAGAAAATGCGCACCGCAGGCTGACGACCATGGGAGCGACCGGCCTCGGGAATGCTGGCCGCCGGGCTCGGTGGACGAGTGCGCATGAGATCTTTCTCCTCATGAGTACACCGCCAGATGGATTGCCAATCTATCGAGTCTTGACCGGCCCGGACGATGCCGCGTTCTGTCATCGTGTGAGCGAAGCGATAGCTCTTGGCTACGAACTGCACGAAGGTCCTGCGGTCACTTTCAACGGTGAGAGGGTCATCGTCGCCCAAGCAGTGGTATGGCCAGCACCGTCATAGGATTTGGGGTCGCGGTCAGCCCGTGGCAAGAGAAGGGCCGCACGGGTCAGGCGAGGTGTGACGCTTGCCTGGGTCCGTGCGGCCTGTCCCATCCTGCCCTTTCCGGGGTCTCCCGTGCACACTGCGGCGAGTTGCTCGAATTTAGGGCTGTTATGCCACTACTGATCGGGGCGGACGCCTCGGACATCTGCGATCCCGTCCGGTCGGCCGAGGCCGGCACGATTGATCCGGCCTCGGCCTCGGATCACGCCGTCTGCGGCCAGCCTCGTCCGTAGTGCGTCGGGGGCCAGCGAGTCTTCGAAGCCCTCACTGAGACCTCGCCCCGTATCTGCGTACTCGTAACGGACTGCGTACATCCTTCCCTTGTGATGCCATTCATAGCGCACCAGAGGTCGCGCGAGGACCCCTTCGAACCACTCTGCTGCCTTGTTCCCCAGCTCGGCAGGGCATCCCACTGCGTCGAAGGTGAACTCACTTGTGGCCTGCTGGACAGTGAGGTCCTGGTTATGGAATTTGCCCCCACGGATGACGGACCCGTCGAAGTGGACGCCCACCGTCAGCACTCCGTAATTGCGACGCGGGTCACCGATGTCCAGATAGGCGATCAACTGGCCGTCGAAGGCCTGTGCTGAGGGCAGCACGACGGTGTCGAGTGGGTCTACCAGCCAGGATCCCGCGCGTTCGGCCAGAACGTCCACGAACGCGCGTTGGGCGACGTCCAGGGCGTCCTCTTCATACTCGAACCAGGGGATCTCGTCCATGACCGCACTCTACGGTCGAACAAGGCTCCCCAGGAGCTGGCGATCACGAAGGTGATGATCTCGGTGTGACTGCTGCGATCACTGTGTCGGAGACCTCCTGGACGGCCCGAGGACCTGCCGAGGGGAAAGAGGCGGACAACCGAGGGGAAAGAGGCGGACAACAAGCCCCACAAGCACGTCCGAGCCCGCGTCGAGCATTCCGGAAGCCTGGACCTGCTGATCAACACCGCAGGGAACTCGGGCTGGGGCGGCCTTGCAGACGCCACGCCGGACAGCCGGGACACATGTTCGCGGTCCACGCTCGAACGCCCTTCTTCATCGTCCAGGCGGCGCAGAGCCGCCTCGTAAATGGCGGACGGGTCATCAACGCGTCCTCCGGTGCCGCCGCACGACGGATACAGACACCCCGTCTACTCCATGGCAAGGCTGGCATCAACAACTTCACCCACGCCCTCGCGATGGAGTTGGGCCCCGAGGCATCACGGTGAAAGTCGTCGCGCCGGGCTGGGTCCGCACCGACATGAACGCGGCGCTCCGCGAGAACGGACATGGCTGCGACGATCGAGGCGGCCACGCCCTGGGACGCTTCGGTGAAGCCTCCGACGTCGCTGCGGTCGTGGCCTTCCTGGCGTCCGACGAAGGCCGCTGGGTGACCGCCCAGGTCATTGAGGCGAGCGGCGGCTACAAGCTCTGACTCATGCAGAGGCAGACGCTATGAGCAACGCATGTCCCGGGCCCGGCCGATGAGGGGCCACCCACACCGGCCGCCCCGCGCGCTCAGGGGACGCCGGAGCTGTCGGTGCTTCGGGTGGCGCTACAAGCGTTGGTGGCAAGCCTGGGACGGCGTTCGCTCGCCACCTCCACACGCACACGTACTCGGGCTCTTTCTCGGACGGATCCCCGCTCGCCGAAGAGCTCTTGATGTCTGTCCCATTACAGCGCCGCCTTCTGGAGCCAGTGAACCCCCCGCGGTCGGCTCCCAGGGGTTCTGAGATGGTGGTGGACCTGACGTCAGCAGAGCGTGCACCCCGTTCCCCGACGACCCTCACCGATGGTTTGAGAGGCCTGTGAGACGGGCGGCTACGCGTTCACCGCCTGGCCTGTACGCGGATCAGTGTCTGCTGGCCGTGGGCTACGAGTTGCCGGGCGCCGTCGTCCTGGATTCCGTGGACCTCGAGCTGGCAGACGGTCAGGGTGCGTCCGGACTTGAGCACGGTGCCGATCGCTTCGAGACGGGTGCCATCGGCGGGCGTGAGCAGGTTGATCTTGTATTCGACAGTGAGGACCTCGGAGTCCTCGTCGAACAGGGTCAGTGCCGCGTAGCCGCCGGCGCTGTCCGCGATCGCGCTGGTGGCTCCGGCGTGGATGTATCCGTGCTGTTGGGTCACCTCGGGCCGGGCCGGGAGCACGATGTGGACGCGGCCGGGGCCGATGTGGGTGACGCGGGCTCCGAGGTGGGCCATGAGGCCCTGTCGGCCGAAGCTGTCCCGGACGCGTTTCTGTATCGCCGGGCTCGCCTGCTCATGGGTCTGCTCTTGCACGTGCGTGCTCTCCTTCGCATGCGTACCGGGGTGGAGCGGGGCGGGGACGGTTGCTCAGGTCGCGAGGCGTTCCACCAGCAGGACCGCGCCGATGACGATCATCACGGCACCGCTGACGCGGGTGACGGCGCGGCCGGCGGAGGGCCGGGTGCTCAGGACCGTGCGGGCCAGGACGCCGACGCCGACATGGACGACAGCGCACGCGGTCAGATGCACCGTACTCCTCGTCATGAAGAGCATCATCGCCAGCCGTCCTCTCCCCGGACAGCCCCGCAAGGCCGACCCCGGCGGTCTTCGGCTCAGGGCTCACCCCCGTGGAAGGCCGCCTCGAGGCGAGCAGCACCGGATCCGCATGGAGGCCGGTGAGTTCCGTCATGACTCCGGCGGCATCCGCCGCTCAGCCGCCGGACATCGCTGCGGGGTCCTGGTGAGGTCTGCCGGTCACGCCGGGGGAGCTGTGCGGGCTCTGCGCACCGGGGCCGGCTCCTGGTCCGCAGAGCTGACCCGGTGTCAGGCGGCGAGGCGGGTGCCACGGCGCCAGACTGCGCGGGTGTTCAGGGTGTCGCCGATGGCGGTGGTGGGGTCGCCGTCGACCAGGAGCAGGTCGGCGCGCAGACCCGCTTCGATGCGCCCGCGGTCCTTCAGGCCGAAGCGATGGGCGGGGGCGTGGGTCGCGGCACGCAGGGCCTGGAGGGGGGTCAGGCCGGCCTGGACGAGGTACTGCAGTTCGTGGTGGATGCTCGCGCCGTGAGCCATGCCGCCCAGGAACGTCTCCGGCAGAGAGACGTCTGTGCCTGCCAACAGGTCCACGCCGGCCTCGTGGAGCGCCTTGACCGAGTCCAGCACGTCCTGGAGGTTGCCCTGAGGGTAGCCGTTGTAGCTGCTGTTCAGGGTGTCCAGCCAGGCCTGGTCCAGGCGGGAGCTGACCCGCGGATCCGCGGCCAGGGAGTGGCCGGTGATGCCCATCATGGAAGCGTTGAGGACCACGCAGGGCACCACGAACGCGCCGGAGGCCGCGATGAGGTCGATGATCTCGTCGGTGTGCGGCTGGTCCATGAACAGGTGGGCCAAGCCGTCGATGCCGGCCTCGATCGCCATGCGTGTGGCATCCACGGTCAGGGTGTGGGCGACGGTGAGCATGCCGTGCCGTTTGGCTTCGGCGACCCCGGCGTTCAAGGTGGCCTGGTCGAGCATGGGCAGGCCGGGGTGACCCTCGACGCTGCCGTCGTCGATCATGAACTTGATGTAGTCCGAGCCCGACGCCACCAGCTGGGGCACGAAGTCGACCGCCTCCTGAGGGGTGCGGGAGAAGGGCATCAGCGGCTTGGCGGCCGGAAGCCGCTGGGGACCCCAGCCACCGCTGGGGCGATAGCCCTCCGGCATCAGCTCGCTGGGGTGTCCGCCGGGCGGGGTGATGCCGAAGCCCGCGGAGCGGACGTCGGCGACCGTGTCGTTGTCGGTGATGTGAGCCCGGTTGGGCAGGGTGTTCAGGCCCTGCATCTCCAGCTCTGTGGTGACCCCGAACCTCAGTGCCAGCGCGAGCGACGGCTCACTGGTGTGAACGTGGGCGTCGAACAGACCCGGCAGCAGCGTCCCGCCCCCGGCGTCGACCACCTGGGCTCCGGCGGGCACCTGACCTCCGACGGCGGCAATCCGCGCTCCCTCGACAACGACGGTCGTCGCTTGCAGAACATGCTCGCCGTCGAAGACGCGGGCGTGGGTGATGGCTGTAGTGGTCATGACCGGATTCCTTGCTCTGGAGACCGCGCCCGCGCCAGGGCCTGGGAGACCCTTGGCGGGATGAATGACTTGCAGCATACATCTGCTTGACGTCATGCTCATGTATGACCTGATCCGGCAGCTCGTTTAGAGTGGGGACATGAGTACCGACGGCACGCCCGAAGACGACACCACCGCGCTGGACCGCATCGGACCGGACTTCTCACGGCTGCGCCGCCACGCCCCCACCTCCCGCAAGGACGCCTCCCGCCTCCTGATCCTCAACGTCGTGGCCGACGCGACCGGCGAGATGACGGTCGGTGCCCTCGCCGGCGAACTCACCACCGACCAGTCGGTCGCCAGCCGGATGGTCTCCGACTGCATCTCCGGCGGCTACCTGCGCCGAGCCGTCTCCCAGCAGGACGGCCGCCGCACCGTCCTGGAGGTCACTCCCGAGGGCCACGCCCTGCGGGTCCACTTCGCGGCCCAGCAGCGTCAGATCTTCGAAAGCATCACCGCGCAGTGGTCCGACACCGAGCGCATCCAGTTCGCCCGCCTGCTGCGCCGGTACGTCGAGGACAGCGCCACCTATCGCCAGGCAGCCAAACCGTAGGCCGACCCGGGGGGCCGCTGGCGTGGACCCGGGCCTGCGCACGTGCGCCCAGGCACCCTGGGGTGTGTCCGGTTCGCACAGCGGCCGCCACCCCCGAGCGGAACGTGAGAGCTGAAACGAGTAGCGGCCGCATCCTGGTAGGCGCCGCGATCGGCACGGCCGTCGGTGCGCCACACCTTCTTCTCCTGCAGGTCCGCCAACTATGGCGTGTGCGCGCCCCCGGCGAGCGTGGCCTTCACACTCTCCTGTCCGGCATCGACCGAGATCGCGACGCGGTCGTCGCCGGCGAAATGCGATGGACGGTCAGCGGGCCGTTCCTGTTACATCGCCCTGCCACCGGCCACCGAGTGGCAGACCTGGTCGTCGGGGAGGGACCGCTTGCATGACGTACTGCTGGGACTGGCCGAGAACCCGGCCCTTCCCGCGAAAGTGTTCGCCCGGCTCGTGGCGAACGGTGACGAGGACGTCCTGTTCACGCTTGCCCGTCGCGACGAGTTGACGCGTCCACAGGTCAGGGACCTTGTTGCCGTCGGCAACCCGTCGCTCACCGGGTTCATGGTCCGGGTCGGGCTGGTGCCGTGGCCCGAGATCCCCACGGAACAGCCCGGACGGCTGCTCGACGCGGTCCTCGGCGGGGTAGCGCCGGCCGCCGTTTGGCGGGCAGTCGCCACTGATCCAAACCCCGAGACACGGCAGGAGGTTGCCTACGTCGACGACGCACCCGCCGACGTCATCACCTCCCTCGCCGGCGACCTGGACCTGCCGGTCGTGGCCGCTGTCGCCGCGAACCCGAACCTTCCGCCCGAGCTGCTTCCCCGCCTCGCCCGCCACCCCAGCACGGTGGTGCGGCAGGCCGTCGCCGAGAACGAGAACGCGTCACCCTCGCTGCTCGCCGCCCTCCTGGCCGACGGCGGGGCGCCGGCCCCGACCCGCTGCGGTGCCTGCCACCGCCGAGAGGCGGCGTGTGCGGACCACGCGCCCGGCGTCCGACGTGTCCGCCTGGCAGCCGCCGGTCACCCGGCCGTGCCGTCCGCGGGCCTCGCTGCGTTTCTGGACGCCCCCGAGAACACGGTCACGACGTTTGCTGCCCGCACCGATCTGCCGGTCGACTTCCTGCACCGGCTCGCCACCCACCCCTGTGACGACGTCCGCGCTGTGATCGCCGCGAACCCCGCCGTCCCCGAAACCCTGCTGCGCACCCTCGCCGCCGACCATGTTCCCGAGGTCCGCCGATCCATCGTGGAGAACCCGTCCGTCCCGCTCGATCTGCTCACCGCTCTCGTTGCCCACGAACGGATGCCCGGCGGACCGGTACCTCGCGTCGAGTCCGCCACCGCGCCCGAACTCCGGACACTGGCCTCGAGCCGAGTGGCGCAGGCCAGGGCGCTCGTCGCCGACCGGACCCAGCTTCCGCGCGTACTCGCCGAACAGCTCGCCACCGACCCGGACATCGCAGTGGCCCAGCGGATCGCCGCCCGCTCGGAACTCGCTCCCGAACGGCTCGCCGAAATCGTCGAGCGGCACGGGCCGCCGGTCTTCGCAGCGGTCGCCCGCCACCCCCGCTGTCCCTCCGCCCTGCTGCAAGGGATGGCGGCCCACCCGGCCGCCACCAGGCGCGTGCTGCAGGAGATCGCCAGTCACCCGGCGGCATGGCCCGAGACACTGCTGCTCTGCCTGGCCTCCGAGGATCTTGACACTCGGCGCCGCGTTGCCGTCCACCCCGCTCTGGCCCTCCCCGTCCTTGAGAGCCTCATCGACGGCCCCGACGGTTTTCTCGCCCAGGACGCCGCGGCAAACCCGGCACTGCCCGAGCGGGTGATGGAGCGGCTCGTCACACGAGCTCTGCGCGAGTAACGACTCGGAGTCGGTCCAATTCCGCACGGCTCGCGTCCGCCGGGACCGCCCGGTCGATCCGGCCCGCCGCGTCCTCGGCCACCCGGTCCGCGACAGCAGGCGGAGGGAGAGAAGCGGAGGGAGAGAAAGCGTCACCGTCACCTCCGGCTGGAGGACCGGTACGTGCGCGGGCACTGGAGGAAGCCGCCACAGAGCGCAACCTTCAGCAGGCCGGCCCTCCGGATCCGGGGTCAGTCCGCGGGCAGCATCCGGGCCAGGGACCGCATCACGGGCTCGCGCCGGATGTCGATGTGGGAGAACGTCAGAGCCTCGGCGAGGCGCGGGCGGCCGGCGCCGATCGCGTCGCAGATCTGCCGGTGCTCGGCACAGTGCTGCCCGGCGCCGCGCTCGGTGCCCGTCAGCCGGAACAGCCAGTGCATCAGGCCGAGGGAGGGCTGGAAGGAGGACTGGAGCAGCCGGTTCCCGGTCATGGTGATGAGCTCCGCGTGAAAGGCGGTGTTGGCGGCCGCGATGCCCGCCGCGTCCCCGCGCGCGGTCGCCGCCGCGGCCTCGTCCAGCACCTTGCGCAGCACGTCGTGGCAACCGCCGCGCGCGACGATCTCGGCCGCCCGCCGCGCGGCGAATACCTCCAGGCTCAGCCGCAGGTCGAAGAGTTCGTCGACGTCGCGGAGGGTGAGCCGGCGCACACGTGCGCCGCGCCGCGGTTCCAGGACGACGAGCCCCTCGGCGGCGAGCCGCATCAGGGCCTCGCGCACCGGGACACGCGAGACGCCGAGCGCCTCCGCGAGTTCGCGCTCACGCAGTCGCGCGCCGGGCATGTACGCCCCGGAGTGGATGCCCGTCCTGATCAGCTCCTCGGTGCGTGCCACGTGGGAGCCGGGAAGTCCGGGCGCCTCGATGCGCGTCACGCACAGGCCTCCCGCTTCGGAGCGCGGAACGCCGGGAAGGTGGCAGGGAAGAGCTCGGCCGTCTCGCGGCGCTCCACGTCGCGTTCGCTGTAGGCCGCGCGCATCCGCTCGAAGAGGGCCTGGGCGTCACGCCGCAGCGCCTCCAGATCGATCCCGGGCAGACCACCGTCCACCAGGACCGGGCGGCCCGCGACGACCGAGTCCGTCGCCTGCCGTGCCGTGCCGTTGAGCAGGAACGTCCGTACCGGGTCGTCCACCACGCCGTCGCGGATGTCGTGGAGCGAGAAGGCGACCAGGTCGGCCTGGGCGCCGGGCGCGATCCGGCCCAGGTCGTCGCGGCCCAGGGCGCGGGCACCGCCCAGGGTGGCAGCCTCCACATACTGTTCGGCCGGTGCGGCGTCCGAGCGTCCCTCGGCGATCTTGGCCAGGTGCACACCGACGTCCATGCCGCGGATCAGGTCGGGAGGGAAGGAGTCCGTGCCCAGGCACAGGTTCACGCCGGCCTCGCGGTACGCGCGGAACGAGTGCAGCATCTCGCCGTAGCGCAGGGATGTCTGCGGGCAGTGGATCACCGAGACGCCGCTGCCGGCGAGCCGTGCCAGATCGCCGCGGTCCTCACCGTGCACCGAGGGATGCCTGTCGATGGTGACGGTGTGCGGGATCAGCAGGTTCGGGTTCAACAGGTCGTGCTTCTGGAGGAGTTCGAGGGACGACAGGCCGTGACGGCGCCGGATGATATCGCGCTCGACCAGGCCCTGAAGTGCGTGCAGCCGGATCAGGACGCCGCGTTCCCGCCCGATCCGCGCCGTCTCGCCGAGCAGTTCTTCGGTGAGCGTCTCGATGCGGCAGGGCAGCAGCACGCCGGTCAGCAGCGGGTCGTCGAGCTCGGCTAGATGGTCGAGGAAGCGGACCGCGTCGCGCAGGCCCGCACGGCCCTCCTCCTCGTCGAAGGCGACGTCGCGGGTGCCGTCGGGCAGGACGACGTTGACGCCCGAACGGTAGGCGGGACCGAGGTATCCGCGCAGTCCGATCCCGCGCGCGGTCCGCGCCATGTCGACCAGTTCCTCGTACGGCTCCGCCCAGCGGCTGTGCACCTCGGAGGCGATCGGCATGAACGTGGTGATGCCGTGCAGCGCGAGCTGGGCGAGGGCGTACGCGCGGATCGTCGCCCGTTCCTGCGGGGTGAACACGTCGCGGCGGCGGTGGGTGAAGTAGTCGAGCGACCACTGCAGGCCCTTGCCCCGCTCGGGGCCGGCCCAGGAGTCGATCACGAGATGGTCGACGTCGGTGAGCGCGTCGAGGTCAATGAGCCCCGGCATGACCAGGGATTCGCCCAGGTCGCGTTCCTCGTCGACGTCGCCTTCGTAGCGCGGCCCGACGTAGACGACGGTGTCGTCCTCCCACACCACCTCGCCGTCCCGCAGCAGCGCGTGGCCGCCGCCCTGGTGGGCGAGGATGTGCCGGGCGCGCCAGCGGGTACGCATGTTGCCTCCTGGGGGTCGGTGTCCGTGTCCGCGGACGCGTGCGGTTTGCCGTCCGTCGGGTCCTGATCGTACGAGTTGGTATACCGAAGTGGAAGAGCGGGTCTGCCGCGGCGATGACCGGAAGCCCTGTTCTGATGAATTGCCCCACTATCTGCACTAGTCGCCCGCTTCGGTATACCAAAAACTGGTCACCTCTTTCGCGCCAGTGGCTTCTTGGTATACCGTCCGGCCAACCTTCCCCCGAGCGCCGAACGGATCTCCCGACGTGACGGATTCCCCTGTGCTGCCCGCGCGGCAGCTCTCCGACGCCGATGCCGAAGACATGCCCGACTCCCCGACGCCTGCTGCGACTTCGGCCCCGCCCGCCATCGTCGCCCGCTCGCTGCTCGGCACGGCATGGCTGCGTATCCGGCGCAGCAAGATCGCGCTTGCCGCGCTCGCCGTGGTGGTCCTCATGATCCTTTTCGCGGCGCTGGCCCCGCTGCTCACCGCGATAGAAGGCCAGGACCCCTACACCACGCGCACCAGCCCGGACGTCCTCGACGACTACCGCACGCCAGGGCTCCCGCTGTCCTACTACCGCTTTCCGTCCGCCGACCACTGGCTCGGCGTCGAACCGGGCCTCGGCCGCGATCTCTTCGCCCGCATGGCGCACGGTGCTCAGGTCTCCCTGGTCATCGCACTGCTCGCGACCGCCGTCTCCGTCGTCCTCGGCACCGTGCTCGGCGCGGCCGCCGGCTACTTCGGCGGCAAGGTCGACATGGTGATCAGCCGGATCATGGACCTGTTCCTGGCCTTCCCGCACCTGCTGCTCGTGCTCTCGCTCACGCCGATCCTGCAGTCCCGGCTCGGCGACACGGCGCTGGGGGAAGGCAGCCTGCTGCCGATCGCCTCGCTCGTGATCATCCTCGGCTTCTTCGGCTGGGCCTATCTCGCACGCGTCGTCCGCGGCCAGGTGTTGTCCATCCGCGAGCAGGAGTTCGTCGAGGCGGCCCGCGCCTACGGTGCCTCGCACCGCTCGATCATCCTGCGCCAGATCGTCCCCAACGTCATGGGTGTCGTCCTCGTCTACGCCACGATGATGATCCCCACGAACATCACCGCCGAGGCCGCGCTCTCCTTCCTCGGCGTCGGCGTGAAGGACCCCACCCCGTCGTGGGGCCAGATGCTCAACGCCGCCCAGGCCGGCAACTGGTACCTGACCGACCCCTGGTTCCTCGCCGTCCCCGCCGGCGCCCTGGTGATCACGGTCCTCGCCTTCAACCTGCTCGGCGACGCGGTCCGCGACGCCCTCGACCCCAAGTCCTCCCGTGGCTGACCCCGGGCGGCACCACCAGGAAAACCAGGAGCAGCAGTGAATCGACGCACCACAGCGGTGCTCGCCCTGGCGGCGGCCACCGGACTGACCCTCACCGCGTGCGGTGGCCCCAAGCCCGCGCCCGGCTCGGGCTCCCGCGCCCCCGCCGACGCCTTCGAGGCCGTCAAGGTCGGCGAGGGCGACACCACCCGGGGCGGCAACGTCAACGTCCTGATGTCCACCGACTTCCAGACCCTCGACCCGGGCAACAGCAACTACGTCCAGACGGCCAACGTCGGCCAGCTCTACTACCGCACCCTCACCATGGCGAAGGAGGAGGCGGGCAAGCCCCCGAAGATCGTCCCCGACCTCGCCACCGATCTCGGCAAGGTGTCCAAGGACGGACTGACCTGGACGTACACCCTGAAGAAGGGGCTCAAGTTCGAGGACGGCTCACCGATCACCGCCAAGGACGTCAAGTACGGAGTCGAGCGGACCTACGCCCGCGACGTCTACACACAGGCCCCGCAGGAACTGAACGCGGCCCTGTCCGACGACGGCTACAAGGGCCCCTACGCCAACGGCTCCGCCGGTGACTTCAAGGGCATCGAGACACCCGACGGCCGTACGGTCGTCTTCAGGCTGAAGCAGCCCTTCGCCGAGTTCCCCGCGCTCGTCTCGCGCTCCAACACCGCCCCCGTGCCCCGGGCGAAGGACACCAAGCTCGACTACACCAACCACCCGGTGTCCACCGGCCCGTACAAGATCAAGCACTACGACCGCGGCCGCTCCATGCAGCTCGTGCGCAACCCCGAATGGGACCCGGCGACCGACCCGAACCGCACCGCGCTGCCGGACACCTTCACCTTCAGCCTCTCCACCGCCCAGTCGACCATCAGCCAGCAGCTGCTCGCCGACTCCGACGCGACAGCGCTCACCCTCGACAGCGCGGGCGGCCTCCAGGCATCCGATGCGGCGAAGCTCGACACGGCGGACGTCGCACGGCGCACCGCCTCCGGGCTGATCGGCTGCACCGACGTCCTGGACTTCAACACCGAGTCCATCAAGGACCCTGTCGTCCGCGAGGCGATCGCTGTCGCCATCGACCGCAAGGCCATCCACCTCCAGTACGGCGGCGCCCGCTTCGGCAAGCTCACCCAGTCGTACATCAACTCCGACCAGCGCGGATACGTCACCCAGCACACGGCCCTCGACCCGTCCGGGCAGCCCCGGGTGGCAGCGGCCAAGAAGCTTCTCAAGGGCCGCGACTATCCGAAGAAGCTCGTCTACGGGTACGCCGACGCGACGCCCCGCTACAAGAACATGGGCACCTCGCTCCAGCAGAACCTGAAGCAGATCGGCATCGACCTCGAACTGCGCGCCATCCCCGCCGCGAACTACTACACGACGCTCGCCGGCGAGAACATGCCGGACATCGCCCGCAGCGGCTGGTGCGGCGGCGCCGACAGCGGCTCGGTGCGCACGACCGTCGACCCGAACCTGGGCCCGAGCGTCGACGGCAAGTCCTTCGGCTTCTCCAACATCCCCCGCTACCACGACCCGGAGATCGCCCGCGCCATGTACGCACTGCGCGGCGAGAACGGTACGAGCGAGGACCTCGGCCGCAAGTGGGCGACGCTCTTCGACCGGGGCATGCAGGACTATCCGCTCGTCCCGCTGATCAGGAGCGTCACCCGCAGCGTCGTCGGATCCCGCATCCGTAACGCGCAAGTCGGCTACTTCTTCGGCTCCATCGACCTGTCGACCGTCTCGGTCGTGTCCAAGAAGGGGTGACCATGCCCGCCTTTCTGCTACGGCGTCTCGGCGCCACCGTCGTCCTGCTGATCGTCATCAGCTTCGTCACCTTCAGCCTGTTCCAGTTCGGGCCCGCCGACCCGGCCGCCGCGGCCTGCGGCCAGGAATGCACACCCGAACGCGTCGCCGAAGCGCGCGTCGCCCTCGGCATGGACAAGCCGTTCCTCACCCAGTACCTGACCTACATGTCCGGCCTGTTCCACGAACGGACGATCGGCGCCGCCGGGGCGCAGTCGCTGTGCGAGTGGCCCTGCTTCGGCAAGTCCTTCCAGACGAACGAGGACGTCACCGCCGTACTGGAACGCGCCCTGCCGTACACGGTCTCCGTCGCCGTCGGAGCGATCGTCCTGTGGACGGTCGCGGGCGTCACCCTCGGTACGCTGGCCGCGCTCCGCAAGAACAAGCTCACCGACAAGGTGATCGTCGGCGCCGCCTCCATCGGTGTGTCCCTGCCGATCCCGGTCACCGGCCTGCTCCTGCTCCTCGTCTTCGTCTCGACGTTCGGCCTGCTGCCGTTCACGACGAACGCCATCACCTCACCGTTCGGCCCCGCCGGGTTCGGCGGCTGGTTCCAGAACTATCTGCTGACCTGGGTCGCGCTCGCCGTCCTGTTCAGCGCCCAGTACATCCGCGTCACCCGCAGCTCCATGCTGGAGACGCTCGGCGAGGACTTCATGCGCACCGCCCGCTCCAAGGGCCTGTCGAAGACCGTGATGGTCGTCCGGCACGGCGCCCGCGCCGGGCTCACCCCCGTCGTCACCATGCTGGGCCTCGACATCGGCCTGCTGCTCGGCGGAGCGGTCCTCACCGAGCAGATCTTCTCCGTACCCGGAGTCGGATTCACCGCCGTACGGGCCGCGCAGGCCGGCGATCTGCCCGTGACCATGGCGATCACCCTGCTCGCCGCCTTCTTCATCATCGTCGCCAACGTCGTCGTCGACGCCGTCTACGCCGTCATCGACCCGCGAGTGAGGGCCGCCTGATGTCCACCTCCACCGAGCAACCCCTGCTCCGTATGACCGACTTGCGCGTCGCGTTCCCCACGGACGACGGACTCGTGCATGCCGTCAACGGCATGGACCTCACCCTGAACCGGGGCGAGACCGTCGGCCTCGTGGGAGAGTCCGGCTCCGGCAAGACCGTCACCAGCCAGGCGCTGATGGGCCTCCTCAAGGAGAGCCGGGCCCAGGTCACCGGCGAGATACTGCTCGACGGCACCGACCTGAACTCCCTGTCCGAGGACCGGATGCGGACCTGGCGTGGCAAGAAGATCGCCATGATCTTCCAGGACCCGCTCTCCGCGATGCACCCCTTCCACACCGTCGGCGCGCAGATCGCCGAGGCGTACCGCGTCCACAACAGGGTGTCGCGCAAGGCCGCGCTCGCCGTCGCCGTCGACATGCTCGGCCGGGTCGGCATCCCCGACCCGAAGCGGCGGGCCGGCGCCTTCCCGCACGAGTTCTCCGGCGGCATGCGCCAGCGCGCCATGATCGCCATGGCCCTCGTCTGCGAACCCGAACTGCTCATCGCCGACGAGCCGACGACCGCTCTCGACGTCACCGTGCAGGCACAGATCCTCGACCTGCTCGGCGAACTCCAGCAGGAGACCGGCACCGCCGTCGTCCTCGTCACCCACGACCTCGGCGTCGTCGCCGAGGTCTGCCACCACGTGGCCGTCATGTACGGCGGACAGTGCGTGGAGCGGGGCAGCGTGCGCGAGCTGTTCCGGGATCCGCGCCACCCCTACACCCAGGGCCTCCTGGCCTCCATGCCGACGCTCGGCGACGACGGCGAACGGCTGCGGCCCATCCCCGGCTTCCCGCCGTCGCTCACCGCACTGCCCACCGGGTGTCTCTTCGCCGACCGCTGCCCGCAGACCCACCTCGTGCCCGACGGACTGTGCCACAGCGAGCGGCCGGCCTTCATCACGGCCGAGGCGGCCGACCATCCCTCCCGGTGCCACCAGGAGCATCTCGCCGCCGCCGGGACAACCACCGGGGACACCGTCGGCGACACCACCGAGGAGGCCGCGCGATGACCACCACCGAGCAGACCCCGCTGCTTGAGGCCGACGGCCTGACCAAGCACTTCCCCGGCAGGGGCGGCCTGATGGGCCGCGGCGGCGCCCCGATCAAGGCCGTCGACGGTGTCAGCTTCTCCGTCGGCGCGGGTCAGACCCTCGGCATCGTCGGCGAGTCGGGATGCGGAAAGTCCACCACGGGGCGGCTGCTGATGCGCCTCCTCGAACCCACCTCGGGCACCGTCCGCCTCGACGGCCGCGACATCGGCGCGATGAAGCGGGCCGAGGCGCAGGAGTACCGGCGCCAGGTCCAGATGGTGTTCCAGAACCCCACCTCGTCCCTCAACCCCCGGCAGACGGTCGGCGCCGCCATCGCCGCCCCGCTGCACGCCCAGGGCATCGACCCGGCCGGCGGGATCAAGACGCGGGTACGGGAACTGATGGACCGTGTGGGTCTGCGCCCCGACCACTACAACCGGTTCCCGCACGAGTTCTCCGGCGGGCAGAAGCAGCGCGTCGGCATCGCCCGCGCCCTCGCACTCGAACCGCGTCTGATCATCTGCGACGAGCCGGTCTCCGCTCTCGACGTCTCGGTCCAGGCGCAGGTCGTCAACCTCCTCCAGGACATCCAGGCCGACACGGGCGTCTCGTACCTCTTCATCGCCCACGACCTGTCCGTCGTCAGGCACTTCGCCGACCGCGTCGCCGTCATGTACCTCGGCAAGGTCATGGAGAGCGGAGCGACCCGGGAAGTCTTCGACCACCCCCGCCACCCCTACACCCGGGCCCTGCTCTCCGCCGTGCCCCAGCCCGACCCGGACGCCGACCGGGGCCGCAGGATCCGGCTCAGCGGAGACCTGCCCACCCCGGCGAACCCGCCCTCCGGCTGCGTGTTCCGTACGCGCTGCCCGCTGCGCCCCACCCTCGGCGAGGCCCAACAGGCGCGTTGTGCGGGGGAGGTGCCGTCATCGGCGAGCGACGAAGGACCCGCCTGCCACTTCGCCGACCGGGCCTGACGCCCGTCACTGACCCGACACCCACCGATTGACCGACAACGTAAGGAAGTTGCACCACATGCTCATCCGTGACGTCCGCCCCTGGGGCGGCGAGCGCAGTGACGTCCAGCTCGACGGCACCCGCATCGCCGCGATCCGCCCGCACGACCCGGTGGCCACGCCCGCCACCGAGGCCGTCGAAGGCCGCGGCCGCCTGCTCCTGCCGGCCTTCAGCGACGTCCATGTCCACCTGGACTCCACCCGCATCGGCCTGCCGTTCCGCCCGCACACCGGAGGCCCCGGCGTGTGGACGATGACGATGAACGACCGCGAGAACTGGCGCGACGCCGAGGTCGCCCTGCCCGAGCGGGTGGCCGGGACCCTGGAGCGCATGATCGCCCGCGGTACGACGCGGGTGCGCACGTACGCGCAGGTCGACGTGGACTGCAAGCTGGAGAAGTTCGAGGCGGTCGTCGCCGCCAAGGAGAAGTTCGGGCACCTCGCCGACGTCCAGATCATGACGTTCCCGCAGGCCGGCATCCTGCGCGAGCCCGGCACCGCCGACTACCTCGAGGCGTCGCTCAAGGCGGGCGCCGACGTGATGGGCGGCATCGACCCCTGCACTCTGGACCGTGACCCCAAGGGCCACCTCGACGTGGTGTTCGGCCTTGCCGAGAAGTACGGGGTCGAGGTCGACATCCACCTGCACGAGCCCGGCGAGCTGGGCGTCTTCTCGACGGACCTGATCCTGGAGCGCGTGCGCGCGCTCGGTATGCAGGGCAAGGTCACCATGTCCCACGCCTATGAGCTCGGCTCGGTGAACGAATCCACCAGCCGTCGCCTCATCGAGGAGTTCGCGGAGCTCGACATCGCCATGGCGACCGTCGCTCCTGCGGGCCGCGGCCAGCTCTCGCTCGTCCAGCTCACCGAGGCCGGCGTCCGCGTCGGCCTCGGCGAGGACGGCCAGCGCGACTACTGGAGTCCGTACGGCAACTGCGACCTGCTCGACCGCACCTGGCAGCTCGCCTTCACCAACAACTTCCGCCGCGACGACCACATCGAGATGTGCCTCGCGGTGGCGAGCATGGGCGGCGCCTCCATCATGAGCCACGACGTCCCGCGCCTCGCCGGGGTGACCGACCGGCCGGGCCTCGCGGTCGGCGACCGCGCCGATCTGCTCCTCGTCGACGGCGAGACGCCCAGCAGCGCCGTCATGGACCGCGGCACCGACCGCACGGTCCTGCACGACGGCCGGATCGTGGCGGACGGCCTCGAAGTGGTCACCGCCGCCAAGTAGGCGTCAGCACCGTCATGCACGGGGCACCACCGTCATATGGGTGACGTGAGGTGCGGGCGCGGGAACCCGGGAGCCTCCGGGTTCCCGCGCCCGCGTCAGCCATCGGCATCGTCCAGGTCCGGGGCCTTCGTCCACGCTCTGCAACCGTCCTTATGGGCGGTGTGGCCGTTCTGTACCCGCGTGGCACACGTCCCGCGACATCGATCGGACGCCTGGGCGCAGGCGCCCGTCGGGCTCGGCCTCGCGACCGCGGAGGCCGCGGAGCGTCCGGCGGCGATCTGGCGGCCGGATCCCGAACTGCCCCTAGACGCAGCAGTGTGGGCCGACGGCGTGGCCGTCGAGGAACGATTCCGGACCGCCGAGCAGGTATGCGGCCCTGACGGCCACCGGGGTCTTCCGGCGGTGCGGCTCGTGCCGCCTTGCGGAGCAGCCCCGGGCCGAGCGGGCCGGACAGCCCTCCAGCCCTAGCCGCCCGGGACAGCCTCATGGCGTCGCCGCAGCAGCTCTCCCGAACGTGCCCGGCGAAGAACGAGGAAGGCTGCCGCAGCGGAGAGAAGTGCCGCCATGGGGAAACTCGTCCACAACCAGCGCGTCCCGAAAGCGCTGAGAAGGAGAAGGACCGGCACCTGAACGATGAGGATGGAGCCGACCGAGATCACGAAGGACGGCACCGGCTCTCCTCGTGCCTGGAAGTAGGTGGACAGCAACGCCGGCACGCCTGCGAAGGGATAGCTCAGGGCCATGACACGCATCACGGCAGCTGCGGTGCTGCGGGTGTCCGGCGCGAAAGCAGCGGCAATCGTGTCCGCTGCGCCGGCCAGCAGCACACAGGCCACTGCTCCGTACAGGACAGTGGCGCGGAGTGCGAGGATGCGAGCGCGCTCGGCCCGTTCGGCCAGGCCACGGCCGACGTTGAAGCCGATGAGCGGCTGCATGCCCTGAGCGATACCGGTCTGCGGCATGAGGACGAACGTGGTGACACGGACAGCCGTGGCGTATCCGGCAAGCGCCGCCGGATCCCCGGACGCCGCCAGGCGGTTGTTGGTGATCAGGGTGACGAGGGTTGCTCCAAGGCCGGTGAGGAACGAGGGCGTACCCACCGCTACCAGTTCACGCAGGGTCGGGCCATGAGGGCGAAGGTCGGCCGGAGTGATGCGATAGGGGCGGTCGCGCTGGACGAAGAAGAACCACAAGCTCATCGCCATGGAGAGCGCCTGCCCGGCGAGGGTGCCCAGGGCGGCGCCGCGTACGCCCCAGCCGAGGCCGAAGATGAACAACGGATCGAGAGTGATCTGGCACAGGACCGGCAGCACCCACAGCATCGTGGAGAAGCGCAGACTGCCCTCGGCCCGGACGAGGCTGGAGAAGCCGGTGAAGGTGATCGCCCCGGCCAGCATGATCAGCGCGTAGTCGTGCGCGAGGCCGCGAACATCGCCCCTGGCCCCGAGGAGGCTCAGGAGTGGGTCGAGGGCGAGCAGGCCGACGAGAGTGATGATCACGGCGGCCGACCAGTAGACGAGGAAGGTGTTGCCGGCTGCGCGGGCAGCGTGGTGGGGGTTCCCACTGCCGAGGCTGCGGGAGACCAGGGACGCGCCCCCGACGCCGACCGTCGTGGAGACCGCACCGAGGATCAGCAGGACGGGCGACACGATGTTCACGGCCACCAGCGCGTCGGGGCCGACACCCCAGGAGACGAACCACGCATTGGTCAGGGCATAGATGCCGTAGGTGGCGACCGACATGGTGGTGTGCGTACTGGTGCTCCACAGCAGGCGTCCGATGGGCTTGGTCCCCAGCGAGTCGGCACGATGGGGCCGTCTGTCGTCCACGGTCGCAGGGGAGGACGTAGGTCCGGTGACGGGTTCGTCATGCGAGTGCGTCACGGCCGTGCCGGGGTGCAGCCGAACTGTTCCATCAGGAGGTCGAGCTGGGTCCGGCCGAAGTCGTAGGTCGTCATGTCCTGATGGCCCCGGTACGTCGTCTCCACGATCATGATGACAGCCAGGTACAGGGAGTACAGGCGCCTCCGGGTGCGCTGTGAGGGGGACAGCGCACCCTGACCGTAGCCGCTCATGAAGTCGGAGGGATCGCCGAATACCGGCAGGTCGATGCCGGTGAATCCGGCCTCCATGAGTGGATCGGCCCAGACCGCACGCTCATGGTCGAGGATGGCGACGATCCGGCCCTCCCTGATCATCGAGTTCTTCGTCCAGAGGTCGAGCTCGACGAACCGCGGCTCAGTGACCTCGTCGAGAACCGCTGCGTTCTCCGCCAGGGCCTTGCGGATGTCGGCGTAGTGCCAGCCGATGTCCACGCCCGCCCGCTGACCGTCCTCAAGAGTGTCCTCGATCATCTGCGTGAACGCCTCGCGCCAGGTCGCGGATCCGGGACCCTGCAGCGGTCCGAAGTGAGGGCCCACGATCGCGTTGAGTTTCCTGTTGAGGGCGCCCAGTTCCCGGCCCCCCGCAGCGACGACCTCGGGCGCAAGACACCCCTCCGCCGTGGCGATGCCGAAGTTGTCCGCATCGATGTACTCCATGAAGAAGTAGTCAGCGTCGACCAGTTCTCGGGACAGATCGGCGTAGTCGACCCGCGGAATCGGAACGTCGGTGCGTTCGCGGACCAGAGCCATCGCAGCCAGCTCGTTGCGCATCATCCCTTTCTCGCGGGTCAGGACCGTCACGCCCGCGGGAGGTGCGATCTTCAGTACTGCCTGCTGCCCGTCTCGCAGCCGGACCCGATAGGCCACGTTGAACCAGCCGTGCGTGATCTCCTCGGCGAAGGCATCACCCTCGGGTATCTGATGACTTCCGTACGCTCGTTCGATCATGGCCCGCAGAACCTGCGAAGGCTGTCGATTCTTGGTGATGCTCTCCGTCACGGCGTCCACCATGCTCCCTCGGATCTGACGTCCCGGGACCAGATCACACCTCCCGGCGCCGAACACCGTAGGACGAAACACCGCCGTCGCAGTAGGACAACGCTTCCACATGGTCGCGCCGGCTCAGTGAGTTCCGCAGCTTTCCCTGAGCAGAGCACGTGACGGCACGACCAGGTCCTGGCGCGGCAGGCGCGGATTCGCCAGACAGGCCTGGAGGACGCCGACTGCAAGCCGCCCCAGATCCGCCACCGGTTGCTCGACGGTGGTCAACCGCGGCGAGCAGGTCCGCGCGCCGTCGATACCATCGAATCCGGTGACTGCCACCTCGCCCGGCACACTCACACCCTCCGCGCTCAGCACGTCGAGAAACCCCAACGCCGTCGCGTCGTTGGTGCACACCAGGGCATCAGGAAGTCGGCGACGTCCGTTCCGGTGGCCGGCCACGACCTCTTCGGCCAGCCGGCGAGCGCCCTCGCGTGTGAAGTCACCGCGCAGCACCGGCTCTGCGGGCACCGAGAGCCCCAGCCTGTGCGCCGCCGCATGGAACCCCCGGAACCGGTCGATGTCATCGGGAGTGCCCGGGGGACCGGCAACGAACTGCAGGTTGCGCAGATGATGCGCGCCGACCAGGTGCTCGACCAGAGCCCGGATCCCCTCACCGTTGTCGACTCCGACATGGTCGTACCCGCCGGACGCACGGCGGCCTGCGACCAGCACGACGGGAACCCGGTGCGCCACATGCTCGAGAAGAGCGTCCGGCAGCGTCCCGGCAACCACCACCAGCCCGTCGACCTTCCCGGCCAGGTCCCGGATGCGCGCTTCTGCCTGTGGCGGCCGAGCCACCGTCACGGCGAGCGCGTACTCAGCCTCCCACGCCGCATACTCCGCCCCGCGCAGGATCTCACCGAAGTACTGGCTTCCCCGAGCAGTCCCTCCGGGCGAAGGACCGAAATCGGCGACCAGCTCGACGTGCGAACGGCGCGGCACCGGCTTCCGCGGAGGATCTGCGGGGCCGGTGTCAGGCAGACACAGGCCCAGAAGCCCGGTCCGCCGGGCCACCAACCCGCGGGCCGCCCCCGACGGTACGAATCCCAGCTCTGCGACGGCCTTCTCGACCAGCAGCCGAGTACGGGCCTTCACGTATCCCGAGGCATTCACCACTCTGGAGACCGTGGACACGGATACGCCGGAGCGCCGGGCCACATCCTTCATCGTGGCCGTCCTGGGTGCAGGCGCAACGGCTGTCGTCTCGGCCGCCGCAGACAGGGAGGTCTGCGCGAGGAAGGCGGCAGTGTGGCCAGGCGGGGGAGTGCGTCCTCCTGCTTCTGGACGGGCACGGGGCGGCTGACTGCGCAGGTCCTCCACCACGATCTCCTCACACCGCCCGGACGACGGTGCCGGCTGCTTCGAGAGCGCTGACTTCAGCCGTAGGCGCCGCGCTGTCCGTGACCAGGGTGTGCAGCTGGGCTGCGGGGCCGACGTAGGCATGGGCGGTGCGGCCCAGCTTGCCGCCGTCAGCAGCGAGGATGACGCGGCGCGAGGAGGCGATACCTGCCTTCTTCACCGCCGCTTCGTCGAGATCGTAGGCAGTCAGCCCTTCTGATGCGCTGAGGCCGCAGCAGCCGATGACGGCGGTGTCGAAGCGCAAGGCTGCCAGCGAAGCGAGCGTGAGGGGGCCGATGAGAGAACCCTCCGCAGAGCGAGGGCTTCCGCCAGGCACCAGCAGTGTGGCCTCGCCCGGCGGGTCACTGAACAGCCGGACAGCTTGGAGTGACAGCGGCATGACGGTCACCTGGCGTCTGCGGAGCAACCGGGCGACTTCCACGCAGGTGGTACCGCTGTCCAGGAGGACCGTCTCGCCATCCGCGACGAGCGAGCACACTTCGGCTGCGATCCGGCGCTTGGCGTCGACCGCCTCGTGGACGCGCATCGCGAAGGGTGGTTCATCACCCCTCAGCAACAGGCTGCGTGCGCCACCGCGCTGTCGCTCGAGAACGCCCTGGGCCGCCAGATGATCAAGATCACGGCGGACAGTCATCTCCGAGGCGCCCGTCAGGACAGCCAGTTCCCCGACCGTAGCCGTCCCCTTCTCGTGCACGGTCCGGGCGATCAAGCGATGACGGTCCACAGTGCTCATACCGTGATTGAACACCATCCCCATCGAACATGAAAGATGTTCGAAACTAGATTGTTCAAACAGCTTAGGTGTTCGCTACGGTGTCCGCATGGAAAAATCGCTGCGCGTCGCCCGTGCTGTGACGTTCGTCTACTTCATACTCAACGGCACGTTGCTGGGCATGTGGGTCGTGCAGATCCCGGCCATCGAGGAACGCGTGGGCATCAGCCACGCCGCCCTCGGAGGATTCCTCGTCCTGCTCGGGGTCGGGGCCTTCTGCGGCATGCAACTCGGCGGCCGCCTGGCCGACCGGTTCGGCCCGCGCACCGTCGTCCCGCTGGCCGGAGTGCTGTGCAGCACCACCCTGATACTGCCGGGACTGGCGGAGCAGCCCTGGGTCCTCGGAGCAGCCCTGCTGATCTTCGGGTTCGGCAACGGCACGCTCGACGTCAGCATGAACGCGCACGCCGTCCAGGTGGAACGCGCCTATAGGCGCCCTGTCATGTCAGCCTTCCACGCCACGTTCTCGGTAGGCGGCGTCCTCGCCGCTCTCGTCGGAGCCGCAGCCATCGGCATCGGCTGGGGCCCAGCACCCACGCTCACCACCGCTGCCGGCCTCGGGATCCTGATCGCCATGGCGTCAGCCTCCGGCCTTCTGCCCGTCGCACCGGAAGAACCTGCGGCCCCCAGTGACACCGAGGCCAGGAAGGCCGCCGTCCCCACCAGGATCTGGCTCCTGGCCGTCCTGGCGTTCCTGGTCATGCTGTGCGAGGGAGCCGCAAACGACTGGAGCGTCCTGCACCTCAAGACGGTCCTGCACGCGCCGGAGAGCACTGCCGCATTCGCCTATGGAACCTTCGCGGCAACGATGACCATCGGAAGGCTCCTGGCCGACCGGGTCTCCGCGCGGTTCGGGTCACTCGCCGTCCTGCGGTACGGCGCGGCCATGGCCGCCATCGGCATCACCCTCGTGGCTCTCGCCCCCTGGATCTGGGCGGCACTGGCAGGCTGGGCACTTTTCGGGCTGGGGCTGTCAGGTACTGTCCCGCAACTGTTCAGTGCAGCAGGACACGCCGACCCCGCAGCCGCCGGCGCCAACGTCTCGCGGGTTGCCGGCCTCGGCTACGTCGGGATGCTCGCCGGCCCCGCGACCATCGGCTGGTTGACCCACCTCGTCGACCTCAACCACACCTTCCTCCTCCCGGCCCTGTTCTGCGCGATAGCCGCCGCCGCTGCCGGAATCCTGCGCACACCCGCTCCGTCCGGGCAGCCGCAGACACTCCAGCAGACGCCCTGAGCTCTGCGCCCCGACCGCCTGTGCGACGCGTCCTGACCACGTGTCGCACAGGCTTCTGCTGACTACCATCCCGCTGGAACCCGTCCAAGGGCCTCGCCGACCACTTCGCCGCGGCCGGCCCCGACGACAAGCCTTCGAGAGAGTGTGCTTCCCCGAGCTGCCACGGCCCATGCCGGTTCGCAGCGGCAAGGGTGCCGGAGTGGTGGTGGCCGAGCATGCGTGCGCGGCAGGTTCGAGCCTCCGCTCGGCGAGGCGCAACTCAGCCGGCTGCGATCAGAGCGGGGCGGTCGCCGAAGCAGGATCCGAAGGTGGTCCCTTCATCGGTCTCACCGTTCCGGTACGCGCCCACGCCAGGGATACGTTCGAACCAGATACCCCAAGAGCTGCCGGTTGAAGGTGCAGGGCGCACCCCTGCTCCTGGGGCCTCTGAGGGAGAGGTGGCGCCGTGTCCCCCCGGCGCCACCGAGCGCCCCGCGCGCTCCCTGCCCGAGCTGCCCTGCCTGACGGACCGTCGATTCACATGGGGGACACGATAGAAGTACCGTGCGCAGCCGGCTGTGGCTGGACAGGGCCAGCCGAAACTCTCACCGAGATGGACGATGGACAGCACCAGTGCGACGAATGCCTTGGCGCGATCGTGGCTCGCTCGTCCATGGACGAGCTTCTGCCGACGACGGACCCCGGCATCACTCGGCCGACAGGCGACCCCGACGATGCCCATCATCGTACCCACGATGTCGCCTGATGTGCCGCGTTCCCCGTAGAGCCTCCGGTCCATGGCTGCTGGTCCTTCGCACCCCTGGGTCGTGGGACTGGGGGAGCCGGCAAGAACTGTGTCACGAGCCCGGTCAGCACGCTACGGACCGGATCCGGCAACCCCGACGCACGCCGATGCGGCGTTTCGGCAGACCACCGTGATCGCGATCTCCTCCCGGCCCTCGGGCGTCGTTTCCTGTGGCCGTTTGCGTGCAGGGCGACCTGCTCGGATGCGTGTCGGTGCCGTGTGAGAGCCTCCGGGCATGAGCTATGACCTGGCTGTCTGGGAAGGCGATCGGCCAGAGGATGACAAGTGCGCTGGCCGGATCTTCACTGACTTGTATGCCCGTTATGTCGACAGCGAGGTCGAGGAGCCTGCCACCGAGCGCATCGCGGCCTACGTCACCGCCCTTCTTGAGCGGTGGTGCGACAACACCGAGGACGATGAGGAGACCTCGCCCTGGTCGACCGGCCCTCTGATCGGCGAGGCCAGAGGCCCGTTCATCTACTTCCCGATGCGGTGGAGCATGGCCGACGAGGCGTCGGCCTGTGCGGCAGCCCTGGCGGAATCGATGGGGCTGGTCTGTTTCGACGTGCAGCAGGACCGACTCAGGCCCTGAGCAGGTTGGCCGGACGGCGACAGACGATGAGGGATGCGGCTGTGCCGACGAATGCAGGGAAGTGTTCGGCCTTGCGTTCGTAGCAGCGGTGGAGCCGGCGGCAGTCGGCGAGCCAGGACACTTCGTCCTCTCGGAACGCCCCCAGCCGGCCGGTTCCGGCCCCGCTCGTATCGTCTCTGAGTGGTTGTCACTTACTTCCTGCGGTGAGGGTCGAAGAGCGGCCAGGGGAGACTGGGGCTAGATTCTGCGCATGCCTTCCCATCTCAGTCACGGTGCTTCTGGAGCCCTCCGACGCTTCGCCGGGTGGCTCGCCCGGGGGTCGGTAGGTCACCCGATGCTTGAAGGAGTCGACTACTGGGAGGAGTTGCACGATTCGCCCTCCCAGATGGAGACCTGTATCGCGATCTTCGCGAACGTCCTCGAACTGGATGAGCAGGGGGAACCGGTCAACGAGAAGCACGCGGAGCGCAGGGCTGCAGTCTGGCTCTACCGATACTGCACCGGGGAGCTTCCTCAGGGGGAGCCGGACATCGAGCCGTGGGAGTGCCGGCTCTACTGACCGCTAAGGGCGAGGTTGCGCAGATGGGAGGTGCCGTGCCTCGCGTGCTGCACTCCATCACCTCCGAGGCGGCGGTCGCGCAGGAGCTTCCAGGTCTTCAACCGGGCGGAAACGTGCTCGACGCAGGCGTGGACCTGCTGGTGGGACTTGTTGTGTGCCTGTCTCCAGTTGGGCAGATCCTCTCCCTCGGGGCGCCGCTCCGGAACCACGAGCGCGGAACCAGGGCAGCCGCCACCGGCGATGGTCATCGTGTTGCCGACGGCAGTCTTCGCACCGGACTATGCCCAGGCACGGCAGTCGCTGCGACTGCCCGGCAGCGATCTGCGGACCACCACGACCAGGCGGGTGTCGGCGTCGATGGCCACCTCGTGGTCGGGGGAGAAGCGATGGTTCTTCGACTGCTCGGCCACCCGGTGGTCCCGAGTGGGAACCAGGGCGCAGTCCACGGTCGGCGCCGCATCCTTGGCGAACCGCTGCCGGGAATGCAGCGCAAACCTCCGGTCGAGGTCGTCGCTCACGCGGCCGCGGCCGACTTCGACACCCCGAACAGGGGGACCAGTTGCCGCATCGTCAAGATCGTCCGTAGGTACGTGGTGTCCAGCAGCACCCGGTCCTCCAACGACAGCTTCCACGGCCGGCCCCTGCGCGGAGAGCCGGCATCCCCGCGACGCAGCGCGATCACCGACGTGGCGGAGATGCGAGGGCTCGGACCGGTGAACGGGGCTGTCCAGGACGGCTCGGACGCCGTGATCACGCCTGACACGGTCGAGATCATCGCAGAGCATGATCACCTGCGGGACAGCCCTCAGCGCGGGCGGATCGCGGCCTCGATGTCGGCGAGATGGGCGGCGAGGATCCCTTCGAAGGCGGCGTGGCGATCCACTCCGAGCGGGCGGACGTCGCGGGCGAAGTGGGCCAGCGTGGGGAAGCGTTCGGGGTCGGCACCGAGTACCGCGACGCGGAACAGCTCCAGGCCCTGCTCATGCTCGTCCGGGGTGATGGTGCTGATTCCGGCCTCGGAGGCGATGAGTGCGGAGAGGAGGACGGCGAGCCGGTGGTAGCGAGCCGGGATCTCCTCATCGGGTAGCCCTGACGCGCGCAGGGCCTGCAGCACCTCTTCCATGACCAGTCGGGAACCGGCACCGCTCGACGCGTACCGTCCCCAGACCGCGGCGAGCTGGGGCTGCCGGCCGAAGGCATCTCTCAGGCGCATGGCCAGGGCGGTGATGCGCTGGTTCCAGTCGCCCTCGGCACGGTAGCCGTCCATGGAGGCCAGGAGGATCCGGTCGGCGACCAGGCGCAGCAGTTCCGTCTTGCTGTGGAAGTGCCGGTAGAGGCTGGAGGAATCGGTCCCCAGCGTCGCGGCGAGCTTGCGCACACTGAACGACTCCGTGCCGCTCGTACGCAGCAACTCCGCCGCGGCCTCAAGGATTTCCTCGGTCGACCAACGCCTGCGACCTGCCATTTCCGCCCCTCTCGTCGGACTCAGTCTACCTATGCACTCACTGTTGCACGCACCGCGTGCATAATGGAGACATGAGTGTGCCGAGTGACCCGGCAGCAGACGGGCCGCCGTGCCGCGCATGCCCCGTCACCCGGTCCGGGTGACAGTCGTGGGGTCGCCCTGAGGCAATGCGAAAGGACGCATGTCGTGAGGAACTCACTGGATTGTGCGGCGCTGGATGCCGCCATGGAACACGTCCACCGCGCCGGGATGCCGGGCCTGTTCGCCGAGGTACGTGACGGCGACCAGGTCTGGCGCGGTGCCGCCGGGGTCGCCGATGTCACCACCGGACGCCCTGTTACCGCCGACATGCGGCACCGCGTCGGCAGCATCACCAAGACCTTCACTGCCGCAGCGGTACTGCAGCAGGTCGAGAGCGGTCAGATCGAGCTCGATGCACCGATCGGCCGCTACCTTCCGACGCCGGTTCCCGGAGAAAGCGGTGACACGACAACGGTCCGGATGTTGATGAACCACACCAGCGGACTCGCCGAGTACCTCCCGTATGCCTACCCCTCTCTCAAGGCCTTCCCGGCCCTCGCCGACACCGGGCCTCAGAGCCTGGACGACCACCGGTTCACACGGTTCGATCCCACTGAACTGATCGAGATGGGGGTCACTGCACCCGCCGTCGGCGCCCCAGGCGGTGCACCGGGGATGTACTCCAACACCAACTACTTGCTCCTGGGTCAGCTCCTGGAACAGGTGACCGGTACAACGGCCGAGCAGTACATCACCCGCAACGTCATCGAGCGAGCCGGGCTCCGGGACACCGAACTCCCTGCCGGGCCATACGTCGACGGCCCGCATGCGCGACTGTACGAAGCGTGGTTCGGAATGATCGACCCGCCGCGTGACTACAGCGAGTACGACATGTCCTGGGTGTGGTCGGCGGCCTCAGCGATATCGACCGTTGCGGATCTCAACCACTTCTACGGCAGGCTGCTGGCGGGGGAGGTCGTCAGCCCGTCGTCACTGGCGCAGATGCAACGCACCGGCCCGGTCATCTCCCAAGAAGGAAGGACGATCGACTACGGCCTCGGCCTGCACCCGATGGACGGGCCCGGTCGGAGCGTCTTCTGGGGGCATGGCGGCACGGTCTGGGGCGGTGGGACGCTGGCCATGACGCGTGCCGACGGCAAGCGGCAGATGGCGGTCGCGGTGAACCTGCAGAGATGGAACAGGCTTGACTCCTCCGGTAGACCGCAGCCTCATCCCATCGATGACGCACTTGCGGCTCTTTACCGCGTGGCGATGCACGGCTGACCGGGTCGGCTGCTGGCCCCCTGGGCCACGACTGCGCGCGCTGAGGGTGACGGCGCGGCCGTCTGCTCGTATCGCGTACCGCTCCCTGGGAACGCTTCGTCCGTCCCGGCGTGCGCGCCCGCCCGGTGTGGCAGGGCCTGAGCGGTCGTGGTGCTGCTGGGCGCGCGGGATGGATTGAAGGCCCGGCCTTGGTCAGGGGTAGCAGAGGACGGTCGTGGACACGCGCTCGAAGCGTGGTGTCGCCAGGTCGTCGCGCTGGATTACCCAGTGGACGGTGGAGCCTTCCCAGTTCTTCACGTTCCGGCCGGCATGCCAGTCCGCGAGACCCAGTCCGCGGAGTCGGCCGAGACCGGCCCGTCCCAAGATCCCGTCTTCAGCGCGTCGACGACGGTGGCGACGGCGACGGGATCGAGATGGACGACCTCCTCGTCTGCGGCACCGCCGATCTGGAACGCCTCCGCAGGAGCGATGTCGTCCGGTGTCTGTCTCCGGACCTCGACCAGTTCCCTGGAACGGGGCCCGGGAAGGGCCGCGGTCCATGGTTCGGCCGGAAGCTCGATCGCTGAATGCTGGGCGAGTGACACGTCGACTCCGGCGCGCGGCGGACAAGGGCGCCGACATCGACACAGCGGCCTCCAGGTCTGTCGGCAACTGCATTCACCATGCTGTCGACGGAGCTTCTTCAGCGGCTGCTGGTGGAACCGGCCCCCGGCTGAACGCAGGGGGACGGTTCGCTGCGGGCGGTTGTGTGGATGCGCGGCCAGAGGGATGGCTGTAGCCCGGGTGGCAGGTGCGAAGCGCCGGGCCACTGGGCGACCAGGGCTGCGCCTTCGGTGCATTTCCGGCCATCCGCTGCGTCGAAAGGCAGCCGCAGAGGAGGAGTGGCCGCGTGGCCGTGCGTGCGTTGACCGAGGTTCGCACCTGCTGCGGGGAGTCCATGACTGTCACACTGCGACGTACTTTGTCGTCTGCTTGGGGGGCACTTCGAGGATGAGGGAAGGCCGGAGCGTGACCAGTAGAGACCCCTGGTTTGCCTGGCGGACTAGGGCGTCGGAGTTGCGCGGTGAGCCGGAGTTCGTCTTCAGGGGGCGAGACCGGTCGTGCACTGAAGACCAGTGCCAGGCCGGGCGGTGATGCTGACCGATTGCCTTGATCGTTGTCGCGGCCTCTGTCGGCCGGTTCGTCGGATGACGTACCCGTGACCGGGGCGATTGCCCGTCCGTACTGGCAGATCTCGGCCGCAGGTGGCGCAGGTTTTGGTCCAGCACCTCAGCCTGTCCTGCAGGGTTTCGAGGACTTGGCAGAGGGGTCGGGCTGAGTGTGGACTACTGGGTCGAGCCGCGTGAGGGTAAGGGATGCCTGGGCGACGGTGGCAAGGGTGGCGTGTAGTCGTATTCGATGATGCGCCGGAGCGCGTCAAGGTCGCGCAGAGTTCGTCTGCCGTCATATGTCTGGAGGACTTGTGCAACGTGGCGAAGTCTGGTGGGTCCAGTTCGACGAGCGGAGGCTGGTCGTACTGCTGTCGGGTGCCGACACGACCGGGATCTGGGTGATGCAGGTCGTGGCTCCGGCGGGCGTCGACATCAGCGGTTTGGGTGTCGAGGTGACGCTCGGCGCCGGCGAAGGGCTGCCGTTCGAAGGCGTGCTGCGGTTCGCGTTCCCGCGTCCAGGCTTTACGCCGTGCACATGGCTGACCACTGTGTCCCGGGACGACCTGATAGAGCGGGCGGCCGTGCTGTCCTCCGCGAAGCTCGGCGAGATCGACGACGCCCTCCGACTGGCTGAGGAAGCGCATGAGAGGACCCCGGCCACGACGGCGAAGCTCAGCCGGATCAGGGATGGCCTCCGTCCCGGTGAACTCGGGTAGACGGTGTAGGGGCCGACGCCCGCGAGGGCGTGCGCGATCTCGAGCGAGATGACCGACGCCGCCCGTCCGGAACACCGGATCACAGGCTCCCGCTCCTTCTTCAAGAGCGGCAACCTCCGTGCGGCAATGGCCCTTCCGGGCTCCCGGTGCGCGCCTTCAGTCCGTCGCGGACGACTCTCGGGCGCGCATCGCGGACTCCGTGGCCGTCCAGGTGCTCCAGCATGCGGCAGGTGCCCCACCAGGATGGCCGTCAGTTCCGGCACCTCCAGGTCCCGTCGCACCACACCGGCCTGCTGGGCGCCGTCGAGGAGCGCGATGAGCACCTCACGCAGTGCATGCCCGGCTTCGGATGCGGCGGCCCGTACGTCGACTCCCGCATCGGCGAGCGCCGCAGCGAAAGCGTTCTTGACCGGAGACTGATGCAGTACCAGGTCGAAGAACGCGAAGAGAGCGTGCGCGGGCCCGGTCTCGGTCATCAGGCGTTGCCCCTCCTCGGCCAGCCGTTCCAATCGCCGGACGAGCACCGCTTCGAGCAGGGCTTCCTTGGTGGGGAAGTGCCGGAACACGGTGGCGATACCGACCTTCGCCTCCCGGGCGATCTCCTCCTACGGGATGGCACGTGCCTTCGTCGGTGGGACAACAGCGTCGACGCACCCGAGCGCGAGGTCCCGTGCAGCCCCAGCCGCCTCACACCGTGTCATCCCCCTGAGCCCGTGGCTGAAGGGATAGTGCGATGGGCAGCCAGCCTCTCCGTGGGACGGTTCTCCGAAACGATCAGTAAGGGACAAGAACCAGGGTGTGCGTGCCGTGATGTGGGAGCGGTTCAGCCGGGGTACGGCTGAACGACTACGGGCAGGCCGGGATGCCATGCATCCGGCGGCCCTTGGCCTGCCACAACAAACATCACAGCGTCGGTGCCGCCCCCATGGACCCGACTGCGTCCCGTGCCTGTCAGAGCACCATCGAGGCTCTGCTGCCAGCATCCCCGCAGCGCATGAACTCATGGAACATTCCGCAGAGCCCGAGGTGGCGCAAAGGCGCGGGGCGTCCGTGGGTCACGTGCCGCAGGTTCCCAGTTCGTGCAGTGTCAAGGCGGAGGCCATGGCGGAGACGACGTGGCTGTCTGCCGTCGCGGATCACATCAGGTGACCGAGGCCGGGCGACGATTCCTAGTGCTGTGACCGGGAAGGTCCGCTGTCGGCTGTGCGGGTCCACCCATGACGTCATCGGGTCGTGAAGCGGCGGTAGAGGTTGCGGGCAACGTGCACGCCCGGGCCGCCGAAGCCGACGATGTCGACGCGTCCGTCACCGGTGATGTCGGCGAGGAAGCGTGGGTGGCGGTCGACCCGCCAGCCACCGGCTTCCTCGTTGTATCCGAAGCCGCGGCAGACCATCTGGGCCTTCTCGAACCCGCCGGCGCCATCATTGTGCGACACCCAGACCCCCTCGTCGCCGAAGGCGACGATGTCCGGGGCGCCGTCTCCTGTCACGTCGGCAAGCACTCGGAGGTGCCTGTTGCTCGACCACCCCTGGGCTTGCCCGAAGTCGTTCCGCACGAGCTTCGCGGGCTCGAATGTGCCGTCGCCCCGTCCACGGGAGACGACAACGCCTTGAGGACCGAATCCAACGATGTCCTTAGGCTCGCCGCTGATGGTGCTGACCAGGAACCGCGGGTGCTCTGCAACGGAGTCCCAGCCCTGGCCGACCCCGAAGTCGTCCAGGACGAAGAGCGGCTCGCTGAATGCACCTTCGTCGTCCTGGAGGGACACCCACACGCCGTCGTCGTGGCAGCCGACGATGTCGAGCCTGCCGTCACCCGTGGTGTCGGAGAAGAAGCGGGGGTGCTTGCCGAGGAGCCAGCCACCCGCTTCGTCGCTGTGCCCGAATGCTCGGAGAGCGGGTTCGTCGCCGATCGGTGTGAATGCGCCTTCGTCGTCCTGGAGGGACACCCACACGCCGTCGTCGTGGCAGCCGACGATGTCGAGCCTGCCGTCACCCGTGGTATCGGCGAGGAGACGGAGGTGCTTGTCAGCAAGCCAATTGCCGGCTTGCTTGCCGTGGCCGAATGCCTTGAGGACCGGATTGCCGACTGCGAATGTGCCTGCCTTGTCCTGTGCAGACACCCGGACACCCTCGGCGGCCAGCACGACGGCACTGGGAAGGCAGCCCTCGCCCGAGAGGCGGGCGAGAGTCCACAGGTCCGCAGGACTCGCAGAGGATGCGGGCGGGTGCAGCACCCGTTCGTCGTCGAACGTCCCGTCCCCTCTGCTGGGTGAGGTGACAGCGCCCTTCGCGGGTTTGAGGCCGACGATGTCTGCCTTCCCTGTTCCGGTGGTGTCGGCGAGGAACCGTTCGCCCAGCCCTGCCCACCACGATCCCTGTCCGGTGGGGCCGAGGCTCGGCCTGACGGGCGTCCATCCGCCGGCGTCCTGGTCGCTGCCGAACTTTGCCAGGACCTGCAGCACGTTGCTGAACGAAGGCGTCGCGTCGGCCGTCGGCCGCAGCGAGGTTCTGGTGTGGGCCAGATGCCAGGACTGCCGACTGTTCCAGTGGCTCAGCGGCGCCCAACGCAGTGCAAGGTCGCTGGTGCGTTCCGGCTCCGCCGGCACGAGGCGCCACCGCTGGCTCTGTGCGCTGTCGTCGTACTCACCGAGGACGATCCGGGTGTTGTCCGTTCCTGGCTCGGCGAGGTCGAGGACGTTTCCGTCGGCCGCGTCCTCGATGAAGTAGAGGCCCGCTTCGCCGTCGACGGAGACGAGGCGCCACTGCTGGCTTTTCTTGTTCGCGGCGGCGTCCCACTGGCGGATCCCGCGGTCCGAGGTGGCGGGGTTGTCGAGCACCTTGCCACTCGACGCGTTGCTGATCACATAGGCCGGATCATCCTGCGTACCTTGCACGGGAGTGAACAGCCAGTGTTCCGGGCCCGGGCCGTTCTCGGGATGGTCGCGGACGACGAGTGCCCCGTCCGGGCTCGGCACGGCCTTCGCGCCGAGGGGCTGCCCCGTGGCGGCGTTGACGATTTCCAGCTTCAGTTCTTGCGTGGGCACGGGCATCGTGATGCCTCTTCCAGGCGAGTTGGAGCGATGACTTGGGACGGCTGCGGAGTGGCAGGGGGATCAGGTGAAGACGTGGTGGTAAGGGACGTTCCACTCATTGGGCAGCCGCGGGTAGAAGGTGTTGATGACCGTGCCGGTGAAGTCTCCACCCCAGTTGTAGGTGAGCCGCACTTCGCTGTCGGCAGTCACGGCGTGGTCCTTGAACCCGAGAATCGCGTCGGGATGGGTGATCGGTACGAAGGTGATCCCTCCCCACGGTGTCACCGTGACGACCCAGAGCTGGGTGTCCTCGATTGCACCGTTCTTGCCCCGCCACTTGTCGCCGACCTTTGCGGGAAGGCCGACCTGGACCGTGTCGGCTGTGCTCTTGGGGGCGTCCTGGTGGGCGGTGATACGCCTGCGCTGCGGCTTCGGCGTGCCGTCGTCCCCGCGTCCGCCGTCGGTTCCGGTCGCGTCGCCGGGTTTGGGTGTCACCTGGCCTGCGGCGCTTTCGATGTAGTAGAGCGGGCGTTGTCCGAAGAAGCCGCCAGGGGTGATGTACCAGAGGTGGCCCTGAGCGTCCTTGGTGGCGGGGTCGAGCGCGGTGGCGAGCTTGACCCCTTTGTCGTGGCTCTCCTCCTTCAGCTCCGCCGGACGCAGATAGCCGCCGTTGAAGGCGTGGACGAGCATGACGGGGCGGTTCTCGACGAGGGCCGCCACGATCGCGTTGTCGTAGCTGTTCACCGCCACAGGGCCGCCGACCACCAAATTCGACATTGCTGTGCGTTCCTGGGTGTACATCGCGGAAACCTCACTTTTCATCGGGAGAGCAACGTTTTGGGTGCTCGGGGCACCGGTTTATCACGATGCAATTCAGAAACCTCAATCGTCCATCATTGAACAGTCCGTGCAAGCGAATATTTGACCGGAGTAAATGCCCTCAAAGCGGCAACGTTCGAGGTCGCACCGTATCCGGCAGGCCTTGATGTGTCATCGATCGGGTGATCAGGGAGGGCGGCAAGGTGTGATCACCCGATGGAGTGCGCAACGTAGATATTTCTTCTCGGGCGGTGGCGGCGCTGATAACTTCACTCGTCGGAACACGTGTGCAAAGACCTGGTTCCATTTCATCGAGCGCGGTTTCGGCCAGATCAGTCGAGGATAGAAATTGCCTTCCAACGCGTACAACCTGGAACGGGCCAAGCGCCAGCCGCTGACGAAGAAGAACCTGCGGGAGCTCAACATCGAGCAGACCTGGCAGTCGGTCCTGGAACACCCCAACCTGGTCTACGTCGACGACTACGGGGTGCGGCACAAGCCCGTCGGGTTCTCCGTCAACAAGTCGAGCTTCGGAGCCTTCCCCGGAACGGCGTTCCAGCTCGGGTGGCTCGCCTACATGAACCTCGGGGAGCCGCTGATCGAAGAGCGGCGGAACATTGCCCAGCCCCCGCCCGACACATTCTCCTCACGCACCTACGTCAACCGCAGCCAGTCCGAGATGACCTTCACCGACGCGGTCGACTTCACCGTGTCCAACGGAGCCACCTGGTCGCTCTCGGGGGACTCCAAGCTCACTTTCGGCGGCAGCCTCAGCGCGCAGCTCCAGCTCCAGCTCCAGAGCAAGCTCGGTCTGAACCTGCAGACACAGCTGGGAACCCAGCTGAAGAACGAGATGGCGAACAAGAACGCGAACACGGTGACGAACAAGAACAGCAAGGACAGCGTGGGGGTCGACAACGCCAACACCGTCGACACGGCGGTGACCAACGGTGCGACGAACTCCGCGTCGGCCTCCATGGCCGGCTCAGTGGATTTCACGACCACAGGCAGCGCTTCTGGTACCGCTGCGCTCAACGCCGCCCTGGCCCTCGGCATCGCGGCATCCGTCGGCGGATCCCTGACCACCAGCTGGGCTTCGAAATCGCAGATCTCCGGCAAGGTCCCACCGGGTGCGCGCGTGGAGACCATCGTCACGCAGCGCCGTGCCCACAAGCAGTACTCCTATGAGATCCCGGTGACCTTCTCAGGGCTGCTCGCGGTGAAGTACGACGTGCCTGTTGCGGTTCTGTCTCCGCCCCAGAGCGGGGACTTTCCCGGGCTCGACCTGTTGGTGGCCCGCGACATCGCCGACCTCGATCTGGCGGGCGGCGGCTTTCGGATGAAGGGACTGGCCGAGGTCGTCTCCGCTCTGGAGGTGCACCACACGATGTTCGACGGCGAGAGCCTGACCGACAGCGACCGCGCACCGTACAAGCAGCCCTGACCCGGCGGGCAGCACAGCCACGACGAGAGGTGACGACCATGGTGTTCAACAACATTTTCGGATCCGCAGGAAAGGGCGCAAGGCTCTTCTCGGTGATCTCTGACCGCGACAAGGATCAGCCGGGGGCAGGTGTCGACTTCGAGGACGCGGACGATGACACGTACGACGACCGCAGCACGAGCCTGTTCGCCAGCGGGATCCACGGCGCCTCGAACCGGGCGAAGGTAGTGCAGGAGCAGTCCCCCGAAGCGAGGGCCGTCCTTGGCTTCCTCGGATCCTTCATCCAGATCACTCAGTCGTCCGCGGACGAGCAGGCCGCCTACGCGCAGAATCCCGGCTCGGTCGCCACGGCCGCCGCCGCCGGCATGCAGGAGTCAAGCACGACTGTGACGGAACACGGCGATCTGCAGAGGGACGAGGACCTGGAGAAGCCGAGGAGAAGCGACTTCAAGGCACCGAAGGCCCCTGCGGCCCCCAAGGCCGAGGAGCCCCCCAAGGCTCCCAAGGCGACGGCCGAGAAGCCGTCGGACGCCAAGTAGGCCGACATGACAGAGGGGTCAGGGACGATGTGCCCCTGACCCCTTTGCCATGCGTCACACGGGGAGCAGTTGCCACTGCCGGTCGCGGTGGTCGCGGTGCGCGCCGTACTGCCTGATCACCGATGGCGCGTTGGTGTCGATGCTCAGAAGCAGGCCGCTGTTCCGGTTCGCAATCTCGTACACCCGGGGAGTGTCGGTTGCCGGGCCTGTGGGGATGAGCCGCCACTGCTGGTGGGCCGCTTCGCTTCCTTCGTAAGCGCGCTGAGCGGTCACGGCCCTGTCCGTCGTCCCGCCTCCGACGACCTCCAGGACCTTGCCGCTGCGGAGGTTTTCGATCCGGTAAAGGACATCGCCGTCATGCTGACCCGTCGCGATCAGCCGCCACCGCTGATGCTCCCTGGGCGAGGCGAGAGACTGGTGAATCTCAGCCCCTTCCTTCGTGGACTCACGCAGAACGCCCATCCGCAACTTGCTGCGCGCGTTCGCCCAGGAGACCACCGTGCCCGACTCCGGCAGCCCGGCCATCTTCTCTGACGTGATCTTCCTGATGCGGTTGTTCACGTGGTCGGCGATGTAGAGAGTGTCGATGCAGTCCACTGCGAGCCCGAACGGATGGTGCAGCTGGGCCGCTGCGGGCGGTCCGTTGTCGCCGCCGAACCCCGCGGTGCCCTTGCCGGCGAATGTAGTGATCACGCCGTCCGGCGCGACCTTCCGGACGCGATGATTGTTGTAGTCGGAGATGTAGAGAGTGCCTGCGCTGTCCACCACCACCCCCAGAGGCAGGTTCAGCTTTGCCGACACTGCGGGACCACCGTCGCCGCTGAACCCCGCGCTGCCCGTCCCGGCGACCGTGGTAATGATCCCGTCGGCCGTGACCTTCCTGACCCGGTGGTTGTCGCCATCGGTGATGTAGAGGGTGTCTTCGCTGTCCACCGCCACGGCGTACGGTCGCCTCAGCTGGGCTGAAGCCGCCGGACCGTCGTCGCCTGTGAACCCCGCCGTTCCGGTGCCCGCGGCGGTGCTGATCTTCCCGTCGGGGGTCACTTTCCGGATGCGGTGGTTGTTGTGGTCGGAGATGTAGAGGTGACCGGCGCTGTCCACCGTCACCCCCAGCGGATAGTTGAGCCGGGCAGCGGTGGCAGGGCCTCCGTCACCGCTGAACCCCGCGGTGCCGGTCCCGGCGACCGTGCTGATCGTTCCGTCGGGTGCGATCATTCGGACCCGGTGGTTGGCGGCGTCTGTGATGTAGAGCGCGCCCTTGCTGTCCACTGCCACTTCGCGGGGGCAGTTCAGCAGGGCGGAGGTTGCAGGGCCGTTGTCGCCCCGGTAGCCGGCCCCGCCTCCAGCGACCGTGTTGACCTTGCCATCTGTGGTGATCTTCCGGACCCGGTGGTTGTTGTAGTCGGAGAAGTAGAGGGTGCCCGTACTGTCGAGCGCGATTCCGTACGGGCGGTTCAGCTGAGCCGACACGGCTGGTTCACCGTCTCCCTTGAACCCCGCCGTTCCGCTCCCAGCGACTGTGCTGATCGGGGAGGTGGGGGCATCGGTGCTTGTGCTGCTCATCGTCGTCCCTTCATCGTTCGCCAACCGCGCTATACCGGCGGTTATCACCCAACTCCACCACGACACAGGGGTATCCGGATGCGGAGATCACTTACGGGTTCTTCTCCGGCGCAGGTTGACGAGACACCGCCTGTTGCACGCGCGAGAACTGGGTACCTCACATGACTTGTTGCAGGGCCCGCATGGCGCTTCCTGGTGACTGGGTCTCTCCGTGGGTACCAGCGCGCCGCGAGGTTCACGCCAATTGCTGGGTCGGCCGGAGTGACCGGTGGCCTGGGAACTGTCGCCGAAGAGGACTGCGGCAAGGGCGGTTCCCATAGCGTCTGCGCATCCGGCCTTCCCTGCACTGGATCAGCCCCGGCCCATTCGATCAACGTGACGAACGCGGGTCGGCGCAAGGGCACCGAAGTGGTCCAGATCTACGCCACGCTGCCCGGGGTGGCAGCGGCGGAGCCACGCCGTCTGGTCGCCTTCCACAAGGTAACCCTGGACGCCGCGGGTTCACAGCGGCTGACCCTCACGGCCGGTCCCGGCACAGGACCTAGGAGGGGACTTGACGGGTCCGAATCCTGTCGGCCGGGGCAAACACGGCTCGAAGATCGACCTGATCACAGAACGGTCCGGTCTGCCCATCTCCGTCGGAATCTCCGGGGCCAACCTGCATGACAGCCAGGCCCTGATCCCTCTCGTGAAGGGCATCTGGCCGATCTGCTCGCGCCGTGGCCGACGGCGGCGCAAGCCTGGCACTGCCGACAAGGGCTACGCATGCAACCAGCTGCGACGATGGGTACGGGGGCGAGGCATTGCCCACCGCTTCTCCCGCAAGGGAGTTGAGTCCTCACAATGCCTGGGCTGCCACCGCTGGACCGTGGAACGCACGACGGCATGGCTCGCTGGATGCCGCCGCCTCCGCCGCCGCTGCGAGCGCAGAGCCGACCACTTCCTGGCCTGCACCCGCATCGCCTGCACCCTCATCTGCTACAGCAGGCTCGCCGAACACGATGGTCTCCAAGCGCTTGCTCAGCCTATGTCAGTCGAAGTTACTCGTCGGTCACCCGGTCTGTCCGGAGTCCGAGTCTGTGATCCAGCGCCCTTCGGCGGAGTCGTGCACGTACGCCGGCCTCCCCTTGGTCCCGCTCGTGCGGAACGGCTGCCCGCCGTCCGTGATCCGCACCGTCCCCGTACGGCCCCCGGCGCTCCACTCCAGCTCCAGGTACCAGCGGCAGTCGCATCCCACCGTCCGCGCGGAGACCAGCAGCTCTTCAGGGTCGGAGGAGGTGACCTTGTACGGGAAGGAGACGGCCGGGATCCTCCGGACCTCGGCGCCGGAGGCGTCAAGGCCGTCGACGGGCCTCGCGAGCGGGCGCGGCCGGTCGAGGTCCACGGCGAAGTGGCGCGGGGTGACGGCGCCGCCACAGCCGTTGTCCATCCGGTACGCGTTCCACGGCAGCGGCGCGGCGCGGTCGACCACGCGCACGTGCAGGGCATGAAGGACGACGGCGTCGGACGGTGACCGGCCCTGGACCGTGATCCGCACCAGCGCCTCCCCGCCGTGCACGGCACCGTGCGTCCCGGCCCACGCCCCGGAGTCGGCCGCGACCGGCGGCGGGGCGACCGCGCGGGGGGCCCGGTCCACGAGGTAGGTGTGCCCGCAGCCGCCCTCCCAGAGTTGGGAACCGATGCTCCAGGTGAAGGGGAGGGGGATCGCGGTCCGCCCTGGAGCGCTGTAAGCGGGAGCGGGGGCGGAAGCCGTACGGGTGGGGTGGCCGAGCAGGGTGGCGGCTAGGGCGAGCACGACGAGGGCGACGGCGGCGGCGACGAGGAGGGGAGCGGGGGCGCCACGACGGGGGCGGGCGCGGTCCGCCTCCGGCGCGGTCGGGTGCGGGGCGGGGCCGGGGCCCGGTCCCGCCTCGGACGGTTCCGGGTTCGATTCCGGCGCGGCCGACACGGCCGGCACAGGCGTGGGCTCGGGCGAGGCCGCTCGGCGGCGGGCGCGGTCCGCCTCCGTCCAGGCCGCCTCCAGGGCCCGCCGTTCCTCCTCGTCCGCCCCGCACAGCAGGGCGAGGCGGTCGACCACGGCGAACTCCTCCGGTACGGTCGCGCCCGAGCAGTAGCGGTGGAGGGTGGACGCGCTGATGCTCAGCCGTCGGCCCAGCGCCTCGTAACTCCTCCCGTCCCGCGCCTTCAGCGCGCACACGAGCCCCGCGAACTCCTCGACGGCGGCGTCCTTCGGCATTCCATCCCCCTCGACTCTGCGTCCCATCCTTCACGTCCTTGCACGTCAGCGGGGGTGGAATGGTTCCGGGACGGCTGGTGGGCGCGTGATCGTTGCAGCGGGCGGGCGCCGGCCCCACGCTGGTCGAGCACTGACCGAACGAACGACCCGACGGGGGATCCACCACCATGAACAAGCTCCGCACCACACTCGCCACCGCAGCGGCTGCCGCACTGGGCCTCGCTGCCCTCGCCACAGCCCCGGCGCAGGCCGCTGCCCAGCCCGCCTTTCTCGCCGCCTCCCAGATGCCGCCGTCGTCGACGCCGTGGACCGCCACCCAGGTCTTCACCGGCGTCCCCGAGAACGGTGGCGTTCTCTGCGCCCCGTACAAGATCCCGGCGCAGAACACCCGCTACCGCGAGTTCAGCACCGAGCTCGACGCCAACGGCGTCCAGGTCACCACCGTCGCCCGTACCGAGGCCGACGCCGTGAAGCTGGTCGACACCCTCCGCGGGGCCCTCGCCGGCTGCGGCCCCCTGCTGGAGCAGCAGAACCCGGGCCTGCAGGCCGTCAGTGCCTCCCACGGCAAGCTCGCCGTCGAGGAGGGCGCCTGGGTCTACAGCCTGGACACCGCCGACCCGCAGATCGGTATCTCCGACATCCACCTGTTCTCCGTCGGCCGCGACGGCCGCACCGTCACCCTCGTCCGCTGGGGCCGGATGGGCGACCTCGCGGACGCCCCGCTGACCGCCTTCCGCACCACGACGAAGACCGCCGTCAACAAGCTCCACTGACCCGGGGGCTGACCAGAGCTCGACAGCGGCGCGGCCGGAACCGGGGCGCGCCGCTGTCGAGCCCACCTGCTCCGCCGGCGACGACCACTTCCCGGCCTTCACCAGCATCGCCTGCACCCTCATCTGCTACCGCGGACTCGCCAAATGAGATGGTCTCCAAGCAGGCGGGGAACGGCCCGCGTCTCTTGTTCCGGCACCACGGTCGCCCACGCGGTGACGTCAGATCACCCCGGAGCCGCCGCGTTCACCACGGCTTGCCAGCGGCTCCCGGCTGCCGCTATCGGGCGACTCGGGCCTTGCTCGCCACACCGGATCCAGAGTTGTCGGATCCCAGAGGCTCGCCCTCTGCGGCGCTGCCGGACCGTCACCGAGTGAACGCCGTCGCTAGTGCGGAACCCGCCTCACGCCGGGCTGTTCTGCTGTCGTCGAAGGGGTGGCGGACGAACTCGTGGATCATCCCCGGATACCGGGACACCGTCACCGGGACGCCCGCCTTCTGCAGGCGCCGCCCATACTCCTCGCCCTCGTCGCGCAGCGCGTCGAACTCGGCGGTGATGATCAGGGCCTGCGGTAGACCGGTCAGGTCGGACGCCAACAGTGGGGAGACGCGGGGGTCCAGCTTGTCCTGTTTGTTGGTGAGGTAGTTGTCCATGAACCAGTGCTGGGCGGCGCGGCTGACGTTGCCGAATTTCCCTGCGAAGGCCTGGATGCTGTGGTTGGTCCTGCGGAAGTCGACGTCCGGATAGATCAGCAGTTGGAAGACCAGTGCCGGGCCGCCGAGGTCGCGTGCGAGCAGTGCGACGACAGCCGCCAGATTCCCGCCCGCGCTGTCGCCGCCGACAGCGATCCGTGCAGGGTCTCCTTGTATGTCGTCCGCGTGCTCGGCGACCCAAGCTGTGGCGGCGAGGCAGGCCTCTGGTGCGACGGGGAACTTGTGCTCGGGAGCCAGCGGGTATTCGACCGAGACCACGACACAGGTCGCGGCATTTGCCAGGCTGCGGCACAGGCCGTCATGGGTGTCCAGGTCGCCCACGACGAAACCGCCGCCGTGGAAGTACACCAGCACCGGGAAGGGGCCGGTTCCGCTGGGAGTGTAGATGCGTACAGAGATCGGGCCGGCCTTGGTGACGATCCGTCGGTCTTCGACAGCCGAAATGGTTTCCGGCTCGCCCAGGAGGGCGATCTGCCGACGCCAGCCCTGTCGCGCCTGCTCAGGGGTGAAGGTGTGCAACTCGCCGACGTTGGCGGCGGCCAGGCGGTCCAGGTAGGCCTGGACCTGTGGGTGCGGGGAGCCGAGTGGTGCTGTCGTGTCAGTCATGCGTTTATGCTCCGACTTGAAGCTAGGTTCAAGTCAAGGAGGGCTTTCATGACCCTGCTGGATATTGCCGAGGTGGCCGAACGGTCCGGACTGGCGCCGTCGGCGCTGCGTTACTACGAACGGCGGGGCCTCATCGCCTCGGAGGGCCGCAATGGCCTGCGTCGCACCTTCCGCTCCGAGGTACTGGGCCGACTGTCCCTGGTCGCATGTGCCCGTGCCTCGGGTTTCACCCTCGCCGAGATCGCCCGATTCCTGACCGCAACCCCCGACGACACCGAACTGCGCGTTCACTTGGCGGTCAAGGCCAAGCAGCTGGACACTGAGATCGACCGGCTCACCCGTATGCGCGACAGTCTCCGCCACGCCGCCGTCTGCACCCGTTCCCCCCTGGTCGAATGCCCCGAGTTCAAGCAAGCCATCTCCGACGACCCGAACAGCTGACACCAGCTCCATAACCATCGCCCTGCGGATCGCGCAAGGGCCTGCTCGCTGCCGGCTCCCTGGGCTCTGGGGCCATGCTTGCGACCTCGTCGCGACCGGATGTCAGAGAGCACCGCGCGGACCGCGCCCTGCGACGCGCGGTCCCACCCTGGGCCAGCTGCGTCACCTCCTGGTCGCGGCGATCAGGACGCTGATGCCGCTGGAGTCGCAGAACGTGATACCCGTGAGATCGAGAACGAGTTGCTGCCCCGGGCACAGCCTGGGAAGGGCGCCGCGAAATTCTGGTGCGTGTCGTGGTTTAGGTCTCCGGCGATCTCCATCACTGTGCCGGTGGCTGTGGCATGAGTGCTGACAGTCAGTTGATTGGTCACATCTGCTGCTAACCGGGCAGCAGTGGCGCGTGCATGGCGTCATCGTCGTTCACGCTGGCGAAGGTGCCGAGGAGGTCACGGACCGTTGTGGGGGAGAGGCTACGACTGAAGTCGACGTCTTCGGCTTGTACTCGCTCTACTACCAGCAGGAACTGAAGCACATCTCGGCGCACCACGGTGACCGCGAGGAGGGCGAGCGCGTCCCCCTGGCCGTCTGCCCCGCACGTCCTGGCGGACTTCGGCGCTCGGGAGCCGAGTAGCGGGCCTGCGTGGAGCACCCGCGGCGGCCGGCGGGTGGTGCGGCACAGCGAAGCTCCGGTGGTTCGAGGCGACGTGGATGTCGCCCCGACCGGAGCTTCGTTGCGTTCACGACGGGACGGGTTCCGCTCCGCGGACCTGCCGTGGCCTGCGAGCTCAGGCAGCCCGCGGACCCCTGGGCGACGGGGGTGGGCGAAGCTCACGTCGACCGGCACGTGCCCGCCGGCGGGAAGGCTGAGCAGCCACTCCTGAACGTACATCCAGGGGAAACAACTAACGGGAGTCCTGTCCGACGCTCCATCCACTGTGCATACCTGTGCGGAGGACGTGGGCCGATGACGCTGCTACTTCGCGCCGATGGCCGCAGCCTGTGTGCGGCATCGTTGCAGCGCTGCATCCACCTCTTCGTGGTCTGTGCGGTCCTGGCCGGCCAGGAGTTCGCCAGCCGCGTTCATTGCTGCCCAAAAGTCGTGTGGTGAGCCGCGTCCGTCCCGGAACCGGGTTTTGGAGAAGTAGAGGAAGATCTTCGTGAGCTCCCCGGTTCGAAACCACCCTAGGAGGCCGCCGGGATAGCCTCCGTGGGCACCAGCAGCGGTTCCCAGGAGATCGCGGATGCGCTCCTCGTGTTCGTCAAGTACGCGGTCCACGATGAAGATGTGCCCGAACCTGAGGAAGAAGGCAAGGTCCTCCTCCTCACCCACCGCGAAGTCTGCGAAGAGTGGCTCGACCTCGCGGAGCCGGGCCTCGGCGTCAGTCCGGGGCACACCCAGGGCCAAGCACACGGCCAACAGACAGACACCCCGTGTGCCGGTCCTTGCGGCCAGCTCGGCGAAGACCTCCTCGTCGCTATGCCCCGCGGCGAGCATCTCCTTCGCCTCCAGAACCAGCATGCCCTCGCTCTCCCTGTGCCCCATGGCGCGAGGCTACCGCGAAGGTGCGATGGCCGAGCCGGCCGTGCTTCCCTCGCTCACCGGGCAGCACGAAGCTTCCTCGGCCAGCGGGGTGTGAAGCGCAACAGAGCCGGATATGCCGGCCGGATCGGCTTCCAGTTCAGCCAGAGCTGTGTGCAGAGCCTGGTCGGCTTCGTCGGCGCGTTGCAGACGAGTAAGACCAGGGCGCAGCGCCCAGGCGTGGAGTTGGGCGCGCCAGCCCGGCCGGGGGGAGGTGGGCGCCGCGTTCGGCGTGTGCGAGGGCGGTGTCGTAGCGGCCGGTGGTTCGGGCGACCCTGCTGTGTGCGCCCCACGCCCATGAGGTCGGGCGGATGTCGCCAGTGCGTACGCCCCAGGCTGCTGCTGCGGACAGATGCGTGCGAGCTCCGGGCACGTCGTCCAGTTGGAATGCCAGGTTCCCCAGGAGCGCCGATGGCCGGCCGACCTGTCGCTGGATGTCGCCCCTGTCCGCGGTGCCGGCGTCGGTGCCGGCCTGGAGGACCGGGGGTGAGGAGCTGGCTGCTCGGGGCTGGGAAAGAAGATCGTGGCCGCACAGCCCTGCATCAGTGCCACGGTGTTCGGAGTGCCAGGGTCCTGGAACTCTATTGGCCGGGTCGACCGATGGCGCGGCACGCTTACTGTCATCGGAGAAGGACGGCTCCGCCTTCCACGAGACGAGACCAGACGGTATGAGCACGCATCCGTGTGAGAGGGGCGCCGAACTTGCGCGCCATGGCGTCGGCCGGCGCCGAATATGCTCCTGCGTCGCCCTGAGGCTGCGCCCATGTGACAGTCGGCGAACCTCCTTCCGAAGCCAGACCCCTCACTGAGTTCGGCCAAACTCTGCAGTGGCCCGCCTGCGCTCTTCCAGCACGTGCGTCGCGTCCAGTCACCACGGGCCACGGGGCGTCGATGCGCCGCCGTGCAGGTCACCGAGTTCGGCAGGGGCGTAGCCAACGTCGGACAGTGTGACAGATGTGGGATGCAACGGTTTCGTCGTCGTCTCGCCGTTTGTGCCTCCAGTGCCAGACGCAACTGTGCCTCCGCCACGCGGCCTCAAGTCCGCCTGGAGAACCGCTTTATGTGGAGCCACCGAGACTGGCCGACCGTTGTCAGCGGGAAGCATCGCGGCAGCATTGTGCAAGGTCGGTAATGCGCCAACAACGGCGTGACGGTCTTGACGCAACCCGTTGAGGTGCAAATGATCTTCACGCAAGATCCACCCAGTGAAGAGAGAAGGCATCATGTTTCGTGCCAACATAATGCGGTCTGCCGCGGTTGTGACCGCTGTGGCCGCAGCCGGGATCCTGGCGACGGCCGGCCCCGCCAGTGCTGCGGCAGCTTCCCCGAGTGCCGTGTGCGGCTCTGGCTACTCGGTCATAGACTCCAAGGACCTGGGTCCCGCGGTTATCTACCTGACCTACAACAGCAGCAACGGTTACAACTGCGTCACAACGATCTTGGACTCCTACGATGGCGGGGCGATGTGGATGGGTTCTTCCATCCAGAAGTCCGGCGGCAGTGAGCTCAAGGACTACGGGGGGTACACCAGGTTCGCAGGGCCCGTTTACGTGTCAGCGCCCGACACCTGTATCAAGTGGGGCGGCGGCGTCCAGGACGTCGTGTGGAAGAGCGGCTGGGAGCACTGCTCCTGACGTACCCGCCAGGAGCACTGCCACCTCCCACGGGCCGGTGGCAGCGCATCCTGCAACATCACGGACACAGCACGTCCCACCGAGCGCACGCTTGCCCGGGACGCGTCGGGACGAGCCGGTGAGGAGCTCTGCCACACCACCCCCCCGGCCGCGCGGAAGCGGGCAGCGCAGAGACGGCCCGTCAGGCCTGAAGGCTGTTGCAGAAGGGTGGGTGTGGGCAGGCCGGGATGGCGTTTGACCTGCTGGTTCAGCGTGTCATGGCGAGGTTGTGCAGGGTGGCGACGGCTTGGACGGCAGGGTGAAGGCCGCCTCCCTTCTGGCAGCGTTCTTCATGCGGGCGAAGGTGTGCTCGACTCGGGCGCGGACGCGTCGGTGTTCGGCGTTGTCCTCCTCCTGGCCGCGCAGGAGTGGGCGTCCGGCTCTTCTGGGGTGCGGGGCGATCAGGCCGGTTTCCAGGTAGGCGCCGTCTGCGATGACCGTTGTCCTGGACGTGACGGCGGGCAGGTCCGGTTCTCGCCAGGCGGGGGCGTCGGCCTTGTTCCCGGGGACGGGGTGGGCTGAGGCGATCACCAGGCGGCTGTCCGCATCGATGATGACCTGCACGTGCGCCGAGAACCGACAGGTGCGGGAGGACGCGGCGACCCCACGGTCGCGGACCGGGACCAGAGTTCCGTCCACGGTCCACAACCGTTCGACGTCCGCGACGGGCCGCGGTGCCGGCTCGATCGCGAGGAGCGGACGCAGGCGATGGATGACCCGGCGGGCGGTGGCCGGGGAGATCCCGAAGAGCGGGGCGAGCCGGCGCATCGTGAGGTTGGACCGGTGGTAGCCGGCCACCAGGAGGACCCGGTCCGCCAGCGGCAAGCACCACGGGCGCCCTCCATCGGGACGGTTTCTCCCCGCTCCCGTACTACCTTCACCAACTTCTCGAACCGGCCCATGCGCAAGCCGATGAACATCTCCACCCACAACGGCTCGGCCCGCAACACCCCATCCATACACGAGGAATGCCCTATCCCAGGTGTTCTGCAACAACCTTTAGGTCGTGTATGGAAAGTGCTGTTCGCGGTGGCTGCGGGCAGCGCTGGATGCACGAGCCGCGGGTACGCGCCCCCTCCAGTCACAGAGTTGAACACGTTCAACGAGTCTGGCAAGGTGTCTTTCCACGGCCCGCTCCTATCGGTTGGCCGATACGGGCTGAGGGTGGGAGGTCCTGGTGGCGGGCGGAAGCAGGCTGCGTGCGTGGGGAGCGACCCTCGGTAGCTTGATGGTGGTTCTGACTGCTCTGACTGCTCTGACTGCCTGCGCCGGCCCCTATCAGTACTACGAGGGAACAGGGATCCACGACACCACGGCGGCCGAAGTCGCCGGAGGCTGGGACAACCTCGGGGGAACCCGCGTGGTGCTTCGCAAGGACGGAACGGCTCTTCTCGAAAAGCTCGACGGGCAGGACTTCGACTTCGAGGACGGCTGGCGCCTCTCCGGTACGGGGACCTGGCAACTGACTGACGATGACGGTGGACAGGCCATCCGACTCGCGCTGACAGCCCGGACCCGAGTGGAGAACCGTTCCACCGCGACGGCCACTGACACCTCGTCCCCTGAACCCCCATCGACATACGCGTGGTCCTTCTACGTGGACCGCGATCAACACGACGAGTTGAAGCTGTTCTTCTTCTATGGCGACCCCGACATCGGGAACACCTACGTGATGACGCGGGAGACAGGGTCATAGCCATCCGTTGATCGCTGCGACCAGCACGGTGGCCTCGTAGCGGGTGGCGACGGCGCGGTTCCCCCTGAGAAGGTTGATCCCACACTCGACCGCATGGCACTCCCGGTACTCGACAGAGTCGAAGCGCGGCGGTCGGCCGCCACGGGAGCCGAGCTTCTGACGATTGCGGGCCTGGTCCGCTTTGTCCGTGATAGTGCAGCGAATCCTGCGGCGGCGCAGGTAGGCGCGGTTCGCGCGGGAGGCGTACGCCGTGTCGGCCCGCATACGGTCAGGGCGGACGCGTGGCCGGCCCTGCCCGAGGTGGGCACGCGGACCTTCTCCAGCACGGGTTCGAACTGCGGCGAGTCCCCGCGCTGCCCGGCGGTCACCACGATCGACATGGGCTTATGGCCCTGCTCCACGGCCAGGTGCAGCTTGGTGGTGAACCCGCCGCGCGAGCGTCCCAGCCCGTGATCGCAGGGCTCGGTGAACACGCCGCCCGGTGGCTCCTTCTGAAGGTCGCCCTGCTTCCGAGCCCCGGCCGCATGCTGATGAGTGCGGCACACCGTGGAGTCGACGCTCAGGCATTGTCCGCACCCGGCGTCGCACCGGAAAGGCCGACCGGCGGAACTACTTCGGCAAACACCGTGACCTCGGCCTGCACTTCCTTGCTCTGACCGACGAGAGAGGTCGCCTGGTCTGGATATCCGCCGCCCGCCCCGGCCGCACCCACGAGGTCACCGCCGCCCGTCACGACCACATCGTGGCCCACCTGCGGGCCGCGGGCCTCGGTGCCCTCGCAGACCACGGATTCCGCGGCCTGAACAACGACGTACTCGACCCTGTGATCGTCACTGGCTTCCACGCCGGCCGCACCCACAAGCTCACCCCCGGCCAGAAGACCGCCAACAGCCCCCGGACGCACACCGGTCGAGCACGGCTTCGCCCACCTCAAGTACTGGCGAGTCCTCGCCGAACTCCGCACCGATCCCGCCCGCGCCCCCCACCTGCTGAGGGCGCTGCTCGTGCTGACGAAGCTCGAAGTTATCCGCTGACAGGCGATCTACGCCGCAGACCGCCGCTCGCTACCAGCGGGAATATGCCGACGGCCAGTCACATTGAACCTTGGAACTGCTACTTCAAGTTGGCCAGGGCTCACTCGTCGCCAACTGAGGGAGATGGGCCTGAGACCCGAAGACAACTGCGGTCCCGTCGCGGTCCTGCGCTGCAACTGGTGGTACCGGCCGCAGTGGTCGTGCAACCATCCACTCGCGGATTCCTGCTCCGCCTCGACCTGACGAAGGTCGAAGCGCGCATTCCGACGCTCGCTCAGGAATGAGCGTTGGACCGCACTATGGCAGCCCGCCAGACATGTCCCCTCGCAGTTGCGGCCGCCGCTACACGTACTGCCTGCCCCTGCGGACTCTTCCTGGTCCGGGTCGGACTCGTGGCCGCAGCAATGTCGGTCCTGGACGGTCATACCGCAGTCACCGGGGCGTGCGCGGCGATGACTTGGGTGGTGTGGTTCCCGGTCAGGGCGACGAACCGGCCGGGCTCAACCTCCCGGACGACAAGGGCCCGGCATGGGCCGTTGTGGCAGAAGCTGGTGAGTCGTCCCGACGTCGCCGCGCATCGCGTTGCCGGGAAACGGCTGGCGGGCGAGTGGGAGCGTCTCGGTGTGCAGGTAGGTTGCCTGGGTCGTCATGGGCTGCATCCCCTGGTCGGCGGAGAGGGCCGCAGAACGATAGAGGCAGGTGGCCGGGCCCACTCTTGCGGTTTGCCGAACAGCAGGGCAGCCAGTGCGGGAAGATGAGATGGCTGTCGTGACACCATCCGGCGCCCGCTCACTGATCGTTCAGGGCCGATATCGAATAAGGAGGGAAATGGATCCCACTGACATTCTCCTTGCGCTCGCGGCGGGAAGCCTCGCCAACGTAGTGGTCCGTCTGGCCGGAACATGGGTTCGGGCGCGCCACCCGAAGCGGGCGACGGTGACGATCGGGAATAAGCGGCTGAAGCTGGATCTGTCGAATCCGAATGAGGCCGAGCGCTACCTGAAGAGCACTCCGCACGGCCCTGAGGACAGGTGACTCGTTGTCTAATCAAGCCACGGGGTCCGGGCATTCGAGCGCAGTAAATGCACTGACAGCCCAGCACCGCCAGGTCTTCAACCACGATCAGATGAGCGCTTCCTTCGGCGGCGCCGGAGGTGGTATCGCCCTTGTTGCGATAGCCGACCACATGGAAAGGGGCAGCCTGTGGAGCGATATTTTTCTGTACCTTGCTCCGGTGGCAGCCATCGCATTCACCCTTCTCACAAGTCTTCTGTTCGCGAAGCTCGAAGAGCGCGAAATCCGCAGCAAGAACACAAAGGCGATAGCCACTATTCGCGACGAGATCGCTGACCCCGACACCTCACTCGAACGAAAAGAGGAGCTAAGGGCGATGCTCAAGTCATTGCGAAACGAGCAGATCGCCTATCGGCTTTAGATGTATTTTCTTTTGGTGTGATCATTCGTTGTTCCGTGCATGACGGATCTGGTCGAACGGCTGGCGCCAGCGGAGTTGTGGGTGCTGTTTCGGCGGGTGGTGCCGCCGGTCGAAGTGAAGTGTCCGCAAGGTGGGGGCGGCGCAGAGCTGGCGACTGGCAAGAACTCGAGTGCCTCCCGACCTCGTCGACAGCACCCATTCATGGAAAGGGGTGCCTCCCAAACCATCGACAAGCGACGTCGCTATGCGGTTCTGGCTCACTTTTCGTGAGGCGTGCACGGTGAGTGACCGCTGACGCTCGGATGAGCCGCTCGAACGTTGCCCGAAAACAAGCACCGGCGACTTTGGCAGTTCGGTGTCATGGAGGGAACGACGCTGTGGCTGAAGGGACTGTTGTTCTCGTCGAGCGCGGACGTGGCAGTGCTGTCGGCAGACATGAACAACGAAGCGATACGCATCGAGGTCCGTGTGACAACGATCGGCTCGGAATATCCGGACTGCGGCGGCTGGTCGAGCCGGGTGGACAGATCCTACCTGCGGTTCCCAGCCGACGTGCCTACTGTGGGGCGGCGGGTGGTCGTCTGTCTGCACGTCCGCCGGTTCTTCTGCCCGGATGCCTCATGCGGACGGCTGAGGATTGTCGAGCAGGTGCTGGGGCTGACCCGACGGCACAGGCGGCGATCAAAAGCCTTGCCGACGCCGCGAGACCCGAAGACCTCTTCCGCGGACAGTGGCAGTACAACCGGCCTCCGCCCTCGACGAGTACAGGCCCTACCTCGACGACCGCTGGGACGAAGGCTGCACCAACGCCTGGAAGCTCTGGGAGGAGATAGTCCCACTCGGCTACCAGGGCAGCTATGGCATCGTCAGCGCCTACCTCAGGAAGAAACGCACCTCACCTCGTCCGGTCACCGCACAGCCTCCAGCACCCCGGGCGGTGACCCGATGGATTCTCAGCCGTGCGGAAATCCCTCACCGAGCTCGAACAGCTACGGCTCAAGGCCGTATTGGCCGAGTTTCCCGAGCTCAATGCACGCGCCGGTCACCTGCGGTCCTTCGCGCGGATGCTCACCGAGCGCCAAGGCGAACGGCTCCCGCAGTGGCTCGACGCCGTCCGCCAAGACGACCTGCCCAGTCTCCACAGCCTCGCCGCCGGCATCGACCGAGACCGCGGCGCCGTCATCGCCGGCCTCACCCTGCCCCGGTGTTGTCGAAGGACACGTCAACCGAATCAAGATGCTCAAGCGTCAGATGTTCGGCCGGGCCGGCTTCGATCTCCTCCGCAAGCGTGTCCTGCTCTACGCATAGGGCCACGTCCCGAGTTGCCAGAGGTACTGGCTGACGAGGCTCAGGGCGCCATGTGTCGGAGAAGATCCCGTGACTTCTGCTCCAGTGCGCCTGTCCACTTGTTTGCATGGGGATCCGAAGCCGTCTTGAGATAGTGACTCTCGGCGTGCTCGGCCCCCCGCCAGCTCACCTTGGTGTTGGCTATCTCAGCCAAGGCCAGCACCATGGCAACGAACACTTCGGACATGGTGGCCATGACGGCGCGCCGGGTTTTGCTATGCCAGGCGAGCAGGGCGTCGACGAACGCTGCGAATGCAACGGGGTCGATCTCACACTCGTCAGCTTCCATGGGGCCGATGCCGGATGGCAGCCCCACTTCGGCTTGATAGACGGTGACCTGGCTCATGAACAGCCGCGACGCCCCGTTGGACGGGTTCCACAGGGTTCGGTCGCCCAAATCGTCGTACTGGCTTACGTCAGCATCCCACCGCTGGTCATAGGAGGTCGATATTACGTTCAGTCAGCCCTCCACGGAAAGTGAGCCGGAACCGCTCTTGCTCGATAAAGCCCCCCCGAGCAGCCGGCAGCTCTGGAGCGGCTTGTGGTCGCCGCACAGCCAGCCCGCCCAGATCGTCTTCGGGTACAGCTCCGAATCGTTGGCGTGCAGCTGCAGCTCTTCTTTAGCTTCACCTTGTTACAGGTGACGGCCTCCAGAGGACCGTATCCGGGGGACGGCATCGCTCCACCGGGCGGGGGTCGGCCCGCCGCTGCAGGCAGGTGATCGGTCAGGTATGAGGGTCAGCCGGGACGGGATTCTCGCGGAGCCAGAACTGAACTGCCTCTGCGGCCTCTGGGCGGCCAAGATGGTCAAGTACCGACGATTGCATCTCCAGCACCTTATGGAGCGCTGGAAGGAGGGTGGGAGTCGTAGCGAGGTGACGGCGGTAGATTTCCACAGCCTCTTCCGTCGTTCCCAGCGCCCTGGACGCGTCGTCCTGCGCTGCATGAAGCCCAGCAATTTCGGACAGCGAACTGGCGAGGTCGAGTTCGTGGGCGGCCGGGTTGTCGGCAACGAGCCTTCGCCTGATGTCCAGGGCCTCCTCTGCTGCGTTCAGGGCCTCTGTGTGACGTCCAAGGGCGCCAAGCCGGACGCTGACACTGGCCAGGGACCGGGCCAGGGCCGGTTCGTGGGCGGCGGGGTTGTCAGCAACGAGTCCTCGCCTGATGTCAAGAGCTTCTTCGGCAGCGGTCAGCGCCTCGGCGTGCCGCCTTACCTCCGACAGTGGACTCGCGAGATTGGACAGCGCGAGAGCGAGGCCAGGTGTGTAGGCTGCCGGGTTGCCGGCGGCGAGTCTTCGCCTGATCCGCACAGCCTCATCCGCTGCGGTCAGCGCCTCGGCGTGCCGTCCCATCTCGGAGAGATCGGCGCTGAGGTTGACCAGGGACCGGGCGAGGTCGGGCTCGTAGGCGGCGGGGTTGTCGGCGGCGAGTCTTCGCCTGATGTCTAGAGCCTCTTCAGTTGCGGCCAGTGCTTCGGCGTGCCGCCCCACCTCCGACAGATCCACGCTGAAGTTGGACAGCGACAGGGCGAGGTGGGGCTCGTGGGCGGCGGGGTTGTCGGCGGCGAGTCTTCGCCTGATCCCCAGTGCCTCCTCCTCGGCGGTCAGGGCCTCGGCGTAACGGCCGACCTCCGACAGATGATTCCCGAAATCGGAAAGTGAGCTGGCGAGGTCGGGCTCGTAGGCTGCCGGGTTGCCGGCAGCCAGTCTTCGCCTGATGTGCAGAGCTTCTTCAGTCGCGGTCAGTGCCTCGGTGTATCGGCCGACTTCCGACAGATGATTTCCGAGGTTGGCAAGGGAGGTCGAGAGGTCGGGTTCGTGGGTGGCGGGGTCGCCGGCGGCAAGCCTGCGCCGAATGCTCACTGCGTCCTCCGCGGCGTCCAGAGCCTCGGTGTGACGTCCCACGTCCCAGTACCGCACACCGAGGTTGGCAAGGGAGGTCGAGAGGTCGGGTTCGTGGGTGGCGGGGTCGCCGGCCGCAAGCCTGCGCCGAATGCTCACCGCTTCCTCCGCGGCGTCCAGAGCCTCGTCTCTACGCCCCACGTCGGAGAGATCCACGCTGAGTTTCGTCAGTGAGGCGGCGAGGTCGGGTTCGTGCGCAGAGGGGTTCTCGACGGCGAGTCGCCGATCCGCCTGAGCGAGCGCGCTGGTGAGTTTCAGCGCGAGAGGGGCTGTGATCCGGGACGGATGCGGAAGGGCTGCGGTGGCTGCTTGGAGAGCCAGGTGAGGCAGAGAGGTCTTGTCAAGAGTGGCGTCGAGGATCTGCAGGACGCGCACGCTGTCCTCGGTGCGGCCGCTGTTGTAGTGGGATATAGCGGCGCGGGCCAGGACGGTGACCGTCTGGACCTGTTGTCCGTTGGAACCCGCGGCAAGGATGGATGGCAGTGGAACGCCGCCGTCATCGACCGCGTGTGAGGCGTGGAACTCGGCTACACGGTCGGGTTGGAGGGAGCCCCAGTAGCGGGTTCCGGTGGCGGGGTACAGGGAGGCTAGCCAAGCCGCGGTAGAGACCGTCTTGTGGGCCGGCAGGCCGGGCAGGGTGCTGATCACTCGGAGTGCTTCGTCCTGGGTGCCGGCGCCACACATGGCAGCGACGGCGACGGCGGCCCCGAGAGTGGCGGCCTCCAGGCCGAGATGGTGAGCGGGCGTTTTCGCGCTGGCTTCCCAGAAGCGGTCCTCGTGCTTGAGGAGAGTGCGCTCAGGCGGGGTTCCGTGGGCCGTGTCGGCGGGTCGCGGTCCTCGCTGCAGGAGGTGGACCAGAGCGGTCATCTGCAGGGTGAGCACGTTGTCGTAGCGACGGTCGTGCATGTCTGCGGGGGGCTGCAGGGCGGCGGCCAGGGATGCCCAGTCGTGTGGAGGCAGGGAGGGAAGCTGAGGAAGCAGGCGGGCCAGGTCGCGGACAGCGGACCCGAAGGCCGTGTGTCGGTCCTCCGGGTGGTCAGCGGGAATGAGCGGGGCGAGCAGGGTGATGGGTGCTTCTTCGAGGAGATCTCGGACAGCGGGGACGGATTGGAAGGACCCGGTACGCCAGTCACCGTCGGCACGGGCCACCAGCAGCAGCCGCACGCGGTGGCGGGAGCCATGGAGATGGGTGATGAGACGGCGCAGGAGCCGAGGGCGGGTTTCGGCGTAATCGACGACGAGGAAAAGGGGGAGGGCGGTGTTCAGGGTGGTGAAGTCGGGTGGGTGACCGTCGATCGCCGGGTCGTCGGTAAGGTCCGAGCGCAGGTGACCGGTGACCCACCCCTCGCGGCTGAGGGTGTCGCTGAGACGTCGGGCGAGGCGGGACTTGCCTTGCCCCCCGGGACCAGTCATCACGCGGATCGCGAGTGCCGCCGTTCCCTTCTCGCACCAGGCGCGCAGGCTGGTGAGCTCGCGGTCGCGGCCCTGGAAGGAAACAGCCTCCGCGTCGGCGCGCAGCAGCGCGGCGGGTGACCGGAAGGTGCGGTCGACGGCGGCGGAGTGGAGCAGGGCGATGGGCTCGATGGGTTCGAGGACAGGTTCCCAGCCTGTGTGCTGGGCAACTAAGGTGCGGAAGCCGGGGTCAGCAAGGAGGCAGGCAGCAGTGGTCGCGGTCAGGCGGGTACCGCCATCGGCGATACGGTCCCGGCGTACGGTGCCACACAGCAGGTCTTGGCCGTAGCCGTCGTCCGCCAAGACCGCAGCACCGGAAATCCCCGACCAGCGGCTGCCGCTCTTGGCGGGCGGGCCGGCAGGGGTGGGGTCGGTGCTAGTGATCTCGTAGCGGTCGGCGAGTGCGCCGGTACCCAGCTTGATGTGGCCGGTCAGGTGTTCGTCTAGGCGGCTACCGAGCAGGTCTTTCTGCAGACGGGGGAAGCCTGTGAGGCCGACCTGGTGGGGGCGGGGGCCGATGAGCTGGCCGAAGCGCTGTGGCGGGCGCGTGAGCAGGTCAGTGAGCGACTCGGGCACTGGCCAGTGGGGCGTATCGTCGATCTCGATCAGCGCTGCGTCCAAGGCATTGCTCTGGCGCCGCCAGCGCACTGTGGCGGGGAACTCGCGGTCGCTCGTGTCCGGCCGGCAAACGGTCACCGTGCCGACCTCGCCAGACGGGTCCATCTCGTTCAGGACATGCTCGGCGGTCAGGACCAGCCTTGGCGCGATCAGGTAACCCGACCCGAATCCACGCGTGTTCCTGCCTGCCCGCCTTACTCGGATCTGCACCCGGCGGTCGAACTCCACGGCTCCCCCTGTTGATCTTCTGCCCTGTGACCCTGCTGACCCGCGGTGCTACTCGTCGTCGCTGACGTCCACGTCCCCGCCTCCGGGCTGGTGCGGGGTGAGCTTCACCGTCATGGTGTGGGTGGCCTTGCGACCGCTCTCCTTCTTGCCGCCCAGGCTGACCACACTCCAGCGGAGGCCACCGCTGACGCCCTTGGTGCCGGTCAACTCCAGGCCCAGGTCCAGAGTGATCTCGCCCATGGTGAAAAGCACACCCTGGTGACCCTGGCCTCGAGGATCGGCGATACGGCGTTGGGACTCCGCGATCTGATCCCGCAGCAGAGTGACCGCGTCCGCCAGATCCATCCAGCCCTCGTCCGAGCCAGTCCTGTTGTCCATCCCCGAGCCCCTCCATCTCATAGCGCTTCTTCCTCCGGATCGAAGTGAGGCGCATCCGCCTATATGCCCGGAAGTAAACCGCACTTGTCGCCAGGCGGTCGGTGGGTTGAGGGAACTGCCGAATGCCTGGCGACGCAGCGGTGCCCTGAGCCTGAGTGCGGGCCTTGACTCCGGATAGGTCACGTGCGAGACGCTGGATCCTGGGGATCGGAAACGGACATCTCGTGGTGATGGACAAGGCTCTCGTGGGAAGGCCCCGTCGAAGGCCCGATGCCCTGCTCGTGAACGCGGGTGTGACCACGACCACCGGCTGATTCTGGGCTGGAGCAGGCCGAGCGGGATCAGGTCTGGGCTCTGGCCGCTGCCCGGGGGGAGGACCAATGACCACCGGCTGGTCAGGAAATTGACCGCAGTACCTGTCCCGCCGGCTGCGGGTCACGCCGGACACGGTCCGCACGTGGCGGCGCCGCTTCCTCGAACGCGGCCTGGACGGCTTGTGCGACGACCCGCGGCCCGGCGTCCCTCAGAAGATCACCGATGCCGACGTCGAGCGGGTGATCGTCAAGACGCTCGAGGGGACCCCGAAGAACGCCACTCATTGGTCCACCCGCTCGATGGCGGCCGCGACGGGCATGTCACAGTCGACCATCTCGCGGATCCGGCGGGCGTTCGCCCTGGCACCGCACCGGTCCCAGACGTTCAAGCTGTCGACGGATCCTCTGTTCATCGACAAGATCCGCAATGTCGTCCGGCTCTACCTTGATCCGCCGCAGAAGGCCCTGGTGCTCTGCGTGGACGAGAAGTCGCAGATCCAGGCCTTGGACCTGTCCCAGCCGGTCCTGCCGATGATGCCCGGCGTCCCCGAACGCCGCAGCCACGACTACATCCGGGCTGGCACCACCACTCTGTTCGCCGCCCTTGAGGTCGCCACCGGCAAGGTCATCGGGTCCCTCCACCGCCGCCACCGGGCAGCGGAGTTCATGAAGTTCCTGACCAAGCTCGACAAGGAAGTCCCGGACGACCTCCAGGTTCACCTGACCCTGGACAACGACGCGACCCACAAGACGCCCGGCATCAAGAAGTGGCTGCCGGCCCACCCGAGGTTCCACCTGCACTTCACCCCGACGAGCGCGTTCTGGCTCAACCTGGTCGAGCGGTGGTTCGCCGAGCTGACCCAGAAGAAGCTCAAGCGCGGCGTCCACCGCTCCGTCCAAGCCCTCGAACGCGACATCCGGTCCTGGCTCACCGACTGCGAGCACCCAAGACCCTTCGTCTGGACCAGGACCGCCGACTAGATCCTCGATAAAGTCGCTGCCTACTGCCACCGAATCTCCGACTCAGGTCACTAGTTGTCACCGTCCGGTTCGGCTACGGCCTCGGGACTGGTGGGCCCGCAAGTTCAGGAGTGGCGTATTCGCCGTGACTGTCGGCCGATCGTCACCCTGTGTCGGTGCTCTGCGGCATGATGATCAGTGTGGAAACCGAGATGTTGATAGACGTCTGGCAGCGGCTTCTCGCCGACCCTCGCAAGTCGTGGGTGCTGTTCGAGCATGGCACTTGTGTCGTGCTGACCGCTCCGGACGGGGAGCTTGCTGAACAGGCAACCGACCTCCTGAAGAAGTTCGGCCCGGCGCATGCCGGATCTTCGGCAGGAGACTTCGGGGTGATCGACGTCAAGGACGTCGAGGGATGGGTTGTCACGGGGCACCACAACGACGTCCTTACCTATGTCGGTGTCGATGAACCTCAGAATGAGTCGCAGATCGCTGTCGGGCTGTTCGGACGTTCCAAGCGCCACCGGGACGGCACCGAGCTGCACGTCGTCCACGTTGAGGACAAGCGAGAATCAGCGGCCCCAGCGTAAGCAGCCGCGCTTCACCGTTGGTGTCGCCCGAGGCGTATCGGCTCCAGGTTCCACCGGCTTCGGTGACCGGGCGGGTTGTGGTCTTGCCGTGGTAGCCGAGTGCATTCGCGATGACAGGGAGGGCGAGTGGAGCGCTGTACAGCCGATCAGCATCGGGTGATTGCGTTCGAGGAGCACGTGCGGGCCTGTCCGGCCATGTACTTCCGTGTGGAGCGGGACAGCCCGGAGCTGCCCACCGAGGTGCTTCAGCGAGTGGCCTGGGACGCGTTGCACCGCCGTGATGGCACGCATGGGCAGATCAGCGTCGAGATCACATCCGACCTCAGCTTCGTGGTGGAGGACGATCAACTGCACAGCGCCGACGAGCGTCAAAGTCCCCTTCCCGGGTTCTACGCATCGCTGCTCGACAAGGACCGATGGGCTCCGGCAGCAGCCGCCGCGCTCAGCGTCCGCACGATCATCGAGGTCTGGCTGGACGGCCGTGGTTACAGCCAGGAGCTGGACCGGGTGGCTCCCACAGGCGCCTGGGAAGAGCGTCTCGCGCGCAGGCCGTACGGAACCAGGACCACGTTCCACCTCGATCCCTCGTACTTCGGCCCGGGCGAGGCCATCGCTTGGGCACTGCGCCCTGAGGAACTGCACGGTGAGGTGTGCGAGGGGCACCCCTCAGGCACGATGTTCGCGATTCACGATCTGCGCTCTGGGGCCGATGGCTCACCGGGCGAGTAAGCCCCGCTTCCTCAGCAGGTCGGAGCCGGCACGTCCATACATCTGGCGTTTGAGCATCTTGATCCGGTTGACATGCCCCTCGACGACACCTGAGTTCCAAGGGGGAGAGGCCGGCGACAACGGCGTCGATGTCGCGTTCGAAGGGCTGGGCGAATCGCTGGAGGCTGGGCAGGCCTGCAGCCGTGGCGGCTTTGATCCATGCCGGCAACTCGTGTCCTCGCAGTTTCGTGAGCATGTGGGCGAAGGCGCGCACGAGCCCGGCGAGTGCCTCCATTTCGAGGCAGTTGGCCAGTACGCCCTTGCGCAGGAGCCGGTCACTCTCGGCCAGAGCGTCAAAGCGAGTGAGGATCAAGCGGAAAACGGTGCGAGCGGATGGCGGCCGACGGCCGATGACCGTACCCGAAGCGACCGGCGCCAGGCCGGATCGCTCCGGCCGGCGCCCCGCGTTCAGCGCTGACGTGCTGACGTGCTGACGTGCTGACGTGCTGACGTGCTGACCTGCTGGCGGTCTGACGTGCCGATGTGCCGGCGTGCCGGCGTGCCGGCGTGCTGGCGGTCTGACGAAGTGAGGTGGGCGTCGGCGAGTGCAGCGGTGAAAGTCTGTTCGAGTCCACGGAGCGGGCCTTCGGGCCCGGTGAACGGCCGGGCGCACGGGCGCCCGGGCCAGCCCGGCCTCTGAGGTCGTCCGGCACACCGAGGAATTGACGAGGTCACCAGCCCTCGGGCCGCCTGCTGGTGAGGCCGGGCGGTTCCCCGTGATTTCAGGGCCTTTGCGTGGGGAATGTGTGGTGGATATGCGGGAACCTCCGCAAGGGCCGCGAATGGGGGGAACAGTGGCTGGTGCGAGATCTCAGTGGCGGCAGGGTGTGGAAGCCGCTCTGTCGGTCGTGCTCGGAGTTCTGGTCGGTGCCGGGGTCAATATTCTGACCGGGCAGTGGAGTTGGACGGTCGCGGCAGGTGTCTTTGCCGTGGTGGTCGCCTGGGCCGCGCTGGAGTGGCGGCGGAGCCTGAGCAGGGGTGCGAACAACCCTCCCGGGCCTCCCGTTCCGCCGGTGCAGCCTTCCGGAGCGGTCCGGCCCGGAGCGGTGGACGTGGACCTGGACGTGAGGGAACTCAAGGGAGAGGCGACGGGCGCGAGGCGCAGTGCCGCTTCCGCGGCCAGCGGGGAGACGTCCGTGCGAGGCAGGTTCGACACCGTGGACGAGAACGGGAAGTTCATCGGATACGAAGAGAAGTGATGGACCCGGTGTCCGCACCGCAGACCACCGTCGGTGCCGGAGAAGCCCTTGCCGCGTTGCGGGCCTGGTGGTCCGCCCCTGCCGGGCGAGTCGCCCCCGTGGTGTGGCTGACCGGCCCTCCGTCGCCCCTCAAGGTGCAGGTGCTCGACGTGCTGGCCGCGGAGGCCGGGGCGGGGACCGAAGTCATCCGGGTCGGGGCACCCGCTGACCCGGCGGCCACGCTCCGGATGAGTGCCCTGCAGGACGCCGTCATGGGCGGCGTCCACGGCCTGCCGGAAGGATCCGGACCGCCGGCGTCCCTCCTGGTGCTGGTCGACGACCTGGACCTGTTGATCCGTAGCTTCGGAGGCCACGGCACGGTGCTCTTCGCTGCCCGTGCGTCGGACGCGCTCGGCCAACTGGGCTGCCGCATGGTCGTCGCGTCAGTGCGGGACACCCATCTGCCCGTCCCTTCGCGTACGTGGACGGTCGAGGTCCGGGAACGGCACCGGCGGGTCTCCCGGCTGGATCGGATCACGGCATGGGCCACCGACCGGTCGGCGCACGCCGTGATGCTGGTGACTGGCGCGTCCGGCACCGGCAAGTCCTTCCTGCTGGACGACGCCGCCGATGCCATTGCCGTGCTGCCGGCTGTCCGGATCGCCCACTGCTCCGTCCGCGACTGGACCCGTCGGGACCCACCGACCTGGACGGCCCCCGTCAAGCTGATCCAGGACATGGCCGACGCGTTCGACGCGGAAGGCATGAGCCTGACCGGCCTGATCGGAAGCCTGTTGACCGGTCGTCCGCAACCGGTCCGGGACATCGACATCTCGGTAGTGAACAACCACGGCTCGGTCGTCGGTGAACAGGTGACCGCGCAGGAGGTAGCAGGGGCGGCGGCGGAGACCCTGTACGCGGCGCTCGCCGCCCGCGCATCACAAGGGCTGGCCGGGACCACACTCGTGATGATCGTCGACGCTCTCGACGAGTGGGAGGCCTTCGGGGCTCCGGCGCTGCGCACGCTGCGCAATCTGCTCGGACAGCATCCGCAGTTCGCCGAGTGGAACCTAAAGGTGCTGGTGGCGAGCCAGTACCGGCCCGATTGGCTGGAGGCCGCGGAGGAGGTCCACCTCGGCGATGGCGACGCGGTCGCCGAGATCGTCGACTTCGCCTCCACCGGCCTGCTGGAAGTTCTGCCTGACGACGAGTCGGACCGCCGGCGGAAGGCCGAGCGTGTGGCCGAGCTCAGCGGCGGGCTCTTCCTCGTGGCGGCAGGGTATCTGCACGAGCTCCGCCAGGGCATTCTCTCCCCGGACGGCCTCGCCGGTGAGCCCGTGGCCGAGAACGCCGTCCAGTACCACCGCGCGGCACTGAGCCGCCTGCGCCGGCACTACGAAGCGCGCCAGGAACTCATCGAGTGGCGTTCGATGGAGCGGTTCCTCGCCATGCTGTCGGTCCTCCCGCACGGACGCCCCCTCGACGACCTCCTCGACGCGTGGGAGGTGGCGGACCTGCCGGTCAACCCCGACGGGCTGAACGCCCTGGATCGCATCGCCGCAGGCCCCCTACGGCCCCATTACACGGTCTCCGGCGAGGAACGGACCTACCGCCTGGGGCACTCCTCGCTCCGTGAGGCCGTGCTGGGCATGGAACCCTCCGACCACCGGACCGGTCCGCACGCCGAACGCCGCCGCTGGATCCTGACACGCACCCCGCTCGGCCCGTCGGGCGCGGCATGGGATCCGGTCGCGGGCCGGGCCGCGTTGGCGGACGTGGGAACGGTGATCGCCGACGCGCTGCGCGACCGGCGGAAGCCCCAGGAGGCCCGCGTCTGGGCAAGGACCCTCCTGGAACGCTGGGACTGGGCGGAGACCTGCGTCGCCCACCCCGGCCCGGACGGGACGCTGCCCCTGGGGCCGGCCAGGGTCGTGCATCAGATCGAAGCGATGGTGGAGGCGGACCCGTCCCTTGCAGAGCAGGAGCTGTGGACGGCCCCGGAGGGCCGGCCCGACAGCGCGCCGGCGCCGCCCGCGGTGCACGCGAGCGCGCCGTCCCGGCCCTCCGGACTCGCGACACAGGCGTCCCGGCCGAAGGTGAAGCGGCCCTCACGGCCCGGGACTTCCAAGCCCTTCTACGCCAGGGCCGGGCACAAGCTGATCGAGGAGATCCTCATCGGCGCCGCCACCTTCGCCACCGAAGCGGAGGCGGTGGACCGCCTGGACAGGATCCGCGCCACCTACACCACGGCGAAGGAGGACGAGGAGAGCCGGAGCAGCGACCACGTGACGCTCTACATCCTGGACCACGGGCTGACAGAGGAGGACCGCAAGGGCCGCGTACGGGGCAAGTACACCCGCCTGTCGGTGCGCCGCGACACAGTCGGGTGGTCCCTCCTGGCAGAGCCGGACACCACGCCGCGGGGTGACCCCTACCCTCCCAGGCCGGACAGCCCCAACCCGAACTGGGGCGCGGACCCGCTCATATCCCGGCTCGAAGGCAACCCCCGTCGCCAGAAGTCCCTGCGTACCTTCGCCACCCACGCCGACGCCCACGACGCGCTGCAGCAGTTGCGCCGGCGCTATCCCAAGGCCGTGGTCGAGCAGACCGGGAAGTTCAGTACGCACGTCTACGATCCGCTGGGCCCGCTGAGTCCGGACACCGGACGCTGCCTGAGCATCACGGAGACCGCCCTGCTGATCGTCCCCGTCCCGGGCGGATTCCAGATCCAGGCCCGGATCATCGGCTACAAGACCGGTCGCAAGGGGCAGCCCGGTTACGAGTTCCACACCGCGTCCGAAGCGGCGCTCTACCCACGCCGGAGGCCTCGTTGACCGTCACCGTCGCGGAGCTGCTCGGGTCGCTCCGGGCCCAGGCCGCGGAACTCGCCTCTCCCGGAGGTTCCCTGGGCCAGCAGGTCCTCGCCCAGCAGCTTCTCCACCAGGCGCGGACGCGGACCGGCGACGAGGCCCTGGCACATCCCGCAGCCAACCGGCTGCGGCGCCTCGCGCGCACCGCGGGCGACCCGGCCCTGAACACGCTGTGGACGTCCAGCCGGGCCCGGCGGCGACTGGCCTCGGGATTCGGAGAGATCACCGCACTTGCTCTGTCGCCCGACGGCGCGCAGGCCGCGTTCGCCGCGGCCGACCACTTCGTCAGGCTCGTGCCGACCACCGGCACGCAGGTGCGGCCGACCCCCCTGGGAGTGCTGCGCCATTGGGTCAGCGCGCTCGCGTGGGGCTCCGACGGCACCTGGTTCGTGACCGGTGACCACGCGGGGGACGTCGTCGAGTGGAGTAGGCGCGGTAGCGCGACCGCAGGGGGATACGAAAGCCGTCTTCTGGGGCGGCACCACGACTACGTACGCTCGGTCGTGGTCGACCGGAACGACGGCTCGATCTACTCGGTCGGCGACGACGGCTTCCTGATGCGCTGGGACCGCGACGGCGGCACAGGCGGTCGCAGGATCGGCGAGCCTGGCCGAGGGTGCCTGGCGCTCGCCGTGGATCCCACGACGGGCCTGCTCTGCACGGGAGGGCGCGGCGGCGAAGTCCGGCGCTGGGACCCGGAGCAGGGTGACGGAGCGTCCATGCTGCTGGGCGTTCACGGACCGGTGCAGATCACCGCGCTCGTCACCGGGCCCGGTTCCAGGACGGTGAGTGTCGGCCGCGACGGAACGCTGCTGGCCTGGGACGCCTCCGCCCCCGGCACGGAACCCCGGCCGATGGGCCGGGCCGGCCCCCTCACGGGAGCGGCCTACCAGTTGGCGGGACCGCTCACCGGTGTGATCTGCGGTACCGCGCAGGGCCGTGTGATGCACTGGACGAGCGATACGGGGGAGGAGCGGCCAAGGGCGCTCGGCACCCATGACCGGGGCGTCACCGCCGTGTCCGCCGAGGCGGGAGTGACCGTGACCGGGGGACGGGACGGCTTCCTCATGGTGTGGGACCGTTCCGACCCCGAGCCTCCCGGCCCCTGGGACATCGAGGTGTGGACGGTCGCGGTCGATCCGACGGGCTCCTCGGTCGTCACCGGTGGTACGGACGGGATCCATCGCTGGACTCCGACGGACAGCGGCCCCGACGGCACGCGGGCTCCCGGGCCGGAGTTGATCTGGGACTCCCCGGTGAGCCATCTGGCGTTCCTCGCCGACGGCAGGCTCGCCTGCGGCGGGGAGGACGGGAGTCTGGTGGTGCGCGACCCGGCTGCTCCCGCTGATCCGCCGGTGGTGGTGCGTCCGCCGGACGGTGCCAGACGAACGGTCCGGCACCTCGCGGCGGTCCTCGGGGGGACCACTCTGCTGACCGGCATGGCAGACGGCGACCTGCTGCTGTGGCCGTCGGGCGATCCACCCGCGGGCGGTGTCGAACCGGTCTGGATCGGACGAGGCAGCGGGAGCGTGCCCGCCGTCGCGCCGGACGGCCGCTGGGTGATCACCGTGGGGGAGACGGGCGAGCTCACACGCTGGGACCTGGAACGCCCGGGGGCGATGCGCACTCTGGGCCGGGTGTGGAGCAGGACAAGAGCGCTGGCGGTGACCGCGGACGGGGCGAGGGTCGTCACCGGGGACGACCGAGGGCGGCTGGTGAGCTGGGACGCCACCGGTCTGGAGCCCGGAGGACGGCTGCTCGGTCGGCGGACCGGCGGTGCCGGACCGGCGGCGGAGCTCACCGCAAAGGACCCCGTCGGCGCCGTCCGGGACGGCAAGGGGCCTTCCAGGATCCGCTCGATCGCCGTCGCGCAGGACGGGTCCTGGGTCGCCTCGGTCAACGACGCCGGTCTGGTGGAGTGCTGGGACACGCGTACGGGCCGTCACACGGGGCTGATGCCCAAAGCACTTCCGCGCGTGGTCACTTCGTGGGACGGGCGGTTGCTGGTGGCCGACCGGCACGGCGGCCTGACTCTGCTGGAGGTGATGGCCGCGGCGGCGGCGACGCCGGCGGTCACACCGCTGCTCTTCACGGACCCCGAGGTCACCCTCGTCGTCGACCAGCAGTGGTGCAACCGGGCGAGCCAGGGGCGGCTTCTCGACTTCGGCGCGCTCCGGGCGGACCTGTCCGGCGGTCGGCCGCATCGCGCCGTCGTACCCTGCCCCGAAGTGTCCGAGCTCGACAAGTTCAGGGGCTATCTGAGGGCGACGGGCTGGAGCGCCCCGCTGGTGAAGCCAGGCCGGTCGTCGCTGCGGGCGGCGATCCTCGCCGAAGTCGCCGAGGCGGTCGCCGCCGCCCGGGTCGTCGTGATCACGGGGGATCCGGAGCTCCGGCGCTCGTTGGGCGCGGTGGGCTCTGCGGAGCGGCTCACCTTCGTGGACTCGGTCGAGCGCTGGCTTGCTCCCGGGGCCGACAGCCCGGTGGTGCCCCTGGAGGCGGAGGGCGGGATCTCCTGACGCCTCCGCGGGAACCGTGGCCCAGGTGCGGGCCACGGCCAGCCCTGCGGACCGACTCCGGGCCAAGACCCGCTGAGGCGGCCAGGGCATGGGCATCGACGTCCTGACGGTGTGGCACGACCTCTCCCAGATACGGATGGTCAACTACATGGACAACCTTGCCCCCTCATGGAGGGGCGGGGCGGCCGTCGGGGCTGTCGGGTGCGAGGGCTCAGGGGGTGTCTGTGCGGGTACAGCAGCCGCGGCAGGAGGCCGGCCTCGATCCGGGGCGCGCTGCTCGGCGAGGACGGGACGTGTCTGTGACCACTACCTGGGCGTCAGCGGACCGGTCCTCGCTCATCAATGAGCACCGTGGGCGGAGACACTCTTGCGGGCGGGCCGCTGGCCGGTGACCGTTCGTTGTCGCCCAGCAGGCGCAGCACACCGTCGTCCTCGTGTTTCGGTTCTGGGAAGGCCGCGCCCGCAACCGGCTGCGGAAGGGGGCTGCCGACGGGATCTGGAAGCGTGTGACTGCTGCCCTGCGTGTACGGGCCGATGCCAGAGGTGACCTCAACCGGGTCGTCGCGGTCGATTCCACCGTCGTCTGTCCTCATCAGCACGCCGCCGGGGCCCGTCACCATGAACCGGGCCGGCGAGCCGCAGCATCGTGCCGCGCGATCCGGGACCGTCTCCGTCGGCGCGGGCCCCCTTCTTGCGGGCTCCGGGATCGTGGCGGCTGCTCCGACCTGCTAGGCGAAGACCCCGGCCCTCGGGTGAATCAGGGCTGCTGCGGATGACTGCCAAGGGGGTGTCCGATGCGGCCGATGAAGTCATTGATGGCTGCGCCGGCAGCCCGCCGGACGTGCGGGACCGCTTCCGGCGGCAGTCCACGATGGCCTGTTCGGTCCTTGTCCAGCATGGCGGCCCTTTGGTGGGGTGGCACGGGCCGGTGTGATCGCACCCGGCCGCTGACCCCGTGCACGTGTCGGCGCCTGGTGTCTCCAGGTTCGCCGCAGCAGGAAGGTGGATCCCATCACCGCTACACCCCTCGACACCACCGACGCCACCTTCGGCGACCAGGTCCTGCACGCCCCCGGACCGGTTCTGGTGCACTTCTGGGCCGAGTGGGCCGGCCCGTGCAGGATGATCAAACCGTACGTCGACGAACTCGCGGCGACCTATGCAGGCCGCCTCGTCGTCGCCCGGCACAACATCGATCAGCATCCGGCCACCGCGCCCCAGCAGAACGTCACAGGCGTCCCGACCCTGATTGTCTTCAAGAAGGGCGTCGAGGCCGCCCGCAAGGTCGGCGCCCTGAGCAAGGGCCAGCTGGTCGAGTTCGTCGACGCCAACCTGTAGATCTCGCCTCCACCGCCCGGCGCGGCACATCAGGCCCGTCTGCCTTTAGCCCCTTATGCCATAGCCCGTGTGCCCGTGTGCCCGGGCGTACGGCTCTGATATGCGGTCAGCCAGGAAGCCCCGCGGTGACGGTCGTTCACTTGAAGGGTCATGGTGACGAGATGGCGGCCCGGGAGGATGCCATCGCAGTCACTCCGGGCGGACTCCGCGAAGCCGCTCCACTGAAAGGACTCCCGCCTTGTCCGCGTTGCCAGAGTTCCGAAACTACGCCGAGATCATCCTCGAGGGCTTGAACGACGACCCGGACGTCCCGGTCCTGATCAGCGGTGAGAACAGGCTGACCGCTGCGGAGTTCCGCTCACTGGTGTACCGGATGGCACGAGTCATGGGTGAGCGGGGAGTGGGACCGGGGCGGACGGTGACCATGCTCTGCGGGAACCTTCCCGAGACGATCGCCGTGCGCTACGCGGTCAACCTGCTCGGCGCGCACTTCAATCACCTCTACAACCGGCTGGCCGCGGGCGTGCAGGCGCTGATGATGACCGACGTCGACACCTACGCGCTGATCGTCGATCCGCGCTTGGCCGAGCGCGCGGCCGAGCTGATCGATGCGGTGGCGCCGATCGAGCAGATCCTGCTGCTCGGCGAGGTACCCGATGCCGGGCCCGGCACGGCGACTCTCGGTGAGAACCTCCTGGCCCTCGCCGACAAGCAGCCGGACGGCCCCGTGCAGAGCGGGGCGGGCCCCAAGGACTTGTGCTTCATCCGGCACTCGGGCGGAACGACCGGTCACCCCAAGGCAGTGAGGTCCACGTTCGGGAGGATGCAGGCCGCCATCACCCTGACCCGGGAGTTGTTCAGCGGGACGGGACGGCGCGACTTGGTGTGCACACCGCTGTCGCACGCGGCGGGGTTCATCGCGGACGGCACCCTGTCCGCGGGCGGCACGGTCGTGCTGCACTACGCCTTCGAACCCGCCGACATCCTGGCCACGATCGCCCGGGAACGGATCACGAACATGATGCTGCTCCCCCCACTGCTCTACCAGGTCCTCGACCACGCAGACGCCGAGCACACCGACACCTCCAGCCTCCGCCAGATCACCTACGGCGGAACCCCCTCCTCCCCGGCCCGCATCGCCGAAGCCGTACGCCGTTTCGGTCCTGTCCTCCAGCAGGGCTACGGCCAGTTCGAGGCCGGCGCCATCAGCGTGCTGCCGGCCGCCGAACATGACCCGGACCGCCCCGGCATCCTGCGCACGGCCGGGCGTCCGGTGCCCGGGGTCGAGGTCGAGATCCGTGACGAGAGCGGCCGGGTGCTGCCGACAGGGGAAGTGGGGGAGATCTGCGTCCGCTCCAGCCAGGTGTTCGAGGGCTACTGGAAGAACCCCGGCCTCACCGCCGAGGTCCTGCGCGACGGCTGGGTCCTCACCGGTGACCTCGGCCTGCTGGACGACCAGGGATTTCTGAGCGTCGTCGACCGGATCAAGGACATGATCGCGGTGGTCGGCGGCCACGTGTACACCACCGAACTGGAGAACTTCCTCGACACCCATCCTGCGGTGCGGCAGTCCGCGGTCTACGGGCTGAAGAGCGACGGCGGCCACGAGGACATCCACGCCACCGTCGTCACCGCCCTCGGTGCCCAGGTGAGCACCGAAGACCTGCGGGCCTGGGTACGGGAGGGCCGGGGCTCGATGTACGAACCCGACCACGTCCACTTCACCGACGCGCTGCCGCTGACCGACGCGGGCAAGCCCGACAAGAAGCTGCTGCGCCTGCAGAGCAGGCAAGGCGACGGCCCTCGCAGGTAGCGTGACTTGAGGTGGCGGCCTCCTGCCTCCTTCTTGCGGAAGCGGGCCAGGACGCCGCCATGGTTGTCCGGGGTGTGCGGGGTGGGCTCAGCAGCTGATGAGCCGCCCGGCGAGGGCGGCGTCGTCCATGTGCTCGGCGGCCGAGCTGACGGGCCGGTGCCCGCCAGTTCCTCGCCATGACGCCGCCTGCTGCGGTCCGCGCGATGCTGCCCGGGGGCCACCGGTGTGGACGTCCGGCTCCAGGCTACGCAGGTCAGAAGCTGGAAGGCTTGTTGACGGCTTCTGGGAGTGACAGCAGTACTCGGTCTCGGCCGGTGTCCGCGCGAAGCAGGAACGGGCGGCTGCCCGTGGACTGCGCGGCGCCAGGAGCATGCGACGCTGCGAGGACCGGGTCCGGCCTCCGGGAAGAACACCACCAGAGCGACTGGCGCTGAGTTCGGACTCGGCCCGGTCGGAACGAGCATGGGGACGCGGCGCACGGGTGCTCTCGCCGGGACTTCCCGGCAGATCGACCACCCGCACCGTCCAGGAGCGCGGACGGCCCGCACGTGGTGCACCACGCGCAGGCCCGCGCACGTTCTTCAAGATGCTGTGAAGGGTCACAGACCGCCGGTGAACAGCAGGCGGTTCGGGCTGCCCGAAGACAGGAAGGACAGCCGGTCCTTCGTGGATTCGGTCGGCAGCGCGCTGATCTCCTCCCATTCGGCCTTCGGTTGCTTCTGCTTGAACGGGGCGGCGGCACCCGCCACGTGCGGGGTGCCCATCGAGGTGCCGTTCAGGGCGATCGAACCGCCCCCGAGGCCTGCCGAGAGAATGTCCTGGCCGGGGGCGTAGAGGTCGACGACCTTGCCGAAGTTGGAGAAGTCGCTCTCGTCGTCGTAACGGTCGCCGGCGCCCACGGTCAGCACACGTTCGACGGAGGCAGGCGAGTAGTTCTCTGCGTTCTTGCTGTCGTTGCCCGCCGAGATGACCGGGAGCACGCCCGCACGCGACAGGTTGTTCGCCGCGTCGTTCACCGTCTGGGAGAAGCCGCCGCCCAGCGAGCCGTTCAGGACGGCCGACTGGATCGCGTTGCGTGCCACCCAGTCGAGGCCTGCGATGATGCCCGAGTACGCACCCCCGTTGTCGCAGCCGAGGACACGGACCCTGACGAGGCTGACCTTGGTGGCCACACCACAGGTCTTGCCACCGCCCGTGCCGGCGACGTGCGTGCTGTTGCAGTCCGCGCCCCGGCGGCCGTCGCCCATCGCGTCGAAGCCGAACGCGCCCCGGCCCCGGTGTTCGTCGTGCTCGTAGTCGATGCCGCTGTCCAGGATGTACGCGGTCACCCCGGCCCCGCTGCCCTGGATGGTGAAGTCGTTGTCAAGGGGCAGGTCGCGCTGGTCGACGCGGTCCAGGCCCAGGAGTTCGACGGGGCACGGGTTGTTCCCGCAGCAGGGACGGGCGTCGCGGACGCCGTGGCGTCCTGCTCGACGGACGTCACGCCGGCAGTCCGGCGGACGGCCTCCAGCTGATGCGGGCTCAGGGCGGCGGCGAAGCCGTGGATGGCCGTGCCGTAGACGAAGGACGGCTTCAGTGGAGCTGCTTCGTCAGCACCGTCGCGTCGGCGCTCATGCTCATGGTGACGACGTACTGGCCCGGCAGGACGTTGCTACCAGCCGACAGCAGCGGGGCGGGCGTGGGCTCCGGGGCGGCGGCGGCACCACCGGCCAGGACGGGGCCGGCCGAAAGGACAGCGGCCACGGTCAGACGGACGAGCATGCGTATGGAGGCAACTCCCTGAAGCGGAGGACGGAGAACGGGCGGGGGACCGGCCGGCCGGGGCGCCCGGGCCCGCGAGGTCGGCCTCCGGCCCATCGGTCACCGGACCTGCCGGGCCTGAGCCGGCTACGTCCACCTGGCCGACGGGCGGCGGGAAGTCGGGCCAGGACCGACTGGCCCTCAGCGGAAATGATCATGCTCAGGGGAGAGCGCCACGTCGGGGCCCCCTCTCGCACACCGTACAGGTGCCCCTTCAGGTCCACGCCTACGGGCGGCGAACCGGCGCCCGGGCCGCAGACTGGACGGCCGGTGGGCGGGGGCGTGCCGACGTACGCGCCGGTGCAGTACCTGGCGTACGTGGGCACGGCCCGGGCCTGGGCTCCGGCTGAGCCCAGGCGATCAGTTGGCGAAATTGTCGCCGAAGTAGGCAATCCCGGCAGGCCCGCCGACCGACCCCGGGCCGAAGGCCGTCGATCCGGTCGCCGTGATGCCGCTGGACCCCGTTTTGAACAGCCAGACCGAACCGACGCCGTTGTTCTCCGCAGCGGCACCGGCCACCAGTTCCGCGCGGCCGTCGTTGTTGCTGTCCGTGACCCATACCGAGCCGCCGAACTCGTCACGGGCCTCGGCTGCGCCGGGCACCCCTGCCGTGTCCTGGGAGAAGCTCTTCGAAGCGGTGCCGGTCAGTCCCTTGGCCGAGCCGCGCAGCACGGTGACCGAGCCGGCCGACTGCTTGGAGCCAAGGGCCTCGCCCGAGGCGCCGACGGCGACATGGGCGTACCCGTCGCCGTTGGTGTCACCTGCAGACACGCTCCACCCGAAGCGGTCGTTCTTCTCGGCTGCGCCCGGAACCGAGGCGGTGTCCTGGGTGATCCGGACAGGGGGCCGGGTGGACAGTCCGGAGGCGCTTCCGTACGTCACGGTGACCGCACCGCCCGGACCGCCGTTCGGTTCCTCGGCGGACTTCTCCATGAAGTTGCCGGTGACGATGTTCCCGTAACCATCCTTGTCGACATCGGCGATGGCCGCCGATACCCGCCCGCGAGTTCGCTCGACGCTCAGAGGCCGGTGGAGCCCCCCTTGTAGAGGACGCTGCGGGTGGCGTACACGCTGCCGCTCTCCCGCTGCCCCATGGCGAGGAGGTCCGCCGCACCGTCCCCGTTGACGTTGCCGGCGACGAGCTTGTCCGGATAGATGCCGGTGGCGGCGGTGGTGTCGATACCGACGAGGGAAGCGGCCTTGCCGGTACGGGAGACGGGGCCCTTGAAGATGTTCAGGCTCGGGGTGGAGTTGTTGCCGGCGGCGAGGTCGGTGTTTCCGTCGCCGTCGCCGTCGAAGTCGCCGGCCGCCAAGGCCCAGCCGAGTTCGTTCCTGTACTCGGGCAGCGGGGCCTGCGCCAACTGCGGGGTCCGGACGCGATCGAGCCGGCCGATTGGCAGACCAGACCCCGGATCGGAGCAGTTCGAGGGCGCTGTCCTGCTGTCCTGGACGACAACGTCTTGCTGCGACGCAAACGGCCGTCCCCGGCCTGGGGCCTGGGGACGGCCGCGTTTGTTACGGCCAGTTGGCGGGGACGGTGCCCTGCTGTACGCGGTTGCTGCCGCTGCACAGCCCGTTGTCGGGATCGCCGAAGATGTTGATGGTGTCGACCTTGTTCGCCCAGGTGCCGCCTTCGGGGTGGTCGTCGCTGCCGAGGTTGGCGGCGGTCTTCGCCGGAATGCAGATGTACCGGTCCGGTTTGGCACCCGTGTCGATCAGCCAAACGGAGTCGTCATTACGCGTGTTGACGACCGCGTCCGGGTCGTTCTGGATCGACAGCGGCATGTTCTGGTAGCCGTTGTCCTGGAACCAGCCGATGATGGTGCCGCTGGCGAAGGAGCCGCCGTACACGCACACGCGCGGGTACGAGCAACCGTACTGGCTGGCGGCCGAGGCGGACGAGGCTGCCAGCGGGACGAGGGCCGAGGCCAGTCCGGCGGACGCGAGCAGGGTCGCCGCCAGCTTCTGGGGCAATTTCACGGGAACGCTCCTGGTGGGATCGCACGGGTGGAGCCGACCGAACTGGCCGGCACAGTGAGACTGCAGGTACGGCGCGATGTCCGGCCACAGTTGAGGTGGAAGTGGCGTCGGCGCGGGACGTCCCAGGCGCTGACCTGCGGGGACGTCGCCCGCCGAGTCGGTACGGCGGGACGACCGCGAGCGGGGGCGGCCGTTTCGGCACCAGGGCGGGGACGCCGTTCCGTACGCACTGTGACGGCTGATGCAGACTGAGGCCGGGGCACGCAGAGCCGGCCCGGCATGCCCGGAGCCAGCGAGGAAGCCATGCCGCGTTGGAAGGCACTGCCGGCGGGCCTGCATCCAAACGTGCACCAGTTGATCGTGCGATTGCGCAGAATGAAGGACCGCAGCGAACTGAGCACGCGACAACTGGCGGCGAAGACGGGGTACAGCGCAAGGTCGTGGCAGCGGTATCTGAACAGCAGGCCGCTGCCACCGAAGAAGGCCGTCGAGGCGATGGCCCACATCGGCGGTGACGATCCGCCCCCGGTTGCTGTTGCGGCACGAGATCGCCACCGAACACTGGGCGAACGGTCGCGTGGCCACCCGCCGGTGCCCCGGAGAGCAGATTTCTGGCGCATCACACTGGCGAGCTGTCCGTGCTGCTCGATCATTCGCCGATCGCGGCACCACCGGTTGCTGACCGTTTCGGCGAGAATTTCCCAGGCTGGCGTCGGCTTTCCGCTGCCGGCGGACTGTTGACCGTATGCTCGATGAAGTTCTTGAGGAGACGTGGTGGCAGTTCAAGCTGGAGACATCCATCCAGATGCTCGCGCTGCAGCTTCGGATCGTTCCGCCGCTGGGGCGAAGTCGTTTCGAGCCGGATGGGCCGCCGTGATCGCCCCTGCGACCTCGGGCGGCCTCTTCATCACTGCAGTCGGGAGCCGACGGAGGTCCGGGGTCGCCGACGCGCCCGACGCTACTGAGGTGAGGGCGGCCGGGTCGTGGCGGCGGCCTCGCCCACGCGGGCCTCGACGCACTCCCGTTCGCCGTCGGCAGGCGTCGGCCGGAAGCAGGCCCGGACGGTGCTGCCGGGGCGTACCTCGGTCATCTCGGTATAGACGAAGGTCGCCGCGTCGTCCTTGTTCCTGATGCGCACGCCGTGAGTCGGGCCGTCTGCCGTGACGTCCACCCGGTCGCCGATCTCGGCCCCCCATACCCGGGCCCAGCTCGCACCGCACTTTCTGCTGTGACGCAGCTCCATGTGGGCACCGGTGGCCGTGCGGTACGAGGTGAGGGTGTCCGGGTCGATGCCGCAGATCAGGCGCATCGGGTCCCGGCCCTCGCAGGCGGCGCCATGGCACTGAGGGGCGAAGGAGAACGGCACGGGGGCCGGTACGGGCTGGGCCTCCTGAGCCTCCGAGTGCGGCAACAGGAGGAACAGCAGGATGGCAACACCACCGACGATCACTGTGTACGCAGACGCCAGCACCACCAGGAGCCTGCTCCCGCCAAGTCGCCGCCACCCGGTCCCGACAGGAGGTGGCGACTCCTGAGGATTCGGCTGCGTAGCCTCGTCCTTCGGATGGGCGGAGGCGAGAGTCACCGCGCGCCCCCTCCAGTGCGACTCGGCGATCTCCCAAAGGGCCAGCGGCCGTCCGTCCGGTTCGTTCGCGAGCCGGCACAACTCCCGCACGGCCTCGCGAGGAGGAAGGCTCTTGCCGTTGAGGTAACGCTCCCACGAAGACTTGCTGTGCAGCGTTCGCTCCGCCAGCGCCGCCAGGCTCAGCCCTGTACGAGCCCGCAACTCCCGCAGCTCCGCGACCAGCCGAGTGTCTTCCGTGGTCACTTGGGCGCCGCCTCCCGTAGAACCTGCCAGGTGGGCGGGTCGATGACTCCGTTCACGATCAGCCCGTTCTGCTTCTGCATGAGCTCGACCGCTCGCCGCGTCTTCGGACCGAAGATGCCGTCGATCTCCCCCGGCGCGGTGCCGGCCCGGCGCAGCAGGCACTGAGCCTCGGCCACTTCGAGCCCCACCTGGGTGTTGGACAGGAGGACGCCCGTGGTCGGGCTCAGGTTCGCGTGCCAGCGGCCGTCGCGCTGCTCCAGCCGACAGGTGTAGATGACCGGCACCAGGGACTCCGACACGGTGGCCGGGGCGGTCGCGACAACATCGCTGCGGTCGTGCGCGAGCCGGGCACGGGCCTCGGTGAGCCGCATGGCCAGCAGGAGTGCCGCAGAGACGGACAGCACCGTGACCACGGCTCCCACCGTGACCGCGGCGCGCAGGTGGCGCCCGTACGGCTGCTGCCTCGTGAGCGTGGGTCCCGGTGTCGCGGAGATGTCCTCGGGGGTGTCGGCGGTGCTGACCGTCTTTCCCTCGGCCCAGAGCTGGGCGGCGATCTCGTGCATGACCAACAGCCGGGCCGGATCGTCTCCGTCCAAGCGGGCCATCGCCTCCACGGCCTCCCGGGGCGGCAGAGACCGGCCGTTCAGATATCGCTGCCACGACTTCGTGCTGTACCCGGTCTGCGCGGCCAGTTGCCGCGTGCTCAGTTCGCTGTGGTCCTTCAGCCTGCGCAGTCGCACGATCAGCCGAATGACGTGTGGATGCAGTCCTGCGGGCAGTTCCTTCCAGCGCGACACGCTTCCCCCACTCGTGTTCGGGACCGCGAGCTCCGCCCTCCGTGTCCGGGCTCATTCTGCACTACCTGCCACGGCACCTGCCGCCACCCGCATCGTGCTGAACGGACTGTCCGTCTGTCGCCGCAGTCCCGCCGCAGGGGATTCGGTGGGCGGTATCTCAGCAGGTCGTCAGCGCGCGGGACGTCCCCGGACGAGGTCACTTCCGTGTCACGTGTGTCCGAAGCTCTCGCCGAACCCGCAGTGGGTCCTGCCCCGAGTACGCTCACTCCGGAGGCCACCATCTCGACGATGCACAAGAGGCCTACACCGTGCCGAACGATGCTGACCTCACGCAGCACCCGCATGCTGTCAAGGAATGGGCGCTCGACCCCGCCACTGCCAAGCGCCTCTGGACCGTCTCGACCGGCCTGCTTCGTCACAGGGGGGGGCGGCCGTCATGTACAGACGCCGCTGCGCGGGGATCCGCGCCTGGGCATGCACGGACGCCCACGCCTTACCCAGGTCACCGGACCTGCGGTGCGCCTCGTCCGTTTTGCCGATCACTGCAGGGTTCGCATTGCCTCCGAAGTGTGGGAACACGTCGCGTAAGTGTTGGCGATGTCAGCGCGGCAGTGTGGAGGATGGCGCCTTCCCGGGCGGTTGAGGTCTGACGACGGGCCTCCTGCCCGTACTCCATTCCAAAGACCGATGGTCGCCGGGGATGAGCGTACGGCGGACCGGGGAGGGGTGTCGGTGCCTGCTCGCAAGCTGGCGGGCGTGCCGAAGACGACTGATGCCTCTTCTCCCTACTCCACTGGTGGGGGCGGTGTCTGGATCATCACGACGAGGGCGACGACGGCCGAGAAGAGCACCATCACCAGGAGCCACAGCGCCCAGGTGGGGGAGGGCGAGACAGGCACGGGCGGCGTTGCGGTCGGGGCAGTCACGGGTTCTGTTCGGATGTTCCGACTCCCGGCTGGCGGCCGAGATATCTTCGACCGCGGTCTGGGCGACCTGTTTGTGGTCCGCACTGCCGGGCACGTGGCCGGTACGGAAGTGCTCGGCAGTGCCGAATTCGGTAGGTGGCTTTGTCGATGACAACGGACAGCAGAGGTTTACCATTTCGGGAGGCACCTGCCTCCAGCGCTGTTCGATATTCAGGACCTGGCAGCACAGCTCCGGAGCAGGGCAGTCGCAATGGGGTGTCAGCCCCTTCTGCCAGCATGCTGCCGTGACAGACACACGTGATCAGCGCCCCGCCGAAGCCACTCTCAACTCCCTGCGCTTCGCGTTTCCGCCGGAATGACGCGAGCCGGCGCTCGGACATGAAGCCGTCGCGGACTGGGAGCAGGAGAACGGGGTGGTTCTCCCGGAGCCGTACAAGACGTTCATCGCGGAGATCAGCAACGGCTCCAGCCTCGGTCCCGCCAGCGACGGCGGTCTTGTACCGCTCGGCTGGCTGCCCGACACATGGCCCGACCTCGGCCCGCGACAGCCAGGAGAATCATTCCCCCTGGAAGCAGCCTGGCCCTGGGAGGACGACGAGAGTGTTGATCCCGAGGACCCACGAATCGACGCCGCATTCAACAAGGGGTCCATCGTTCTCGGGTCCGAAGACGGACAGTCGTTCTGGCTCCTGCTGACCGCCGGCCCCCGCCGCGGCGAGGTGTGGATGATCGCCGACGTCGGCGCCGTCCCGGCACCCGGCGACCAGGCATGGGGCTTCGAGGAATGGGTGCTGCGCTGGCACACCGGCAACGACTGGTGGGACTGAATGCTCCGTACTGACTGGACGCACGTCACGAGCTGTTCGGATCCCGAGTGCCTCCCGAAGTGGTGAACATTCGCTGTTCGTACTCATGGACAAAGCCACCTACCGGCTGGCCGCGGGCAGTACACAGTTCGTCGCCGCCCGCGTCATCAATGCGGGCGGGTCCCTGTCGCGTTCTGAGCGTCCCGTCCCGGTCAAGGCCGCTCACCGGAAGGGGCGGGCCCGATGACGAGGTCCTGCTGCAAGAGCTCGCGCCGCTGGTGCTGCGGCCCTGCTGTTTCACGCGGAGGCGGGACTCGCGGCGGGACCGGGCGTCCACGACGTCCAGGGGCTGGATGGGGTATCCCCGGAAGCCTCAGCGAGTCAGCGCTTGGCGAGCTGACGGCAAGACCGAGCGCGTCCCTGTTGCCACTCTGCCGACTGTGGGGCCGCGCCCTGTGCGGCGACAAGCAAGCGCAGGGGTACGTGGACGCGTGGTCTGACTCGCAAGGGCGCAGTCCGGCGAGGCGATGAGTTCGGGTGAACCGGGTCCCTGACCCGTGACGGCGGGGGTGGCCAGGCGTGTTGAGCCGTCCAGGCGCCGATTGATCATTACTGCTGCCCTGGCCGCCGCCCTCGTCTTCGTGGCCATTGCCCCTGCGGTGTCCGCTCCGACAGCGGTGCGGGCTTACGTGGACAAGCGGGTCCGGGACTGTGCGGGGAGCGTCCTGGCTGCCGGCCGGGGGCCGTTGCCACTACTGGTACAGGTGCGGCTCGACAGCCGGGGGAGTGGGCTGGGTGTACGCCTTGCGGGAGGGTGTGCACTCCAGCAGCGCCCGTTGGCTGGTCAGGAAACCCGGCGGCACGTGGAAGACCGGCGGCGGCTGGAAGCGCGCGGGCCGGGTGGACGGCACGTTCGTGGAGACATCCTGGGGGCCGGGGACGGGCACACGGGCCCGGTGTACCCGCGCGGCACCCGGATCTGCGTGCAGTTCAAGGGCTTGTCCAGCAGGCGTGCGTCTTGCTGAAGTAGCGGGGGTGTCCGACTGGCACCCGATCCTCACCGGCCGGCCACACCCCTTGCGGACATGCGCGATGTCATTGCGGGTAGCCGCACGGATGTACGGGGGAGTGAGGTGAATCCAGTGAATTCTGTGACTGGAAACGGGAGCTGTGGCACACCGCTTGAGTACCTGATGCGCGCAGAGTATCCGCTGGAGGATGTGGACGGTTCCATCGCAACGGCCCGCCACCACGCTCTCGACTTCCTCGATGGAGCCCGGGCCGACCACGGCGTCCTCATCGCGGCGAGGGCGAGGGATCTCACGCAGTTGGTTGTGAGTGAGCTGGTCACCAATGTCCGAAAGTACGCCCCAGGACCGGCCTCGCTGGAGCTGTTCATCACGGTGGAGTGGATCGATGTCGTGGTGCGGGACAGCGAGGCCGCCTTTCCCCTGGGACGGACCGCGGATCCGAGTCGGATTGGCCAGCACGGTCTGGAGATCGTCATGGCCGTCACCACTCACTTGTTCATCAATCAGGACCCAGCGGGCAAACGCGTCACGGCTCGGATTACCTTGACCGACACCTCAGACGCGACAGCACCACCCACCGTCTGATCTGCCCCCCGGCCTTGGCACGGAACGTCGAACCAGTAGGCCCGACCGGGCGCTGCCTGGCCAGAACGGTTGCCGTCGTGCAAGCATGGTTGGACACGAGACCGGCTGGCACCCCGGGTGCCGGCCTTTGAGTTCTGGGCGTTGCCCCCCTCACGGGCATCCAGGTCCCACCATCGTCGGCCCGCCCCCTAGCGAGGGGTGTTTCGTCTTTGGGCTCACCACCCCCGGAAGGGGGCAGCCCACATGCACATCACCACCGCGCTCGACGGCACCACCGCGCGCATCACTCCGCACGGAGCGATCGATCACGACACCGCACCCGCACTGCGCGCGGCCCTCGCCGCACTCCCCATGAGTGTGACCCGGGTCGTGTGGGACTTGCACGGGGTTCCGTTCATGGACTCCGCCGCACTGCACCTGCTCACTGACCCGCAGCCTGCCGACGGCCCCTCTCGTCAGGTAGCGGTGACTGGCCTTGAGCCCCAGGCCGCAGTGCTCCTGCGTACGGCTGCCGGGCTCTTCCCTACTCTCGACATTGCGGACCTGCTTCCCGACGAGCCCGCGCGACGGGCGGCCTGACACCGGCCGGTATCGCGACGGGCGCACTCCTGGCCGCGTGATGCGCGCCTGGTTTCTCGCTGAACGCCCGCATGACGACGGTCTGCCCCGGGGATCGGGGCAGACCGTCGTCATGCGGGCAGGGCACGTCGCCCTCCCACATCCAGGGGCCTCATGGGCTTTCGGAGGTCGGCCTGGAGGGGGCGCGCCCCGCCGGGTCTGTAGGCGCTGTGTGGGGTGATCAGGTAGGCGCCGGCCAGGCGCTCGTGGTCGGTGAGGCCGGTGACGTCCAGCAGCTGCCCGTCCAGCGGTCCGCCGGTCAGCTCGACGTATTCGTGGTCGGCCAGAGTGGCGTAAGGGTCAGGGCTGTCGTGATCGGCCCCGTAGACCGTGGCCGTGTGTGCTCGGTCATCAGCTCAGGCTGCCAGACGTCCCTGAGCGCGCGCACCGGTTCCGGGGATCCGGTGGTGATGACTTGCGGGAGAGTGCCGCGTTGGGCAGGGTGTGCGAAAGATCTTGGTTGCTGCCCTGACCGTCACCATCCTTATCCCAGTTCAGTCCCGAAGGCGGCGCCAGGCCGTCACCCCGGAGCACCCGACCGCTTCGGCCGGGACATCGCGCCAGGCGACGCCGGTCCGCGGTACGTGCATCATCCTGGCGAGGGCCGACCGGTCAGGAACACGCAATCGCCCGGGGTGGCGGCGGCGCCGCTCAGGAGCGGGTGGAAGGAGCGGAGCCACGCGCTCCCACAGGTCATCCGGAACAAGATCAGAACGCACCCGGAAACCCTGCCCACCAAGATCGCTAGACGCGAGACCCGCGGTTCAACTCATTCTGAAAGATCAGTCAGCGCGGCGCCTGCCCCACGGCTCCGCCCGGCTGCGTGACCGACTACGCCGCCAGAACGAACCACGCCCCTCCCGGTCAGGTGCAGTCGGCCGCATCCTCCTTGACGTCGCACCACTGTTAGCGCTCCACCGTGCGGGCGGTTCCGCCAAGGCACCTGCTTATCGTTGACGGGATTCTGATCTCCACCCGTGATCACGCGGTAGCCAATCAGCCCAAGAATTGGTATTCGACCAACCATCAGGTCCTCAGCGACGCCGGTTCGCGTCTCGTCGTCTCCTTCGGCCGCCCTGGTCTTGTAAACCCGCAACGAATGCAATGCGTGGGAACTGCCCGACGCCAAGAACTCACAAGACCGGTGTTACGCCGTACACGCGGGACTCAGGTCATCGGATCCGGTCCCGGGTCTCGGCAGAAGTGTCGAACTGTGCGCGGTTGACGAGCATCCGGGTGGTGACGTCCCGCATCGTCGTTCGGGCAATGGCCGGCAGGCTGCTTTCACACCCGGAAGGCGGTGACGATCTGAGAGGGGTCGGTCACGCGTGGACGGCGGGGGGCCGGAACACTGAAAGTGTTCCGGCCCCCCGCCGTCCATACGGTGCCGAGTCAGGCGCGGCGGTGGCGCCCGTAGTACTCGCCAGTCGTGTGGTGGAAGTCCGCATCGCCGATGTGCTTGTCCTTGTCGAACTCGGGGGAGTTCTTGATCTGGTCCTTCGTGAGGTCGAGGTAGACCTTCTTGTCGTCGCTGTCGATCCGACTGACCGTACCTGCGGGAAGCAAAACGTGCTTTCCGAAGATCCATACGCCGGTGTCGACCACCAGGTACGACGAGGTGACGTCGTCGGAGTGCTTGTCGACCTTGCCGATGCTGCCGTCCGTCGCCTCGACCTTGTAGCCGATCAGGTCGGTTCCGGCGGTGTGGCCGACGCTCGGCTGGTAACCCCACAGGTTGTCACTCATGAAATACTCCTTCGTTCGCGTGAAAAGATCAATGGCCACTTGAATTTAACTTCGAGGTGCGCTCACGGCCTGTTTAGGTAGTCGCTGACAGCCTCGTGCCCTGCATCTGAGTACCTATGTCAGCTGAATGGATCGATTTCGAACCGATGAGCTGGAATTTGGCGCCCAGGGCGGTTTCTTTCATGGGTGCTTTCCGAGGTGGCCAGTTGCCGTGACTTTAGAAGAAGTGTTTGCGTCCACCGACCGCGCGGCCGGTCGCACCCAGGATCCACAGAATGGCGCCCACCAAAATGAGGATGCCGCCGATCGTCGTCAACAGGCCCATACCGACAAGCAGGCCGATGATCAGCAGAATCAATCCAAGAATGATCATTTCAATCCTCTATCTTCAATCCGACTCAGACGCGGGTGTGCGTGCAGCCTCACGACGGCCTGAGTTTGCTTTAGTTGGTAGGTCCCAACCAGCTCCGAGTTCCTGACCTCGGCGCGATAGCCCTTGTGCCCGTCGACACGTTGTCTACACACTCTCCTTGGAATCCGTTGAGCAGGCGGCTTGCGAACTAAGCCGAGGGCACCCGGATCCTCTACTGATAGGCCACCGCAGGCTCACGACCTGATCTGGTCCGAGGCTCTCCGCAGAGAAGGGGGCGAGCCGCCACGACCCGGACCAAGTCCGCACCGAAGCCGGTCCCCCTCACACGCGCCGTGCGCCGCAGTCCACGGCTTCGCCCGCAAGGACGGCGGACGACCTCACCGCACGGACGCGCGGCCGAGGCGGCCTGCTGCTCGTCCGGCCCACCAGGGGCAGCAGTGTCTGCGAGGAGAACTCGCCGTCGGATACGGCGGATGCCCATGGCACGTCAGCGGCGACCAGGGCCGTTGCCGTGCGAAGCCGTACGGGACCCTGGGCTCTCGCCCGTCGACGCGGGGCGGCCCCTGACGGCGAGATGCCCGAGGAATGTTCCGAAGCCGTGGGGTGCGCGTGGTGTCGTACGCCCTGAGGTCGTGACCGGGCAGGCATCGGTACGCAGGATGCGTGTCCCGGCGGGCAGGGCGTCGACGAGCGCGCGGTCCTCGCCGTGCGGCACTGCGGGAAATCCGCCGGCCCGCAGGTAGATGTCTCCCCGGATGCCGAGGTTGGCTCCGTGGATGTGGGGGTGGCTCCAGTCGGGGCCGGTGCGGTCAAAGAAGTAGTGGGCATCGTGCAGGGCCCGCACGGACTCCGCGAGGGGAGGATCGGCAGAGATGCGGACGGTGCCCAGCACGCAGTGCCATCCCCGGTTGGCGCAGTCCAACTGGTGGGCGAGCCAGGAGGGACGCACCACGCAGTCGGCGTCCGTCGTCACGACCCACGTGGCCTCAGGACGGACCCCGCAGGAGCGTAGCCCTTTGGCAACGGCTGCGGCCCGCGCCGCTCCTGCCATCCGGTGCCCGACCTGTACGACGTCCGCGCCCCAGCGTTCGGCGTCGAGGGAGGTGGTGTCGGTGCATGAGTCGGCCGCTACCACCAGCCGGACGGTCAGCGCCCCCGCGTTCCGCGACTCCAGCAGAGCGCGCCGGAGCGAGCGCAGCGCGGCCGGCAGGGTGGCCGCCTCGTTGTGAGCGGGTACGGCGACGACGAGCGCCTCCACGGTGTTCCTCATACCAGGCCCTCGGTCTCCGCGACGGACCGGGGCAGTGAGCCGTCTGGCAGCGGCCGCGTGAAGGTGTGCAGGACGAAGTCGGGGTCGTGGAAGCCCGGCCCCGCCACGAGCCCCGCCTCCGCATGGAGCAGCGGTGTGAGCGCGGAGCCGGTGTGGCGGTGTTCGGGCACGGGGTGGTCCCAGTGCACGGTCACCAGCGTGCCACCGGGCTCCAGCGACTCCGCTGTCCTGCGCATGGCACGCGCCAGTTGTGCGTCGTCGAAGTAGTAGAGCAGTTCGGAGAGGACCACCAGGTCGAAGGTCCCTGACGGCCACGCCTCGGGAATGGTCATGTGCTGGACCTCGACGTGGGGCAGGTCGCGGTTGCGTTCTGCCGCTGCGGCCACGGCGCGGGGCACGCGGTCGGTGGCCAGGACGCGGTCGCAGCGATCCGCCAGGAGACGGGTCAGGACGCCTACCGAGCAACCGGGCTCGAAGGCTCTGCGGTAGCGCGGTCGAGGAAGCGCGGCCAAGGTGAGCGCGTACTTCCGCTGCTCGTACCAGCGGCCCGCCAGATTCCAGGGGTCGGCGGTGTCGGCGTACATCCGCGTGAAGTACGAGTCGGAGGTGGAGGTGTTCAACGTGAGCCCGTTTCTACGATCACGGTCTCGAAGGACCGCTGGTGATGCGCAAGTTCCTCCGGCGGAAGGATCACGGTGGGATCGTCGGCCAGCGGGGCGATCTGAGTCCGGAAGCAGCGCAGGGCCGACGTCTTGAGTGCCAGCTCGGCCGGTGCGAGGGGCAGCCTGCGACAGAGGTGCCAAGGCACCCGGGGACTGCCGGGCACCGCCCAGTGCCACATCCACACGGGGTACTGCCACAGGGCGATCGCGTCGGCGCGGGCGGCAGCGTGGCCTGCTCTGCCGACCGCTTCGTGATCGGCGTGCAGATCACCGCTCCACGGCGTCACGCACAGCGTTGCTCCGCTCGTGCGCAGCAGCTCCCCGACCCACTGGGTCACGGCCGTCTCGTGGATTGCGACCTCGGTGTCCGGCAGGCCGAGCCGGTGACGGCGGCGCCTGTCCACGCCCAGGAGGTCCAGGGCCTCGGACAACTCCTCCCGGCGTCTGCGCGCCAGCGCCGGGGGCGGCATCAAACGGCTTGCCGGGTGCGACGCCTCTCCGTCGGTCACGGTGACGACGTGGACCTCGCGACCCGACGAGGCCAGACGCGCCGCCGTTCCGCCGAATCCGAGGACCTCGTCGTCGGGGTGGGCAGCCAGAACGACCACAGGCCCGTCGGGCAACGGCGCTTCGGGCCAACGGTGCCACCCCTCCCACGCGCTCCAGACGTCCTCGCTCGTGCCCTCTGAGTCGATGGCCTCCGCGGCCTTCTCGCGGACCGTACGCGACTGGCCAGTGAGGGGGCCAGAAGAGCCGTTCACCGGTCCCACTGGGCAGCCTCCGCTCCTCCAGCCGCAGAGAGCAGCAGGGTGCCCAGGTAAGCGAGATCGCGCTCGGCGTGGTGCTGACGGATGTACACGGTGAGATCGGCGACGCGTTGCGCGTGTTCCGGGTCGTGACACAGCGGCCCGGCGCCCAGGGCCCGGCCGACCTCGTCGAGGACGCGCGCGCATACGTCGGCCACCACCGCCCGTACGCGCGCCGTCCGTACGACCGCGCGCTCTCCGCCGTCCAGCGGGGCGGCGTCGATGGCGTCGGCCGCCGCGACCAGCGCGCACATGGCGCTGTGAAGAGCCGCGTCGACGGCGCCCAGGTGTGCGGCCGTCAACTGATCCGGTTCTCGGCGACGCGCGGCCTCCATCAGCGCGTCGGCCACGCCCCGAGCACCACCGAGCCAGCACGCGGCGACTCCTACGCCGCCGTGCAAGAAGCCCGGGCGGCGCAGATAGGCGTCCACCTCGCCCACCGGCAGGGCAGGCACCCCGGTGAAACGCGCGTCGGGTGAGTCACTTCCGGCCGTGCCCACGGCCGGCCAGGTCCCGGTGACCGGTGTGTACCTCGCCGTAGCGGGCACCAAGCGCCACGCCGGGGGGCTGAGCCGCCCACACACCCCAGCGTTCACCGGGGCAAGGCGCCGGCGCTTCCAGCTCCTTCAGGATCGCTACGGCGTCTGCGTGTCCCTCCGCCAGACGCGCCAAGGACAGGTCCGTGCGACCGAGGTCGTGCAGTGTCCGAAAGCGCTGCAGCGTCGCCCCGGAGCCCGGCAGTGGCAGAGCGTCGGCGGCGCCGCCGCTTACCCAGCGACTGAATCGTTCGGCCGAGTCCTGGGGTGTGCCGCGGTCCTGCGTCGTCGATGCAGTGGGAGCTGTCATGGATACCAGCTTTACCTCGCAGACGCCTTCATGCCCGTCGGAGGGCTCCGTCCTCCCTTGACACCCTGGACTCGATCCTGTCCGAGAGCTGTCCCGCCGCTGGCCAGCGCCACCACGGTGCGAATGCCCCGACGGCGGAGGCGCTGTGGCCGTTCCCCGGCGCACTGACGGACAGACCCTGACCGTCGAGGCGCAAGATTTGCTGCCTGTTCTGGAGGCGCGGCGAAGATATTGCCGCTGACCCAGGAGCTCGACGCCTTGCAGTCGGCACTACTTGCCGGTCTGAGCGACGGCTGCGCGCATCAGCGCGGCCATCGATCGGCCGGCCACCCTGAGAGGTTCAGGCGAACGGGCCGAGCGGCTGAGCATGAAAGCGCCCTCCAGCATCATGACCATCGAGTACGCGAGGGACCGTGCCGTCTCCGGTTCGGCCACCCAGCGGCTGAACCAGCTCGTCGCCAAGCCGATCCATTCCTCGAAGACCTCCTCCGTCGCGGTCCGCAGCTCCTCATTGCTGCTCGCGACCTCCAGAGCTACCGTCCCGATCGGGCACGCGTCGGCATAGTCAGCCGCTGCAAGGTCGTCCGCCGCGGCCCCGAAGGCGTGCACGAGGGATTCCACCGGCTCCGGCGCACTGTCGAGGAGGCCCATGACCACGCGGCCGTACTCGGCCCCGGCCGCACGGATCACGTGCCCGGCAAGCTGCTGCTTGCCGCCGGGGAAGAAGTGGTAGATGGAACCGAACGGCGCGTCCGCCTCTGTCGCGATCCGCTTCAGGCCGGTGGCCGCATAACCGTGCCGGCGGAACAGCACCGTGGCGGCGCCCTGGATCCTGGCTCGCGTGTCCGACTGCCCCATTGCCTTCCACCCCTTTCCCGTCCAAGATAGCAGTAGAACGATCTATCAAACAGAGGGTTGAGGATGCCACGTATCGAGTTGTCGTCCGGACCGATCGACTATCAGGACACCGGCGGCGAAGGGCCTGTGCTGGTGTTCGGCCACGGTGCGCCGATGAACGAGACCCAGTGGCGCAAAGTGGTGCCCCTGCTGCACGGATACCGCTGCGTCCTGCCCACGCTGCCTCTGGGCGGTCACCGTCAACCCATGAACCTGGATGCCGACCTCTCCCAGCGAGGTGTCGCCCGGCTCCTGGGCGAGTTCATCGAGAGGCTCGGCCTGGACCACGTGACGCTCGTACTCAATGACTGGGGTGGCGGCCAGTTCCTGGTCTCGGAAGGGCAGGACCAGCGCATCGCACGCCTGGCACTGGTGGCCTGCGAAGCCTTCGACAACTTCCCTCCTGGGCCGGCCAAGACCCTTGCGCATGTGTGCAGAGTTCCCGGCGGCGTCTGGCTCCTGACGAGGCTCATGCGCCTGCCCGCCGTCCGCCATGCCCGGGGCGGTTACGGCGGGATGAGCCTGCGAGGCATCCCCGACGACATCATGGACGACTGGTTTGCTCCCGCCACCCGCAGCAGGGCCATCCGCAGGGACTTCGCCAAGTTCGCCACCGGAGCGCCCGGACGTAAGACCTTGCTTGCCTGGAGCGACCGGCTTCGCAACTTCGACCGCCCGGTACTGGTCGTCTGGGCGACAGAGGACCGGTTGATGCCGCGTGAGCACGGCCCCCGGCTGGCCGAGCTTTTCTCACAGAGCCAGCTGGTCGAGATCGCCGACTCCTCCACCCTGATCCCCGAGGACCAGCCCGAACAACTCGTCCGTGCACTCACCGACTTCCTCAGTCGAACCGGAGCAAAACCGGTCGGTGGCACCTGCTGAGCACGGCTGGCGGACGCAGGGCCCGGCAACCAGCACTCTCCCCATCCACCGCTGGCGTACGTCCTGATCCGTCCTGTTGCTCCCTCACGAGCTGTTGTGGCTCGCGTTGTTGTGTCTCATGGAATTTTCGCTCCGAACGGTGCCGGAGAGGCTTCTGCAGTGAGTCTGCATGCATGAATGGAACTCGTCGAAAACCTCCATGCCCTGGCCCCCTTGCTCAAATCCCTCGACGAGCGGGAGTACGCCATCGTGCAGATGCGCTTCGGCCAGGAGATGACCCAAGCCCAGATCGGCGAGCACCTGGGCCTCTCCCAGATGCACGTCTCACGCCTCATCACCCGCACCCTGACGAAACTGCGGGCCGGCCTCCTTGCCCAGGACTGACATGCGTCCTCGTTCGACCCGACGCTTACAGCAAGGCAGGTGGCACGCTGAGACCGGCTGGTGGAACTGCAGGCTGGGGTCTGCTCGCTGAGGCCAACAGCGCCCAACGTAGCGAATGCCGACCTGCAGGTCTCTGAGCCGGCGTGGTGCGCCGCGTTCGCTGCCCTTCGTCATGAGCGCTCCAGGCTCGTGTGCAACAGCTAGTGTCTGGCGCTGTGGGATACACCTTGGAAGAGTTGATCGAGAAGCAACGTGCGGTGGATGAGGCCCACGGTCATGTAAATGAGCTGCGAAGACGGTTCGGTTCACCTTCGGCCGAGTCCTTGACCCCAGCGCAGGCCGTGGCTCAGGAGACAGCGTGGCGGGCTTGGCGCGATCTGCAACGCGAAATGCAGAAGGCTGTCGCCCAGTACGCGAAAGAATCCGGTAGGCCTCGCCCCGACGTGGAGCACGGCGTGCGAACGGGAGCCGGCCCCACGCCCGACACCCAGAGCTAGGTGATCCCCGCAGCGAGTGGGCCTGGCGACCATGGTGGAGTAGAGGCGCCGGCGCCTGCGTGCTGGACGCACATATCCGCCATCTGCGCGTCACCGTCCCCAGAGACGCGGTGGCACACATCCACAGCGACCTCGCCGGCTCAGCGCTGCACATGATGGAACGCAATATGGGAGCCCTGATCACCTCAGCGGACGGTGTCGCCTTTTGACCGTGGTCGTGAGCACACAACCCACATGGGGCCGCACGGTTCGGTCGAAGACAAGGGCTGTTCCGCAGCTCTGGCCACGATGCAGACGGAACCGGAGCAGAGGGGGAGGTTCGGCCGAGTGGATCTTGCGATGGCCGGACCGGCTCGCAGCCCTCAGGCCTGCGCGCTGTCCGGTTCGAGCTGCCGGATGCGCCCGTCGAGTTCGCGCTGGTAGAAGTCGATGAAGCCATCGGGGTCGGGGCCCGCGTTCTGCATGACCAGCCGGTCGAATCCCGCGTCGACGTAGCTCTGGGCGACCTCGACGTAGCGCTCGGGGTCCGCTCCGCAGGCGAACTTCTCCAGAACGTCCTCCTCGCGCACGGTGGTGGTCGCTGCCTCGAAGTTGACCGGATTGGGCAGTTCGCTCATCACCTTCCAACCAGTCAGCGCCCATCGCGACGTCTCGAGAGCGGCGCGCGCGGCAGTGTGCGCGTCGGGCGCCCAGGCCATCGGCACCTCGCCGTAGCACGGGCCCGTTCCACCGGCGTCACGGTAGTGCTGGACGATGCTCGGCTTGGCTTCCGTCGCGAACAGGCCGTCGCCCAGTTCAGCGGCGATGCGCGTCGACATGGGGCCGCTGGCGGCCACCGCGATCAGAGGCAGCTCGTCGGGCAGGTCGAAGACCCGGGCGTCCTGCACCTGCAGATGCTTGCCCTGGTAGGACCGGTAACCCCCGCCCCACAGCAGCCGGATGATCTCCAGCGCCTCCGTGAGCATTTCGTGCCGGGGCTGGACCACGTCGGGAAATCCAGGACCGACGACGTGTTCGTTCAGCCGCTCTCCCGAGCCGACACCCAGGACGAAGCGGCCGTCCGAGAGGAGGGCGAGCGTCGCGGCCGCCTGAGCGATGATGGCGGGGTGGTAGCGCACGGTGGGGCAGGTGACCCCGGTTGCCAGACCGATGCGCGATGTCTTCGCCGCGATGCTTCCCAGCACCGTCCAGGCGAAGGGCGAGTGACCCTGGTTGTCCAGCCAGGGGTGGTAGTGGTCGCTGATCTCCACGAAGTCGAATCCCGCCTCCTCGGCGAGCACGGCCTGCCTGACCAGTTCTGACGGGCCGAACGCCTCCGCCGCCAGCTTGTATCCCACCTGCATGTGATCCTCTTTTCGTGCGTGTCGTAGCCATTTCGTCCGCACAGGGGTACCCCCTCATATCGCTACATAACGACCAAGGGGTGAAACGGCGAGCCACGGGACCAGACGCCAACGCCTTGGAAGCGGCAGGCCGAGGGACGGCTCCGGCACAGGCCTGCTGCGCAGAGCGCCCGGATGAGTCCCGGGCCACCTGTGCCCGACGCGAGGTCCGAGACCCGTCCGTCAGGCGGGGCCCGGACCGAAAAGGCTGTCGCCGAGCCCGTCGAGCAGACCGGCGACGTCCCTGTAGACCGCTTCCGCTCCCGCCCGCTCCAGGTCGGCACGCGGGATACCGCCCGAGAGCAGGCCCACCGCACGCACCCCCGCGCGGGACGCCGCTTCCATGTCCCACACCGTGTCACCCACGAACACCGCCTGCCCCGGGCCCACACCCGCCAGCCGGCAGGCCAGCTCCACCGGCTCCGGGGACGGCTTGCCCCGGTCGACGTCGTCCGAACTGGCCGTGGCCCGGATCGCGTCATCCGCGTCCACCGCCCGCCGCAGCGCCGCCAGCTCCGCCCCGCTCGCCGAGGTGGCCAGGACCACCCGCCAGCCCTGCCGGTCCAGGGTGCGCAGCAGATCACCCGCGCCCCGGAAGGCCGGGAGGCGGTCGAAGTACGTCGCGTAGAGCACCGTGTGCGCGGAGCTGATGGCCGCATCCTGCCCTGGGTCACGGTCGGGTCCCAGCAGCCGCTCGATCAGATCCCCGGAGCCGAGGCCCACCGCCCGGTGGATGTCCGGCATCGGCACGGTGTGCCCCGCCTGCCGAAAAGCCTCCCACCAGGACACCACGTGAAGGTGATTCGTATCGGTGAGAGTGCCGTCAACATCGAAGATCGCCGCTCTTGCCATGCTCTCCCGCTTTCCCTGGCCGTCAGACCTTGTGTCTCTGGACCCGCCCCGCCGGTGCGGCGGATCCGGGTGGTGAATACCGCCGCCGTGTCCCTCGGCGCACATGTGCTGGGCTTTTGCAGGCGGCCGACGCCGGCGCTCCTGTGAGCGTCAGCGTCCAAGGGCCTTACGGAGCTGTTCCTTGTTCATAGAGGACCGCCCGTCGATGTCCTTCTTCCTCGCCTCCGCGTAGAGCTGGTCCCGCGTCGGGCCCTGTGCACCCTTGTGGGAGCGTTCGCCACCACGTTCATAGGCGGACTTCGTGTCCTGGGTCGACGTGCTGCTCGCCGTTCTCGACTCGCCGGACCGGGCGCGTTGCTTGTTGACGGTCCTGGCCGCGATCTCCTTCGCGCGACCCTCCGAGGCGCCCCGCTCCTCCTGGCCCTCTTTGATGTGCTCGTACTGCCGCTCGCGCTTCTTACTGGATCCAGCAGGCATGACGTACTCCTCGCTCCCTTGGGTGGGCGTCGGGCCCGAGATTGCCCCGGACGCGGGAACGCCCACCGCCTTTCCCGTATGCATCCCACTAAACGACGCACAACGCACAGTCGCCCCCGGAGCGGATTATGTGAGCAAGGCGCGGTGCTGAATGAGGCGCGACCTGCGTTGGCACATGACGCCGCCCGGCCCAGCCCCCGCCTGCCAAGGTAGGACAAGGAGGGCCGCGGCCTGGAATCTCCCCGCTTGATGCGCACCGATCCCCTCCGCGCGCTGGACCGGCTGCCAACTGGCCAGCCCGGGCAGCTGGTCGAAGTCGCTCCAGGACCCCGATTAGCTGACGGAGGTACGAGGATGCAGAACACGAGACTGTCAGTGAGTGCTAAGGAAAAGGGCAGCCAAGCGGGAAGCAAATGGTCAGCGCGCTTCCCTGAAGCCCACCTCAGTCATGCCATTGGTTTGTCCGCCGCGATCTGGCCGGTATCGGGCCGCTCGTCGCGCGGGTCGGCCAGGTTGGGCATCTTGAGTTCGGGGAGGAGCTCCGCAGCCGTGCGCAGGAGCTCTGTGGCCTGGGATTTAAGGCCCGTCACCGCCATCCGACGCGAAGGGGCGTCCACAGGTGGCGGATCGGTGATCAGATGCAGAGCGGCGGAGTCCATGAACGGAACATCGTGCAGGTCCCAAGCGACCCGGGTCACGCTCACTGGAAGTGCGGCAAGCATCATGCGCAGTGCGGGTGCGGTGTCGTGATCGAATGCCCCGTGCGGAGTGATGCGTGCGGTGGTGCCGTCGATCCTGGTCGTGATGTTCATGCGGGCTGCCCCCTTCCGGGGTGGTGAGCCCAAAGACGAAGCCCTCTCGCAAGAGGCGACCGACGATGGCGAGGGCTGGGTGCCCGTGAGGGGGGAACGCCCAGAACCCAAAGGCCGGCACTTGCGTGCCAGCCGGTCTCGCGTCCGACTCATGCTTGCACGGCGACAACAAAGCCGGCCAGTCGTTCCCCGGTCGCGACCAGTGAGCGGAAGGGCCGGGAGTGGCGACGCGGTCAGGCCGCGGCCACCGGCTCCCTGGTGAGGTACTGGACCAGGTCGTAGGGGACCACCTGCGGACCGCGGGATGCTCATCCCCGCCGACGGCATCATTGGCACGCTTCGCGTGTCTGTGCACCACGTCGACACCGACTGAACGGGCACCCAACGGCAAAAAGATCCAACACTACGTCTTCCCCCGTCGGGCGCAATGCCGCGCACATGGTGTATCGGCTGCCTCGTGCAGCTGGAGTCTGGCAGCCGTCACCAGCAGACTCCGGCATGTGAGGGCAGGCGCAGGGCAGAAGGCGTGAGATCCGCTCGGGTAGCGGCGGACTGTAGGCACAATCACGCTGAATGAGGTGGGCGCGCGCCTGGCGAGACGGACAAAGACCTGCACCTGTTCGTACCTCACGGAGGCTCCAGATGACGACCGCTGCCGCACGGCCCGCCGACCTCGGGAAGCTATGGACGCTGCCCGGGGTCTATGCTCCCCAGGCCGACACCCACCTGCTTGCCCAGGCGCTCCAGGCCGAAGGGATAACGGCGGGTACGGACGTCCTCGATGTCTGCACAGGAAGCGGCGCACTCGCCGTACTGGCCGCGCGCATGGGCGCCCAGGTGACGGCGACCGACATCTCCCGGCGGGCAGTGATCTCGGCCAGGTTCAACGCCGCCCGTGCCGGCCAACGCGTCCGAGTGCTGCAAGGCGATCTCACGGGCCCGATCGCCGAAGAGCGCTTCCACCTCGTGGTGAGCAACCCGCCCTACGTCCCCACACCTCTCGCGCACCACTCGCGCAAGCACAGATCCTCCGTGGCCTGGGACGCCGGACACAGTGGACGGCAGGCCCTGGACCGCATCTGCGCCCATGCCCGCGACGTGCTTCACCCGCATGGCGTACTCCTCATCGTTCACTCCGCACTCTGCGGCGCCGACGAAACGCTCAGACGGCTGGACACCACCGGTATGCGCAGCTCCGTGGCACACCGGGCCCGTGTGCCCTTCGGACCCGTCATCACCGGACGGCTGTCATGGCTACGTGCTCAGGGCCTGCTCCACCCCGGCGAGGACACAGAAGAACTGGTGGTCATCCGTGCCGAACGAAGCTGATCGCGCCAGGCGTGTGACCGTCGACGGCAACGGTCCGATCCTCATCGAAGGGCCGGTGGAGATCATGCAGGAGGACGGCACGGTGTCCACCTCCGACCGGTTCGTCGTCGCCGTCTGCACCTGCCGCCGCAGCCGCATGTATCCGTGGTGCGATACCAGCCATCGCCGCCGCGCAAAGTCCTCTGGACCTGCTCGCCGCGAAGACCAAGACCGGCATTCCGGCAACCCGAAGGAAACGTACGACAGTGACGACCACTGACCACCCCATCATCACGCCTCCAGCCCTGCCAGCGCCCAGAGGGCCCCTCTCAGCAGGACTGTTGGCTGCCCTGCCCTCGCCTCAACAGGACGCGCCCGATGCGAGGGACGTAGCAACTGCCGACCCCTACGGAGAGGACCTGCAGCTTGCCCTCTACGTGCTGTACGAGTTGCACTACCGCGGCTTCGCCGGCGTCGCCGAGGACCGCGAATGGGACCCTGCCCTCATGCCCCTGCGCAGGGCACTCGAAATGCGATTCCTTGATGCTATGCGCGCCGACGTCCCTGGGGGCCGCTCGAGCGACGAGGCGTTCACGGAGCTGCTGGTGGAGTCCACCGACCACACAAACAGCGTGGCTCACCATCTCGAGCACGAGGGGCAGCTGTGGCAGATCCGCGAATACGCCGCCCTGCGCTCGCTCTATCACCTCAAAGAGGCAGACCCCCACGCCTGGATCATCCCGCGACTGCGCGGGCGGGCCAAAGCGGGCATGGTCGCCATCGCATACGACGAATTCGGCGCAGGACGCGCCGAGAACATCCACGCGCACCTCTTTGCTCAACTCATGGCAGACCTGAACCTCGACACACGCTACGGCCACTACGTGGATGCGGCCCCGGCACCCGCACTCGCCGTCGTCAACATGATGACGTTGTTCGGTTTGCAACGAGCACTGCGTGGAGCGCTCGTCGGCCACTTCGCCTGCGTGGAGATCACCTCCTCGCCGGGCTCGCGCCGGCTCGCCGCAGCGATGCGCCGCACCGGAGCCGGACCCGCAGCCGAGCACTTCTACACGGAGCACGTCGAGGCAGACGCCGTACACGAACAAGTCGTACGACGTGAAGTGATCGGCGGACTACTCGAAGAGGAACCACACCTCGATACGGAAGTCGCCTTCGGAGCCGACGCCACCGAGCACCTGGAAAGCCGACTCGCCTCCCACCTGCTCAAAAGCTGGCGAGCCGGACAGTCGGCGCTGCTACAGACGTAGCAGCATGCGCCACCGGCCCTCTACACCTGCCATGCGTGCGAAGCCGCCGGCACTGGCAGATGTACAGAACCCGGCCCAGCCCCCGTGGGTGGAGCGAATCGGTGTCCCTCGACCCTGGCTGCGCCTGCCCAGAGCGCGATGCCCTCTGCAAGACCGTGTACGGACCTTCAGGCCGCAGCCGGGATCCCACGGACCCCGCCAGTGACGCCGCGTGAAAGTCGTGCAGAAGCAAAGGACACAGGGCACTGCTGTGAATGGCCTCCCTGCCCTCGATTCGTACGAGGGCACCTGAGCCCTGGGCGATCTCGGCGACCGATCTGATGTGGATGCTTTCAAGAACAAGGCACTGCTGGGGTAGGGCATAGGCCATTTATCCTCAGCGGCGTGGAGCCAGGTCCGTGAGCAGCTGCCGCGTCTCCAGCGACAGCGCCCCTTCCACGGGGGCGGCCGGGCCCTGCTGGTGATGGAAGTTGTCGGCGAGAGTGCGATGCGCAGCCCATGCCTTCTCGAATGCCTGCTCGCGGCAGCGTCTTTCGGCGGAGGCGCCCGGCTGTTCTGCCTCCTCGGCACAGATGCAGGCCGCCTGTTCCAGCACAGCTGCCAGCGCGACTAGGAAGCAGGAAGGTGGCGCCGCGAGGTCTGTGTCCTCGTCATCGATTCCGTTCAAGGTACGTGCGATGGTCAGGATGCGGGTGCAGATCCGGCTCCACCGAATGTCTTCCGCGAAGGGTGGGGGCGGGGGGCCCGTCCGCCGCAACCGTCCGCCCGGGTTCCAGCGCGCTCCTTCCGTTGCCCAGTTCCTGGCATCGGTGACGCTTTGGAGGGACAGCATGAGACGGGACGCCTCGGCGTGCCAGTCCTCTGCCCGGTGCAACGCGTCGTCCTCCCGCAGACCGTCCGCCATGGTGTCGAGCAGGTCCGCGGAGTCCCGCGCGAGACCGCGCAGACGGTCACGGACGCTGCGCAGATGCACGGGCGGCAGAACCAGGGCGTTGACCGAGATGCCCACGATCGCGCCGATCAGAGTTTCCAGCAGCCGATGGCCCACGGTCCAGGTGCTGGATGATCCGTAGGTGATCACGAAAAGGGCCGTGGTTGCCCCGAGGATTCCCTGACTACCGAACCGGCGGTAGTTCCCGAGCAGCGTCATGAACGGCAGGGTGAGCAGCATGGCGGCCATGGTCTGGTCCCGCGTGACGGTCATAGCGGCCGACGCCCACACGGTGCCGACGGCGATCACGGCGAACTGCTGTGCGCCCGTGCGCAGGGATTGGTAGACGGTTCCACTGACCAGGGCGACTGCCGTCCAGGGGGCCAAAAGGGCCATCGGGGCTTCGAGCCACCATCCGGTCAGAGCCCAGGCGACGATCGCCGACGCCGCTGCTTTCAGGGACTGCACAAGAGTGTCGCGTTCAGGCCCGGACTCCTCGAACGCGTTATGGACGGACCGCCGGACCCCGGCCCACTCCCGCCCGGCCCACCACCCGACAGCCAGCCGACGCACGTTCCATGCCAACCTGTTCACCCTTCGTCGCACGGCCCGCCCATGCCGACACCATCCGCTGATCCTCTGGCTTCGTGCCCCCGCGCGGAGTGGATATGTGCCACTCTCCATCAGCCCGAACTCGAATAACACCGGCCCACTACCCGGACCAGGTGGGGCTGATCTCCCGGAGGACGCCATGGTGGCCCTGTCTGAGCCGGACATCGAACCGTGCGCAGTGTGCCAAGACCCGGGATCCGGAGCTGAGGCTGCCAGCTGCGCATCCGCGTACGCGTGAGCCCCGCCCGCCCCGCCTCCCCGTCGGGGGGCAACTGCTCGGCATCCGGTAGCAGGCCACGGCGCAGGAATTCGCTGACGTCCTGGTGCTCTTAGAACTCCTAACGGAATGCATCTTTTTTGGTCCGCACGGTGAGGCAGGGCGGAGCACGAAGAATGGTCGCTGCGCTGCCCGCGTGATCTCATACAACGACCTGACGCCGGCCGAGCGTGCGCTGTGGGACGCGTTCCCTGAGGGGCGCCGCGTGGATCTGCGTGTGGGGACGCCGGAGGACGACCGCGTCTCCAGAGGGGGAGAGTGGGATGCCGAACGTACGGTCCGGGCAGCCGTGATCCTGGCGCTCGTACTGGGCGCGAATACTGTGCAGCCGGGCGCCGTTGCATGCCTCAAACTCGCCGGGGCGCGGATAGCCGGGCACCTCAGCCTGGCCGGTGCGCAGATCGAACATGCCCTGTGGATCGAGGAGTGCTGGTTCGAGGCGGCGGTGGACCTGCTCGGAGCATCGGCCCAGAACATCGTGATGACGGGCTGCAGAGTGCCGGGCATCGAGGCCGATTCGGCACACATCGAGGGCAACCTCGACTGCGGCGCTCCGTCGTGGAGAGCTTGGCTTCCTCGCCCTTCAATAACATCAGCACCGCACTGTCACTCAGTGACGCCAAGGTTGCCGGCGGCATGCTCCTGAACGGAGCTCACCTCAGTGCGCCCGGAGGATTGGCCATGGCCGCCGGTGGTCTGGTCATGGGAGGAGGTATCTACTGCAACCGCGGTTTCGTCGCGCGAGGAGAAATACGGCTGGTCGGAGCACAGCTGCCGCGCGGTCTGTTCATGCGGGGCTCACACCTGCACGACCCAGGACCGCACGGAGTGGCGCTCGCCCTGAATAACGCCGTGGTCTCACGGCTCGACTTCTCCGACGGATTCACCGCGAACGGGACCGTCAAGCTGAGGAGTACCCAGATCTCGGATCGCGTGGGATTCGAAGGAGGAACCCTGAACGGGTCGCCCGACGGTAATGCGCCGGCCTTGCTCTGCCGACTCATGCAGGCCGTCGATGTCGATCTCACCCTGGCCCGGCCACCGACCGGTGCGGTGGATCTGCGCGGGGCGCAGGTGTCTTACCTCTACGACAGCGGGCGGAGCTGGCCGGCCGTGGTGCAGTTGGAGGGCTTCGTCTATGGCTCCCTCAAGAAGGTGGAGTCCGGTGAGCGGCGCGACTCCGTGAACTACCGCTTGGCCTGGATTCGACGCAGCCCGGGCTACAGCCCGCAACCGTACGAGCAATTGGCTAGTTGGTACCGGACGATCGGCCACGACGACGACGCCCGCCGGATCCTCCTGGCAAACAGCGGCACCGGCGCCGCGCCATGCCTTGGCCCGCGCGTATCTGGGGTCACCTGCTCGATCCGACCGTCGGCTACGGCTACCGTCCTTGGCTGGCCGGGATCTGGTTCCTTGCGCTGACCTTGCTGGGCACCCTCGCCTTCCGTACACAGTCTCCGACGCCGGTGAAACAGGGCGAAGGCGCTCCGTTCCAGCCCCTCGTCCATGCCCTCGACCTCCTGATTCCCATTGGTGGTCTGGGTCAGCGCACTGCTTGGTACTGGACGGCCCCCGGCCCTCAATGGTTGGCCTATGCGCTGCTTGCATCGGGCTGGGTGCTGACGACCGCCATCGTCGCGGGTGTCAGCCGCAGCCTGCAGAAGGACTAGCTAGTGGCAGATAGCTGGCCCACTGCATCGGTCGCCAGTGCGCGCAGTCGTCGCCAGCAGATGAGTGCGCATCCGCGGATGAGGAAGGCTTCGTGGATGTCGTCGCGGATCTCCCAGCGGATCCGCAGGCGGCGGACCAGTGCAGGTGGGCGAATGCGCGCTCCACTACCCAGCGCTGGGTGCCCACTCCCGAGCCGTGCTCGGTGCCGGGCCGGGCGATCACCGGCTTCACGCCAAGGTCCCAGACCAGGCGGCGGTACTTGTAGTGGTCGTAGCCGCGGTCACCCAGCACCACATCCGGGCGGCGCCGGGGGCGGCCACGCTTGCCCCGCACGGACGGCACGGCCTGGAGGAGTGGGATCAGCTGGCTGACGTCGTCCACTCTCTGGCTTGCTCGGCTCGGTTCCTGCGGCCTACAGGCCCCGGCTTTCCGGGCTCGTCACTGCCGGCTACGTCCCCACCAATCGAGCGACCAACGGTGTGGTGCGCTTCCCGGCCTCCCTTGTACAACGACGCGCTGGCCCGACCGCGTGGTGCGACGTGCTGCGTCCCAGGCCCCGGGCAGGCGGTTCTGCGAGAGGGCCGTTTGGCGCGCATGGTGGAGGGGGGAGCTTGGTTCCCCCGCCTCCGGGCTGCACCGGCCGGGTGGCGCCTCCTGCCGGAAGGCCGTGAGCTGCGTGAAAGCGCTCGTGTACCAGGGACCTCGGGATGTCGCGGTTGTCGATGTCCCTGATGCCAGGATCGAACGTCCCACGGACGTGATCGTCAAAGTCACCTCGACCAACATCTGCGGGTCCGACCTTCACATGTACGAAGGCCGGACCACGATGGAGACCGGCCGGACCCTCGGTCACGAGAACCTCGGAGAAGTCGTCGAGGTCGGTGACGGGGTGGACCGGGTGAAAGCCGGCGACCGTGTCTGCCTTCCGTTCAACGTCGGCTGCGGATTCTGCGCCAACTGCGAGCGGGGCTTCACCGGCTTCTGCCTCTCGGTGGACTCCGACACTCCTGGCGGGGCCTACGGTTTCGCCGCCATGGGTACGTACGCCGGCGGCCAGGCCGAATACCTGCGCGTCCCCTGGGCGGACTTCAACTGTCTGGTCCTGCCGGAGGATGCCGCGGAGAAGGAGAACGACTACGTCATGCTCGCGGACATCTTCCCCACGGGCTACCACGCCACCGAACTGGCAGCGGTCTCACCGGGAGAGTCTGTGGTCGTCTACGGAGGGGGGCCGGTAGGGCTGATGGCCGCGTACTCCGCGTACCTGCGCGGGGCGAGCCAGGTCCTGGTCGTCGACCGCCAGAGCGACCGGTTGCGACTGGCAGAGGAAGCCGGCGCCACCGCGGTCGACGATTCGCAGGGCGACCATGTCGAGCGGATCCTCGACCTCACCGACGGAGGCGCCGACAAGGGATGCGAGTGTGTCGGCTACCAGGCCCACGATCCGCAGGGCGTGGAACGCCCCGAAGCGACCATGAACGACCTCGTCGCCTCGGTGAAGGCCACCGGCGCCATCGGCGTCGTCGGGGTCTTCCTCCCGCAGGACGACGGCGCCCCCACCCAGCTGACCCAGGAGGGCAAGCTGCCCTTCGACTTCGGTCAGTTCTGGTTCAAGGGACAGCGGATCGGCACCGGTCAGGCCAACGTGAAGGCGTACAACCGCCGACTCGGTAACCTCATCCACCACGGCAGGGCGGCGCCGTCCTTCATCGTCTCGCACGAACTGCCCCTGGCCGAGGCCGCCGATGCCTATCGCCACTTCGACGACCGCGATGCCGGGTGGACCAAGGTCGTGCTCAAGCCCTGACCATGCGCAGCCCACCGCCCGTGCAGTCGACTTGCGGGCAGTGCCGCCAGGCGGTCTCACTGACCGGGCTTGAGCGGTGCTGAGCGTTCGTGGGCGAGCTGGCTTGGGTTGCGCGGCTGAAGCGTCCGCACAACGTGGTTGTACGGGACTTGAATCAGTCTCCAGGCCCGTTCTAGCGCGCCGGTTGCGCATATCTGGGCCGCCACGGCTCGCATCGAAGGCTGCGAGCATCCTTACCGGATACGCCCCCGGACGCCCTTCCGTGCCACGATGGGCTGACACGAGACCGGTCTGCACTCGGTTTGCCGGCCTTTGGGTTCTGGTCATCGCCCCCTTTCCGGGCAGTCAGTTCCCGCCATCGTCGGCCGCTCCTCCTTTTCGGGGCTTTCGCCTTTGGGCTCACCACCCCCGGAAGGGGGCCGCCCGCCATGCGCATCACCACGTCGGTCATCGACACCGCAGCCCGAATCACTCCGCACGGAGAGATCGACCACGCCACGCTGCCCGCCCTGCGCGCCGCAGCCGCCGCTCTGCCGCATCACGTGACCCACCTGACCTGGGATCTGCACGATGCCCGCTTCATGGACGCCGCAGGCCTCCATCTCCTGGCCGACCCGAAGGATCCGGATCACCTTTTTCCTCGGCAGACGACCGTGATAGGCCTGACAGCTCAAGCCCAGCACTTGCTGCGTCTGGCCGCGGAGATGTTTCCTGCCGTGGACTTTGCACACCTACTCCAGGACGCACCCGACCAGAGCGCCGTCTGAAACGCGACGCGCCACTCGGCACGGATGCCTGGCGCTGTGCGACGGGTGTGCGGGGGACAGGGGATCCATGCGATGACGGACGACAACACTGCCCAGCCGGAAGCATCCCGACTGGGCACGGATGAGGGCCTGCCCACCACGGCTGCCGACGCTCGCACCCGTGTGCAAGAACAGATCACCTCGACGTTCGGTGACGTGAACGCCAAGGAAGTCGACGCGCAGGTCCTGGGCGCAGCATTGCTGGTGACCTCGGAGCTCGTCACCAACGCGATCCGGCACGGCGGAGGGCTGAACGCCTTCGACATGTTGGTGACCGGCGATGCGCTTTTCCTCAGCGTTGCCGACGCCAGCACTCGTCTGCCGGTGTCCGTTGACCCAGCAGACCGGGACCGGGGCCGGATCGGCGGGTTCGGGTGGCCACTGATCTGTGGCTTGGCCCGACACGTGGCGATCACCCCCCAACCACACGGCAAGCAGATCACCATACTTATCCCCCTGACCTGACCATCGGGCTGGATGATCCTGCCCCGGCGGCTCGCCGCACACGAGGGGAGGGACCCTCTCGCGTCTGCACTGCGTCTGTATGAACAGCTACCCCGGCTACATGCTGAAAGAGGGCACCAAGCAGGTCCTCCTCAAGACGAACTCAGGACGCCGGGGCGAAGAGCTCCAGAGCGATGTTGTCCGGGTCACGGAATTCCAGGATGGACCCGACGCCGATGTCCTTGATGCCCTCGTGTGGGATGCCCTCCTCGTCGAGCACCCTCACCGCCGACTCCAGCTCCTCGCGGCCCCCGACCGCGAAGCTGAGGTGGTCGAGGCCGGTGCGGTCCTCGTCGAAACGGTCCTCGGAGACCGGGCGCAGCCCGAACAGTGAGTCCCCGAGCTGGTAGATGACGCCGCCGAAGAGGAAGGAAAGCTCCTCGCGAGTCTTCTCATCGGCGTCGGGTGGCAGTTGGAACGCCACCGGCAGCCCGAGGACCTTGTCGTAGAACGCGCGGGAGCGGCCGATGTCCGTCACGGTGAGACGGACGTGGGCGTAGGCGCTGGGGTTGATGGTCATGGTTCTATGCTCCCCCTTCGGCGTGTGCGGGACCGATCCGCCGCGCCGCTCCCGCTCGCGCGCTCCCGCCGGGGTGGTGTCACCCGAGGGTCACCCGGCGAAAGCGCGTGAGCGCCAGCAGCATGAAGGCCCCCGTGATCAAGCACGCGCAGCCGAGGGCGTATGGCAGGGCGTGGACGACGGGCCAGGCGTCGCTCACCGGGACACCGCTGGGTGCCGGGTTGCCGAAGAGGTCCCGGACGGCTGTCGCCGTGGCCGAGACCGGGTTCCACTCGGCCACCGCCCGCAGTGGTCCCGGCATCGTGTGTGTCGACACGAACGCCGAGGACACGAAGGTCACCGGGAAGAGCCATAGCAGGCCGGCGCTCTGTGCCACCTCCACGCTGCGGGCTATCAGCCCGATTGCTGCGCCGACCCATGACATGGCGAAGGCGAAGAGCAGGATGAGGAGGTAGGCGAGCACCGCGTCGCCGGCGGACGCGCCGATGCGCCACCCCACCAGCAGGCCGCACAGAGTGGTGACGACCAGTGTCACGGTGCTCATGAGCAGGTCGGACATTGTGCGTCCCAGCAGCACGGCCATCCTGGGCACGGGCAGCGACCGGAACCGGTCGACTATGCCCTTGTCCATGTCATTGGCCAGCCCCAGGGCGGTGAACGCCGAGTTGAAGGTGACAGCCTGTGCGAAGATCCCGCCCATGAGAAAGGTCCGGTAGTCCGCCCCGCCGAGGCTGCCCCCGAAGACGTACGCCAGCAGCAGTACGAACATCACCGGTTGCACCAAGGCGGCGATCACCGAGCCCGGGGTGCGGCGCAGGTTCAGCAGGTTGCGCCAGGCGACGATGGATGAGTCGCGGGCCAGCCGCCGCACCGACGTCATCGCCCTGCCTCGGATGCGAGCGCGCCGACGGTCTCATCGGCGGTCACCGGCCTCCGGGACGCCTCTGGCTGTCCGGTCAGGGACAGGAAGACGTCGTCGAGGGTCGGCGGCGCGAGTGTCACGTCCCGTACGGCGATATTGGCCAACCGTAGGCATCCCAAGGCGTACTCGAGGCTCTGAGCGCCGTGTTCGGTGGCGACGGTGAAGCGACCCGTACGGGAATCCAGGGTCGGCGCGTGCGGGCCCAGGGCGCCCAGGATCTCGGCTGCCGCCGCGCGGGCTCGGGGTTCGGCGACGGTCAGTGTCAGGCGCTCGCCGCCGACCCGGCCCTTGAGTTCGGACGCCGAACCCCGGGCGACCACACTGCCGTGCTCGATGACGACGATGGTGTCGGCCAGCTGATCGACCTCCTCGAGGTACTGCGTGGTGAGCAGGACCGTCGTACCGCCGTCGACGAGTTCCTGGATGGAGGCCCAGGTGTCGGTCCGGCTGCGCGGGTCGAGCCCCGTGGTCGGCTCGTCCAGCACGACGACCGGCGCGCGGGCGACGAGCGCGCCCGCCAGGTCGAGGCGCCGACGCATTCCACCGGAGTACGTGCCGCTGGGCCGGTCGGCGGCGTCTTCGAGCCGGAAGGTTTCGAGGAGCAGCCCCGCCCTGCGCCGAGCGGCGTGGCGCCCCATCCCGTACAGACGGGCGACCAGGTAGAGGTTCTCGCGGCCGGTCAGTTTCTCGTCGACCGCCGCGTACTGGCCGGAGAGGCCGAGGTTGCGCCGAACGCTCTCGGGGTCTTTGCATATGTCGTGCCCGGCCACCCAGGCCTGCCCGCCGTCCGGCCGGAGCAACGTGGACAGCACGCGCACCGTGGTGGTTTTGCCCGCTCCGTTCGGGCCGAGTACTCCCAGCACGGTGCCGGGCGCCGCCTCAAGGTCCACACCCGCCAGGGCTTGCTTGTCACCGAAACTCTTGGTGAGCCCTTCGGCGCGTATCGCCGCGTCGTTCCGGCGCTCCGTCATCGCTGGCCTTTCGTCGCGCTATGAGTCGTGCTGTGATCTGGGGGCGGCGGGCCTGGATCAGGCCATGGCGACGCGGGCGCTCCTGGGCGTGAGGTCCGTCCAGTGGACATCCACGTAGTCCAGGCAGGCGGCGTGGGCGGCGGGGCCGAATACAGCTTCCCACCCGGCGGGGACGTCGGCGAAGGACGGCCACAGGGCGTGCTGGCCCTCGTCGTTGACGAGGACGCGGTGCTGGGTCTGCGGGTCGTCGAAGGGGTTCGTCATGAGTGGTCTCCTTGTGCGGTGTGGTGGCCGGCGCGCAGTGCGACGGTCAGGGTTGTGCCGATCTGTGCCCGCGCGGCCGGTTGCATCATCTGGGCGTGCGCGCACTCCACGTCGTGGTTCTCGATGTGCCCGTCGATGTAGGGCGCCCACAGTTCGAGTCCGAAGGTGTCGCGGGGGCGGCCTTCGGCGGCGGTGAAGAAGAGGACGGGGCCCCGGAACGTGCGGGGGGTGTACGTGCGCATCAGCCGGGCCTGGCCGGCGAAGTTGTCCACCATCGTGTCGATGGTGGCCGGTTCGAGAGACCCGAGCGGGCTGCCGCTGCGGCGGAACGCGTCCCGTACGGCGGTCGCCTCGACCTCGCCGTCGCCTTCGAGCTCCTCCTCGCCCATGCCGATGTTGGACAGCAGCGCCCGGAACACGGTGTCACGGGCGGCGTTGTCCAGGTCGTCGAGCGGCGCGATCGGGAAGGCGTCGAGGATGGTCAGCAGCGCGACCTGCTCATCGGCCTCCTGAAGCTGTACCGCGACTTCCTGCGCGAGGTTGCCGCCGAAGGACCAGCCGAAGAGGTGGTACGGCCCGCGGGGCTGTACGGAGCGAATCTCGGCCACGTACACGGCTGCCATCGCCTCCATGCTGTCCGGGAAGGGGGCGGTCCCGTCGAGGTTGGGGGTCTGCAGGCCGTACACCGGCTGGTCGGGGTCGAGGTGGGGCAGCAGCCCGCCGTACGACCATGCCAGTCCGCCCGCGGGGTGGACACAGAACAGTGGAGGACGGTCCCCGGTGGTGCGCAGAGGCAGCAGCGTCGCCAGCGCGTTGTCGTCGGTGTCGTCGAGGAGTCGTTGCGCGAGCGCGGCGACGGTCGGCGCCTCGAAGAGACTGCGGATGCTGGCCTGGACGCCCAAGGCGGTGCGGATACGGCCGATGAGCTGGGTCGCGAGCAGGGAGTGACCGCCCAGCGCGAAGAAGTCGTCGTCGATCAGCACCTGTTCGGCGCCGAGCACCTCCGCGAAGAGGGTGCACAGCACGTCCTCACGGGGGTTGCGAGGCGCCCTGCCGGTCCCGTCGGTGCTGCCGGCGGGTGCGGACGGCGCCGGGTCGGGCAGGGCCGTTCGGTCCAGCTTGCCGCTGGGGGTGAGCGGGATGCGGTCCAGGGGCTGCCAGCCTGCGGGGACCATGTACGCGGGCAGGTTGCGGGCCGCGTGGGCCCGTATCGCCGCGAGACCTGCCGCTGTCCCGGCCGCTTCTCTCGCTTCGGTCGCTTCGGACAGGACCAGGTAGGCGGCGAGCTGTGTCCCCGCCGAGCCGCCGTCGCGTGCGATCACGCCGGCCTGGACGACATCGGGGTGGGCTTCGAGCACGGCCGCGATCTCGTCGGGCTCGACCCTGAAGCCGCGCACCTTGACCTGGCTGTCGGCGCGCCCCGCGAATTCCAGCGCGCCGTCGTGGCCGCGCCACGCGCGGTCTCCGGTGCGGTACATCCGTGCTCCGGCCGGGCCATACGGATCGGGTACGAAGCCTCGCGCCGTCTCGGCCGGCCGGCCGTGATAACCGAGTGCGAGACTGTCGCCGGCGAGATACAGGTCGCCGACCACCCCCACCGGCACGGGGCGCAGCCGCGCGTCCAGCAGATACGCGCGGGTGCCGGTGACCGGCGTGCCCAGTACGGGGCGGTCCGTCTCGGCGAGCAGGGCGACGACGGTGTCGACGGTGGCTTCCGTCGGACCGTAGAAATTCCAGGACCGCACCTCGGGCACCTCGCGCAGCGCGGTCCACAACGCCTGCGGGACAGCCTCGCCGCCGAGAACGAGGACCGACGGGCGGTGCTGCGGACCTGGCGCGAGCAGACCGGCGTCCAGCAGTTGGCGCACGTGGGTCGGTGTCGACTCCAGGACGTCGAGGCGCTGATCACGCACCGCTTCGACGAGGGCCTCCGAGTCGCGCCTGGTCAGGTCTTCAAGCACGTGCAACTCGTGTCCGTCGATCATCCACAGTACGGGGTCGAGAGAGGCGTCGAAGGACAGGGCGGAGGTCAGGGCCACCCGAAGCCGCCGGCTAGTGCTCGCGCGCACCGCCGGGGCGAAGACCTGCCGCCGGTGGTGATCCAGCAGCCGGGCCAGCGAGCCGTGCCCGACGAGCACCCCCTTGGGGCGCCCGGTCGACCCCGAGGTGTGGATGAGGTACGCCGCCGAGCCCTGCCTGGGCCGGACGTGGGGCGCGGTAGTGGCCGGCGCCGTCAGGAAGCGGGCCGGTCCGGAGCTGTCGATCAGCAGTTGGGGCCAGACCTCCGCGACCCGGCCGGTCGTGGCGCCGGCGGTGACGACGAGCCGGGGGCGGGCGTCGTCGAGGACAGCATCGATCCGGCCCTGGGGGAGGGACTCGTCGACCGGCGCGTAGACGCAGCCGGTCTTGAGTACGCCGAGCAGGGTCGCGATGGAGTCGACGGACCGGGGCAGCAACACGGCCACCACGTCGCCGGGGTGCGCACCAGATTCCTTCAGCAGGGCGGCGATGCTCTCGGAGCGTGCGTCGAGCTCCGAGAACGAGATCCGGCCGTCGGGCGCGGTGACCGCGATGTCACCGCTGCGGGCCGCGGCGACTGTCTCTGTGAACCGGTCGAGGACGGTCGCCGGACTGGTGGCTGCGTCGCCTCCGTGGCCGAGGGCCAGCAGCCGCGCCTGCTCGTTCTCGTCGATCAGAGCCAGGTCGGCGACCTTGGTGCCCGGCTTGCCCACGGCCTGGTCGAGCAGCCGCAGGAACCACTTCGTGATCCGGCGGGCCGTGCCCTCGTCGAAGAGATCCCGGCTGAACTCCAGGGTGGCGTCGAGAGTTTCCTCACCGGGCGCCGCTCCGGGCTGCTCGGTGAAGCCGAAGGAGAGATCGAACTTGGCGCCTCCTGTGTCGACTCCTTCCATCCGCGCCCGCAGGCCCGGCAGGTCCAGTCGGGGCGCCCGGGTGTTGTTGAGGGTGAGCATCACCTGGAAGAGGGGATGTCGGGCGAGGGAGCGCGTGGGCTGCAAGGCCTCCACGACGCGCTCGAACGGCAGCTCCTGGTGGGCGTAGGCGGCCAGGTCGGTCTCCCTTACCCGGGCCAGCAGCTCTCTGAACGTCGTTTCCGGGTTCACCTCGGTGCGCAGGGCGAGCGTGTTGACGAAGAAGCCGACAAGCGGTTCGAGGGCCTCGTCCGTCCGCCCGGCCACCGGTGTGCCGATGACGACGTCGTCCCCGGCCCCCGCGCGGTGCAGGACGGCCGCCAGCGCGGCGTGCAGGACCATGAACGTGCTGGTCGCGGACATCCTGGCCAGCCGGCCGAGGGCAGCGGTCGTATCCGCCGGTACCTGGAACGTCACGATGCCACCGCTTCCACCGGAGACGGCGGGCCTGGTCCGGTCGGCGGGCAGCGATGTCTCCTCCGGCGCCCCGGACATCTCCGCCGTCCAGTGCGCAAGTTGACGGGCAGCCGGGGAGTCCGGGTCGTCGGCGCGGCCGAGCAGGCCGCGCTGCCACAGGGCGTAATCCGTGTACTGAACCGGCAGCGGCGCCCAGCTGGGCGAGCGTCCGGCCGTCCGCGCCGCGTACGCCCCGGCCAGGTCCTGGGCCAGCGGACCCATCGACCACCCGTCGGCCGCGATGTGATGCACGGTGATCAGCAGGGTGTGCTGGTCCTCGGCGAGCTGGAACAGCTCGGTGCGTATCGGTATCTCCTGCGCCAAGTCGAACGGCCGCCCGCTCGCCTCCCGCAGGGCCCGCGCGAGAGCCGGCTCCTCCAGGGCGATCACCGGCATGCCGGGGCGCGCATCACCGGGGGCGAGCACCGCCTGGAAGGGTTCGCCGCCGCTGACCTTGATGAGGGTGCGCAGGCTCTCGTGCCGGGCCACCACATCGGCGAGCGCCCGGTGCAGCGCCGTACGGTCCAGGACGCCGCTCAGCCGCACCGCGACGGATATGTGGTACGCGGCGGTGTCCGGCTCCAGTTGGTCCAGGAACCAGAGCCGTTGCTGCGCAGGGGACAGCGGGGGCTTGGGCGGCCTGGGGGCCCTGCTCAGCGCGGGACGCGCCGCACCCGCTTGTCCCAGCCGCTCGGCGAGCGCCGCCGGGGTGGTGGACTCGAACAGGGCACGGACCGGTAGCTCGACAGCGAACGCCGAACGGATCCGGCTGATGAGACGGGTGGCCAGCAGTGAGTGCCCGCCGAGTTCGAAGAAGTCGTCGCCTCGGCCGACCTGTTCGTGCCCGAGGCTTTCCGCGAACAGGGCGCAGAGGATCTCCTCCGGAGCGGACCTGGGCGGGTCGGTGTCGGCCGCGCCGGCCCCCGGGCCCGGGGCGGCGTCCGCTGCGGTGGGCAGCGCGGCGAAGTCGACTTTGCCGTGCGCGGTCAGCGGCAGCGCGGCCACAGGTATGACCGCCGTCGGGACCATGTACGCCGGAAGCCGGTCGGCCAGGTAGGCACGCAGTGCGCGGGTGGACAGTTCCTGCCCGTCGCACGCGACGACCCAGCACACGAGCCGCCCTTCGCCCTGCGCGTCCGGCTGTACGGCGACCGCTGAGTGGGCCACGTAGGGGTGTGCGGTGAGCACCGTCCCGATCTCGCCGGTCTCGACGCGAAAGCCTCGCACCTTGACCTGCCCGTCGGCGCGCCCCACGTATTCGAGGCGGCCCTCCTTGCGCCGCACGAGGTCACCCGTGCGGTACATCCGGGTCCCCGGGGCGCCGTACGGGTCTGGCAGGAAACGGGCCGCCGTGGCGGACGGGCGGTTCTCGTATCCGCGGGCCAGGCCGGCGCCCGAGAGGTAGAGCTCACCCGTGACTCCCGGGGCGACCGGGCGCAGCCGTTCGTCGAGCACCCGCGCGCGGGTGCCGGTGACGGCACGGCCCAGGTGGGGGCGGGCACCGGCGGTGACGCGGCCCATCACGCTGTCCACGGTGGTCTCGGTGGGCCCGTACAGGTTCCACACCGTGATGCCCTGGAGTGTTGACAGCTCTTGCCACAGCGACTCGTTCACGGCTTCGCCGCCGAGTGCGAGGACGCGCGGGCGGGGCTGCGCGGGGGCGAACAGGCCGCAGGCCCGCAGCTGTTCGAGGAAGGACGGAGTGGTCTCGACGACATCGATCGAGCTGGCGTGCACGAGAGCGGTGAGCGCTTCGGGGTCGCGGCGCGTCGCGTCGTCCACCAGGTGCAGTTCGTGTCCGGCGACCATCCACAGGAGCGGGTCCCAGGAGGCGTCGAAGGTCATGGCCGCCGTGAGCGCGACTCGCAGCGGGAGGCCGTTGTTTCCTGCCTCGGCCGACTCCATCAGCTTCTCACGGTGACTGGCGAAGAGGTTCGCCAGGGACCGGTGCTCGACGACGACGCCCTTGGGCAGGCCTGTGGACCCCGAGGTGTAGAGCACATACGCGGCGTCCTGGGCGCGCGGCGCCTTCGGTGGCGGACCGCCGGCCGGGCGCCACACCGCCGGGTCGTCGAGGAGCAGACTCTCTGCCGCCGGTGGCAGCGAGTCCTGCACAGCGGCCGTGGTCAGCAGCAGCCGGGGCGCGGCGGTTTCGAGGATCCGCCGGTTGCGGGTACGGGGATGCGAGGGATCGAGGGGCACGTACACGGCTCCGGCGCGCAGCACCCCGAGCAGTGCCACGATGTGCAGCGACGTCCGGGGCAGGGCCACCGCCACCCGGTCACCGCTGCGGACCCCCGCGTCCGCCAGTATGCAGGCCAGTTGTTCGCCGCGGGCCAGCAGGTCACCGAAGCTGAGGCGGCCGTCGGAGGCGACCACGGCAGTACGGCCCGGCTCAGTGGCTGCGCGGGTGGTGAGCACGTCCACCACCGTCCAGCCCTCACCCGGTGCCCCCTGGTGGGCGAGGAAGGACCCGGACATCGGCTTCTGATGGGTTCGGGGCAGTTCGTCCAGTGCTGCGTCGTGCTGGTCCGGCGTCAGGAAGTCGGCGTCGGCCGTGGGAAGGTCGGGGGCGGTGAGGGCCGCCCGCAGCAGCCGCGTGAAGTGCTCGGCGAAGCGCTCGGCGGTGCTCCGGTCGAAGAGGTCCTCGCTGAACTCCAGCTCACCGACCACACCGCCCGGCGCGCCGTCACCGTCGTGCTGTTCGGTCAGGTCCCAGGTGAGGTCGAACTTGGCTCCTGAACGGCCGATGGACGAGTCGTGGCTCACGCTGAGGCCCGCCAGTGCGGGGCGTGGCGCCGGGGTGTTGTTGAGGCTGAGCATGACCTGGAAGAGGGGGTGGCGGGAGAGGGAGCGCGCCGGCGCCACCTTCTCCACGACTCGCTCGAATGGAATGTCCTGGAGTGCGAACGCCGCGAGGTCGGCACGGCGTACCCGCTCCACGAGTTCCCGCAGGCTCGGTTCGCCGGACGTGTCTGCCCTGAGCACCAGTGTGTTGACGAAGAAGCCCACCATGTCCGTGAGTGACTCGTCGGTGCGGCCCGCCACCGGCGTACCGATCGCGATGTCGTCACCGGCGCCAAGACGCGTCATCAGGGCGGCCAGCGCCGCGTGCAGCACCATGAACGTGCTGGCCCCGCAGTCCGCTGCCAGCCGCACCAGGGCGCGGTGCGTGGCGGCGTCGATCCGTACGGGCACCACGCCGCCCCGGCCGGACGACCGCGCCGGGCGCGCACGGTCGGCGGGGAAGGTCAGCTCCTCCGGGAGCCCTTCGAGGAGCTGCACCCATCCGGCGAGCTGGCGTCCCGCGAGACTGCCGTCGCGCCGAGGGTCGCCGAGCAGGTCGCGCTGCCACAGGGCGTAGTCGGCGTACTGCACGGGAAGGGCGTCCCACGACGGAGCCTCGCCGACGGTGCGCGCCGCGTAGGCGGTGGCCAGGTCGTGCATGAGCGGACCCATCGACCATCCGTCCGCCGCAATGTGATGCAGCGTCAGTACCAGCACTTGCTCGTCCGGTCCGGTAGGGAACAGGTGAGCGCGCAGGGGTAGTTCACGCCCCAGAGCGAAGGGGGTGCGGTCGGGTTCGACAGGTGCCCGGCCCTCCGGCATCACCACGAGCGCCGGGCGGGCGGTCTCGGGGGCGAGGACGTGCTGGTGGGGGCCTTCCTCATCGACGGCGAAGAGGGTACGCAGACTCTCGTGCCGCGCAGCCAGATCGGCGAGCGCGTCGGCGAGCGCTTCGCGGTCCAGTGGGCCCGACAGCCTGAGGGCAACCGGCAGATGGTAGGCGGCGCCGGCTTCGCCCAGCTCCTCCAAGAGCCACAGCCTCTGCTGCCCGAAGGACAACGGCAACCGCTCCGGGCGCGGCGACGCGGCCTCGACCGGTGGCCGCGCCGCCGCGGAGGATTCCAGTACGGCGACGAGACCGGCCGGGGTCGGCGACTCGAAGAGGGTGCTGATCGGCATCTCTACGCCGAAGGCCGCGCGTATCCGGCTCACCAGGCGGGTCGCCAGCAGCGAATGCCCGCCCAGCTGGAAGAAGTTGTCGTCCCGGCCGGCCCGGGGCACGCCCAGGCACTCGGCGAAGACCGCGCACATCAGTTCCTCATCGGCGGTGTGCGGTGTGCCACCCCCGGCCGCGACCGGCGTGGCCTGCGGCAGCTGGCCGGTGTCGAGCTTGCCGTTCGGGGTGAGCGGCAGCCGCGGCACGGTCGCCCACGCGGTCGGCACCATGTGCTCGGGAAGCAGGCCGGCCAAGGCGTCCCGTACGTCCGCGAGGCCTTGGGCCCCCTCGAGGCCGTCGGTCACCAGGTACGCGGCGAGCCGTTCCACCTCGTCCACGGAGCCAGTCAGGGCGACCGCCGCCTCGGTGACACCCGGCAGGCTCCGTAGCGCGGACTCGATCTCGCCGGTCTCCACGCGGTAGCCACGTACCTTGATCTGGCGGTCGCTGCGGCCCAGGAACTCCAGGGCGCCGCTCTCGCTCCAGCGGGCGAGGTCTCCCGTGCGGTACATCCGGCTCCCCGGCGGCCCGAACGGGTCCGGCAGGAACCGCTCCGAGGTCAGCCCCGGGCGCCCGGTATAGCCTCGCGCCACGCCCTCGCCGGACAGGTACAGCTCACCGGCCGCTCCGTGCGGAAGCGGATGCAGAGACGGATCGAGCACGTAAGCCCCGGCGCCGGCGACCGGGCGGCCGATGGACGGGGTGTCGCCCGTAATCCGGGTGGTCACGGCGTCGATGGTGGTCTCGGTGGGGCCGTAGTAGTTGAAGACCAGCAGGCCGGACTGGGCGGCGAGCTCGTTCCACAGGTCGTCGTCGACGGCTTCCCCGCCGAGGGCGATCACCAGGGGCCGGTGCTGCGGGGCGGTGAGCAGCCCGGCGGTGAGCATCTGACGCAAGTAGGTGGGGGTGGTCTCGATGGCGTCGATGCGCTGCTCGACCAGGAAGTCCACCAGCGCTTCGGGGTCGCGCCGGATGTCGTCGTCGACGATGTGCAGTTCATGGCCCGCGACCATCCACAGCACCGGGTCCCACGAGGCGTCGAAGGAGGTGGCCGCGGTCAGAGCGACCCTCAGTCGCCGGCCGAGCGTCCGCTCGGCCAGCGCGTGGGTTTCCCGCCGGTGGTGTTCGAGGAGGTTGCTCAGCGATCGGTGCTCCACGACGACGCCCTTGGGCCTGCCGGTGGAACCGGATGTGTAGATGACGTACGCCGCGTCCCGGACGCCTCCCCGTCCCGGTTCGACCACGACCGGCTCCAGGCCAGCCAGGTCGGGGTCCACCAAGGGGAGCGCGCCCTGCGGGTCGATGACGCGGGCGGTCTCCGCCGTGGCGACGAGCGCGATCGGCTGCGAGTCCTCCACCATGAAGGCGAGCCGCTCGGTGGGGTACGAGGGGTCGAGCGGCAGATAGGCGGCACCCGTGCGCATCACCGAGAGCATCGCCACCACCAGATCCGTGGACCGGGGCAGACCGACGGCCACCCGGGTGCCGGGCCCGGCACCCCTGGCGGCCAGTACCCCGGCGAGGGTGTCGACCTGGGCGTCGAGCTCCCCGAAGGTGAGCCGGTCGCCGCCGCAGACCACGGCGGTGTCCGTAGGGGTGGTCTGTGCTTGGTGGGCGAGCTGCTCGGGGAGGGTGGCCCGGTTCTGTCCCGCGGCGTCGGCGGGTAGGGGAGCCGGGGCGCCCAGCCCCAGGACCTGGAGCCGTTCGATGTCGCCGACGACGCGCAGGCTGCCGATCGTCCGCTCAGGGTCGTCGGCGAAGGCCTCGATCAGACGGCACAGACGCTCGTGATGGGCAGCCAGATCCTGCGAGGTGTAGAGGCCGGGGTTGCCGAGCAGGTCGACATGGATCCCGCCGTCGGCGTACGAGGCGTGCACGGCGAGTGCCATGTCCTCCACCGGGCCGATGGACAGGTTGTGAAGCGTCGCCTGGTGCGGGCCGAAGGTGAGTCGGTCGTCGAACGCGAGGACGTTGACCGAAGGTCCGGTCAGTGGGACGTCCGTACCGGTGAGGCCGAGGTCGCGGCGCAGGCTCTCCGACGGGTAGCGCTGGTGCGCCAGGACCTTGCGGGCTTGGGCTGACGCTTGCTTGGCGACGTCCGCAACCCGGTCGGACGGGGATATGCGCAGCCGCATCGGCAGGATGTTGCTGAGCATGCTCGGCGTCGCACGAGCCAGTGAGGTGCGCCGTCCGGTGACCGGCAGTCCCAGTACGACCTCCCCGAGCCCTCGGCTGCGGTGCAGGTAGACGGCCATGGCCGCCATGAACAGCGTGGGCCACCCGGCGCCCGCGTGCTTGGCTGCCGCACGCAGCCGCTCGGCCTCCGGGGCCGTGAACTCCCGGCGTACGCGCAATGCGCCGTAACCGGGGGAGCGCCGCTCCGCGGCCAGTCCGGTGGTAGTGGGGGCGCCAGCCAGATAGTCCGCCCAGAACTCGCCGTCCGCGCAGTGCCTTGTGGAGGTCCGGTACGTCTCCTCCTCCTCGACCAGCGCCCCCAAGGCGGACTCCGGGCAGGGCCCGCTGCTGGCCGCAGCCGGGGTAAGGGAATCGGTGTAGACCTCGGCTATCCGGGCGAGGGCGAGCGCCGCGCCGTACCCGTCGAGCGCCAGATGGTGCACCTGCTGATGGAAGAGGTGGCGTTCCTCGGTCAGGCGGAAGAGCGTCATGCGCACGAGCGGCCCGGTGGCGATGTCCGCCGGCCGCCCCAGGCACTCCTCCATGCGCCGAAGCGCCTCGGCGTGCGGATCGTCGAAGCGCGACAGATCGACCAGCGGAACCTCGATGTCCACACTCGCGTGAACACGCTGAAAGGGAACTCCGTCGCGCTCACCGAAAGTCAGACGCAGCGCTTCCTGCTCGTCCGCGACCCTGTCCACGGCCGCACGCAAGAGCGCCGGGTCCACCCGGCCCCGGATGTCCGCGTACTCGGCCACGTTGTACGACGGGTTCCGCGCGTCCATTCGCTGGGCGAACCAGAGACCGCGCTGTGCCGCGGTCAGCGCGAGTGTGTGGAGAGGAGCCCCGTCGTACGGTGCGTCGGTCACGCGTTCTCACCTCGGTAGAAGACCGCCGGAAGCCAGTTGGCATCGCGGTTGCGAACCTGCGCCACGCCTTACGTATGTACGGTCGCGGACTTCAGATAGTCGTGGTTGCCCCGAATGGGCTCGCACATCAGTCTTTCGGAGCCGTACGGCCACCGGATTGGCGGTGTGATGCACGGCACATCTATGTGTGGCAAGTTTCGGACTTCACAGCCGCACACAAGTCAAAGAGCGATGGGTTCGAGCCAGTCACCAAGCCGCGCGGCGAGCGGCTCCGAAGATCCCACGTCGGAGTTCAGCCGAGATGAGACCTACGAGACCACTGGAGCGTTCATGAATCTCCCCGCCAATGTGCTGCGTTGGGGCGTCGCGACCACTGCCGCCGCCGCACTGTTGATGTCGACCGGGACCGTCGCCGGAGCCACCGAGGGCCGTGGGTCGGCCGCACCCAAGGTGCAGTCGATACGGGCGGACCATCCGCGCGATGCGTCTTCGGCCACCACGTACGCCTACCGAGGGGTCCAGGGCGGCAACCTGTGCCTACTCTCCCGCTGTTCGGTCGGCGGCCCCAATTCCGGAGGTAGCGCCGGACCGAGCAACACCCAGGGCTTCAACCTCTGCCTGCTGGCGATCTGCGGGGTCCGCCCCTGACGCCGGCTTCGGAAGCGCCTGCATCAACTGCAGGTACGACCGCTACGACGACGGCAACGGCCATGACGACGGCAAGGGTGAGGACTACGGCTACCACGAAGGCGACGAGCAGGTAGCGCAGCTTGCGACTCGCTTCCGCCCGGCTGAGCTACCTGGGCTCGGCCGGGCGCAGCAGACTCACTCTCCCCTGAGGTGCCAGTACATACGGACGCCCTGCCGGCTGGCGACTTGGATCGGCGCCGAGGCCTCACACCGACAGCGAGGGCGTGTGCCCGACCGCACGCCACGCCTCCACGGTCTGGGTGAGGAGGGGGAGGGGCTGAACCAGGATGCCGACCGCACCGTGCGGGGCATCCGCAGTGCGGCCACGGTCACCATGATGGTCTTGTCCGAGCCGGTCGACGTGTGCCCCTGCCCGCGTCGCCCCGACGCGGGCACGGTCCCGGTCTGTGACCTTGTACTGCGTGAGGTAGCCAGAGAGCACGTAGCCGTAACAGCGCTGGTGGCCGAGAATGAAGGACCCCGTGGCGCCAGGAATGACTGACAGAGGAGTGATCCGGGATGACCGACCGGTCGCGAAACTCGATCTGCCAGTGGTGTGGACAGCCCGTTCTCGGCGTTTCCGCAATCTGGGACAACCAGCCACAGTGCGGGGACCCGTTCGCCTGCGCCAAGCGCATCAAGGTGGCACGCCTGTGTCCCCAGCTGACGACGAATCGAAGGTATAAATAGGTGCGTAGTTCGATCCAGGTGGGATTTCGGAAGACTTGCCCTCGCAGACATCGCGGGCCCCAAGAGGGTTGGTGGCCTCGTTGAAGACGGCGAGGATGCGGAGGTAGTCCGGGTGTAAGCCCTCGACCACGAACTGCTGCCCAAGGACATCGTGGGCACCCGCGCCAAGCTGAAACGTCTGGTCAAGCCCGGCATCCTCACCGAAGCTGACGCTGGTAGCTTCACTACGAAGCAGGTGGCCTACCGAGCAATACGACCGCAATCGCTGGCCGCGGTTGGCGAGTGAGCAGATGAGTTGGCGACGGCTGCGATCGCTCAGACGCGCATGTCTGGTGTGCCGCGAACTGCATACGCTGGCAGGCGGGCTTCGTTCAGGTAGGCCGGGGAGAGCGAGAGCCCGAATCGCTGCTCGATGACGCCGAGGGTGCGTCGGTAGGCATCCGTGTAGTGCTCCGTTTCGGGGGCGATGAGCGTTTTCCCGTCGGGCTGCAGCACGTGCCCGCTCACAAGGTCGGGGAGCAGCAGGTCAGGCTCCCGGCCCCAGCGCCAAATTTCCTCGCGCAGCCCGAAGCCGCATAGTTCCACACCGTCCCGAGCGTAGAAGACTGTGGCCGGTGGATGCTCTTGTATCGGCACGTAGTGAACGGCTTCGACGCCCTTTCGGGAGATCTCTGCCAAACGGTCCCCGCCGGTAGAGTGCCCGTACGCCAGAGCGAACGCCCAGCCCTCCTGCTCTCCGACGCGTACGACACCGTCACCGTCCTCGCCTGGCCGGTACCACTCATCAAGGACCCAGGCGTCGGCGTCGGTGACCGGCACGGTCGCGGCGTCCCGATTGCCTCCCATGCGTACCGCCAGCTCCTGCGCGGATATCCCGCGTGCGAACACCACACTGGACATCCAGTGCTCCAGACCGACCAGCCACCGAATTCCGTCGCGCACGCCTTCGCCCCTCCCGATAAGCAAGTGATCGTCGGGTAAGGACCCTATGCAGCGGCACTGACAATGCGACCCGGCCGTGCAGCACCGAGTGATCACGCCGCCATCCCGGAAGCGCTAGAAACAGACATAAACCTACTGACTGCCCTGAAAGCTTCCGCACTCGCATCAAAAGCGCGGCACCAGCGGCCCTCCGAGCCGCAGAGCCGCCAACGTCCCCCGCAGGTCCGCCACCGGGAGTTGGTGCGCCCGGACTGGATGCACATCATTCACAGCCAGGCGTACGCGAACCTGTGGGGCAAGGCGTACAAGGCCCATCAGGCCGGGCTCGAGGTCGTCGCGATGATGGGCACCGACGAACTCCACGTCACCGGTGACTGGAGGCAGGTCTTCCCCGAGGGCCGGGGCGTGTCCCAGATGAAGGTCAAGCACAGCGACGTCAAAGCCTCCGGTGAGTACACCGTGGGCACGGTGGGCCGCTGATGGCCGGGCGCTGGATGGACCTGGGTGCGTTCAACGCCCGGGGCCTGCCCGGTGCGGACGCCCTCGGTGTCGCGATCGAGAACATGGTCACCGGCATCGCCTCGCCCGTAGAGAGCGAGCGCGGCCTCGCTGCACGCTTGAACTACCTCACCAAGACGGATGCCGGGTACGAGGCGATGGACCGCGCCGGGATCCACGTCTCCCCCCCCCGCACCCTGATGGCGTGGCTGGCCGAGGAGCGGATCCCGAACAAGGCGAACCGCGGACGGCTAGACGCCGCGTACTGGGACCTGCGGCGCCGCAACGTGGCAGCGGACCTGAAGAAGCGGCTCAACAACAACGGCCGCGGAACGCGTATCGAGATCAACCCCGTCGACCAGACCCGCGTCGAGGGTCGGCATCAGCGGGACCTGTCCAGCCGCAGCCTCAATGTACGCGGCGTGTGGGATCGGGCCGTCGACGCGTGGATGGATGATGACGTGGACGAACTCGATGCGATCTGGGACGACATCATTCAGGATCTCGGCTCCGAGTACGACGCCTACAGCAACGTCTCCTCGGTCGGCTGGGCCGCCTGAGTCCAGCGAAGACGCCACGCCCCCGGCATTGCAGCTGGGCGGATTCCAAGGATCGTCGCAACACGTGATCGCCGTTGTGTGATGGCGAACAGTCTAGACAGCCGCTCCGCCGGGATACCCGGCCGAGCGGCTGTCAGTCGTTCCAGGCCAGGCGCCCCGGCCAGCACTCATTTTGTCTCGGCTGTGGTTTCGCAGTCGCCCAAGGGGCTGATGGACTCACGCCATGACGACATTGATGCCCCGCATCCTGCGAGCACTTGAGCAGTTCCATGCCACCCACCCCTGGGACCACAACGCCCACTACCACCGGTGGATCCTGCGCCAGCTGCCCAGACGTCTCGACAGGGCTCTGGACGTCGGATCAGGCAGCGGTGACCTCGCCAGACTCGTGGCCTCACGGGCGGGAGCAGTGCAGGGTATCGACGTCCATCCCACGATCGTCGATCGCGCGCGGGAGGTCACAGACCCCGCCGCCCCGGTGACCTTCACCGTCGGAGACGCACTGAAGGAGGTGCCACCTGGCCCCTACGACGTCATCACGTGTGTCGCCACCATCCATCACATGCCGTTCAGCGACGCCCTCACCTGCTTCCGTCAGCACCTGGCGCCCGACGGAACGCTGGTCGTCGTCGGCGTCTATCGCCCGCAGTCTCTGAGCGATTACCTGATCGACTCCGTGGCCATTCCGGCGAACGTGGCCATGGCCTGGATCAAGAACAAAGGCCGCAAGGCGCCGCGACCAGCGTCAATGACCGCCCCGACCCGGCCGGCGACTATGACCTTTGCAGAGATCATTCGCGACACCCACCAGGCACTACCCGGTGCACGGCTGCACCGACGACTGTTTTGGCGCTACACGCTGGTCTGGCACCGCTAGCTTGATCTTTAACCATGGAGCCCGAACGAGTCCTCGTACTTGATCACTCGGATTGGTAACTGCCGTACGTGCAGGTGGCCTTCGGCTGAGCATGTGATCCGACCAAGGAACACACAACGCTCAGCACGAAGGCCGTGGGGATGAGTCTGTTGCATCATGCTGTCCGGCAGGATCCGTTTGTGGGACTGTCACGCTTCCGGGGTGAGTTCTACTCCTGTCTGACCAGGCGTGCGGACGCGCTGTTCGAACTCGCGGACGCGGTGTTGTGCGCGGACGGTCCGGTCGCTGGTGGAACTGTCGCTGGTCGGTGAACACCGTCGCGGGCACGGCGGGCTCTACGATGTCCTGTCCGCAGGCCGGGTCGATGTGGCCCGACTGCGACGGGCCCTTGCTGCGGTGCCTCTGCCGCGGGCGGCGGACGGCCGGCTGGTCCTGGCCGCCGACCTCACCTGCTGGCTGCGGCCCAGCGCTCACGCCTCACCGCAGCGGATCCTGTGCCACACCTACGGGCGGGGCAAGGACCAGCACATTCCCGCTCCCGGTTGGCCGTACTCGGTGATTGATCTGCGCACTGGAGACGGGCCGCAGTTCCTGGACCGCGCCGCTCGACGCGCTGCGTCTGGCACCTGGCGATGACGCCGCCGCTGTCACGGCCTGGCAGATGCGCGAGCTCGTCGAGCGGCTGATCGATGCCGGGCAGTGGACGGACGGCGACCCGGAGATCCTGGTCGTGGTGGACGCCGGCTACGACGTTCCCCGCCTGGCCTTCCTTCTGCAGGATCTGCCGGTGCAGGTGCTGGGCCGGATGCGCTCGGACCGCGTCCTGCGACGCACGGTCCCCCCCGTTACCTTTTTCATGGTTCCGCAATGGGGCCTCCGGCCTTCGGGTCCGGCATGACTTTCCCCCCTTGTTGTTGATGATCCGGGGGGTGGTGTCACCGGGTCCGGAGGCATCGACGGACCGCTGATGAGGGGCTTGAGCACCGGCTTCACCCAAGGCCGGAAGAGCTCTCCGTAACGTGGATGTGGCAGCTCGGTGCCCTGGCAAGGCCGGACGAAAGCGTGATGGAGGGGCCTGCACGTGATCGACACCGGCGACATCGACGTCTTCCTCGGCCTGGACGTCGGCAAGGGCGAACACCACGCCACCGCCGTCACACCGACCGGGAAGAAGGCGTTCGACAAGCGCCTGCCCAACACCGAACCCACCCTCCGCGAGCTGTTCGCGAAACTCCAGGCCAAGCACGGAACAGTGCTCGTCGTGGTCGACCAGCCGGCCTCGATCGGCGCCCTGCCACTGGCGGTCGCCCGCGACATGGGCTGTCCCGTCGCCTACCTGCCCGGCCTGACGATGCGGCGGATTGCCGACCTCTACCCTGGCGAGGCGAAGGCGGACGCGAAGGACGCGTTCATCATCGCCGACGCCGCCCGCGCGATGCCCCACACGCTGCGGGCGATCGACGGCGAGGACGAGACGATCGCCGAGCTGGGGATGATCGTGGGCTTCGACGACGACCTGGCAGGCGAGGCCACCCGGGTTGCGAACCGGCTCCACGGCCTGCTGACCCAGGTCCATCCGTCGCTGGAACGGGTGCTGGGACCGCGGTTGCAGCACCCGGCCGTCCTCACCCTGCTGGAACGGTTCGGGTCACCGGACCAGATACGCCAGGCGGGCCGTCGGCGGCTGGTCACCCTGCTGCGACCGAAGGCGCCGAGGATGGCCGAGCGGCTGGTCGAGGAGATCTTCACCGCCCTGGACGAGCAGACCGTGACCGTTCCCGGCACCGAGGCGGCCGCGCTGATCGTCCCGAGCCTGGCCGGATCCCTGGCCGCCGTCCTCGACCAGCGCAAGCTGCTGGCCGGGCGGATCGAGGAACTGCTGGAGGACCACCCTCTTTCGAAAGTCCTGACGTCGATGCCGGGCATCGGTGTCAGGACCGGAGCCAGGATCCTGATCGAGGTCGGCGACGGCAGCACCTTCCCGACCGCCGGCCACCTTGCCGCATACGCGGGACTCGCCCCGGCGACCCGGAGCTCGGGCTCATCGATCCGCGGCGAACAGCCCTCCAGACGGGGAAACAAGCAGCTCAAACGGGCCTTCTTCCTCTCCGCGTTCGCCGCCCTGGGCGACCCGGCATCGCGGGCCTACTACGACAAGAAGATCGCCCAGGGCAAGCACCACACCCAGGCCCTGCTCTGCCTCGCCCGCCGCCGGGCCGACGTCCTCTTCGCGATGCTCCGCGACGGAACCCTCTACGAACCCCGGCCCGCCGCAGTTCGGTGAGGAGTTGAGACCGCTCGATCAGTCTTCCGGCCGCAGCCTCTGACGAGCCGCCTCAAGCCGCTGGTCATAGTCAGATGCGAACAGCTCGGGAAGCGCCTTGTCCAGCGTTCCGGCGATCCGATGGATCGGTGCCCAGACCGCCGGATCGTCCACAACCCGACTCAGATCCGTCATCTGAAGCTTCTCCAGCCAGTGCGACAGCACCAGCGCCTCGTCACTCGTGAGATCGATCGTGACCTGGCCATCACCCATGCACACCCCTACCGCTCGGCCGCCCCCGACCACACGAACCTACTGGCCTTCGACCTTGACCAAACACATAGGGGCACCCCCCCGCGTGAGCCCGGTGCCGGGGGTCGGCCGTCATGGCGGCGAGAGCGAGTTCGGTGACTCGGCCACCTGGGACACTCCCGACGCCCGGACGGTCGCCACGACCGCCTCTACGGCACGGCCACCGCACGGGCATGGGACCGACTCCATCCGCGACTGACTCACCGTTCGGCCTGGACTTCCGAGCTGGGTGCCCTACCGTTGATCGAGGGCACGGTGATCCGTATGCAGGTCGAGCACCTGCCCAGCGGCGCGACGCCGAAGCCGGTCTGGCTGTGGTGGTCAGGCACCGACGCCCCCCTTTGAGACGGAAGTCGACATGCTCTGGCAGGCATTCCTGCGGCGCTTCGACATCGAGCACACCTTCCGCCTGTTCAAGCAGACCCTGGGCTGGACCTGCCCGAAGATCCGCAGCCTCGAAGCCGCCGACCGTTGGACCTGGCTGATCCTCGCCGCTTTCACCCAGCTATGTCTCGCCCGCCCGCTGGCGGCCGACCTCCGACGGCCGTGGGAGAAGCCGGCCCCGCCCGACAGGCTCACCCCCGCACGAGTCCGCTCCGACTTTCGGCACCTCCGCCCGAAGGTCGCCTGCCCAGCCGGAGCACCGAAATGGACGTAGCCCGGTCCAGGACGGCCGCCCGGCCGCAAGAACAGCCAGCCCACCACACGCTACGACGTGCACACCATCGGCAAACCCAGCCGCCCCGCAAAGCGACGAACGAAGAAGACAACGCCCCCCCGCCCACCGCTGCAGGGGTGAGGGATCAGGTTAGGCACAAAGCAGCGAGGCATGGATGCGAGCGATGGCCCGCAGCACCTCGTCACGGTTCCTGGCCTGCTGCATCCATCCGGGCAGGCGGGCCACCACGGTCATCTTCCCGCCTGGCTCGTGCCAAGGAATTCCTTCACGTAGCGGTGCCTGAACGAACCGTCTGATCAAGTCCAGATGTTCCAGGTGGTAGGCCCATACCCACCCGTGCCGGGTCTCGGTCTGCAGCCAGAGCCGGACATCGAAGTACGGGTCTGTGGCCGGCGTGTGTCGGTCCCGGTGCAAGGCCAGAACGCGACGATTCCATTCCTTAGCTATCCCGCAGCTCCGGCAGACGAGACGCCTTGGCGCGAAGAGGCCGTGCAGCCCGGACGAGTCTGGTGCTGTGCCGACGCGGGCTACCTTCCGGCAACCGGGACAGCAGACGAGAACCGACGAAAGGAAGTCGAACTTCGTGCTGCCAGGGTCCCGGAACCGGGGGCGCAAGGGGATCGAACTCATCGAACCAGTATGTGACCCGCCCCCGAAAGCGCCCAGGGGTTAAAAACCAAGCTACTGAAGTTGAATGCGTGATGTCGGTCAGCTACGTGTGATCAGGGGGTGTCCTGGTCCCAGCTGCCACTCGGTTCATGACCACACCCACTACGTCGAACTCCACGTCTGGGTCCGCACTCTCTGACAGGTCAGCATCCTCGGTCGTAGATCGCCCGCAGCCACGGTTCCCTGACGGCGGGCATCCGCGCGAGCGTGTACCGAAACGCCTCCCTGGACGGCTGGAACGGGTACCACGGGTGCGGCGGCAGCGGATCGTCCCGCTCCACCCCTGTCGGCAGCCCACCGATCACCGGTAGCCGGGTCCGGTGTGGCGGGAAGGCTAGCTCGGCCCAGAGCGCGGCATCCATAGGTACCGGCACCGCCCCGGCGCGCGGCTGCCACATATCTCCGGTCTGCGGATGGACCGGCACCAGCACCAGGTCAGTGGCTGGCTCGCCGAACCCCGGTCCCGCCAGGTCCAGCTGCTTCGCACCTTGCTCGGCGGGCAGTAGCGCACCGAGTGCCCGGCCGAGGAGCTCCGCGACCGGCCCGGGCACCACCTCGACCGGAGCGCCTCCGGCGGCCACCACCACCTGGGCGAGAGCCACGCCCGCCGGGATGTCCCGGTACTCGCTCAGCCGGTGCCACAGCGCGCCGGTCGCCAGCAGCTCCGCCCAGTCCATGACCGGCCGCTCCGGCGGGGCGGGCAGCCGCACTACCGCCTGCGGGACGAGCCGGACGACCTGCCAGCACCCACAGTCGTCCATTCTCGTTCCGACCGGCAGATCGCAGCCCAGGCAGGCAAGGTTCGGCCCGTCCCTCCCGTCGATCCCCATGCAGTAGCCCCCGGCCCGCTCAAGGATCAGCCTGGTGCCGCGCATGTCGCCGGGCGTGAGGAGGACGGTGCCCGACGGTCCGTCGGACAGCGCGCCGAACGGCGCGAAGCGCCCCCGCTCCGCCGCCTCGCGCACCCCGACCTCGTCCCACTGCCGCCACGGCGGCCCGTAAGGTGCGGGGTCGACGGCGTAGGACCCGGCCTCCAGCAGTGGCGGGTGCAGCGTCTCCCAGTGGGTATCGGCCAGGTGGATTGGCAACGCCACCTCCGACACCGCCGCCGTCAGGACTGCACCGCAGCCCGCACATCCGAACACCGCCAAGCTGTCCCCTCCTGCCGTCGAAGCCCATGCATCCCACCAAGAGGCGGACCGGGGAGCAAGGGATTTTCAGACAACCAGACATCGTTTCCCTTGGCTGAGCTTCGTACTGTTCACCGGCTAGGTGGGTGTCAGTGCGGTGTGGGAGCCTGCGGGGCATGAGTTAGGACTTGGCTGTCTGGGAGGGCGAGAGGCCGGCGGATGACAAGACTGCCGGTCGGGTCTTCGGCGACCTGTACGACCACTACATCGACAGCGAGGTGGAAGATCCCCCCTCCGAACGGATTGCGGCTTACGTGGCCGCATTGCTTGAGCGGTGGTGTGACATCACCGAGGACGAGGAGGACACCTCGCCCTGGTCGACCGGTCCGTTGATCGGCGAGGCCAGTGGTCCGCTGGTCTACTTCCCCATGCGGTGGAGCATGGCCGAGGAGGCGTCGGCGTACGCAGCGGCCGTCGCGGAGTCCATGGGGCTGGTCTGTTTTGATGTGCAACAGGACCGGCTCAGGCCGTGAGCAGGGACGCCAACCGGCGTTGGTGAACTTGAATTCGTGATGCCGGTCAACCGTCCGTGATCAGGCCGGTGCCGACCAGGCAGCCGTCTACCAGGTCCGGGCGGTACTGGATCTGCTTCAGCCTGCGCTTGACGGCCCGGGTGATCTGGCCGAGGTCGGCTGCGGCGAGGTTGCCGATGTCGCGCTTGACCAGCGACCAGATGCCCTCTTGCGGGTTCAAGTCCGGTGAATAACTCGGAAGTTGGAAGACGGTGAGCCAGTCCGCGTGGTCGGCGATGAACTGGCGCATCGGTTCGACCAGGTGCATGCGCAGGTTGTCCCAGACCAGCACGATCGGGCCGCCGAGCTGGATGTGCGCTCTGACCAGCAGGTCGCACAGGTCGCGCCACCCGATGCCCTTCGGCTCGCCCTTGCGGCCCCGGTACTCGCGGACCGAGTAGAACATCCGGGACCGCTTCCCCGGCTTGTAGCAGGTCAACCCGGCCATGGATACCCGGCCCGAGCCCCGGCCTCGGACCCGCACCACCGGCGTTGAGCCCTTGCGTCCCCAGCTTCTCGCGCGCGGCGGCGTCATCGACTGCCCAGCTTCGTCCTCGAAGACGATCCAGCCGTCACACGCCGCCGCAGTGCTCTTACCCGCGGCCAGGTCTCCTTCTTCCACACCTCGGCTGCCGCGTCGTCACGTTCGATCGCCCGCCGGGCGGGCTGCTGCCAGGACCAGCCGTGCCGCTTCAGCAGCAGCCAGGTGCCCTCCACTGTGTAGCTCACGTGGAACAGGCGGCCGATCAACGTCTTGATCCGGGCCAGCGTCCACCGCTGGTCGGCCCAGCCGTGGGCCAGCGGCCCGCGTTCCAGCTCCCGTTCCAGCCTCGTGATCTGTGCTTCGCTGAGCCTCGGCCGCCCAGGCGACCCCTTCGACAGGACCCCCGCTTCGCCGCGCTCGCGCAACTGGCGGCGCCACCGCTCCACGGACCGCTCGCTGACCCGCAGCGCGGCAGCGATCTCCCTGTTCTTCTGCCCGTCCTCGAAGCGTTCCACGGCCTGCAGCCGGACCCGCTCCCTCGCCGCCCTTCCGGCGTCGGTCAACCCGCCACCCTGCGCGTATCTCACGGTCCAGGGCTACCGGAGCGGACCAGCCGCCGTCAGGCGAACGGCTCCGACATCACCCAATCAAGTTCAGTAGCTATCCCCAGCGTTCGACCGTGAACGATGCCCGCAGGCTACTACCGCGGGCGGGGCTATGGCTCCGGCTCGTCCTTGGGCCTTGACCCGGAATCTTGGACACGGGCTATGCGGCTTGTGCCAGGGTAGTTGATGTTGTGTCGAGTGCTGCTTGTAGGCGACGGGGTTGCGTTGTCCGAGGCGGGAGTGACGGCGTCGGGTGTTGTAGCGGTTGAGCCAGCGGACGCGTCGGGGTCTGCGGCACGGCCATCCGTCTACTCAGCCAGGACCACGGCCCGTGACGCAGTCCTGCCCATGGATAGAGCGGTCCCTAACGTAGTCCAGCCCTGGACTGTGCGCTGTCGCATGGCCGAGTGCATGTGTCGGTGGTCCGAGGTCAGACGACACGGATTGGCACCCCACGTTCTTCCAGTAGGTGCGCCAGCTCCTCGGCCTCTTCGCCGGGCACGGCGATGGCGGCCAGGCGGCGGGCGCGGGTGACGGCGACATGCCAGACACGCAGGACCTCGCCGGTGGCCGGATCGGAGGTGGCCCAGCGCTGGACGCTTACGGCATTGATACAGAGGAGCAATCGAGCACCGCGTTGGGTGCTGGGCCGCAGCGCGTACAGCTACCGCCAGGACCAGAGCCCCGCTGTACACATGGTCATCTTCCCGATCGGTCAGAGTCGCTGCTTGATCGGCACGTCGTCTCCCGCGCGCACAAAATTTCTTGCTGCCGATGTGGAACCGGCTGAGGTGTGCGGACACTACTGGGTGTGAAGTCACTGAACGAGCGGGTTCGATCTGGTGAGCGCGAGGCGTTCGCCGAGATCTTTGATCAACATGCGCGTGTGGTGCACGCTTACGCCGCCCGAAGTACAGGCGACTGGGCTGCAGCAGAGGACGTCATGTCTCTGACCTTCCTCGAAGCCTGGCGGCTGCGGCACAAGCTCCGCGACGAGGTGGTCAGCGTCCGGCCCTGGCTGCTGGGCATTGCCACGAACGTGCTTCGCAACTCTGCCAGAGCGGCACGCCGGCACCGCAAGGCTATGGCCCGCCTGGAGACCAAGGTCGTTCACCCGGACTTTTCAGACGCAGTGGTCGGACAGCTTGCTGACTCCCAACGTCTGGAAGCGGTTTCGAGGGCGCTTCTCCGTCTCAAGCGAAGCGAGCGCGAGGTCTTCACGTTGGTCGTGTGGTCGGGGCTGAGTTATCCAGCGGCCGCTGAGGCCCTTGGGGTACCCACCGGGACGGTCCGATCCCGGCTTTCGAGAGCCCGGGTCAAATTGCGGCAGATGGTGGAAACGGAGCTGGGGTCAGCCGTCTCTACTCCGCAATCTGAGCGCGTAGGCGGACACAGCGTGAAGAACACAGCACTCGAGGTCTCTGCACACCGGAGGAAAGCATGACGAAGCGTTCGCTGTCCGAGGAGACGGAGCGGGATGAGGCGGAAGCAGAATTTCCAGCACCCCCCTATCCGCAGCCGACACCTACAGCCTTCAACCTGCACAAGGAGAACCTGCTCATGGAGATCGACCGCCAGAGCGCAGAGGCGCCAGAACGACCGCGCATGCGGCGGCGCATCACCATTACCGTCCTTTCTGCAGCAGTGGCGTTCGCTGCAATCACCGCAGTCGTGCTGCCCAATCTCGGCACGTCACCTGCCCCGAAGGCTGCGTCGGCATCGACGGCTTCCGTCCAGCTCTTGGAGCAGGCAGCTCTGACCGTTACCACGAATCCGCCCATGTCTCCACAGAACACGCAATTCATGTACGTCAAGGTGACCGGGCACATCACCGCGCTCTCCGAGAATCAGGACGGCGAGACAGAGCGGTCACAACAGAGCGAAAAATATGAACAGTGGACGTCTGTAGACGGCAGCAGCCGCACCGTGCAACGCCAGGACGGTGCCACCGAAACCCTCCTGGACGCCCCGGGTCAGGGAAGCTTTGGCCTGCCCACCTATCGGTTCCTGGAAAAGCTCCCCACCGATCCGACAGAGTTGCTCAAGGTGATCTACCGCGAAGCGGAACTGAATCACGGAGAGGGTTCGGACTCCACCACCGGGCCGGACCAGGAAGCCTTTGTCATGATCGGTGATTTGCTCCGGGCTTCGGTAGCTCCGCCGGAGGTGAGTGCAGCTCTCTACCGCGCTGCTGCTCACATTCCCGGCGTGATCGCGGTTCCGACCGCGGTGGACGCTGCTGGGCGTCGTGGCGTGGCAGTTGCTCGCGTGCACGACGGCGAGCGGAGTGAGTGGATCTTCGACAAGGAGAACACACGCTTCCTTGGCGAGCGCACAGTACTTCTCGAAGACAACGCTTGGGGTAAGGCCGGCACCGCCGTGACCTCAACTGCAGTAACAGCCAGCGGCATCACTGACAAGCCTGGTCAAGCGCCCATGCGCGCCTCCGAGCAGAGCGGCAGCTCGAGCACCTGACCGGCGAGACTGCTCCAGCTCTGACCCTTGCTCTTCATCAATGGAAAACCGGCAAATGAGGAAGGTCCTACACCTGGTCGGCGTGAGGACGGCGGGCCCTGGGGCCGGTCCGGTTCGCTATCACGGGGTATGAGCCAGCACAGGGTCAGGGACTGTTGTGCCGCCGGCTGCGGAGATGCCGAGGCGCAGGGTAAGTGTGCGTTCGCGTCGGAGACGACGTATACCTCGAAGCCGGGCTTGTCTTGGCCCACGAGGGCTCGCGATGAGACTGTCCCGCTTCTTTTCAGCCCCTGGTACGTGGAGTTGATGAAGATTGCATTGGGTAGGTCGACCCGATCTCGCTCATCCGGGAGCTGTGCGACCTGCTCTTGCAGTCGGTCTCCGAACCTTGGGCACGGGACGAGGCAGCACGGCACCGGTACACGGTCGACGACTTCGATGCTCTGACGCGGGGGACACACGAGCCGTCGACGCAAGGGTGAACAGCATGTAGGTGATCACAGCTGAGGCGTCATCATCGATGCCGGCTCTGCTGTCTTGCGGCCGGACGGAAGCCAGCAGCGACCGTAGCGCCTCTGGCATTCCCGTCCAGGCGATCCATCCTTGTCTTTGCCTCTCCGCATCTGACACGGCTGTTAATCAGCCATTCAAGAAATGTCCTGAGTAGGTGCCCCGAAGAGGGTTGGACATACCATCAATGATCACTACTGGGCCGAGGATGGCCTTTTTTGCCAATCCTCGACTCGTTTGCACGCAAGAGAGGCTGCTGATGTGAAGCTCCTGTGTACTGAGCGCTGATCGCTGCCAGCAGTCAGTAATAAGGAGAGTTCATACGTATTGCCCGTTCTGTGGTCGCTCTGTCCGCAGCAGCCTGCGCCGCCCTAATCAGCACATCCGCCGCGGTTGCTGCACCAGCACCGGCGCCGGCGTCGGCATTTGAAACGACGCCCGAGATCGGAATTCTGACCCCTGAAGCTGAAGCGGAATTGTACGAGCAGCTCGAAGAGAGTGCACCCGTCATTGCCGTCTACAGGGGCAAGGAGATCAACCTTGCTAACGGCTGGGAGGGCGCGCAAGCCTGTACTGAAATTCCCAGCGAGGAAATCTACTGCTACGACAGTACCGCTGCGGCGGACGCCGAACTTCCCGCCATCGACCCTGCGCAAGCCTCCCGAATACGTTCCAAGGTTATTTACGGCCCCACAGCTTTCAGCAGCTGCGCTGTGGGCTATGTCTGCCTCTGGGAAAACTCCAATGGAGGCGGCCGCAGACTCCAGTGGTCGGCCAAGGGAACTAAGCAGCTGTCGGACTGGGACTTCCGGGATAAGGCCAGTTCCGGATGCTCGAACCGCAACGCGGGAGGCGTAGAGGTATATGATGCCCGGACCGCCCTGCCGGACCCATACATGATCCTCGGCAGCCCGTACTGCTACAACTTCAGTTCCGCAGCCTACCCGACAGGTGGAACGTTCAACGACAAGGCTGATTACATAAAGATTTTGTGATCAGCTTTCTGCGTTTCCTGAGTACCGAGACTGGCTGAACACGCATCAGTCTTGGAGGACCTGACAGGTTCTCCAAGACTGGTCGAACACGGAACGATACCCGGGCATCACATACATACGGGAAATTTGACGAGCCAGCGTCTCTAATGTCGTCAAGATAATGGTAGGCGGCGTTCCCCGCCTTTCCGGCATGCGCTGCACTGAGCGGGTGGACAGAATATATGTCCGCAAAATCGCCTCCTACCGGCTCGAACCCCCTTGCCATCCCGTGGAATTTTTCCCTGCGAGCGCTTCATCACCAGAATTCGGCCGGCGCGGGCATGCCCGGGCTACGTCGGTGCACCCCTTTCCGCCCTGCAACGCACTGGTTGGAGTAGGTAGTTGAGAGTTTATAGATTAGATCGTGCCGGGATCGCGGGCTTTGCGGCCACCGCGGTCCTGACCGGACTCATACACGCTGCACCGGCGTTCGCCGACGCCAGCACTCCCAGCCCGGATCCTGCACCGAAGCCGCGCAGCAGCCCGTTGTCTGACCTGCCGGCGCGTGTGCCAAACCCCGGCGAAACGCTTGGCAAGAACTGGGGCACCTCGTTGGACCGGGCCGTGACCACAGCGGCAGACGACGGCGGACTCAAAGTCCTCGTGGCAGACAGCAAAGCCGCCTACCAGTGGCGGACCGTTGCCACGCTGGCGGAGCCAGGCATGCCAGCCGACTCGTGGATCGGCAACTCTTGTGTCATGGACCGTGATCACGCTGCGGTCGTCTATGCGCCACGGACGTTCACGAACAAGCCAGACCTGATGCAAGGTGGTGCCTTCACCGCAGTCGTCGACCTGAAGTCAGGCCAGGTGAGGAAGCTCTCCTTCACCGGCTCGCTGGCCTACTTCGACCCGTCCTGCAACCCCGAAACACGCACGGCCGCCTTCACCGCGTTCCGCGAGAGCAAGACCCGGCTCCTCACAGTCGACACCAGCGGCAAGACCACCACTGACACCTCCGTCACCGGTCAGGTGACCTCGGCCGTCCCGACCGCGGATGGTCTCATCGCCGCACATGGCCACCGCCTGGTACGCGTGAACCCGAAGAGCAGCAAGCTCAAGAAGCTGGCTGCAGCGAACGGGGTGCCTTTCGATCTCCGCCCCACCAGCAAGGGAATCGCGTTCCTCGACCGCAGCAACGACACGGCACACGCCAAGCTGTGGAAGAACGGGAGCACACCGTCGCTGCTCGCGTCAGGGAAGCTCGGAGACCTGGCCCTGAAACAAGGCACTGGCGGACAGGCATACCTCACCGGGGACACCACAAACGCGAACCTTGCGGGTACAGGGGTGACCCGCCTGAACGTCCCGGCAGATACGCAAGTCTCAAGCCACGGCAGACTGGCCGTCGATCCCATTCTCATGCCCGGCGTACGTGCAGGCCTGGTACGCATCGGTAACGCAGGCAAGGGCTTCACCACGGAAGAACCTTCGTCCCCGGCTCGTACCACCGAGGACCCTACGAGAAGCGGTGACGCCCCGCTCACCATCACCAGTGTCGCAACCGCCACCGGCGAGAAGATCACCCAGGCAGTCACCGATACGACCAGCAGCACAGGCAAGAACACCTTCTCACCCGCCCTGCCCACAGTCAGCGGATCCGAAAAGGCGTCCAGCAACAACGGGCGAGCCGCACTGGCAGCAGACGCACGGGCGCACAACCCGGTGGACACCGACCGGTGGTGCTCCATCCCCCGCAACGACGTCACGGCACTGGCGCTGCAGCCCACATCAAACCAGGTCGAATGGGCCGTCGACATGGCGATCCGCGGCGAACTGCGCGCCAAGTGGATCACGCAGGGCGGCTGGCGCGCCCAGACAGGCCTGGGCACCGTCGACCCCCAAGGACTGTTCCCGCCCCCCACCCTCAAGGGCGGCGGGCGTATCCCCGCCCAGGTACTCCTGGGCGTGCTCGCCCAGGAATCGAACCTGTGGCAGGCCGAAAGTGGCGCCGTCCCCGGCCAGATGGGCAACCCTCTCGCGGCGATCGCCGGCTTCTATGGACACGAGGGGGATACCTCCGACGCCTACTGGAGAATCCACTGGAACGAGTCCGACTGCGGTTACGGAGTCGGACAGGTCACCGACGGCATGCGCCTGGCAGGCTACGAGAAGGAAGGCGAGACCTCCCTCTCTCCGACAAAGCAGAAGGCCGTCGCCCTGGACTACGCGGTCAATATCGCGGCGTCCATGTACATCCTCGCTGACAAGTGGAACCAACTGCACACCACCGGGCAGACCATCACCGTCAACAACGACGACCCATCAAAGCCAGAGAACTGGTTTGCCGCACTATGGAACTACAATCTCGGCTTCAATGAGAACAAGGGTGACGGCAAGCCGTGGGGCCTTGGCTGGTACAACAACCCCGCGAACCCGATCTACCCGCCCTCGCGACACCCGTTCATGACCGATCCGCGTGACGCCGCAAAGCCCCAGAACTGGCCCTACCAGGAAAAAGTCATGGGCTGGACCGCCTGGTCCATGGACACCGGATACTCCTACGCCACCTCAGGGCGCCAAGACTGGCCCGGCGAGTCCGGGTACGCCAGCGTCGGCTTCCGCCCCGCCTGGTGGAACACCGCTGCCCAGCGCGACCTCATCAAGCCGCCGCTGAACGCATTCTGCAACGCCACCAACAACTGCAACGCCGCCAACCCACCGGACTGCCCCGACGCGAAATGCTACGAAACGTACTGGTGGCGCGGTGCCAACGTCACATGGAAGTCAAGCTGCTCCCTCGACTGCGGCAACGAGAACATCAAGTACGTCACGCTCCGCGAGGAACCAGGCCGCGGCACCAGACTTCAATACGGGACACCGGACTGCACCGCTGCCCCCGCCGGGGCACTGGTCGTGGAGTCTGTTCCCGACAACATCGCGACCTACAGCGACTGCGGATCATCCGGCACGGACGCCGGCGACTTCCAGTTCACATTCCACCCCAACCCGGCAGCGACCGGACCGGGCCTGGGCCAGTACGAAGCCAAGGGAGACCTGCACCAAATCGGCGGTGGACACGGCGGCCACTTCTGGTACACGCACACACGCGACACCGCACACCTCGGCGGTGCTGGTGGCCGGATGACCATCGACGGCACCTGGACCCTCAACCGCAATGTTGAGTGGACCCGCGTCTTCGCCCACCAGCCGGACACAGGAGCACACACCCAGCAGGCCCACTATGTGATCAAGGGAGTCGCCGGCGGCGACCGCCACCGCTACATCAACACTCACTTCAGCACCAACACCTGGGTGGAACTCGGCATCTACCGTTTCACCGGCACGCCACAGGTGGAGCTGACGAACGCCACCGCCGACGGCACCGCAGACGAAGACGTCGCCTGGGACGCCGTCGCCTTCCAGCCGCTCGCCAGCAAACCCAAGCATATGGTCGTCGCCATGGGCGACTCCTACACCTCCGGCGAGGGTGCCGGAGCCTACTCACCCGAGTCCGATAAAGACCACGGGGAAAATGGTTGGAACGCCTGCCGACGCAGCGACAACTCCTGGCCGCGCAAGGTCCTGCTGCCCGGCCAGAGCACCAGCCTCGGCGAGCTATCGGACAACAGAAGCGCCACCGCCGACTTCCTCGACGTCAGCTGCTCCGGCGCCCGTACCTGGCAGCTGAGCACAGGGGACCCCACGCCTTGGGGACTGATCGGCAACTACCGCGAGAAGAGCCAGATCGACTCCGGTGTCCTCAGTCCGGACACCACACTGGTCATGCTTACCATCGGCGGAAATGACGGAGGCAATTTCACCAACGCCGTCACCAACTGTTACATCATCGGAGTGTGCGACCCTGCTGACTACACCGGCAAGGTCGACCAATCAGTCACCGACACCGGTCTCCTCATCCGCCAGATCACAAGTGTCGCGCCGAACGCACAGATTGTGCTCATGGGCTATCCCCGCCTGGTCAGCAGCAGCCCCTGCGTGACCGCGAACTTCGGCGCCCTAAACTCTCTGGCCGACTACGTCCGCGACCAGCAGAAGGCCAAGGCCACAGAGCTTCGCAGCGCGGGGCTCAAGGTGGCGTTCGCCGATCCGATTTCCACATTCCAAGGTCACGGAATCTGCGACAGCAACGAGTGGATCAACCGCATAGTCGCAGGCCCGAACGGGGACGGCGACTGGCACGACGGAGATCCCGCCAACCAGGTTCCCTGCCTACCGTGGCCCGGTGAGAACATCTGTGCCAGCCTTGAGTCGTTCCACCCGAAAAACGCTGGCACCACGGGCTACGCCCAAGTCATGAGCAAGGCCCTGACCGACATGGGGTACAAAGGCAGCTAGTGGAAGCCAACAAGCCCGGCAGCGCGGTGGTCATGAGGCGGGCGAGCCGCCTCGTGACCACCGGCTGTCTGACCACCTTGCTCACGCTGATCATGATCCTCAGCGTCGCCGTCTCCTGGCTGTGGTATGCCGCCTGGAACAACGGAAACATCAACAATGACCGTAGGGAGACGGCACTCGCGTCCGTCATGCAACGCGCCCGGGACATTTCAGACGACACAGCACACGCCCTCGACGTGTCTACCGAAACCGACGCCGGGACACTTACCGCCGTGATATGGCAGCACACCCAAGCTCCCATAATCACCTACGACGAATCCCGCCGCAAGTTCACCGCCACAACCGCAGAATCCGCCATATACGACGAAAAGTCACTTCTTCCCGGAGGAGGGCCCGTCAAGGTGTCACGCTGTCTCGTCTTCACCTACACCCGCCACCCCGGCACGGCCTGGACACCACGGGTCGCCGAGAAGAACGACGAAGCATGCCATCCGGGCACAGACATCAGCGCCCTGGTGCGGCTTACCCAGACACACCTCTCAAGCATGCCCGCCCAGAACCTGACGCGAGCCGCAGTGCAGCACAGCCTCGACCCCACCGGAAACCTGCAGTCCTACGACGTCAAAAGCGTGGTGCGCACAGGAGACACACTGGCCATCTCCATCCTTGTCTCCAGCCCGGGCACAACAGTTGGTCAGTGCTATCGGTTCATCCGGCATGCGCACAACAACAGCCAGAGTCCCACCCCGGCGACCGCGACGCTTTCGTGCTGATGCTTTATCAGGGCCCACCACGCGATACCATTACTGCCTGAGCTTTGTCGCTGAAGAGATCGATGAGCCACGAGGATGAGTATCCGTCGGCTTTGTCCCAGCCCGGGTCCTCAAGACCGTGGCCATCGTGGGTCGCGGCCAGTTCTTCCACAGCCTCGAAGTTGGGGCCATCGCGGCCGGGATCCAGGAAGGTGGCGACCTCGGAACGGGTTAGCGGGCGATCCAGTACATAAGCCATGTAGAGCGGGTCCGGGTCCACGCGCGTGGACGCTGTGAAAGCCGGCCCCTCACGGTCGAGGGTCTCCTCTACCTGTTTTGAGTGGCGTGTCGTCGGCTCGGTTGCGAGGTAGTCCAGAGCGGCTGGGACGAGCCACGCGAGAAGACCAACGACGGCACCGCTCGCCAGAGTCCACAAGACCTTCCGTCGTCTCTGTCCCGGCGGGCTCTCGAGTATGCCCGGCACGAGAGCCTCGCCGACCAGCTCGCGCCGACGTGGCCCGGCCGGACTCGAGTCCGGCGTTGCGGCTGTGGAGGCAGGAGCCGTCTGGTCCGGCACGGGTGAGGTGGCTGGGGGGACGCCCGCGCTCTGCGGGGCTGGTATGGGCCCGGAAGACGATGCAATCCCGGCGGGCGTGTTGCTCGTAGCAGTGGAGGGCGCTGCCGCCGGATCCGTACTGTGCATGGCGCCCTCACGGGGAATCGACCGAGCGGAAAGTGGGCTCATGATGCCCGCTGAGGGGGCTGATTCTCAACGCCCTTTGCCGAAACCAGGTTTCGAGGGATTCCCTGTCCCGGCTCGTCCGGTCTTGCTGCCGAGCCCCTCCCTCTCGCGTGTCCCGCGTTGTGTCGTGCGCTGTGTCCCTGCTTGTGCGGTTGTGCTTTCCCTGGATGCGGTGGAGTAGCTACCGCGCCGTGTGTTTTCTGTGGCTGCGACCGCGCCGCTGCCCTTGGCGCTACTCTGGCTGTCCGGGCACAACTGCAGGAGGGGCATATGGCGCACGAGGACTGGACCGTGGACCGGCTGCACGTCGCGCTGCCCCACTCCGCGTCACGCCAGCAGCTGCTCCAGGACGTCAACCTCACCCCGATCGAGGACCTGCCCGCCGTCCTCGACGGCTGGGCCTTTGCCGCCGAGCAGCTTGAGTCGGCCCGGCCGCTCATCGAGGCCGCCCGCGCCCACATGAAGGTGCGCGGTGTTCTTCCTGACGACCTGGAGACCAGGGATGTCACCGCCGACGTGCTCAGGGACGCCGAGCCGCGCCGGGGCAACCGGGACGACCGCGGCCGGGGAGTGGCGTGACCTACCGGCTCAACTTCCCCACCGACGTCTTTGACACGTACAAGCAGCTCCCCGAGCTCGCCCGGCGGGACCTCGCGCTCGCCCTGGTCGACGCCCAGCAGGATCCCCTCGCGTACTCGGAGCCCTACGGGCAGGACGACGGCATCATTCGCACCGTCGCCCAAGGTCACGTAACCGCGGTGATCCTCCTCGGCCACGACACATCGACTATGACAGTTCTCACCATCGCGTACGCCGGCACGGCCAACTCGTAGTCCGAAGTCAGGACCAGATCGATCACCACGCCCCACCAAGGGCAGCCGGCCAAAGCGGTCGCGAGACCGCTGACGGCGGTGACCGATGCGGGCACCAGGTTCGGGGACACAGCCATGGTCTGACCTCACGTGAGTCATCAGCGACAGCCCAGCGCGTCTGCTGACCACAGAGTTGAGCCAGGGCCGGTGATGCGGGAGAGGTAACAGTCCGTTTCCGGCACTCGTCAACACCCAGCCGACGACGAGATGTAGAGGCTGGCTCACCCTCTCGAGCGCTGTTCGTGGTTGTCCGCCGAGGCACTGCGTGGGCGGGTTCGCGTACGGCGCGAAGACCAGCATCGGGCCGGCCTCTGTACCGGCTGCATGGCGAGTTGGGCGGGGTCGGACGTGCACCGCACATCGAGCGCGTCCAATAGCAGATCGGCGCCGAGGCTCCACACCGACAGCGAGGGCGTGTGCCCGACCGCACGCCACGCCTCCACGGTCTGGGTGAGGAGGGCGAGGGGCTGAACCAGGAGGCCGACCGCACCTTGCGGGATCATTGGCAGTGCGGCCACGGTCACCGTGATGGTCTTGTCCGAGTTGGTCGACGTGTGCCTCTGCCCGCGTCGCCCCGACGCGGGCACGGTCCCGTCTGTGACCTTGTACTGCGTGAGGTAGCCAGAGAGCACGTAGCCGTAACAGCGCTGGTGGCCGAGAATGAAGGACCCGTGGCGCCAGGAATGACTGACAGAGGAGCGATCCGGGATGACCGACCAGTCGCGAAACTCGATCTGCCAGTGGTGTGGACAGCCCGTTCTCGGTGTTCCCGCAATCTGGGACAACCAGCCACAGTGCTGGGACCCGTTCGCCTGCGCCAAGCGCATCAAGGTGGCACGCCTGTGCCCCCAGCTGACGACGAATCGAAGGGGCAAGTAGGTGCCCAATTTGATCCAGGTGGGATTTCGGAAGACTTGCCCTTGGGGTGAGAGTCGCTCTGACGAGGTAATGCCGGTCCCGTGTCCGTGGGTTCGGTTGGAACACGAGGGTGCTGTGCAAGGCGAAGAGCTTCGGCCGTGACCTCGGCGTCGACCTGTGCCTGTGTTCTGTCGCCGTATTCGAGGACGTCGTAGTCGTCATCCAAGTTGGCGAGTTGCTCGGCCAGAGGCAGCTCATGCCCAAATCGCTGATGGATCTGGAACGCCAGCTCGCGTGGTGTCAGTTTGCCGGCCAGCATCCGGGCGGCAAGTGCTCGCGTGGCGGCTTCCTGTCCGGCAACGCTGCCCGCTGGGTGGAAGGTGAGGCCCAATTCGTCGAGTGCCGGCGGAAGGAGGTCGGGAACGTCGTAATCCGCTTCCGCGCGTGTGCACGCGGCCAAGATCCGCAGGGCAGGACTGTCGAGACCGGAAACGAGTGCATCACAGGCAGCGGTGACGACGTCGGTTGCGCGGATCTCGCCCATGCCCCAGAGGGCAGCATGGTCTTCTAGAGCGGTTGCTGCTGCTTCGGTCGAGGTCACTCGCTCATGATTGCCTTCATCGGGTGTCCGGTCGAGCGGGTTTCATCGAAGCTGCTGTTCAGCGGCCTGTTCCAACAGCGTCCGCGCGGAGTCCGTGTAGCGAATCGTGGTCTTCGCGTCGAGTCCGAAGACTTCGGCGAGGTGGAGGGGGTCGGGGCCATGGACGAGGACTTCTTCGAACCGCCGGTCGACGCGGAACTGATGGTGGTGGCCTGGCCGCGAAGCGGTGTGGTCAAGGAGACCGCGCTGATCGGACCGATGCCCAAGGTGGTGAACTTGTTGATCAGCAAAGGCGGGTTAGCAGTGTCGGGCCAGCGGCAGCGTCGGTGGTCCAGCCACTCGCTCGGCGACGTGCAGTGTCAGCGCGTCCAGAGGCCGGACCCGGCCGTCGATCACGAGCTTGCGATTGCCGATGTCGAGGCCGTCGAGTGAAGGCGCCGGATCGCTCCGGATCGCGCGGCGTGCACCGCGGCGAGCGCGAGGACCTCGACCAGTGGCTGTTCCCGGCGATCTTCGGCGAAGGAGCCGGCGCGATGGTCATCGGCCACCCCGACCCGAAGGGGGGTGACTGGGTGGTGGAGGACTGGGCGATCGAGCCGGTCACCGAGGATTGGCGGGTGACGATGCCGCCGGAGCAGGACACCCCGCACATGATGATCCGGGCACGTGGGGTCGGCGCCACCTACCGCACCAAGTTCCCCGCGCCGCACACCGCGGACTCAACGCCCTGGGCCGGGGCACCACCTTCGCCGACCTGCACCGGCTGTGCCTGCACGAGTCCAACCCGCGCATGCTTGCCGAGGTCGCCACCGGCCTCGGCGCACCCGACGAAACGGTGCACAACATCAGCGCCACGGTCGGCACGCTGGCCGGTGTCTCCGCCTTCACCCTCCTCGAAGAAGCCTTCCATTCCCACCGCAACAGACGTCGCCGGATCCGTCGCCGCCGGCCACCTCACCCTGCGCCACCAGACAGCCGGGGTCTCTTCCACGAACGCTTGACCCGAGCGGCCCTCGAACGGAGCCGTGCGCAGGGTTGACACGGTCGTGTCGAGGGCCGCGTCCGGTCGTTGATCAAGAAGCAGGCGCATATGCCAGGCCAGGCAGGGCCCGGCCCCGATACAGGAGTGGACGATGAACAGGGAAACACGGAACACCGGCGCGCGGGCCATGGTGCTGGGAGCGGTCGCCGGGGCGGCTCTGCTCCCCGCCGGCACTGCTGAGGCGAACGTGATCGGCATCGGGAACGCGACGTTCGGCAACACGTGCATGAACCACACCGACGCACGGGCCGAGGGAGCCACAGTCGCCGGGAGCGGCCTGGGCAGCGGCAACCACGCAGGTCTGCCCCTCAACCTGGCCCGCAACCACTGCGGAAACAGCGGCATCATCTGCACCGCGATTTTCAGGGCCGCGTACTGATGCACCGCGCACAGGGGCCGAGGCAGTGAGGGCGAGGGGTGCCGTGGCGGCTGATGTGCCGGTCGGTGAGCGGGCGGTGGCAGAGTTTCTGGCCTTGAGCGGGAAGACGCTGCCGCTGCTGCGGAGGTGGGTGGCCGAGGAACCTGGATGTGGTCTGGCTCGGGGCCTGCTGACGCTCGCGACGTCCGAGCGGATGAGCGACACGGTCCTCAAGCAGCAGCTGCTCACCGCTCACCGGGACGCGCAGGCCATCGGTGAGCGGGAAGCGAGTCTGGTGTACGGAATCTTCCTGCACACCCACCGTCAGTACCGGCTGACCGCAGATCACCTCGTGGCGCACTTCGAGCGCTGGCCGGCCGACGAGGTCGCGACGCTGATGCTTGACGCCTTCCCCGCCGGCGGAGACGCCGCCTACCGCACGTGCGGAGACGTCCTGGTGGAACAGCAGGCCACGCTTGCCGGACCGGACAGCTGGGCGTGGACGAGCTGCCTCGCGGCGGTGAGGGCGGAGCAGGGCCGGGTGCGCGAAGCGCACCGGCTCGCCGAGCACGCCCTGTCCCTCAACGCCCGCTCAGGAGTGGCCGTGCACGCCCTCGCCCATGCCGAGCAAGAACTCGGCGCGGGCCCGGCATCCACCCGGATACTGGACGAGTGGATGGCGCAGGATCCCCAAGCTGTGCAGCTCGGACATCTGAACTGGCACGCCGCCCTGCAGTCCATCGCCTGCGGAGACTTCGCCGATGCCCGACGCCGGGCCGATACGGCGCTGCGGCATGAGGACGTGGGCATGCGGGCGGCAACGAACTGGCGCCTGACGCTCGTCGGCCAGGAGCCGGCCGGCCGCAGCGACCCGGACCACATTCGAGAACTCCTCGCCGCGCCCGGCGGGATGGCGGAGGTCTTCCACACCTTCAACCTGGCCCTAGCCCTGGCCGTCGAAGCCGCGACCGAAGACCTGGAACAGCTGGCCGCCCGGGCGGCCGCCGACCCACGACCCGACTACCGCGAGATCCTGGCCCCCGTGGTCCAGGCGCTGGCCCACATCACCAAAGGCAACCCCCGCGCAGCGGCCGACACACTGGCCGCGCTGGGCGAGAAAGCCGAACGGATCGGCGGCGTACGCGTGGAGCGGGAGATCATCCAGGACACCCTCGCCCGAGCCCTCAACGACTCCGGCAACCCCGCCCGCGCGGCCGACCTCCTGCACTATCGCATCACCAGCCGCCACCATCACAGCTACGAGGACCTCCTTCTGGCGCCACACTGAAAAGAAGCCCGTCCCAGCGCAGCCCGGCCTATCCTCAGGCGACTGCCGCCGCGTGGAACCCCTGCTTGCTCAGTTCTGGTTGAGCATGCCGTGGCGGAGCTTGGCGAGGATGCGGGTGAGGAGGCGGGAGACGTGCATCTGGGAGAGGCCGAGGTGCTCGCCGATCTGGGACTGGGTCATTTCCTGGCCGAAGCGCATCTGGACGATTTCCCGGTCGCGGTCTTCGAGGTCTGCCAGCAGGGGTGCCAGGGCGTGGATGTTCTCCACGAGTTCCATGCCGGGGTCGAGTCCGCCGGTGATGTCGGCGTAGGTGGCGCCGGCGTCGTTGTTCTCGGAGCTGATGGGCAGGTCGATCGAGCCGGCGGTGTATCCGTTGGCGGCGACGAGGCCGTCGATGACCTCTTCCTCGCTGATGTCCAGGTGGGTGGCGAGCTCGGCGACGGTGGGGTCTCGGTCCAGGATCCGGGAGAGGTCTTCCTTGGTTTTGGCCAGGGTGACGCGCAGCTCCTGGAGGCGCCGGGGGACGTGGACGGCCCAGGTGGTGTCGCGGAAGAAGCGTTTGATCTCGCCGACGATGTAGGGGATCGCGAAGGTGGTGAACTCGACCTCGCGGGAGAGTTCGAAGCGGTCGATCGCCTTGATCAGGCCGATGGTCCCGACCTGGATGATGTCCTCCATCTGGCCGTTGCCACGGTTGCGGAAGCGTCGCGCGGCGTACTGCACCAGGGACAGGTTCATCTCGATGAGGGTGTTGCGCGCGTACTGGTGCTCGTGGGTGCCCTCTTCGAGGACCTGCAGCTGTTCGAAGAACAGCTTGCCCAGCGCACGGGCATCCTTCGGGGAGATCTTCGACGGGTCGGCGATCTGCGGAAGTGCTGCCGGTACCGCGGTTCTTCTTGCGCCGGAGGTCGTGAGTGCTGTCGCCATGAGGGTCCTTCCACTGCGCCTGGACGCAGCGGAGATCCGCGCACGTACTTCCGCTACTTCCCTGGATGATGTGCCCCACGCCTGCCGCTGCGACAAGAATGCTGACGGCCCGTCCGGTTGGCGTGAGTCATGGGCCGGGCGTGTTCATCGCGCTGCTTCGCGGGAGGCACGAGGTGTGGAGGGTGAGCTCCGTCTGTTGGCGGGTCAGGTGTCCGTGCCGGGGAGCGCTGTGATGCCGGCCAGGGCCTGGGTGAGTGTGGGATGGATCGTGAAGACGGTCGTGGTGCCGGTGACGGCGAGCCGGTGGCTGAAGGAGGCGCTGAGCGGACCGACGAGGACGGTCCGGTGGCTCAGGCGGGCGTGCAGGAGGAGGCCGAGGAGTGATTCGTCGCCGAACTCGAGAGCTCCGAGGTCCACGATCAGAGGCCGGGCGGCAACGGTGGCCCGGGCGAAGGCTTCCTCGAGGACGCCGCTGTCGCCGGGGCCGGTGATTCCGCGCAGGGTCAGTACGTAGGCGTCGGGACCGTGGAACGTCACGCCGAGCACGCTCAGGCCGTCCTCTATGTCGTCGCCCGGAGCGTCCATCTGGCCAGCATGACAGACGCGGACATAGGGACCGACCCGGTCAGGCGGCCGGGGGGACGCGCAGGGCGAGCAGTGCGGTGTCGTCACTTGCCCAGCCACCGTGATGGGCGGCCAGGACCGCGGTGAGATGTTCGATGGTGGCCGTGGCGTCGAGCGGGTGGGTGGCGGCAAGAGCGGCGACGAGCTCCTTCTCTCCGAACACACCAGGGCCCTTCTGCCCAGCTGTCATCCCGGGACGGGGCCGCGCCTCGCACGCACCGTCGCTGTAGAGCAGCAGCAGGTCCCCGGGAAACAGCTGGTAGTCGACGTCGGTGAGGTGGATCTGCTCCATGACGCCCAGGAGCGTTCCGGCCTGGCCGAGCTCGTGAACCGTTCCGTCCGCCCGGCGTACGAGGGCCGGCGGGTGCCCGGCCAGGGCGATTCGCCCGGACAGGCCGGCGGGAGTGGCGTGGAAGGTGGTGTAGACCGCGGTCAGGAAGCGTGGCGAGTTCTGGGCGAACATCGCGCTGTTCAGCCGGGCCAGCAGCCGCGCGGGGGTTGCGCTCAGCCCGGCGTCGGCGCGCACCGTGTAGCGGGCCATCGCGGTGACTTTCGCCGCTTCCACGCCCTTGCCGCACACGTCACCCAGCACCGCCCCGTAGGCGTCGCCGGTGGTGTGGAAGAGGTCGTAGAAGTCGCCGCCGACTTCCACGTCGCTGGGTCCGATGGCTGAGGCGGGCAGATAGGAGGCGGCCGCGTCCAGGCCGGGCACCGGCCTCAGCGCCGGAGGCAGCAGACCCTGCTGCAGGGAGTGGGCGAGGTCGGCCGAGACCTGTTGCGCCTTCTGCGCGGCGGCCAGGCTCTGACGCAGATGGACTTCCGCGGAGACGGACCGGGCGAGCGTGGCGAGCGTGGTCAGATCGGTCTGCGACCAGGTACGCGGGACGTCATCGATGACGCAGAAACTGCCCAGCACCTGCCCGTCGGGGCTCATCAGCGGATAGCCCGCCCATGCCCCGATGTTCATCGGCCCGACCGAGGGGTGGTCGCGAGTGCGTGGGTCAGCGGCGGCGTCGTTCACGATGAAAGCATCCCCGGCCAGCCCCACCAAAAAGAAGCAGAAGCTCTCCCGAACGGGGTTCTGCCGCTGCGCGAGCCCCGGGGCCTCTACACCGACACACGACTTCCAGAAAGAGCGTTCCCCATCGACCAGCGTCACGAACGCCCGCCCCGATCCGGTCATCCGAGCCGCCAGAGACGCGAGATCCTCGAAGACCTCCTCCGGCCCGGTATCCAGCAGCCCCGTCGCAGCCACAGCCGCCAGCCGCACAGGATCCGACAACGCCGCGGGCAGACCGTCGGCCCGCAGCCCGCCGACAAAATCCACTCCACCACCCACGCCGCCCACTCCTTCACTGACCATTCACATATTGACCACAGTGATTATCCGTACTGGTGCGACCGAAACCAACAGCGGATGTCCCCCGCCACCACCTACGAGTAACCTGCCGAGCACGCGTCCTTGTTCCGGCACGCTCCGCCGGACGGCACGGCCGTTCATTCGGAGGCGATTCGCCAGGCGTCTTCGGCGGCCTGGGCGGTGCGGTGAGTGGGGAAGACGTGGTCCAGGCCGACGATGCGGAAGATCCGGGCGACGCGTTCGGGGACCCCGGCCAGGGCGATGGACGCGTCGCAGGCCAGGGCGTGGTTGCGGGCGGCGATCAGGACGCTGATGCCGCTGGAGTCGCAGAAGGTGATTTCCGTCAGGTCCAGGACGAGCTGCTGGCCGGGTCGCAGGTTGAGCCCGGGGAGGGCGTCGCGGACTTCGGGTGCGGTGTGGTGGTCGAGTTCTCCGGCGAATTCGATGACGGGACCGGCGGTGGTGGTGCGGGTGTGGAGGGTCAGGTGCTTGGTCACTGCTGCTCTTCACTGGGGTTTCGGGGCACGTGGACGGCCAGGACGGCGGTGTCGTCGTCCACTCCGGTGCCGAAGGTGTCCAGCAGGTCGCGGACCGCGCCGATGGCACCGCATGCGGTGGTGGGGGCCAGGGCGCGGCCGAAGTCGAGGAGGGCGTCGTCGCCGTAGCGGCCGTCGTCGCCGCCGGCGACGGTGTGGGCTTCGGTGAGGCCGTCAGTGTGCAGGAGCAGGGTGTCGCCGGGGGCGAGGCGGACGGTGGTGGTGGAGATGTGGGCGTCGGGCAGGACACCGATGAGCTGCCCTCCGGGGGTGGGCAGGTAGTCGGCGGTGCCGTCGGCGCGCATCAGCAGGGCCGGGGGGTGTCCGCCGCTGGCCAGCGTGATCCGGAAGCCGCCCCGCTGGGTGTCGGGGGTGAGCAGGCCGAAGACGACGGTGCAGAAGCGGGGGTCGGTGCCGTTGTACTCGTGGTTCAGGACGGTGTTGAGGTTGCCGAGGACGGCGGCCGGGGCGGGGTCGTAGACGGCGGCGGCGCGCAGGGTGTAGCGGGCCAGGGAGGTGACGGCCGCTGCGGCGGCGCCCTTGCCGCATACGTCGCCGAGGAACATGCCCCAGGTGCCCGCGGCGAGGGGGAAGAGGTCGTAGAAGTCGCCGCCGACCTCGTCTACGGAGGCGATGTGGTAATAGGCGGCGACGTCCAGGCCCGGCACGTTTTCCATCACCGGCGGCAGCAGGGTCTTCTGGAGGGTGGTGTTGAGGAGCTTGAGGCGGTTGCGTTCGCGGTCGGCTTCCTGGCGGGCGCGCAGCAGCTCGGTCTCGTAGGCGCGGCGGTTGCGGGCGTCGAAGATCGTGGTGCGGATCAGCAGCGGTTCGCCGTCGCTGCCGGTCTTCACGGTCGAGGTGACCATGACGGGCAGGCGGGAGCCGTTCGCGGTCTTCAGCTCCAGGGCGATGCCGCTGATCTCGCCCTGCATCCGCAGCAGCGGCGCGAAGTGCGTCTCGTGGTAGAGCCGGCCGCCCACGGTCAGCAGCTCGGAGAAGTTCTTGCGGCCCACCAGGTCGCCGCGCTCGTAGCCGAGCCAGTCCAGCAGCGTGGTGTTGATCTTCGCGATCCGGCCGTCCAGCAGCGTGGACAGGTAACCGCAGGGGGCGTGTTCGTAGAGGTCCTCCGCGCTGTCCTCCAGCAGCTCGGAGAACCGGGCGTCCTGGTCCGCCGGACCCTGGAGGGGGTCCTTGCCGTCCTCGGTGTCGTCGGCCGTGGACATCACCGGGCGGTCCCCGCGAACGCGGCGATCACCGCGGCGGTCTCCTGCGGTGCGGCGAGCTGCGGGCAGTGCCCGGTCGCGTTCAGCGTGACCAGCCGGCTGCCCGGGATCTGTGCGTGGACGAAAGCTCCCACCTCCGGCGGGGCGATCGCGTCGTGGGAGCACTGGGCGACCAGGGTCGGCACCCGCACACCGGCGAGGTCGGCGCGGTTGTCGGACAGGAATGTCACCCGGGCGAAGACCCGCGCGATTTCCGGGTCCGTACGGCAGAAGCTGCTCGTCAGCTCCTGGCCCAGCTCCGGCCGCTCGGGGTTGCCCATGATCACCGGCGCCATGGCCCCGGACCAGCCCAGGTAGTTCGCGTCCAGGGACTCCAGCAGCTCATCGATGTCGGCGGCGCTGAACCCACCCCGGTAGCCGGCGGCCGGGTCGTCGACGAAACACGGCGAGGGGGCGAGCAGCACCAGGCCGGCGAATGCCTCGGGCTCACGGACGGCGGCCAGCACGCCCATCATGGCGCTCACCGAATGACCCACGAACGTGAGCGGGCCCAGCCCCAGGTCCCGGCAGACCTCCAACACGTCGCTCACGTACCCGTCCAGCGAGGAATACCGCGCGCGGCTCCAGGCCGACAGCTGCGAGCTGCCCGCGCCCACGTGGTCGAAGAGGACGACGGTGAAGTCACGCTCCAGAATCGGCACCACCAGACGCCACATGTTCTGATCGCACCCGAAACCGTGCGCCAGCACGACCACCGGTCCACCGGCCCGCCCGGTCACCCTCACATGGTTCCTGCTCCGCACATCCATGCCCGCCATCGTCGCAGACGGTTCCGAGCGCGATCGCGGCGCTATCAAGAGCCTGGCGCTCAGATGGAGAACGTTCGATTCCCGGCCCGTCATCGGGGAGGGGGGCTCGGTGGACCTTTCCTCCATCCATGTGGAAGCTGACGGTCTCCGCCGGCACACCCCGTACTGCCGCATGCACTTCCACCTGCCCACCCTGAGTCGCGAGCCGCTCTCCCACCCCGGCAACGCGACCATCGGCATGGGCGGTGAATGACACGTCCATGGCTATGACGACTTCTTGGGGAGTCGCCTGTCGAGGAGTTCGGGAGGCGTGTGGCCCGGTGTGCAGTGATCAACATCGATGAGTTTTGGTGTCGATCGTGTGTGCGATTCGCGGGTGGTGGGGTCTGCTCCATAATCCAGCTGTGGACATATCCGATGAGGGCCAGCCGCTCGATCCCGCCTGGCATGAGATCAACAACAACGTGTATGGCGGCCTGGCAGGAGCCCCGGGTGCATCGTGGGTGGCCGAGCGGTTCATCGGGGCCGGCTGGAGTTCCAGATCAGGTTCGTCGTGGGAGTCGTATGAGGTCGCTGGTGCCGCATCGAGGTCGACCCGACCGACGGGGACACGCTCCTGAACGGAGTTGTCGATCCTCAACGGTTTGAGGATCTGGCTGCGCTGCTGACCCGGTTCGGTCTGCGGTTCAGTCTTGAGCTCTATGACGATGACGGGGAACTGCTGCGGGAGATCGAGGCTGGAACTCCGTCAGCGCCTCATGACGCAGCTCCGCGGTCTCTCAGCCGGTTGCTCGCTCCGCTTGGGCTCGGGTGGAGGCGAGGCGGTAGGAGTCGGTGCCGGTTTCGATGATGGTGCCGTTGAAGGTGAGTCGGTCGACGATGGCCGCGCAGAGGCGGGGGTCGGTGAAGGTCTTGGTCCAGCCGCCGAAGCGCTCGTTGGAGGCGATGGCGACGCTGTTCTTTTCCTCGCGTTCGGTCAGGACCTGGAAGAGGAGTTCGGCGCCGTGGCGGTCGAGTTCCATGTAGCCGAGCTCGTCGATGCAGAGAAGGTCGACGCGGCCGTAGCGGGCGATGGTCTTGTTCAGCTGCTTCTCGTCGGCCGCCTCGACCAGCTCGTGCACGAGCTTGGTGGCGAGGGTGTAGCGGACGCGGTAGCCCTTCATCGCGGCCTCGGTGCCCAGGGCGATGAGCATGTGGGACTTGCCGGTGCCGGAGTCGCCGATCAGGCAGAGCGGCTGACTCTTCTTGATCCACTCGCAGCTTGCCAGGGTGTGGATGGTGGCCGGGTCGATGTTGGGGTTGGCGTCGAAGTCGAAGGACCGCAGGGACTTCTCGCGGGGGAAGCCGGCTGCTTTGATCCGCCGTTCGGAACGGCGCCGTGCGCGATCGTCGCACTCGGCTATCAGCAGTTCGGCGAGGAAGCCGCGGTAGGTCATCTGATCTTTGGTCGCTGCGGAGGCGATGTCGGGGAACTCGGCACGGATCGTCGGCAGCCGCAGGAGACGGCAGGCGGTGTCGTTGGCGGCGTCGACGGCCCACCGCAGGTTCCTGATCTGGTCCAGGGCCGGTGTCTGGGGCCGGCTGCACGAGGAGATGCTGCACCGCTTGGACGACGCCGGCCTGCTCGACCTGTCCCGGGCCGTGCTCGACTCCGCCCACGTCAAGGCTAAAAATGGGGCGAACTCACAGGTCCGAGCCCCGTGGACCGAGGCAAGCCGGGTTCCAAGATGCACGTCCTGTCGGACGCGAACGGACTGCTCCTCCTCGTCGGCCTCTCCGCGGCCAACACCCACGGCAGCCTCGCCCTGAGCCCATGATCACGGGTCATCAAACGAGACACGGCCCCCACCGCGGCGGCTACTTCAAACCCCAGCGCCTCCATGCGGACAAGGCATACGACGTCCCTCACCTGAGGAAATGGCTATGGAGCAAGCACATCGGCGTCCGCATCGCCCGCAAGGGAGTCGAATCCAGCGAACGGTTGGGCCGCCACAGATGGGTCATCGAACGCACCATGACCTGGCTCACCGGCTACCGTCGACTCAACCACCGATTCGAACGCCAACCCCGCAACTACCTGGCCTTTCTCGGCCTCGCCCCAGCATTCTGCTGCTACAAACGACTCGCCCGACTCACCACATAGGACACGGTCTTAACCATTTGGGGAAGTCCCCCCATTTTCGGGCCTCGCTTCGCTCCTCGACGAGCTCGGCGTCGATGTCGGCGTTCGCATATTGGGGAAGCTCCACGACGTGCACCGCCTTGGCACGCGCGGTGCGGCCGGTTCGACCGGACAAAACACAGTGCAGGAGGACGTCCGCGGCTTTCAACGGCTCCAGCTCGGCGAGGGGTCGTCCGGCCCACCGTAAGGAACCGGCCTTCCCGTGGTGGCGTCCAGGAGGACGCGCTCGTCGAGCGGCCGGTCCAGCTGCACGGTCACACCTTCCTTGTCCAGCTCGGCGGTACAGGGGCCGTCGTTCCGGCCGGTGGAGTAGGCGGACAGCACCACGCTGTCGTCCGTCTCCAGAGCATCCACGGCAGGACCTGTGTCGCAGGAGCCGTGCGCAGCGGCCACAGTGACGGATCGGCCGTCCTCGGCGATCCTGGTGAGGCGGTCGATCGGGGTCAGGACGCGGGAGGAGGGGATCGGCTCGACCGGGCCGACCGGTGGTTCGGGCAGCTTTGAGGGGAGGAGGGCGGCCTGCTTGAGTGGGCCGTCGTAGCCGTCCAGGGTGAACAGCCACGCCGGTACGGTCGCGGGGCCGCGGCTGGTGGCCAGGGTCATTTCGCCGAGTTCCGCACCGGTCACTGTGAGGTGTGGCCCGGCGCCGCCACCGCGGGCCAGGGACTCGTACGCTGTCCGTGCCCCGGTCAGAGGCATCTGGAGCGTGTGGCCGTCCTCCCACTGGGCGTACCCGTCCTGCTGGGGGAGGGCGGGCAGGCCACCGCGCAGCACGAAGTTCTGCCTCTCGTAGGCGCGGGTGTCGGCTCCGTCGCGGAGGCCGCCGTGGGGGAGTTGCACCGCTTCTCCCATCGGGTGGTATCCCTTCCGCCACTCCTCAGCGGCTCGGGATCCGTCCCAGGCGCCAGCGACCCGGTGGGCCCGTGCTTCCCGCTCGGTAGCCGGAGACGGGCCACCGGCCCGGGGGCGGGGAGGGTCAGCACGCTCCTCCCCGCAGCCCGCCAGGGCGAGGACCCCCGCGCCCAGCAGGACGAACGGCGCCAAGAGGCTGGTGGCACGGGCGGTGACGGCAGGCATGGTGGCTCCCAGGAGGCTGACTGGCGGTGAGGAGGCGGATGCGTGTGGTGGCGACGTGCCGGATCGCCACTGTGACGGGGCGGCGGGCGACCGGGTTTCGTGGCGGGCAGTGGGTCAGTAGACCTTGAGGTCGTAAGGAATGATCGCCTTGTACACCGGCTGGTAGAAGGTGACGCGGTCGCTTTGACCGTCGGTGTTGCCACAGGGCTGGTCGACGTAGTTGCCGCCGGACGTGATGCCCAGGGCGGTCGTCCCGGTGAACATCCCCCCGCCGCTGTCCCCAGCGACGTTACAGAGACTGGTCTTGATCATGTTGTAGTAAGTGCTTCCATCGTCACAGTTGACGGTCGTGCTCGGCTCGAGCACCATCCCGTCGAGGTCCTGGCTCATGGTGCCGACGCGCTTGACCTTCTCGCCGTCCACAGCCGGACGCGAGTTGGTGATCTGCGACTCCGAGCCGTCCCGGTACTGGACGACCCCGTACGCGATGACGTTGGGGTTGCTGTGGGCGACGATGGCCCAGTCGCCCGGCTCGGACTGCCAGTGGGTCACCCTGCCCAGCGGAACGTTCCCGGTGCGCCGGTTCCAGTCGTAGTACCCACCGACCATGCAGTGCCCAGCGGTGAGCATGTACCGGTTCCCGGCGTCGTCGGTGACGTTGAACGCGGCGCTGCATATCCGGTTGCTCGAGGTGATACCGAGGCCGCCCCGCATCTCATACGCCGACTTCTCCAGCGCACCTTGGCGCTTGGTGATGCTCACCGCGTCCCCGTGCGCCTCGGCGATCTTCTCGATGCGAGTCCGGTCGGCATCGGAGACTCCGTCGTGGATATCGACGGATATCTTGTTGCTGCTCGGGTCGACGCCCCACGCGGTGTTGGGGATACCGGCAAGCGTGTTCAGGTCAGCCTGTGCGGTGTCCAGCTCGGACTGGCTGTGGGCGACGATCTCCGCCGTCCCTCCCGCAACCCGCACCGTCTCGGCAGCGGCCTGGTCGGTGACAGCGAGGACGGGGCGCCCGTCCTCGTAGTGGACGCCAGCGGTACGATCGTCGCCAAGCCCGGCAGCCAGCGCCACCAACCGAGCGGGGTCGGTGAGCGGCTCCGCAGCGGCCGTCGCCTGCCCGGCAGGCAGCGCGAAAACGGCAAGCAGACTTCCCACGACGGCGACGATCCCTCCGCGGCATGTGTGACGTCTCGGCATGTGTACTCCCCCAGTAGACGAAGACGGCGTCTTCGTGTTCAGCAATGCCAGGGAGGAGCATGCCGCCACCTGGTGGCCGGTCGACGAACGCCGGAAGACCAGCGTGCGGAAATCACTACGACCGTGTCCTATGTGGTGAGTCGGGCGAGTCGTCTGTAGCAGCAGAGTGCTGCGGCGAGGCCGAGAAGGGGGAGGTAGTTGCGGGGTTGGCGTTCGCATCGGTGGTTGAGTCTGCAGTAGCCGGTCGCCCAGGTCGACTGTCTATGCAAGGAGACGGTGGCACACCGCCGTGGCCACGCTCGCCCTGCACGACCGCGTCCGCTACACCGACGGCTGCGCCGCCCACCCCGTTCCGCCCTGGGCGGCCGTGTTCCTG